>JADGRL010000001.1 GCA_017880865.1 Gallionella sp.
CAGCTAACTCTTCCCCTTGCAGGGCGAGTAGAGGACTTTCACCTCCAAGTAAGTGCGCCCTGCCGGGCGCACCAAAAAAAGCGGCCCGAAGGCCGCTTTAATAAATTATATTACTGTTTCAGCTTAATAGTAATTGGCCAAGACTTTACCTCCATACTGATCGAACGTATTTATCCAGTAACTCCCGCTCGTCCAGACAACGCCTTGTAGAGGTGCGGTGATGACTATTGTGGCAGTTCCCGAGGTAGCGGTCTTTCCTGTCAAGTCAGCCTGAACGTTTAGACTCGCGTTTATCCCCGCCGTCAACGTCTGATTCATGTTCACGCTGATGAGATCCCCAGTTAGCCCTGCTGGTATGCTCCATGAAGGTGTCAATGTAATAGCACCTACCCCAGCCAGATTGACCATGCCGGTGATCGAGGGGTAGGCCAAAGTAGCCATAGCCGTATTGAGTGCTGGCTTGACTAGAACCACCTCGGTATAAGTAGCGCCGGGAATAGCCGCTCCCGCAAGGTCATTCAGCGTCACAGTGTAGACGCTATTAGGCAGCACCAAATTGATATCCGCATCCGCCATGTACCAAGTATTGCCCGTGCATCCTGCACACGAATTAGGATTAGTGGTGGTGATGTTGAACCAGGTTTGGTTAAGCTGCGCTGCCAGAGTCACACCACCTTGAGGAAGCCCTGGGCCTGTCACGATTACCGACCCGATAGGTTTCGCCCCTTGATTGTTAATATCGATCGAGAGACCAGTTCTATAAGTGAGAGGCGTCAGACAAGTGGCGCAGGTATCTTTTTCAGCTGAGGTTCTAACGCTCACAGAAGCAAGACGCTGATCCCCGTTCATCTGCCATGCGCCAGTAACCGCATCTTTCGTCATTTGCCAATTGACCACACCGCCGACACTACCGGTCGCTAAATTAGTTCCAGCCGCATCCAACGGAGTGAAATGCACCTGAGCCACACCCGATGCCGCATTCACCGATTCAACCACGAAATTGGTCAATTTCAGACCAACATTCGTTGGTTGTGTGGTCATTTGGGTCAGAAAAGCTGAACTGCTCTGCCCACCGTCCATGAAAGTGCGGCTGAACAAAGCAAGCAAGTTCGGGTCAGTTGGACTGGGCAAAGCAGTTGCAAAGAAGGCGGAGAAGGCATTGGCTGTCGCCATCATGCCATCGAACGGCGTCGCTGAAGGTGCTAGGCCAACTATGCTGACTGTGCCGGTGGCAGTACCCGTAGTCGTATCGATGACCAGCGTATTGGCCGCATCCAGTATGTTGGTAATGGTTGCGGTCGTAGCCGTCGTGCTGACTTTAACCACGTCCATGAATCGGTCCAAGCCGGTGCTATCGGCGTTGAAAGTGGCGCGCAACAAATCAATGCTGCCGGAGACCCCCATCGCAGTAAGAGCCGGTGTCAACAGCGTAGTCAAAGCAACACGCTTCGCATCCAACTGTGCGGTGGTCAGGTTGGCCATGTTGGCCGGATTAGCCAGATACGCGTCGACCGCTGACGCGGCAATATTTCTGATGATCAGATCGGTGAACGGGGTGATGTTGATCGTTCCGCCCACATCTGCCGAAGTGGCCGCAGAATAAAGCGAAACGGTTTTCCCTCCCACTGTGCCGCTGGCAAGGAAGGCATAAGGCGCCTTCAGGCCAGTCACATCAATCGAATAATTACCATTCGCCGCAATAGGAATATTTGTCTTCACCGGCTGAGCATTGGTGGAGCTGTCTCTAACCGATACATAACCGATCACAGGCGCACCCGCAGCAGCCGTGCCGTTAATGTGTACAGCCTGCACTGGTGGAGTAGAACCTCCCCCGCCTCCCCCGCCGCCTCCCCCGCCACCGCCACACCCGACAAGAAACACTGCAACAAAAATCGGAAAAACTGTCAGGACTGTCTGCATGTGTCTAAAAAAGGTTTTCATTTCTTCGCTCCTTGTTTATGCATTCATGAAACAAATGTTGCCGTCCGTCTGGCAACATCACTGTGCCGCATTCACCTTGAATTAATATGCAATGCCTTTAATAAATGCTGAAAATAATTGTTAAACATGCTACGCCAAAACATTGACCTGTCAAGACCATTACCCTGCAGATCAGGCTGCGCGACAAATGCCACGCGAATGTGAAATAATGCAAGCACTCTTGAAACAGCCATCACCATGCCCGCAACAACCCTTGCCGCGCTGCATCCCGGCGATATCGCCACTATCGTCGCTATCCATGCCGAAGAAGCGCTGCACCTGCGCCTGCTCGCGCTGGGTTTTCGCACCGGAAAACAGATCGAGCTGATACGCAAAGCCAGCTTCGAAGGCCCGTTGCAAGTGCGCATCGGCACCACCGATATTCTGCTGCGGCGTAGCGAGGCAGCCAAAATAACGGTGTGCAAAGGAGCCGCTGGGACATGAAACGTATCGCCCTGCTCGGCATGCCCAACACCGGCAAGTCCACACTGTTCAACCGGATGACCGGTGGTGCTGCGCGCGTCGGCAACTGGCCGGGCATCACCGTCGAGCTGCTCAGCGGAAAAATTTTGCTCGGATCGGACATGGTCGAGATCATCGACCTACCCGGCATCTACGATCTGCACGGCTTTTCCGACGATGAACAAGTGGTGCGCCACTTCCTGCACGACAACGTCCCCGACCTGGCACTGGTGATACTCAACACCACGCAGATCGAACGCCAGATGAGCCTGCTGTTGCAACTCAAGCAACTCAACATGAACATCGTCGTGGTGCTCAACATGGCGGACGAGGCAAAGAAATTCGGCATCAGCGTCGATGTGGCGAAAATGTCCGCGCTGCTGGAGATGCCGATTTTCCTGCTTAGCGCGAAATATGGCGGCGGCTATCCGGAAGCGCTGCTGGCCATCACCAAAGCCTTGCGCTACCCCACGCCCGGCATGGCGGAACAATTGCGCAGCCAGCTGGAGCAGGACGAACATATCGAAGCGGAAATGGCGCGCGTGTTGAAGCACACCGTGCAAATTCCGGCGCGGCTGTCGGATAACCTCACCGATAAACTGGATCGCGTGATGCTGCATCCGTGGCTGGGACTGCCGATTTTCTTCGCGGTGATGTACCTGCTGTTTCAGGGCATTTTCATGTTCGGTCAGCCGCTGCAAACCGGCATCGCCGCAGCCTTCACCTGGCTGCGCGAGACCGCGCTGGTGCCGCTGCTGGGCGGCCTGCCGCACGCGGTGCAAGGTTTGCTACTGGACGGAATTTATAACGGCGTGGCCACGGTCGCCGCTTTCGTGCCGATCATCGTGCTGTTCTTTTTGTTCATGGCGATGGTGGAAGACAGCGGCTATCTGTCGCGCGCGGCATTTTTGATGGACGCACTGATGGCGCGATTGGGCCTAGACGGACGCGGCTTCGTGATGCTGCTGATGGGCTTCGGCTGCAACGTGCCCGCGCTGATGGGCACGCGTGTGATGCGCTCGCGCGCGATGCGCCTGCTCACGATGCTGGTGATCCCGTTTTCGCTGTGCTCGGCGCGCCTGCAGGTTTTCATCTTCTTCACCGCCGCGCTGTTCTCGCCGAAAGCAGCGCCGTTAGTGCTGTTCAGCCTGTACCTGTTCAGCTTCGTCACCGCGATACTCACCGCGCTGATATTCAAACACCAGTTCAAAAACAACGAACCGTTCGTGCTGGAACTGCCGCCCTACCGTTTCCCGACGCTGCGCCAGATGATGCTGCGCGGCTGGCTGGAAGTGCGCCACTTCCTGAGTCGCGCCAGCAAATTCATCGTCGCCGGCGTGGTGCTGGTCTGGCTGCTCACCCACCTACCATTACATGCCGTCCCCGCCAGCGCCGACACCTTGGCTGGCATGATAGGCGGCGCGCTGCACCCGTTGTTCGCCCCGATCGGCATCAACGAACAACTCACGATCGCGCTGATCTTCGGCTTCATCGCCAAGGAAATCGTGATCGGCGCGCTCGCGGTGATCTATGGCCTTTCCGGCGCTGCGCTGGGCAGTACGATCGGACAACAGCTGGACTGGGTACAAGCCTACAGCTTCATGCTGTTCACGCTGCTCTACACCCCTTGCCTCGCCACCGTCGCCACGCTGCAAAGCGAATCCAAGCAAGCCAGTTTCACTGCGCTGTCGCTCGTATGGTCGCTGGGGCTGGCGTGGCTGGTGAGCTTTGCGTTTTATCAGGGTGCGAGGGCGCTGGGATATTAAGCAAGAAGATCGAAGCGTCCTTGCAGTCCCGGTGCATCAGTGTTTGATCAGTGCCAGAGACAGTTCCGGCCAATAGGTGATGATCAGCACGGCGACCAGCAAAATCGCGACGAAGGGCAACACGGCGCGAAAAATTTCCAGCATAGGCCGGTCGAAGCGATACATCGCGATGAACAGATTCATGCCCATCGGCGGCATCAGGTAGGCGATCTCCATGTTGGCCAAAAAGATGATGCCCAGATGAACCGGATGGATACCATAGCCCACCGCGATGGGCAGGATCAGCGGCACCATGATCACCAGCGCGGAAAAAATATCCAGCATCATGCCCAGCGCGAGCAGGAACACATTCAGCAGCAGCAAAAATGTGAATGCATTGTCCACATGGGTACGAATGAAGCTGAACAGCTTGGATGGAATCTCGGCATCGAGCAAATAGTTGGTCGAGGCCAGCGACATGCCCAGCACGATCAGAATCGCGCCGACCAGCACCATGGATTCGCGCATGATCTTGGGCAGATTGGTAAAACTGATCTCGCGATGAATGAGCACTTCGACGATGAACACGTAGATCGCGGTTACTGCGGCCGCCTCGGACACGGCGAAGTAGCCGCTGTAGATGCCGCCGAGCACGATGAAGGGCAACGGCAATTCCCACGCCGCTTCGCGCACCGATGCCAGCGCTTCACGAGCACTGAACGAAGAGAGAGCGACTGGCGAACCGCGTCTTTGCCACAAGCCATAAAGCGACAGCATAACGATGATCAGCAAACCGGGCAGAATACCGGCCAGAAAAAGATCGCTGATCGAAACAGGTGTGCCGATGTTGAGTTGCTGCGCCACCACGCCATACAGGATGAGCGGCAGCGAGGGCGCAAACAGCAGACCGATGCTGCCCGAGGTGGTGACCAGCCCCAGGCTGTAGCGTTCCGAATAGCCCGCTTCCTTGAGCGCCGGATACAGCATGCCGCCGAGCGCCACGATGGTCACACCCGAGGCGCCGGTGAAAGCGGTGAACATCGCGCAAATGACCAGCGCCACCGCCGCCAGCCCGCCCGGCATCCAGCCGAAGAAGACATTAGTGATGCGCACCAGACGATGCGGTGCATTCGATTCGGCCAGCAGATAACCGGCGAACGTGAACAGCGGGATCGCGAGCAAGACCGGCATTTCTGCCAGCCGGTAGACCTCGATGATGACGACGGTCAGATCCACACCGTCCAGCGCAAAATTCAGCATCACGCTCGCCGCGATGACCGCGAACAGCGGCGCACCGAGCAGCACCATGGTGATGAGCGCGATGCCGATCAAGATCATCATATGGCCACCTCTATATATCCAAATTTCGTCACAATACTGCGTTGCTCACAAAAAATCACTCCTTACATATTAGGCATATGCTGCGTCGCAATTTTTTGCTCGCGCCTTGTCTTGCTTAGAACTTTGAATTTCTAGAGGTAGCCATCATTCTGCTTTCTCGCGACCGCGAGCCTGCCGCACATGATGCATGAAACGCAAACCGTAACGCAGGCCGATCAGCGTAAAGCCCAGCGGTAAAATGATTGCGGCAACCCACACCGGGAACGAGCCAAAAGCCATCTCGCCGGATTCGCGTGCGCTGTGCATGAAACGCAGCGCCTGCCATGCCAGCACCAGGCACACGCTAAGTGTGAAAAGATCGGTCACCGCCACGACGCCCGACTTGATCCGATTTGGCAACCAGCGCGCAATCGCATCCACATGGATGTGCTTGCCGTCGCGGCTGGCGGCGACAGCCCCAAGAAACGCCACCCACAACACCAGCAGGCGCAGCATCTGATCGGCACCGAAAATGCTCATATCGAATAAATTACGGAACAGGATCTGCGCCGCAGCCAGCACCACCATCAGCGCCAGCATGCCGATGAGCAGCGCGTTCTCCGACCAGGTGACGATCCTGATCAGACGGTCAAGTGCAGGGGGCAGGTTGCGAGTCGGCATGAATTAATGCGATGAAGGTTTGCGACTGCGGTACGCATCAAGATGGCTGCGCAGCTCCTTGATCAAGGCCGGTGAGAACACGCCCTTTTCGCTCAAGCGCTGTATGGTCTGGTCGGCAGCGCTGCGCAACTTTGCGATCTCTTCCGGCGGCATGGTGACGAACACGATGCCCTGTTTGCGCAGCGCATCGCGTGCAGCGTTATCGTCGATGCGGGTTTGCTTGTTCATCGCCGCATACACGCGCTCCATCACCTCGCGTACCACGGCCTGGTCGGCCGCGCTCATGCTGGCAAAAACTTTCTTGTCCACGGCCAGCGCACCGAAGATGGACATCGTGGGCATATCGGTCAGGTATTTCACTTTGGTATGCCACTGCAAGGCGATGGCACCTGTTGCGGTGGCGCCAATGGTGGTGATGAGTCCAGTCTGAAGCCCGGTGAGCACATCGGTGAGCGGCAGGGGAAGCGATGGCGCACCCAGCGTCTCGAACATCGAGCGGCTGATGTCGTCGCCTTCCGGCACCCAAATCTTCTGGTTCTTCAAGTCATCGACACGCTGCAACTGCGAACTCGACAACAAATAGGCAAAGCCGCCATCGGTGATACCAAAGGTCACGAAACCGTGATCTTCGATGCCCTGCGCGATCTTCTTGTCCATGCGCAAGCGCACGTAATCCAGTTCATCGTAGGAACGGAACAGCATCGGCAAACTATAGATCTGCGCATCCGGGTAGATCTCGGCCAACGCACCGCCAGTGAGCGCACCGCCCTGCAACTGGCCGGCGCGTATCTTGCGCAGCACCACGCGGTCGCTCCCCATGCTGCCGCCCGGATACAACTTGAGGGTGACTCGCCCCGCCGTGCGCTTCTCGATCTCCTCGCCGCCACGGCGCAGCTCCTGCATCCACAGCGTGCCATCCGGCGCGAACGTGGCGATCTTCAGACTCAACGCATGGGCCGAAACACATGGTGCGGCCAGCAGCGCAGCAAACATCAGCGATAACAGTGAACGCATTTCTTCCCCCTAATGATTGTCGACGGAGTGATTCCCCACAGAACCTCTAAAAATTTAATTTTTAGAGGCCCCTTCCGTTCTGTTTTTAAAAATAGTTATCGGCGCTTGCCAGCAGCTCGCGCGCCTGGCGCTTGGCCAGCACGTTGCTCAGTGTCAGACCGGGTGCGACTGCATCGGCATCGAGCACCTCCTGCAGCAAACGGTCATGCAGCGGCCGGTCATAAGTGATGCGTGCATAACGGCGCGCGTATTCTACCTTCGCCATCAAATCACGTCCGGCCGAAATTTGTATCGCGCGCTCGAAATGCGCGCGACCCTCTTCCGGCTTGCCGCCCAGCGCCGACGGCAGCAATGTGGCGAACACGCCCAGATACAAATGGCCTTCGCCGTTACTATAAGTCTCATCCAGCTCGACTACCCGCGTCATCATGGCCTTGACCTTGGGCAAACTGGCGATCGCATTCCAATCGCTGCTGTTGGCCTGTATCCAGCCGGCCCAAGCCGTGGCGCTGGCATACAGCAGCGGCACATCATCTATTTTCAACATGGCGATGGCGGCGGAAAATTCGTCATAGGGACGCTCCAGCACATTGCATAGCCGCTTGTCGTGGACGCAAAGCGCGCGATCGCTGTAGTCGCGCGCACGGCGCGCAAGCCGTTTGGCACGTTCAGGCTCACTGACAAAGGCCGCTGCATAAGCGCCGTACAACTTGCTGCCTGACAGCAAAAAGCTCTCACTCTTGGGATCGCCCTCGATCAGGCTGTCGACGAGCAACAGATAGGAGGGCATACCGGCTTCCACCGTCTCCGGGTCGTCCTGATTGAGGATCGCGCCGGACAAATTGTTGGCAAGTTTGCTGGTAGCCGACGTGGCAAGGCTGGCGCAACCGGCCAGCACGGACAAGGTCAGCAGGACAGGTAGCATCCGGAACAGGCGCATCGTTGAGAATCGCATCATCGGGAAGAAGTTAATTTTATTTGATATTTTGCGCACGCTAATCCATTTTCCGGTCATGCGCAACCCGGATCGATATGCCTCTGCGTCCAGCGCATGGAACTCAAATGATTCTTGATGCCGGAGCGGCGCTGGTCGCGTAAGATATTGCCATATCCACTTTATAACAACTGATGCCCTCTGCCCTATCTCGTGAACGCTGGCTCTTACCGCTCGGCCTGCTCATCCTCTCGGTCACCTGGGGCTACACTTGGGTCTTGGCCAAGCAGGCGCTGAATTTTGCGCCGCCCTTCGCTTTCGCGGCGGAGCGTGCTGTCGGCGGTGCGCTGGCTTTGTTTGTCGCACTCAAACTCATGGGCAGGCCGCTCAAGCTAATCGCCCCCGGCCCCACGCTCGCGATCGGCTTGGCGCAAATCACCGGCTTCATGTTGTTCTCGACCTGGGCACTGGTGGAAGGCGGCCCCGGCAAGACGGCGGTGCTGATCTTTACCATGCCCATCTGGACGCTGCTGCTCGGCTGGCCGATTCTGGGCGAGCGCGTCCGGGGCAAGCAGTGGCTGGCCGCTATCAGCACACTCACCGGCCTGCTGTTGATCATCGAACCCTGGAACATGCATACCAGCCTGCTCAGCAAATTTCTGGGCGTCATGGCCGCATTGTGCTGGGCCATCGGCACCGTGCTGATCAAGCGCCTGCGTGCCAAACAGCAGGTTGACCTGCTCTCGCTGACCGCCTGGCAGATGATAATTGGCACCGTGCCGCTGGTGCTGCTGGCAGTCGTGATCCCCGAACGTCCCACTGACTGGGCCGTGTCTTACATCGGCATCCTTGCATTCATTTCGGTGATCAGCACGGCGCTGTGCTGGTGGTTGTGGATCACATTGTTAGACCGTGTGCCCGCATGGGAAGCCAGCCTTTCCGTGCTCGGCACGCCGGTGGTGGCGATCGTCTCCGCGCGCCTGACGCTGGGAGAGGATTTCAGTCTCGGCGAGGTGGCGGGCATACTGCTCATCGGCACAGGGCTGGCGCTGTTGTCGCTGTTCGGATGGGCCGCCAGCCGGCGCAGCCCGGTAAAGTGAAACGGCTCAGCAAGAATGAAGGTCGTGTTGTTTATATATCCGTAGTTTGTCACCCGTTGTTCCCGTTATAATTATTCTGGCTAAGTTGGCGCGCAAGCCATACAAAAGGAAACATGATGAACAGAATCGACGTTCCCATTGCACAGCTTTCATTCACCCAAAAATTGGATTTAATGGAGATGCTTTGGGCTGACATGGCTGGCAACGAAAAAGATCTGGAATCTCCGGCTTGGCATGAAGCCGTTCTCAATGATCGTGAAGACGCACTGAATGCAGGCAAGGTAACCGTTTCAAACTGGGAAGAAGCCAAAGAAAGAATCAAGAAGAACGTCTCATGAGGATAAAAATCCTCAGCGCCGCAGAGGACGATCTCGTAGAAGGATACCCCGGCACATGCAAGATTTCACCAAGGCAGCTTAATTTTGATGGTTTGCTATAATCCACAGCAACGATACTCGCCACACTAACGAGTCACTTTGGGGAGAGAACGATGCAAGTCAGTACCAGTCTGAACCAGAAAATCGCCCAAGCTGTCCAGACCTCGATGCGGATCGAAGGCTGCAAACCGGTGCAGTCCACCGCGATCAAGAAGCAGGCACTAGCCCTGATGGAACAGCATCGTGTCCAAGTATCAGTTCACAGAAAGTAACATTTACCTTCCTGGTACCGACATTCCCAGAAACCGCTTGGGTATAGACACGCCGGACTTGTTGCACGAAGTAGAAGCAACGCTGCTGCAACAAGCCTACACCCGATTTATCACCGAACTCGCCCCATCCGTCTGCTTCGACGAAAATTATTTCATATCGCTGCACCGCGACACCTACGAAACCCTGTACGAATGGGCTGGCCTGTACCGCACTGCGGACATGAGCAAAGGCGGCTCGTTATTCTGTCGCACAGCCTACCTTGAGCAGGAAGCCCGCCGCATCTTCCGCGAATTGGAACAAGAGCAATATCTGCAACAGGCCGCAGACTGGCCAACAGAAAAGTTTGCTGAACGCCTCGCTCATTACCAGTCTGAACTCATCGCACTGCATCCGTTTTACGAACTCAACGGACGCATCACCCGGCTGTTCTTCGACCTCATCGCCGTGTGCAACGGCTACGAGCCCATCGACTACAGTCAGGCGCTGGCAGAAGGCCCATCCGGCCTGAACGCCTACATCGAAGCCTCCATCCTGTGCGTGCAGCGCGCCGACAGCAGCAGCTTGCAGCAGATCATCCTGCAAGGGTTGCAGCGAACCGGTACGGATTAAAACAATTCGAAGCTGACCCGTTTCATTACACCCACTCATTCATTTGGACATCACTCATGAAACAATTCCTGCAGACTCTGGCAACCGCGCCCGACAGCGTCACGTTCAACGCCACCATCGCGGTGATCGATGCGCATTACGACTTCACCCCCACCGCATTCTGCAACGGCGAATTGCAAAACGAAGCCGGGCAGAACAACGGCTCCTGCAAAGTCTTCTCCTTCGCAAAGCTGCACAACCTGACAGCGCAGCAGACCCTGCATTGCTTCGGTACCTATTATCGCGACGACGTGCTCAAACATCCGCAAGGCACCGACCACCAGAACATCCGCAATTTCATCAGGACCGGCTGGACAGGGATCGTCTTGAAAGGCAATGCGTTGACGTCGAAGCCATTAGGGGGAAATAAAGCGAAGCTGACCCATTAATTCGTTTTAGTTGCCCCCTATAACGATATTCGTTATGCTGGCACATGATAATCGGGTTTGCATCCAGAGAAACTGAAAAAATTTGGCGGGCCGAAGTGTCGCGCAAATTGCCGCGCGAGATTCAGCAAGTCGCCTTGCGCAAACTGTTCATGCTGGACAAGGCGCAAACGCTCAATGATTTGAGGATACCCCCGGCCAACCGGCTCAAAGCATTGAAAGATGATCGGAAAGGCCAGCACAGCATCCGCATCAACGATCAGTGGCGTATCTGTTTTGTGTGGACAGGCAACGGCCCCGATGCGGTCGAGATCGTCGATTATCATTAAGCATTAAGGAGATGAATATGGGCAAATTAAACAACATACACCCCGGCGAAATACTCCTCGAAGAATTTTTGCGCCCGATGGAAATCAGCCAAACCAGACTGGCGAATTCGATAGGCGTACCGCCGCGCCGCATCAACGAAATCGTGCTGGGCAAACGCGGCATCACGGCGGACACCGCACTGCGCCTCGCCAAGGTGTTTGGCACATCCGTGCAATTCTGGATGGGCTTGCAGGACGAATACGAATTGCGCGAAGCACGCAGCGCGATCGAAGATCAACTGGATCGCATGATGCCGATTGCGGCATAGGCATTTTGCCGCGCGCAGGAATTAATAAGCTACAAAGCTAGACCTGACCCCGAGGTTTGCTTGGACCCTGTCACTTTGCATTCCATTCGTAAACCGTCACTACCGAAGAATTACTGGTATGCACTGGATCACTGAAAGCCAAGGCTCTAGCCTCTTCCAGATTGGCGGCCTTGATTAGGTAAGCCCCACCAGACTTGTCAGTAAATGGGCCCGCCAGTTCGAGCTTCCCCTGCTGCCTCAAACAATCCAGGAATGCATAGTGCTCGTCAATGACGGACGATTGAAACTGCGGTGTTCGCATTGTCGTAACTAAATATCGATACATCGATTTTCCTCTATACGTATAACGTTTGAACAAAGCGCGCTTCGGCGCGTACTGCTTGAATAGAGCGGCTTATTGCACGCCACGCTCCAGCTCTTTATCTTTTAGGTAGATAAAGTTGGGCGCTTTTACACCGGCTTTTCTCTTTGCTTCTACCAGCTCCGGGGACTCGAAGAAGCTGTATGGGATGAAAGTATTTCATACTCTCCCGGCAACAATCCCATCCTGGGTAGTTGTCTTGAGAAACGTTTGGTCGCCAATAAATACTGGTCCGCCATGTCAGGGGTTAGCAGCTCTATCATCACGCTGTTTTCGATCCAGAACTCGATGACATTAAATCCTCCTCGCGAAAGCTCCAGGGCTCTCCACCCCAACTCTTCCGCAATGCCCAACATTTCCTCTCTCGATTGCTTGATCGAGATTGCGGCATGCGTCGCAGAAAATTCAGAGTGACTTTGATTATGGATAAAATTTGCCTGCCCCATTCTCTGGTCGGGGATCATTTCTGTCCCGTTCGGAAAGAGTTCTATGGCGGTTCCATACTCATCGCCAAACCAAACAATATATGAATTTTCGTAAGGACCGAAGCCGGTAATTGTTCCATTAAATAGCTTGGCCAGTGCGATCGAAACGTGTCTGGTGTTTTGCACGGGTATCGAGAAGTGATGGATCATGTTTTCCTTTCTGCGTCCTAAACAAGACGCTTCAATTCGCCGAGGGATAGTCTGTGTAGCCTTCTTTGCCCGGCGTGTAGAAAGTATTCGCATCAGGCTGGGCAAGAGGTGTTCCATCCTGAAGCCGCAGTACAAAATCGGGGTTGGCAATGAAAGGTCGCCCGAAAGCGATGAGATCGCTTTTGCCAGCACTTATATCTGCTGCGGCCCGCGCGGCGTCATAGCCACCCGACAGGATGATTGTTCCATGGAAGTTGCTGCGCATCTTGGTTTTGACTGTCGCGGGTACTTCGGGCGCGCCCATGGCGCTATGATCGACGATATGGATGTAGGCGAGGCCGATTTTGGAAAATTCGCCTGCGAGGTATTCGTACAGTGGCTCTATGTTTTCGTCCTTGACCATGTCATTGAATACGCCGTAGGGCGACAGCCGTATGCCGGTGCGCGAAACGCCGATGCGGCTTGAGACTGCCCTTGCAACCTCAATGGCGAAGCGCGCCCGATTTTCGACCGAACCTCCCCACCGGTCGGAGCGCTGGTTGCTCGCGGTATTGAGAAACTGTTCAATCAGGTAGCCGTTCGCTCCGTGCAGCTCCACGCCGTCGAAACCTGACTCTATCGCCAGCGCGGCACTTGCCGTGAATTTTTCAATGGCTTGCTTGATGTCATCCTCAGTCATCGCAGCGGGTATGGGGTGTGGTTGCATACTTTGCTGATCCGTCCACATCGTGCCAGACAGGCCGATTGCGGAGGGTGCGAGTACACGCGCTCCTGACGGCATATTCAACGGGTGCGCAACCCTCCCCGCGTGCATGAGTTGCGCGAAGATGCAGCCGCCCTGTTTATGCACGGCCTTAGTGACATTGCGCCATGCGGCGACATGATTCTGTGTATACATACCGGGAATGCGCGCATAACCCAACCCGTCTGGTGACGGCGATGTACCCTCCGTTATGATGAGGCCTGCAGTCGAACGCTGTTCGTAATAAGTGGCCATCAGTTCCGTGGGAATGTGATCGGCAGTGGCGCGGCTGCGTGTCATCGGCGCCATGACTATCCGGTTGCGCAGATGTAGCGTGCCGAGATCAAACGGTTCGAATAAGGTATTGCTCATCGTGATGTCTCCTGTTGTGAGTTTTAATATGGCTGAACTGAATGCGAGAAATTTATCGACATAGGAAGCAAGCTCGGATGCGATACTATCGCAACAGGAAATAAAGCATAAGTACGCACATAATTAGCACATAATGACAATTTGTATACCTAGGAAAATGTCCATGAAATTGAAAACTCAAGCCTGCAGCTTTGGTTGCCCTGTTGAAGCCACATTGGATGTGATCGGAGGTAAGTGGAAAGGCGTAATTGTTTTCCATCTGCTCGGCGGCACGAAACGATTCAATGAACTGCGCCGCTTAATGCCCGATGTAACTCAACGAATGTTGACCCGACAGCTGCGAGAACTGGAGACAGATCAAATCGTGGCTCGCGTTGTATTTCCAGAAGTACCTCCAAAAGTCGAGTATTCCTTGACGGCATACGGTAAAACACTGATGCCAGTTTTGGAAATGATGCAAAAATGGGGCTCGAAATACATCGATAAAATTACCAAGTTGCGCATCGAGCAGGTCTGACATCACTCGCTCGAGGTCTAGCTTTACATGGCAACCTGCGTGAACCGCAGCATGAATGCTACACACCCAGCATCCTGCGCGTCAGCAGTGTCTGCATGTCGCGCCGACCATCTGCAATGAGGTAAACCATCACTTGTTTGCCGCTGACCCGATAGATTAAAACAATCTGGGGCCACGGTTTCAAGAGGTCTGCGCCCTTCCCAAACAAGGGACTAAAGGGAACGCTACCCTTTATTTCCCCGGAGGCTGAAAAACAAGCCCGCAGAAATTAAGCCGTAAACCAGTTCTGGATAATCAATTCCCGGTAAATTGCAAAATCAACTGTATTGCGCGTGACCAAGGTGAGTTGGTTGGTGCGCGCGATTGCTGCAATTTCGCCATCCGCATAAGGGATAGTGACGCCCCGTTTCGATAGTCTGCCGCGCTCTTTTGCCAGCCATTGCCCGGCCATTTTTTCGTAAGGCAAGACAATCAAACCGCCCTGCTCAAGCGTATCGAGATAAGCGAACAAACTTTTTTTGCGCTTCGAGTCCGTCATGCGTTCAACGCCGTAATGCAATTCATGCCAGACAGTCACGGATGTGCAGTATTGCCCGCTGTATTGGTTTAGCTTGTGCAGTACGTGTTCGTTGGGGTGTGGCTTGACAGGTTCGGACAGGATGTTGGTGTCGAGCAAATATTTCAGTCCCACGAGGACTCCTTGGCGGGCGTGCGGTCGCGCCAGCTATCCACTTCGGCATCGCTCAGTTCAAACCCCGGCTGTTTATCTCGCCACCGCATAATGGCTTGAAATACGCCTTCCCCCGGATTGAACCGCTGTTGGTAGCGATCCGCCGAAACCAGCACCGCCACCAGTTTGCCATGTCGATGTATGCGGATGTCATCCCCGGCTTCAGCTGCATGTATCAGCTTGGGCAAGTTATTTTTTGCATGAGCAACTGTGCTGATTTCCATGCCTACCCCTCGTCCGTTCAATTATGGCTATATGATAGCCATAATTTGCAATGATGTAAAGCTGCTGGCTTCTTCCGGTGAACATTCACTCGCCAGCCAAAATTAGCTAGAGATTAAAGCAGCATAGGTGTTATACGCCAAGCATTCTGCGCGTCAGCAGGGTTTGCATGTCGCGCCGACCATCGGCAATGAGGTAGACCATCACTTGTTTGCCGCTGACCCGATAGATGAGCCGGTAGGGTTTGAAATGCGCCTGACGATATTCGCGGATGCCAAGGGCGAGCAGTTCTTTTGGATAGGGGCTGCGTTCAGGGGAGGCCGCCAGTGACTCTGCCACTTCCATCAGCTTGTCCAGCACGTAATTGGCGTTGGCCTGTGTGTCGTTTTCGGCGATGTAGTCATAGATCGCTTCAAGGTCGCGCTCGGCACCGTGCGTGAGCAATACCTTGTAGCTCACTTTTCCGCGATCTTTTTGGAGCGCAGGCGGCGAACCGCAGCTGCGATGGGTGTAGTCTTGCCTTCTGCGATTTCCTGATTACCCAGTGCCAGTATCTTCAGCAGCGCCAAGGATTCCTGCGTGCTCTCATAGGTGGCAATGTCTTGCATGACCGCCCTGGCTTCCCCGTTTTGGGTGATCAGAAAGGGTTCGCGGTTTTCCGCCAGGTTTTGGAGTACTTCGGCGGCATTGGCCTTGAGATAGCTGATGGGTTTGATATTCGCTGCGCGCATGATTTGTTCCTTGAGATAATTCAGACCAAATATAGTCTTTTAATGGTCTCTGTGCAAATTATCAATATGAACCAAGGGAGCGAAGTGGCGGGGGATTTTATGATGCAGATTTCCTGATTCGAATTGACCACCTCTCGCAATATGTATAGACTCGCGTTTATACATTTTATGCAAGGAGATCGTCATGGCCGAAGCGGTGCTTGATATCAAACAGTGGGGCAACAATCTGGGCGTGCGTTTGCCCGCAGCGGTGGCGCGTGAAGCTCACCTGCATGTTCACCAGCGTGTGCGCGTGTCGGTCGAGGGCTATCAGGTCATCATCACGCCGGTCGAGGCGACCAAGCTCACTCTGGAGCAGCGTCTTGCGGCTTACGACCCCGCGCGTCATGGCGGCGAGCAGATGACTACAGGCGATGCACTGGGGGCCGAGCGTTGGTAGCGGCCAATAAAACAGCGACGCCCAAACGCAAACCGACATCCTGGGTGCCGGATCGGCAGGAGATCATCTGGATAGACTGTAACCCGCAGGTCGGTCGCGAGATGCGCGACGTGCATCCCTTTCTCGTGCTTTCGCCACGCATCTTTAATGAAAAGACTTCGCTGGTCATCGGTTTGCCGATGACCACGGCGGAATACAATGCGGACAATCCGTTTGCGGTTGCCGTGGGTTTAGCAAAAGGACGCAAGATCGGGCAAACCAGCTACGTGCTTTGCCACCAGCCCAAATCGTTCGACTGGCGCTTGCGCAAAGCCAAGGCGCATCCGCTGGGTGTTTTATCCGGTGATTTATTCGCGCAGGTGTGTGAGCGGCTGAATCAAATTATTCAAGTAGGCTGATCCCCGAAAGGGGCCAGGCTCAATCCCTTCGATGCGCATCTCTCATCTCCGCCAACGCCTGCGTGATCTCGGTGCCAAGCCGTGCCACGAAGATCGTCTGCTGCGCGGCTGGAGTCGGGTCGGCTCGTAAGATAGAGTTCACAGTCCCGCAGAAACTTTCTTTCCGCTGGCGCTGCGCAATGATTTGTCTGCCATTGAAGCGGAATTGAATTTCGGATGGTGTAGCCAACCCAAACAATTTCCTCTCACATGAAATTCCGCGTGTGTAGCGCAGCCAAGCGTTGCGCGGTTTTTCCTTCAAAGCCGAGCCGCAGCAGCCGTGCGAGTCGGCCTTCCGCCATATCGGTCATCAGCGTCTGCACGCGGGCATAGCCTGTGGCGATAGCGGCTGGCGTGAACTCTCCGGCAGCCAGCAGGATCAAGGCATCGAACACTTCTTCGTTGAGCCCCGAGGTGCCGGATAGCGCGTCGTTGCGCGTCTCCACGGCATGGGTGAGGCGGGTGCGAAATTCCGGCTCGAGCTTCAGTCGCCGCAGCAGGTGCGCCATGCCGAAGGCTACATGGCGGCCTTCGTCGATTGCTGCCAGGCGGGCGATCTGGCGGGTGACCGGGTCAGGGGCGTGGGCGTGGAGAAAGTTGAGCAAGCTGACGAAGGTGCCTTCGCCGAGCACCGACAGCAGGAATCCGGCGATGGAAAAATCCGTTTCGTCGAGCAGGGTTTTGAGCGAGGCTTGTCCGCCCGCCGTGGACAGCGCCGGTTCACGCCCCCGCAGGCGCAGGCGGCGGGTGAACACGTCGATGTGGCGTGCCTCGTCGGCCACTTGTATCGCCAGCACCGCTTGCACTTCGCGAAAATGAGGATGCATCTGGCCGAGAAAGCGCGCGGGTACGACCAGCGCGGCGTTTTCATTTTCGATCATGTAGGTCATGACTTGCGCCACGGCATTTTCCACTTCGTCCGGGAGCTCAAAAGCGGCGTTCCAATCTATTGCCTGATCCGGGTTCCATTGTGCGGCAACGGCCTGGGCATAAAGTTCGGCGGCATTGTCCGCCCACACCTCATGTTTCTGATTCAGGCGAAAAGCGTATTCCGGTGCGCCCGCTTCCACTGTCGCTCCACGCGCAGCCAGTCCATAACAAGGCCATGCATGTTCATGCACTGCACCGTTTTGTTTTGGATCGGCAGATCCGGTTTGAGTCGCGCCGCGACAGCGTCCGGCATGAATGTCGCTGCGAGTGATCTGCGCTTTGCCCTCAATAAAGGTGAGCGGATGACCCTGTGCGCGACACCATGCGGAAAGCTGCGCTTGCCATCCGGGCGCGTTGCCGGTGACGAGCAGCTCGCCGCCGACCGGAATTTTGTTCAGCCCATGCTTGATGAGTAGATGCGCTCCGGCATCCAGCCCCAGATTTTCAATATCTATAATCGGTGACAAGAATATTTCCTTTGCTGTCATAGAATCTTTCGTCGTCCACTGCGCGTGCAAGCTGCGCATAGCCGCTGGTGCGCCCAATGCGCCATGCTTTGAGTCCTTCCAGTTCAAGCAACGGTCTCACTTCAGGGTCGTCCCATGCCATGCCCATCAGCAACTCGACAAAACGCGCCACTTGTTCTTCTGATGCGCCGGGGCTGGTGGTGAAGTTGCAATGGTCATAGGCTCCGGTGCGCGCCACGATGCGGGTCGCACCCGCTGGCAGCACGCCTTCGCGCGAGAAGGCGAGGTGGTTGCCGTCTATCATCCATGCCGCGTCGATCTCGCCCGCCATCAGCGACAGCGCCGCGTCGCGTTCGCCGCCGATGTGGTCGCCGTGTTTGCCGCCCAACACATCGAAGCGCCGCGCGGTGTAATCGCGTCCTGCGACCAAACCTTGTGTACGCAAATGATCGAGAGGGATCAGGTTGGCCTGCGGCGAATCGATTGCGCCGAAGCCGACGATTTTTCCGCGCAGGGCGGACACCTCGGAGATCGCGGAATCGCCGCGCACCACCAGCACCGATGCAAGATCGCAATCGGTATCGCGCATCGCCACGGCGCGCACGCTCTGACCACGGGTGCGGGCCATGCGCTCCGCCCTCACCCATGCCAGCGGCGAGTTCCACGCAATGTCAATTGCACCCTCGAATTGCGCTTCAACCTGGCGTTCGTAGTTTGAATAAAGAATGAAATCGAACTCGAAATCGCGGGCGCGGAAATATTCCTTGAAGCCTTCCCAGATTGTCACCACTTTGGGCGCATAGGCTACCGCGCCCATCACAAACGGACGTGTCATCTGCGCCCCCTCAACCGAACACAGGCAGGCCGCAAACAGCCTTGCCGATGAAATCGTAGAGTACATCCGAAGTCGGTGACATCACCGATGCAGCCCGTGCATCGCGGAAGCAGCGTTCAACGCCCACATCCTTGCGGAACGCAGCACCTCCGCAGACGCGCATGGCGATGTCGGTCACTTCCAGTGCCGCTTCGGCGGCCCCCGCTTTGACCTGCATGACGCGCAACATCGCGTCGGGGCGACCTGCAGCCAATGCTGCCAGCGTGTCGTCGCGCAGAGTGCGCGCCATGTCGGCGCGGATTTTTGCGCGGGCGATGTAGGCGCGGATGGTCGGCAAGTCGGCCAGCGAGCTGCCCAGATGCTCGAACTTGTTGCCGCTCACATGCGCGATGGAACGGCTGATCGCAGTCTCCATGAGGCCGATTGAATTGGAGGCGATCAGTGTGGAAAACACCGGCAGCACTACGCCGATCATGATGTCGAAACCGCCGCCGTCCGCGCCCAGCATGGCTGACTGTGGCAGACGCATGGATTTGCACACCAGCGGAGCAGAACAGTTGCCGCGCAGCCCCATGCCGTCAAAGGGATTTGGCTGGGTAAGGCCCACCGTCTTGCTGCCGACCAGCCACAAGGTGCTTGCGCCTTCTGCTTGCGCGGGGCGCGACGACCAAATGTAGGAGTCGGCCTCGTTCGCCGAAGTCACCATCGTCTTTGCGCCATCGAGAAGATATCCATCACCCTCACGCACAGCGGTACCGACCGGTGCCCAGAAGTGGCTGCGGGAACCCGCTTCGGACCAGGCCAGCGTGGAGAGATGCCGACCGGCAGCAACCTCGCGGCGCAGCGCTTCAGCGCCGAATTTTTCGATCACGGCTGTAGCGCTGAAATGCATGGTCACCACCATCGCGGTGGAAGGACAAGCTTGCGCAATGCACTCGACCACGTGCGAAGCTTCCGCCAGTCCCAGCCCCATGCCGCCCACTTCGGTGGCGCAGGTGAGACCGAGCAACCCCGCTTCGCCGAGCGCGCGTATGGCCGTGCGCGGAAATGCGCCATCGCGGTCAACAGTAATGGCTGAAGGTTCGATGATGTCGCGGATGATGATGTCGAGTTTTGCTAGATGTGTCATGACGGCCCTTTATAAAAAAATTGGGCGCGGCCAGAATGTGTAAAAGAAAAACAGATATGACGATACTCCGCACGATTTTCACGAGCGGAAAAATCCAACACTCGAATGTTCGAGTGGGACGCACCTCATAGGATCTGCTGACCTGCACACTGGCAGCGCGTTGATACGGCACTTTCCATCGCACCCGATTTCGGGTCGGCTACACGCGGGCCGTCAGACCTGATGCACATTAAAGTGAATCAGCGTTACGGCGAACCAACGGGAGACAGGTGCGACAGCGGCGCACATTTTAGCAGAAGAGATGCCGCCGAATGAAATTCCACAATTGGGGCTTTTACGCACCGCATACCGTAGCCACGCCTGGGTTAAAATAACGCCCCCGTATTTGCGAATTAACCTTGATTCCCGCTCCTCATACCCCGATGCGCATCTCACAGCTTCGCCGACGTCTGCGCGATCTCGGCGCCAAGCCGTGCCACGAAGATCGCCTGCTGCGCGGCTGGAGTCAGGTCGGCTCGTACGACAGAGTTCACAGTCCCGCAGAAAATTTCTTTCCGCTTGCCCTACGCCGCGAGTTGCCCGCCATCGAAGCTGAGTTGCATAAACTTGCGAAACTGAGCGGTGAATATCAAGCCTGCGAGGGCGTCGCGCGGCTGCTGGTCGAGCTGGCCGATGGACAGATGGTGGAGAGCGTGCTGCTGCCGCGTGGCGGCTTGTGCGTATCGACGCAGGTGGGTTGTGCCGTGGGCTGTGTGTTCTGCATGAGTGGCCGCAACGGCTTGCTGCGCCAGCTCGGCAGCGCCGAGATTGTCGCCCAGGTGGTGCTCGCGCGCCAACGCCGCGCCGTGAGCAAGGTGGTGTTCATGGGCATGGGCGAGCCGGCCCACAATCTCGACAACGTGTGTGATGCGATTGATCTGCTCGGCACACAAGGCAACATCGGCCACAAGAATCTGGTGCTCTCCACGGTCGGCGACCTGCGCGTTTTCGAGCGGCTGGCTCAGGACAAGATCAAACCGGCGCTCGCCTTGTCCTTGCACACCACCGATTCGGAACTGCGCGCCAAATTATTACCTCATGCGCCGCAGATCGCCATCGAAGAACTGGTGGAACGCAGTGAGGCGTATGCGCGCGCTACCGCCTATCCGGTTCAATATCAATGGACGTTAATCGAGGGCGTCAACGACAGCGATGCAGAGGTGGAAATGATCGCCCGGCTCCTCCGTGGGAAATACGCCATCATGAACTTCATCCCCTTCAACGAGGTCGACGGACTAACCTATCGCCGCCCCTCAGCCGAACGAACTGCGTTCATGGTGCACACCCTCAAAGGGCATGGCATTCTAGCCCGAACACGCGATTCGGCAGGGCAGGAGATCGAAGGCGCGTGCGGACAGTTGCGCGCGCGGGCAGTGAAAGCATGAGCCTACTCAATTCTAAAACCCTATCTGACTATATGAAAAAAATCGCCCCGACCAAGCCTGAGATCGCCCTTCTGCAACCCTTCATAGGCCTTGCGCTGGAAAACATCCATGTGCCGAACAACAAGGAGGAGTTTGCGTCTGCCACGACCAAGATCAAGGCGGCAGGCATCGTGGGCTTCGATACCGAATCCAAGCCGACATTTGTTGTGGGCGATGTCAGCGAGGGGCCGCACGTCGTACAGTTTGCGCTGCACGACAAGGCCTACCTGTTTCAACTGCATCGGGCGGAAGGGATGCCGTTCCTGATCGAGCTGCTGCAATCCGAACAACTTATCAAGGCAGGCTTCGGGCTCAAGTCGGATCGTGGGCATATCCTCGCGAAACTGGGCGTGCATTTCAACGCGGTGGTCGATCTCAATACGGTGTTCAGCATGGACGGTTACCACAAGGAAATGGGCGTCCGCGCAGCGGTGGGACAGGTGTTGAAGCAGCGCTTCGCCAAGGCCCGGCATGTAACCACTTCCAACTGGTCGCAGCCCCAACTCACGTCGCAGCAAATGCTCTACGCGGCCAACGATGCCTACGCGGCGCTCAAAGTTCTGGAGGCCTTGAACTTGCGCCGCGAGGATTTGCCTATCATGGGCTTGGGCCAGCCCAAACAAAATTCACACAAAGCCAATGCACTGGAGTAGCATGAAACCGTAATTCTTCCCTTAATCACTATAAGGAGTCGAACATGCCCAAGTCACATAATGCACATAGAGACACCAAGAAGAAACCTCTGATGACGCCGAAGGAAAAGAGGATGGCCAAACACGAGAAGAAGCATAGTCACGATGCCCAGCCATTTATTACTCCCGATACTCCTGTTACCACTCATTGAGCGCCCGGGTTTGGTCGTTATCGAACGATTATTCAGGTGAAAGAAACCATCGAGAATGAATCACGGTTTTCTTCATAGAGTCACAATAGAAATCATTAGGGAAAGCCCGGCATGCCGGGCTTTCCTCATTAACGCCTGCCGTTTGTCGAACCGCATCACTCGTGCAGTCTAGCTTGATCAATAATGCCGGGGCCATCCCTGTATGGCATGCGCTGGTTGCAGCCGTCAAACTAGAATAAAAAATGAATATCCATAAATCATTATTCGTTATTCTCGCCCTGCTCTGCTGCAGCGGCTGCAGCACGGTCAGTCTTGGTTACAATTACGCCGACTGGCTGCTGCGCTACTGGATCAATGGCTACACCTCGTTCAGCTCCCAGCAGAAAGATGAAATCCATCTCGAGGTCGCCGACTATATGCGCTGGCATCGCCGTCAGGCGCTGCCAGAGTACAACGCATTTTTGCAGGATTTAAATGGATTGGTTAATCAGGACGGTGTATTGACGGCGGGGGATATCACGCATTTAAGGACTGAAAGCGCCCGGCTGTATCAATTGACCTTGGCGCCGATGATCCTGCCCGCCGCACACTTGATGAGCACATTGGACAGCCGGCAGATCGCCGAGCTGGCCGACACGCTAGCCTACAGGAACAGCAAACAAAGAAAACATATACTGCAGGGCAGCGAGCAGGAATTGCTCGAGATGCGCGCGGTGCGACACGTCGATCTGGTGGAAAAACTGGTGGGCAGGTTGAGCGCCGAACAGGAAGAAAAGATCAAGGCGATGAGCCTGCGCATTCCGTTTGCCACCCGCTATTACATCGAACAGCGGGAAGCCAAACAGGCCCGTTTGATTGCGTTGTTAAACAACCATGCGGGCGAAAATAAAATCGCCGCGTTGCTACGGCAATGGATAGACACGCCGGAAGCGGATCGATCAGCGCAACAGCAGCTGGCGATCATAGCCTATGAGAGCACGATGAACGACATGACGGTGCGGATATTCGAACTGCTGACAACACGCCAGAAACAACATCTGAGCAAAATAATCGTGTCCTATATCGACGATTTTCAGAAACTCAATCCGGCAACTTCAAGCGCGTTCTACGAACAGACTTCGGAGAAATGATCCAGCGGCGAGCTCATAATTTGGTCTTGCTCCGGACGGTGCTTACCTTGACACTGGTGTTGGCACTCGTAATTTCATCCTTGTCAATTTGCACAATGCTGGCTGGATAGGTTAAATATTTCGGTGGGAAGGAAGGCGGGTCTTTCTGAAAATAAGTACGATAGCGGCGCAAGAATGCCGCAGGAGGAATTTGTTTGGAATCGTCGGTCAAGCTTGCCAGGAATCCGTTCACAAAATACAAGTCCATCTCATGCGATACTTTCGAATGTGTTTTGCTGTGTTTTTCGCATTCGAAGAAATCTTTAATGCGTGTATAGGTTTGCGCGGACAGTGCGATGCGGTTGGGTTCGCTGCTGGATTCCACGCGTGATGCGTAATTGACGGACTCACCCCAGATGTCGTATGCGAATTTTTGTTTCCCGACCATGCCGGCAATCAGGTGCCCCGTGTGTATTCCAACCCGGATAGCCCAGTTATGCCGACTGTCGGTGCCGCTGCGTTCGGTTACGGCGCGAACCATTTCCATCGCCGCCATGACGGCATCTACCGGATGAGATGGATTGCGTTCCGGCAATCCTCCCGCGCACATATAGCTGTCGCCGATGGTTTTTAATTTTTCCAGGCCATAACGCGCCACGATTTCATCGAAGGCACTGAAATATTCATGCAACATCTGAACGAGTTCGTCAGCGGCCAGTTTTTCGGCGGAAGAAGAAAAACCTACGAAGTCAGTAAAAATAATGGTGACATCTTCCAAATATTTTGGTTCGACCGTTCCATTCCTACGGAATTCCTCGGCTACCGTGGCAGGCAAAATATTGAGCAAGAGCGATTCGGAAACCTTGCGCTGATTTTCAACTTCTATGCATCGTTGTGCCAGTTCCTGCTCAAGGCCGGTTCGCTGATTCTGGGTGATATGCAGGTCGTCAGAAAGATTGTCGAAGCCGTTGGCTATTTCGCCAAGCTCATCACCGGATTTCAGTTCGATCTGATGTTCGGCGTCGCCAGTTTGGATTGATTCAACGCGCAGCTTTAGGGTATTCAACCCTCTGGCAATACGGCGAAACACAAGCACGGCCATGCCGATCGCGGCGCATAGGGACAAGATAAAAGCAATCAGCGCCGTTCTGTCGGTCCACCATTGCGCAACCATGAGCTCCTGACGTGCCATTTCAAACTGCTGCCGCTCGAGTTTTTCAAGCGCGGGCAATGCCTCATACAACACATGCTGTCCAAGTGGTTCGGTGTGCAGTGCCAGTTCGGTCAGCGCCTGAACATGGTTGCTCCCGAAATTCTCGTAAAATATATGCCATGACGCCGCCAATTCTGTGTAGTTTTGTTGCAAGGCCTGCACCCTGGTACGCATGTCACCGTCCGAAAGTTTATAGAGCGTCGCAATCTGCGCCGCAGTCTCTGCTGACTGCACATTCAACTTTTCTATCTCGCTCGAGACCAACTGGGTTGTCGAGCCCTCCAGGTGTATCTGCCCCAGACGGGAGACCTGATTCTGTATGTCACTTGCACCCTGTTTAATAGTCGTCGTTATAGATTGAAACTCGGTTTCCTTCTGCAGCAACAAGATCGCAGCATCCTTTTGCTGGGCACTCCAGAAATTGATCGAAAAATTCAGCGCGAAGAGAAGCAGGATGGCGAAGAGGGAAAATTGAATGTGGCTTTTTAGTTTCATTGTTCAAACTTTTCATGGATAGGAAATTCAACCGTGCAGTTCCAAATATCCATCCCCACAACACACCAGTCAATGCCCGTTTTCACCGTCTAATCTCCGAGCAAATTTGCCGGTCATGGAATTTAGCACGCGTTCCGCATGAAATGGGAATGTGACAGGGCCCGCGCCTGATTAATGCCATAAAAAAAGCCCGGCATCACCGGGCTTTTTTTATGCAGCAACTTCTTAACCTTCCTCGAACCGCCTCTCACACTGCAGCGGGCGAAGCCTGCGGTGACGATCTCAACGGCTTGGGCTAGCTCTTCCTGCTTTTCATCCACACCACAGCAATCACGACTATAACTGCGCCTAGCACCCATAGCCAGTATTTTTCCAGAAAACCCGGTTCGGAAACTTTTGTAACGGGCTCGGCGATCACCGGGGGCGGCGTAGGTTCTATCGGCGCAGCTGCCGGTGCTGCTTGTTGCACGACTGGGGCTGGTGCTGCTACGGGCTTTGGTTCCGCAACTTTGGTTACAATTTGTGCTTTGGCCGCTTTTTTCTTGGCCTTTTTGACTACCGGCTTGCGGGCCGGCTGCTCGGCCATCACCACAGGAACCGCAGCCGTCTGTGCGGCAACGGCAGGGGCAGGCTCGGGCGGGGTTTCCTTTTCGGCAACCTTGGTGATCGGAGCCGGTTCAATGACAACAGCCTCTTTCGGTTTTGTCGCGCAAGCCGACAAGACCAATACCGAAGAAAGCAGAACTACAGCTAAAATAAAATTATTCTTTTTGGTCATGGTGTTCTCCCAAGAGACGATTGATGAAATGCGATACAGGATGCATCCTCACACAGTTAGCCATGCCACGCAAACTTTCGGCTTCGCATTACCTTAAGAGCAAGCCTTGTGCGCAGGGCTTGCTCTTAAGCGCTTAGCCTGATGGAACAACTGATGGAACTACTAGCCATCTCACTAAGCTGCACAAACCGCAGCAAGTGATTAGTTATAGCCATTCGACTAGGCGAGCAAAAAACGCTCGCCACGTCGATGGTTATTTATCGAACTTCATCACGCCGCCCATGCAATCCACCTTGATCGTATCTTTCGCGGCGGTGCGTGGTTGTTGCCACTGTGTCAATTCCGTCCAGCTTTTGGCTGGTAACGGGTTGCCTGACTTTGTTATTAGTGGCTTTACCCCGCAAGGGGGCAAGAACCTCTTCGAGGCAACCACGGCCTACCCCTTGCGGGTAAAGCGTGCATACTGTTTACGACTTATCAAACCGCATGACACCTCCCACGCAATCCACTTTCACCGTATCTTTGGCCGCGAAACGCCCTTCCAGTATCAGCTTGGCGAGCGGGTTCTCCAGTTGCGCCTGGATCGCGCGTTTCAGCGGACGTGCTCCATACACCGGATCGAAGCCCGCGTTAGCGATTTCGGCCAGTGCGGCATCGCTGATGTCCAGCTTCATTTCCATCGCATTCAGACGTGCTTCCAGATATTTCAACTGGATGCGCGCGATGGATTTGATGTTCTTCTCATCCAGCGCATGGAACACCACCACCTCGTCGATGCGGTTGATGAACTCGGGGCGAAAATAACTTTTCACCTCGCCCATCACCGCCAGCTTGATCACCTGATAATCGTCGCCTGCCATGGTCTGGATCATCTGGCTGCCCAGATTCGATGTCATCACGATCACGGTGTTCTTGAAGTCCACGGTGCGCCCCTGTCCGTCGGTCATGCGTCCGTCGTCCAGCGCCTGCAACAATACGTTAAACACATCCGGGTGCGCCTTCTCCACTTCATCGAGCAAAATAACTGAATAAGGTTTGCGCCGCACCGCCTCGGTGAGTCCGCCGCCTTCCTCATAGCCGACATAGCCGGGCGGCGCGCCGATCAGACGCGCGACGGAATGCTTCTCCATGTACTCGCTCATGTCGATGCGTATCAGGTGATCTTCTGAATCAAACATGAAACCGGCCAGCGCCTTGCACAGCTCGGTCTTGCCGACGCCGGTAGGACCTAAGAACAGGAACGAACCATAGGGGCGGTTCGGGTCGGACAGGCCGGAGCGTGAGCGGCGGATCGCATCGGACACCAGCCTCACCGCCTCGTCCTGCCCCACCACGCGTTCATGCAACTTGTCTTCCATCTTGAGCAACTTGTCACGCTCGCCCTGCATCATTTTGGACACCGGAATGCCGGTCGCGCGGCTCACCACTTCGGCGATTTCTTCCACGCCGACCTGAGTGCGCAGCAGACGGTTCTTCGGCTTGCTCTCTTCGGCATGCACGGCTTCTTTCAGTTTGGCTTCGAGCTGAGGCAGCTTGCCGTATTGCAGCTCGGCCACTTCCTGCAACTTGCCTTCGCGTTGCAGGCTCACCATCTCGGCGCGCACTTTTTCCATCTCTTCCTTGAGCAATGCGGTGCCTTGTGCCGCGCCCTTCTCCGCCTTCCAGATTTCGTCGAGATCGGCGTACTCGCGTTGCAGTTTGGCGATTTCGGTTTCGATCAGCGCGAAGCGCTTCTTCGAGGCTTCGTCTTTTTCCTTCTTCACCGCTTCGCGTTCGATCTTGAGCTGGATCAGGCGGCGATCCAGCTTGTCCATCACCTCAGGCTTGGAATCGATTTCCATTCTGACGCGCGCGGCAGCCTCGTCGATCAGGTCGATCGCCTTGTCAGGCAGGAAGCGGTCGGTGATGTAGCGGTGCGACAGTTCCGCCGCCGCGATGATGGCCGGGTCGGTAATGTCCACGCCGTGATGCAATTCGTATCTTTCCTGCAAACCGCGCAGAATCGCGATGGTCGCCTCCACGCTCGGCTCTTCCACCAGCACCTTCTGAAAGCGGCGTTCCAGCGCGGCATCCTTCTCGATGTATTTGCGATATTCGTCCAGCGTAGTCGCACCGACGCAATGCAACTCGCCGCGCGCCAATGCGGGTTTGAGCATGTTGCCCGCATCCATCGCACCCTCGGCTTTTCCCGCGCCGACCATCGTGTGCAGCTCGTCGATGAACACGATGGTCTGGCCTTCATCCTGCGCCAGCTCCTTCAATACATTTTTCAGGCGTTCCTCGAACTCGCCGCGATATTTCGCCCCGGCCAGCAGCGCTGCCATGTCCAGGCTCAGCACCTTCTTGCCTTTCAGCGATTCTGGCACCTCGCCGTTGACGATGCGCTGCGCCAGACCTTCGACGATGGCGGTCTTGCCCACGCCCGGCTCACCGATCAGCACCGGATTATTTTTGGTGCGGCGTTGCAGCACCTGAATCGCACGGCGGATTTCGTCATCGCGCCCGATCACAGGATCAAGCTTGCCCTGACGGGCGCGTTCGGTCAGATCGATCGTGTATTTTTTCAGCGATTCGCGCTGACCCTCGGACTCGGCGCTGCCGACCGACTCGCCACCGCGCACCGCGTTGATCGCCTGCTCCAGCGGTGCACGCGCCACACCATGTGTTTTTAGCAAGCGTCCGGTCTCACCCTTGTCATCGCAAGCCGCGAGCAGGAACATTTCCGAGGCGATGAACTGATCGCCTCGCTTTTGCGCCGCCTTGTCGGTCAAGTTAAGCAGATTGGACAAGTCGCGCCCGACCTGAACTTCTCCGCCATGACCTTCCACCTTGGGCAGTCGCTCCATCGCATCTTCCAGGGCGGGTTTCAACCCGCCGACACTCGCACCGGCGCGCGCCAGCAGCGAAGCCGCGCCGCTATCGGCATCGTTGAGCAGCGCCAGCATCAGATGCTGCGGCTCGATGAACTGGTTGTCATTGCCGACAGCGAGACTTTGCGCATCGGATAGAGCTTGTTGCAGCTTGGTAGTGAATTTATCGAAACGCATGGTGCTCTCCTTCATAAGTGTGCGGTTGAAATGGAGGGAGTTGCGGCCGATTTCAAGTGACCATATAGAATTCGCTTGATGTATACGACCCAGGGCAATAATCGTCTATCTGTCGTACAATAACACTTAATTGAATTAATCATTCCCCTTGCCTTGGACAATTGATCAGTATGCTGGAATCAATCAGGGCGCGTGAAGGAAAACATCACATGAAAAGCAAAATTATAACGAGCTTAGTGACGGGCACTCTGTGTGTTGCGACGATATTTTCCGTTTCTGCGGCAAGTGCTGGCAACGAAAAATTCAGTCTCTCCAGCGGATTTGACTCCAGTTCCAATAACTACGAAGCCGGCCCTTGGGTATTCAAATTGGCTGTGCCTGCCGACATGTCCGGTACTGTAGTTCCCGTGATCGGTCGTATTAGAACAGACGGTGCTGCCAGCAACACGCAACAGGGCTTGAGTAACTCTGAAGCTGCAGCTACCTATAACATCTATGCGGGCAGCGCATCCGCACCGGGGATCAATTTAACCGGCAAAGTTAAAGTCAATATCGCGGATAAAAGCAGCACTTTCAGCCTAAATCAAAACGACTACGCGGCGCAGATGGAGGTTTATCAAAGTCTGGACAAATTTACCGCAAAGGGGTCGCTGGGTTCCAAGTTTCTGGGCAACCCGACGGGAATGACGCTGGACCCGGTGCTCTATGGATCGTTCGGGGGCATCTACCAATTCACCGAAAAAACCAGCACGGGGGTCGATATGAGCTTAACCCAAGACCCGAACGCTACGGGTGTAAGACAGCCTGAGTTGAGCGCTTACGTAAATTACAAGCTCGACAAGAACCTCAAAGCTCGTGGCTACGTGCTCAGAGGATTCACCAACGGCAATCCGAATAACGCCTTGGGCGGACAAGTTTATTACGGGTTCTGATGAGACTACTAGCCACCTGACTAAGTTGGCAAGCTACGCCAGCCAAGTCATTGGATATAGCGCAATCTAGCTTCACGATCAGAGGAATTCCCATGCCAGAATCCGAGCTCGCCTCACACATCCGCCGCAATGTCACCCACTCGCTCGATGAAGACATAGCCACCGGCGACTTGAGCGCGCAACTGTTATCTGCGACACAAATATCAACCGCACAAATCATCACGCGACAATCAGCGGTACTGTGCGGCACGCAGTGGTTCGATGCCTGCTTCCTCATGCAAGACCCTAACTGCGTGATCAACTGGCAGGCAGCGGACGGCGACAAGATCAGCGCAGGCCAAACGCTGTGCGAGATTCAAGGTCACACGCGCGCGCTGCTCAGCGCCGAACGCAGCGCCTTGAACTTGCTGCAAACCCTGTCCGGCACCGCCACGCGTACCCGGCTCTATGTGGATGAAGTGGCTGGCATCAACGTCAAAATCATGGATACGCGCAAGACTTTGCCAGGGCTTCGGCAGGCGCAAAAATATGCGGTTCGAACAGGAGGCGGACATAACCAGCGTGTCGGTTTATTCGACGGGATATTGATCAAGGAAAACCACATCGCCGCAGCAGGAGGCATCAAACTCGTGCTGGAGCAGGCACATCGCCTCGCCCAGCCGGGCATCGGCGTCCAAATCGAAGTGGAAAATATGGCGCAACTGGATGAAGCTTTGAATGCCGGAGCAAAACTGATCCTGCTCGACAACTTCGATCAGGATGGTTTGAGCGCAGCAGTAAAGCACACCGGCAATCGCGCCGAACTGGAAGCATCCGGCGGCATCACGCTTGCGACTTTGCGCAAAGTCGCGCTGACCGGCGTAGATCGCATCTCGATCGGCGCACTAACCAAAGATGTCGAATCGCTCGATCTGTCCATGCGCTTCAGAACATAACATGGCTACGCGATGTGCCCGCTATCAGGCATGAACTGAAACTCCCCCACCGACATCAATTTCCTTCACCTGGTTCCAGAAGCTCTAGCACCCGTACCGACAACTCGCCGGGCTAAATTTAATTTAAATGAAGCAGCGCAAATAAACCGGCAGGCTGTGTTACGGGCCGCTCGCGCAACCGCTTTTATTCATGAAAGGTTTGTTGCCTGCAACGCGTGTGTGCCGTCTTCTTCAGCTTCAACATTCTGAATGCTGCACGAGAGCGGTGTGTAGAAACTGACTTGATTGCGCCCGTTCTCTTTTGCGCGATACATCGCAATATCCGCCCATTTGAGAATATCGTCATGACTCCCCTGATGATTGACGAACAGGGTCACGCCGACACTGGAGGTGCAGCGATGCTCCACGGTCATGGATTTTGCCTTCTCGTCTTTCTGGATATTCAGCAAATACGGTTCGGATAAGGCGGCGCGTATTTTTTCGGCAATGATGCTCGCCCGCGCCATGGAAGCGTTTTCATCGCTATCCAGTTCGCCCAGAATCACCACGAACTCATCGCCACCGAAACGCGCAACCGTATCCACCTCGCGCACACACTGGCTGATGCGCTGCGCGGCCTCGATCAGCAGCAAGTCGCCTGCATTGTGGCCGTAAAGGTCGTTGAGCGGCTTGAAGTTATCCATGTCGATAAACATCACCGCGCCATAACGACCGCTACGCCGACTGGTCGCCATCGTTTGTATCAGCCTGTCATTCAACAAACGGCGATTGGGCAGATGGGTCAGCGGATCATAAAAGGCCAGATTGTGTATCTCGGCTTCAGCCGCTTTGCGCCGGGTGATGTCGGTAAAAATACCGACATAGTTGATGACTTCACCATTTTCGCCATACACGGCAGTGATGGTCAGCCACTCAGGGTAAGTCCTGCCGTTTTTGCGCCGGTTCCAGATTTCTCCGCTCCAGCATTTTTCGCGTTCTATCGTAGCCCACATACGGCGGTAGAACTCAGGGTCTTGCCGTCCAGAGGTCAGCAGTGCCGGTGTTTTACCCACGGCCTCCGCGCTGGTGTAACCGGATATCCGGGTGAAGGAATGATTGACCCTAAGAATATTTTTGTCTGCATCGGTAATCAGCACCCCCTCCTGGCACTCGAACGTGGCGGCGGCAACGCGCAGCTCGTTAAATTGCAGCTGGAGTGTGGTCTGTTGCTCCTGCATCGGGCGCAAGATCAGGATATTCAGCGCCGGCGTACAGATGAGGGTCAGCAAAATGGCATCGGCTATCTCCCAGTAGATTCCCGAAACATTCTGGTTGAGGATCAGCTTAAATATTCCCTCCATGTTCAACAACAACACCAGATTCGCGATCAGAATGATATAGGCCATCATGCCCACCGCACCTACCGGAGAGTGGCAAAATTTCAAAAAGCTTTGGATCAGTTTGTCCATCGACCCGACCCAAGAACAGTCGGGTAGGCCTTCTCGAAGCGGGGCAACGCTGTCTTGCCGCACGTTGCCAGAGGGTGCGTTATACATGGTTTACCGTGGCTTCCATGTTGCGCATCACCACCGGATTCAGCGGGCTCTGCATAATCGGCAACGGTGAGTGAATTTCGGCTGTCTGAATACCTGCATCCCTTTGAGCTTCGGCACTATCGCCCACCCGCTCCCGCAACTCCTTGGCGGGTTTGAACTGCGGCACGTATTTCACCGGTACTTTTATTTTGTTGCCCGCTTTGGGACTCTTGCCGCCGACTTTGAGATCGCGTTTCTGCCGTGGCTGAACCAGGCTCAAAGAAAAACTGCCGAAGCCGCGAATTTCTACCCGGCCGCCCTTTAAGAGATTGCCGCACAGCGCATCCAGCATCACCTTGACCGCCAATTCGGCATCTTTGGTTTTGAGTTGAGGATTCAATGCGGCAAGGCGCGAGATAAGTTCAGATCTATCCATATTAATAATTCCGGTTCATTTAAACCCAAGCCGCTCGAAGTGCGATTCGGATTTCATCAATGCATCGTGCAAAGATTGGGGAAGCAGGTCACGCGCCTCCATATGCGCGAGGGACTCCTCGCCCAGCAGCAGATTTTCCAGATAGGAAATCTGTATTCCGTTTTGCAGCTCGGTATCGGCGCGTTCGAACAATTTTCCGATAAAAACAAAATGCGACAGCGCGGTATAAAAATCCATACGTTGGATGGCCTCTCTGGTCGCCACGGTCAGGGCGCCGATTTCCAGGTGCAGGATGCCGAAATCACTCTCGTCAATGAGTGCAGCAACTTCCGGAAAATACGATGTAAGCTGGAAGATAAAGTCGGTGCGCCAATTGTTTGTCTTGGCCAGGCCGCGCAGGGAAGAAAATTCCCTGAAGTCTGCCCCGTAAGTGAGAAGCGGGCAGGCTGCGTCCCGCTTGCTGTTAGTCTCTGGTGTGGGCTGTATTTGCTGAACCGAAGCCTGCCTCCTTTTTGAACAGTAGCGGGTTGTGTGGCTCACCTGCTCCGCTCCCATCCGAAACCACTTTTCGGCCTCTCGTTCATTGCGAGAGACGCCATGCCCATATCGGTACATCAACCCAAGGTGATATTGGGCATCCGCATTACCTTGCTCTGCTGCCAGCAGACACCACTTTGCGGCTTCAGTGGCATCTTGAAAAACACCTAGCCCGGCTCTATACATCGACCCGATGCGGAATTGGGCATCGGCATTGCCGTGTTCCGCCGCCAGTCGGTACCACTTTGCGGCTTCGGTGGCATCCTGGGGAACCCCTTTCCCCTGGTCATACACAACTCCCATATTGAATTGGGCAAGGGCGTGGCGTTGCTCGACATGCAGGCGATACTCCCGCAAAGCTTTTGTTTGATCGCTCGTAGAGATTGCATGTTGCGCATTCATGAGTAACTGATTTAACAATTTAGCTCTCCTCTTAAAATCAAAACGTCGGGTTAAAAATGCCCTTCCGCCCCTAAGTGATGCTTCAACTTTAATTAGTATTCAAACTTTGCACGAACTTTACCAATTCGGTAATTTCTGCCTGCCTGATGCCCGTTGCGTCGTTGGCCGGCATTGGTGTCGTACCCCATTCCCCCGAACCGCCCTTGGATACCTTCCTCACCAGACCTTCGGTCAAAGGATATTCCTTGTCGTTGTAGGTGTACTTGTTAACGCCGCCGCCGATGTACTTTTTGGCCACGTCTCGCCAGGCCGGGCCGACCACCTTCTTGTCAATCGCGTGACAACCGGTGCAATTGAGCTTCTTGGCCAGTGCCGGCATTTCTTCTGCCATTACGCTACCTGCGACCATCAAACTGGCTATTGCAATCAGGCTTCCAATAATAGATTTCATATGCTTTTCCTTTTTTTTCTGTCGCAATATCAATAGCGACCATTGACGTTGTAGATATAGTTGCTCAGTGCTGCGGACTGGCTATTCCCGCGCCGCACGATGCCATGCATGCTGCGAGCCAAACCGCGCATGACTCGATACACCAGCTTGGGATGGGAATTGATCAGGCTTTCAAACTTCTCTCGCTCCATACACAACACTCGTGTATCACCTACGGCGTAAAGCGTTGCACTGATCTGCTCTGCGGCACCGCCGACAAAGGTGATCATGCCGGCAAGATCTCCGGGCTTGAGCACATGAATAGAAAAATCTCCTTCTCCGCTTTCGATTTTCACATCGATACCACCATGCGCGAGAATGTAAAGATTGTCTGGTCGCTCGTCACCGGGCTTGACGATAATCTCGCCAGATTTGTAATTTTTAACATCAAACATGCCTGCGACAATCCCCACCTCGAAATCACCTAGTTCATCGGTCACAGTCGAGATGCGCAACGTATCAACCACTAACGACATTTCATTCTCCTTATCCGTTTTACACATTGCTCTTTACGAAGCTGTGATGATGAGACGACTTGCTGATTTACCGATTTACCAAAAAGCTAATCGTTGACATGCTGGTTCAATTCGGTCAGCGCCTGCACCACCTTGCGCGAAGCCAGATTGTATTCACTGTCCATCAACGCCTCTGCCGTTGCGCGCTCATTTATTTGCACATGCTTGACCACGTTGCCAGCTACGAAATGGAACTGCGCATGATCTGAACGCAACTGATGGAAGGTCGGAACATCATGAAAATGCTGAAGTGCCGGGCCGTGTATCCATTTGCCCAGCGCGCATTGGTCGTCGCGGCAGATGACCATCGGATCCAGTTTCTCTTGCGACGTGCCATTGAGATAATCCTGCAAGCGCACCTTCCATTTGACGTGCGCATTGATCGCATCCATCAAGCTGATCTCCTCGCGGATCTTGGCCTTCTGATTTAAGCCCAGAGACAAACCAAAAAAACCTGCCACCCCATTTATAAAAGCCATGCTACGTTCCCTTAAAGTTGAAATTATTGTTTTGCTTTTTGCTCTCGCCAATTACCAGGCGTAGCTCATTACCCATGACACGGTTCTAATTTTTATCCGACTTCAGTAGTCGGCACCCTATAACAACAGATCATGGCCCACACGTGAGCTCAGACGAATTATCCGTTGCAACCGGCTTGCGCAACATTGCCAAACCTTGCATTTTCTTGCATTGCTAAATTATTTTTCGCCAGTCCATATTCACGCATGAAATCACGTTGCAATTTCATGAGTGCACATCAGCGCCGTCACAGGGTACAAAAAAATCGCCAAGGCCAGCATTACTGCTGACCTTGGCGTTGATGCGGCGCTAATGACTTAATCTTCCCCAAGGGAATGCCAGGCCGTCAGGAGCTGATTCGCTTTTTCAGCGTCGTTAATACGGCGGGCTCCACCGATGATAGTGAATACGACTTGTCGAAGCTCGAACATGGTTTTGCATGCTTCCAGCGTTGAAATAAACGGTGCGGAGCGAAGCTTGAATATCTCGATCAGCTCACCCGATATTTCCCGCTTGGCTGTTTCAATGGAAACCGCCATATCACAGGGTCTGCTCGCCAGCGCCGGTCTTGAACTTGCGCATTGATTTGCTCAACGCTCGCACGTCATTGATCATTTCCTCCATGCTTCCTCCGTTCCTTGCGCGCTCAAGCGCGCCTTTTGCTTCATCATGAATTCCAATTACTAGGCTGCGCACCTTCATCTGCATCAGCAAAAGATGTGAAGCAAGAGAGGATTCATTATCCAAATCGTGCGAAGGTATATTTGTGGTGAGGTCGCCATCGGAAATCTTCTCCGCAACGTTCCTTAACACGACAGGCTCGGCACCAAGTACTGACATCACTTTTTGAATCACAAATAGGCCAGCGATAAGCACGAACGCGATAAGCGCTACGGAAACCATATACAATTTTGACGATAATTCCTTACGCATCTGAGCTGCCGCTTGTGACGCCGCCACAGAATTGATTTCATTCTGTTTGCGAACAAAGCCCGCGATGCTGTCAATTTCGGCGGTCAGCTGGCGATCAATCCCTCTCACTGCCACGTCGGCGGCCAAGCCATTGCCGCCCGCATTGCCGTTGATTATCTGCGTGTATAAGACGATCGCATCGCTATATTTAGAGCTGACTAATTTATGCTCTTCAAAAAGCTGCTTTAGTGTTTCTGCAACCGGCGCATATTCTGCAGACTGCATTTGATTAGTCACATTTTCGATCGCGGCTTTCACCCTGCCATCATTGGCATCGAATTCACTTTTATAGCGAAATAACAGATCGGGATCTTTGCCGCGCAATACGACATCTTTGAAGGCCTGCACTTGCCACTTGAAAGCAATCTGCAACAAGCGTAAGTCATCTACCAGAGCACCGGTCTTGATGAAAGCGGACTGAGTAACTGCGGCTTGATCAACGAAGCCCTTTGAAAGCCGATCCTGTAGAAAGGCTGACAGTCCGATGAATATCACCATGGACAGGATGAGTACAAGCAAGATGGATTTAATTTTCATATTTAGCGCCCCCTTTGTAAGACATGAATTATCCATTTGAAACGGCTTGCACAACATTGCGATACCTTGCATTTTCTTGCATTGCTTTACAAAATCTTGCGGAAAATATTGATGGAATATGTATGCTAGTTCATACTGGATATTCGAAAGCGCGGGTTACCAGGTCGCACGACAGCAAGCGGATTCCGCCAGCCATGCACGATGGCTGGGATGCATTTAAACCCGTGATGCAGATGAAGCGAGAAGTATTGCGAGGGGAGTTTGGTTCTTTGTAGCCTTATTCGAGCACCACAGGGGCGGTAAAGGCATAACCGACCTGATGCACGGTTTTGATCGGCAGGGGTTGCCCAAAGGTCGTCGCACATTTTTTGCGCAAACGGGCGAGCAGGACATCCAGTCTTTCACTGCCGGTCAAAACCCGTGCACCGAAAATTTTATTGGCTATCAAAATTCTTGATACGGCTTCACCTCGGGCTTCGAACAGGTAATCCAGCAGGTAAAACTCCCGCGCAGTCAGGTCAAGAGTTTTACCATCCGGACTGGTCAGACGCCAATCCTGCCTGGCAAGAAGCCAGGGGCCGGACGTTGACTTTTCTGCTTTAATCGGCTCCGCTGCGGGGTTGGAAACAGGTTGCGCTGACCGTCTGCCGATGGTTTCGATGTTGGCGATCAGCTCGGTCAAATTGATCGGCTTGACCAGATAACGGTCGGCCCCGGCTTTCAAGCCGGCCAGCCGGTCGTCCAACGCGCTGCGAGCGCTGGTGATGATGACCGTCAGGTAGGGCAGCTCGCTCAAGTGGCGTGCGACACTGATCCCGTCTTCGCCCGGCAAACCGATATCGAGCACGACCACATCGATCGCATCGACCGCAAGCCGCTTGTAAAAATCTTCTGCGCTGCCGACGCCCCAGACCGGATAGCCATGAGCCCGGAGATATTCCAAGGTGATGTCCCGCAAGTCGTGGTCATCTTCGACGACAGCGATGCGAGGCAAAGTTACGTGCAGGTGTGAAGTCATGATTGAAGCTGTTTCTCGCAGTTAGTTTCCATGTTTTTTTAGCTTTGCTTAGCCATTGACAGCAGGGGCTCCGGTGAGCGGAATCGTCACGATAACACGCGTACCCTCTCCTTCGCGACTTTCTATCTCAACACTGCCGCCATGCAGCGCGACAATGCGGGAAACCAGCGACAAGCCCAGCCCGGCACCTGGAATGGATGTGACAGCACGGCCGCGCACGTACTTTTTGAAGATAAAAGGAAGTTCGTCCGCAGGGATGCCGCGCCCACGATCGATGACCTCGAAGCTGCAAGCCTGCTCGGTATGCCGGATACGCAACCTGATTTCACTCGCAGATGGCGAGTATTTAATCGCGTTGCCGAGCAGATTGAGCAGCATGATGCGCAACAGTTGCGGGTCGAAATTGAATAACGGCAGATCCGGGTCGAGTTCGACGATGATCTGGTGACTATCGTAAATGAGTTGAGCGCTTTCTTTTACCGATACCGCCAGTGCGTCAAGGTCGATGAAGGAAGAATGCATGGCCAGGCCATCGCTATCGATACGGTCATCCGTCAGGCAGTTGTCGAGGAAATTAATGAGGCGGGATACAGCGCGCCGGATGTGGGCGATGATGGGCAGCTTGTCGGCCTCGCCCGACAGTTTGATGCCAAGCAACTGGGCGGCTGAATCGATGACAGCAAGAGGCGAGCGATACTCATGCGAGATCATCGCGGTGAATTGGCGCTGTTCGGCCAAAGCCTGTTCGGCAACTTCCTTGGCCTGCCGCAATTCGATCTCCGCCATTTTTCGTTCGGTGATGTCGCGAAAACTCCATACCCGGCCTGCTACTTTGCCGTCAATACGTTGAGGTATGGAAGATCGTTCGATGATTCTCCCATCCTTGAATTGAATAATATCGAAAGAGTTGGCTTCCGGGGCGGCGTATAGCTCACGCACCTTATTCAAAAAGCCCTCACCATCTTCCAACTGATCCAGCACATAGGCTAATGCCGCTTCATCATCATTGGCTGCGATGATTTCATCCGGGATACGCCATAAGTCGATAAACCGCTGGTTGTGCAAAACCCAGATATTGCTCAGGTCAACAGCCAGAATGGCATCATTGGTGGATTCCAGCGTGGCATGCAGCAACGACAAGGATTTTGCTATTTTTGCTTCCGCCCGTTTGCGTTCAGCCACCTCGGAGGATAATTGCGCAAACTGGATCGCCAGCACCAACGCCAGCAGCAAGGCTTCCACGGCAACTGCGAGCAGGCCGAGATGCTCGACATAGAACGCATAGACGCCCTCCAATCCGCTCAGGGAAATTGACAGCGCCCCCAGCACAAAGAATGTGATCACGGCGGCCAGATACATCTTCGCTATCGCATGACCCTGCCTTGCGCGCACGATACCGGCTACCAAGCCATAACTCATGAACAGCGCCACCCCTGTGCGATCCAGCTCCAGCGACCAGTTGGGCTTGAGCAGCGCCAGCAGGAAGAAGGCCGCGAACAGTCCGAGCAGCGCCATGCCCGCACGGTGCAGACGTGAGTGAGTTGCACTGCTGATTTCCAGCAAGCGAAACACAAACAAGACATAGGCGCAGTTGGAAAACAGGATGGGCAGGCTGATGAAATAGAACCAGTGCAGCCCGAGCAACTCTGGATACACCAGTAATGCGGTCCCGTTGTAGAGCAGGTTACCCAGAATGAACAGCGCATACAGCGCATCCGTCACGTTACGCCTGATCATCGCCAGCACGGCATAATAAAACGCAAGGCCGAGCAACAGGCCCACGCAAAGCAGCGTCAGGGCATTGCCCGGTTTGATCGCCTGCCGGTAATGCTCCAGCGTATCCAGATAAGGCACCGGTTGCGCCAGCAGAAACGGTGAGGATACTTCGGTGATGAGCCGGTAATGCCCCATGGGCAGTTTGAGTTCGCGACCATGGCGCAGGAAGAAGGGATTGGACGCCTCGCTTTGAATGCCGCCTTCCGCCTCGTCAACCCGATGCCCCATGCTATCGAACACCCAGTGATGAAAGCGGCCTATCACGCTGGAATTTTTAAAATCCAGAACCCGTGTTTCTTCTTGCCCGACCTCGAAATCCGCCTGATAGAAAAAGTGTCCGCCAGTTTTATTCGGCTGACTGACTGCGGTCAGCCCGGCACCAATCAGTGTGGCTTGCCCGGCATAGTCCCAAGTTGGTGGCGCTTCAAACCATTGCCCCTCCAGCGCCAGCGGCTGCGCCTGGCACGGCTGCCCGATGAGCAGCATGAGCAACAGTAAAGGCCACAGAAAAAGTCGGAACGATAAGATCAACATGAACGATTATTCACAGGATGTTTTGACGGATTTTATTCAGCGTTCAAATCGGAATCGAAGCCCAACACCTTGCCCGCCCAGATGAAAAACACCCACACCAGAATACCAAATGGCAGGTAACCGAAATAGCCCAGAAGCGGCATTTCGGAAAATAGGTGAATGACGTTGACGTAAGGAATGTCGTATATCCAGTAGTTGGGATTGGTTGGAGCGAGAGGAGAAAAAGGCGATATCTGATTGATATGTTCACTGCCATGATTCCACATTTCCCAGAAGAAACCGGTGAACAGCGAGCTGAGCGCCACCAGCATCACGGGGCTCCAGTTGCCCTGAGCCATCGCGGTGAACGGCGTCCATATCTTATTGCAAATGAGCAGGCCGGACAGTACGCTCAACGGGCCGACCCACATCGCCCAAAACATGGGATAAGGAAAAAACACCATCAGCACGATCAGCGCAAGCCCAACCCAGATCAGCAGATTTCCGGGCAGCGCCAGCTTGGGGCCATTGCTGTAGCGCACAGCCAGAGCAGGAAAGGTTGCCAGCAGCGTATACCACTCGAAGACGACCGGCCAAACCGTGGTGTAGGCGAGCAAAAACAGGAACACGATCGTCGCATGCGAAAGTGCCGCCATGTGGCCGTTGGGGTAATACCAGTTGGAAAGCACGAAGTAATCGAAGTATTCGAAAAACCCCCAGCCCGCCACCGACACCAGCGCACTAATGAAAAGCATTTTAGGTTTATTCACCAGCAAGGATTTCCCGCCACTGCGGCGATAAGTCAGCCCGTCCAGCAGCAGAATGAATCCCCACCACATCGGCGTGAAAGCGACATAGACCAAGTCGCCGAAGATGGTTGTGCGTGCCCACATCAGCCACCAGAAAAACAAGGTCAGCGCTGCACCGAGCCAGAACCAGATCGGGAATTTCGCCGATGGCCCATGCACAAAAGACACGGGCGGTTGGGATTGCACCGGTTTGAATCCGAACAGTCCGGGGAAGAGCAGCAACGCGGTTATCGCCACACACACCAACAAGACTGCGCAGAACACGAGCAGATTGAAAGCAGGCGCAGCCTGTACGAACTCGGGCGGAAAGATGCCGAACTTGGGCGGCAGGTGAGTAACGGGATAGGCGAACCAGGCCGCAAGCAAAGGTAATAACAAGCTAGCCAGAACCGGCCAGATCAAACGCCAGAGTGCTTCCATGATTGATGTTTCTCCCCTTTTAAATTACAACCTCATTTGAACGCGCTCGCTGCACCCAGTTTTTTTCTTCCGTTTTTTTCTTCTTCCGATAATTTTATATGCTGCTAGCAGCTTTCATCACTTAACCATCAGGCCTTTTTGCGTGCTGCCAAGTCGATCAATGCGGACATGCCGCTGTGCGCCGTACCTTCGCCGATATGATCATCATGCTCGCGCAGATGAAAAATCTCCATGTCGCCAAACGCCTTGCTCAACAGCGCTTCGGTGTACATGTTTTCCGCTACCTGCGGACCACCGGTTTTATATTCGAGCTGGCGCGGCGTGTAGCCTTGCAGCAATAACAGCCCGCCCGGTTTCAGGCTGCGCTTGATATTGGCGAACATCTGCTCGCGCAAAGCGGGCGGCGCAAACTGGATGAAGATCGCCGCCACCACATCGAAACGGTTCTCGCCCCATTGCCAATGCGCGAGATCGGCCTGCTCGAACGCAACCATCACACCGCGCTGATACGCCAGCTTCTTTGCCTTCTCCAGCGCCACCGCCGATGCTTCCACCGACAGCACCTGCAAGCCCTGCTCGGCCAGCCACACGCCGTTGCGCCCTTCGCCATCGGCGACGGCGAGCACGCTGGCACCCGGCTTGAGCAAATCGCGTTGAGTCACCAGAAAAGCATTCGGCTCGGTGCCGAACAAATAGCCGTCTTGCGCGTAGCGCTCGTCCCAGATGTTATGACCAGCGACTTGGCGAGCGTCGTTTGCTCGCTTAGTCGAATGGCCAGTAGTTTCATCAGACATGAACAGTCCTCCTGTATTTTTTAAGCTGTGTCTTGAACAACTCGATCACATCGTCCACATAAGTGAACACCACCGGGATCACCAGCAGGCTCAGGAAAGTCGAGGTGATCAGTCCGCCGATCACGACAATCGACATCGGCGAGCGGAAGCTGCCATCGCCCATGCCCAAATCCAGCGCCACCGGCAGCATGCCGGCGCCCATCGCTAGGGTCGTCATCACAATGGGCCGCACGCGTTTCCTGCACGCATCGAGCAACGCCTCGGTGCGATTCATGCCGCGCTCGCGGCGCGAGGTGATCGCATATTCCACCAGCAAAATCGAGTTCTTCGTGGCGATCCCCATCAGCATGATGATGCCGATCATCGAAGGCATAGAGATCGCGGTGCGGGTCAAAAACAGCGCCAGGAACGCGCCGGGTATGGACAGAATCAGCGCCCACAAGATCGTGGCCGGTTGCATGAAGTCCTTGAACAGCAGCACCAGCACGATATAGATGCACAATACGCCGGTGAACATCGCAAGGCCAAAGCTCGCGAACAACTCCTTCATCATCTCGGCATCGCCTATCGGCGCCATCTCGACACCGGCAGGCATATTCTTGATCGAAGGCAATGCAAGAACTGCCGCCTGCACTTTGCCCAAGGGCTGGCCCGCCAGTTCAATTTCAAACGAGATGTTGCGCTGACGATCATAGCGGTCGATCTGGGCCGGGCCGCTTTCCAGAGCCACCGTCGCCACATTGCCCAGCATCACCGGCCCGTGCGAGCCGGGCACCACCAGACGCGACAACAATTCCATATCCTGCCGCGCCTCATCGCGCAACTTCACGATGATGGGCAACTGCCTATCGGGCAGATTGAGCTTGGCCAGCTCCTGGTCGTAATCCCCGGCCGTGGCCACACGCAAGGTGTCTGCAATCGCGCTCGAGGTCACGCCCAAATCCGCCGCGCGTCCAAAATCGGGACGCACCACCACTTCCGGGCGTAACACGCTGGAGTTCGACACCACGTTGCCGATACCCGGTATCGTGCGCAACTCCTGCCCCACCTTCAGCGCCTGCTCGTTCAATAAATTCGTGTTTTCGCTGGTCAGCACCAGCTGGTATTTATCTGATGACGAACCCATTCCGACCTTGACGCGCACGCCGGGCAATACCATCAGGGCGTCGCGTAACTGGTCCTCGATTTGCTGCTTCTTGAGCTTGCGCACAGAACGATGCCTCAGCTGGATAGAGAGCGTGGCCTTGCGCACTTCCGCAGCCCCGGTCGCCTCGAACGCATTGCCGCCCGAGGCTCCGCCGCCGATCGCCGTATACACCAGCGTCACTTCCGGATTCAGCTTGATGATGTTGCGCGCCTGCTCGGCCAAATCATAACTCTGCTCGAGCCGGCTTCCGGGTGCCAGGGTCAAGGTTATCTGGGTCTGCGAGTCGTTATCCTTGGGCTGGAATGCCGTCGGCAAGGTACTCGCCAACACAAACGAACCGAAGAAAAATACTGCGGTGGCCAGCAGGGTGGTCTTGCGGTGATTCAGGCACCACTGCGCCCACTTGAGGTAGACATCAATCCACTTAGGGGTCGGATGAGCGACCCTCGGTTGCAGAAAATAAGCGGACATCATCGGCGTCAACAGCCTGGCCACCACCAGCGAGAACATCACCGCCACCGCCGCCGTCCAGCCGAACTGCACGAAGAACCGCCCCGGTATGCCGCTCATGAACGCCGTCGGCAGGAATACCGCCACCAGCGTGAACGTGGTCGCGATCACCGCCATGCCGATCTCGTCGGCGGCCTCCATCGCCGCCTGGTAGGGCGTCTTGCCCATCTCCAGATGGCGCATGATGTTTTCGATCTCGACGATCGCATCGTCCACCAGCACGCCGACCACCAGCGACAACGCCAGCAGCGTCACCATGCTGATACTGAAGCCGAACAGATACATCAGCGTAAAGGTGGGAATCACCGCCAGCGGCAGAGCCGTCGCGGCAACGATCGTGGCGCGTGTATTGCGCAGGAAGAAAATCACCACGATCACCGCGAGCAGCGCGCCCTCGAAGATCATCTCCATCGAACCTTTGTAAGTCTCGTACACCCGGTCCACGGTATTGAACACGCGCTCGGTTGCAATCTCAGGGTGCGATTCCTTGAGTTTGGCGAGCGCCTCAATCACGCCTTCGGCCACCTCGACGTCGCTGGCACCCAGCGAACGGTTGATCTCGAAGCCCACCACCGGACGCCCGTCCAGCAGCGCCGCCGAGCGCCGCTCGGCGATCGTGTCGGCCACACTCGCCACCTGGTTCAGGCGCACGTGCCGGCCATCTCGCAATGAGACCTCCATTTGCGCCAGTTGCTCTGCAGTTTGCACCGTCGCCACCGTGCGCACGGATTGTTCCATGCCGCCCAGATCGGTGCGCCCGCCCGGCGCTTCCTGCTGGATCTGGCGCAACTGGCTGGAAATTTCGGAGGCCGTGAGATTCAAAGCTAGCAGCTTGGCCGGATCGAGTTCCACGCGCACCTGCCGCGTCACGCCGCCGACGCGGGCGACTGCCCCCACACCCTTCACGCCCAGCAGCAGCTTGGTGATGTTGTTGTCCACAAACCAGGACAACTCTTCCTCGCTCATCGTGGGTGCAGTAATCGTGTAAGTCAGTATCGGCTTGCCGCTCATCTCCACCTTGTTGACCACGGGGTCCAGCATCTCGCGCGGCAAGTCGCCGCGTATGCGCGATACGGCCGAACGCACATCCTCCAGCGCCAGACGCGAATCCCGCTCCAGTCTGAACTCGGCAGATATGGTTGCGGTGCCGTCCTTGATCTGGGCATACAGATGCTTGAGCCCTTGAGCGCCGGCGAGCGCATTCTCGATCTTGCGCGCCACTTCGGCTTCCATCTGATCGGGCGAGGCACCGGGTATCGTGGCCGTCACGGTGATCATCGGCAGGTCGATATCCGGGAACAGCTGGATCTTCATCGCGTGGAATGACATCACCCCCAGGAAAGTGAGCAATGCAAAACCTAACAGCGCCGGGATCGGGTTGCGTATAGACCAGGCTGATACATTCATTATTCTGTTACCCCTTCACGACTTGAACGACATCGCCTTCGGTGAGAAATGCTCCGCCGACTTCCACGACCGGCTCACCTATTTTCAATCCCTGTTTGATCTGCACGCGATCACCCTGGCGCTGCCCGACCGTCACCGCGCGCTCATGCACACGGTTGTCCGGCCCCACGATCAGTACGAAAGTCTTGCTGCCGCGCTGCATCACGGCAGACTGCGGCAATGACAGCAAAGTTTTATTGCCGCCGCTGACATCGAAGGTGCCGCGCGCAAAAGCTCCGGCCACGATCCCCCGGCTTTCAGGCAGCGTGACCAGCGCATAGCCATAGCGCGTCTGCGGATTCACCGACGGCGAAATCGCGCGCACCGTACCCTTGATGGTGCGCCCCTCACCCACCGAAATTTCAGCAGCCATTCCCTTGCGGATTAGCATCAGCTCATCTGCGGTCAGATCGGCGTGCCACTCCAGACGTCCTTTGCGAATCAACCGGAACAGCTCTACACCCGGTTGCAACATCGAACCCACGTTGGCATTCGCCGCCGAGATGATGCCGGAATCGGGCGCCACGATGCGCCCCTCTGACGAGTGCGCAGAACCAGGCTCGCCGTTGATGCGCGACATATTGTCCAGCGTTACCAGCACATCGCCTTGCTGCACATAGTCGCCGATGCTGACCTTTACATCCGCAATCCGCAAACCCTGGACTTGCGCGCTGATGATGGCTTCCTGCCAGGGAGTGATGCTGCCGTTCGCCCCCAAAGAGCGCGCCCATTTATCCTCATGCAGTGTCGTGAGGCGCACCGTCAGCGCAGGCCTGTTGACCGCAGGCACCGCTTGTTCGGCATGGCTGCTGACGGCCAAACTGAGTATTCCGCCCGCGAACATCAGCCCGGACAAAACGATTTTTAGGATCAAGCGATCGTGTTTAATGTTCATGATTCTCTTTCTTGTAATAGCTCAAACGTGAGCCAATAATAGCCACCATCCACCCAACGTGGCAAATGACACCAACAAACCCACCGCCACCATCAGGTTCGCCAGCATTGGATCGAGGTCGTGCTCGCTCGCGACAATCGCGGCGGTAATCATCGGCGGCATCGCCGCTTCAAACAGCGTCACCTGTATCGCCTGTCCCTGCGCGCCCAGCAATTGCACATAGAGCATATAGATCGCCAGTGGAGCGAGCACCAGCTTGAACAACAGGCCTAGCGCCAGATTGCGGCCATTGCCCGCAATGTGTCCGAAACGCAGTTGCAGGCCGACCGACAGCAAAGCCAATGGCGCCAGCGTATCGCCCAGGCGTTTGAGCAATACCGTGAACCAGTCGGCATAGTCGACCGGGATCAACAACAACGCGATCAGCAGCGCGATGAACGGCGGAAACAGCGCGATGCGTTTTAAAATTTCCGCAGTGCTCGGGCGGCCCGATGAATAAATGCCCGCGACGGTGATGCCCAATATCGACAGCGCGAAAAACGAACCGAGCTGGTCGGCGATGATGGCCGTGGTCAGCGCTTCCTTGCCGTAAAACGCCTCGACCATAGGCAGGCCGAAGAACGAGGTGTTGCCCAATCCGCCCACCAGTATCAGCGCGCCCACCGTCGCACGCGGCAGCTTCAGCCAGCGCCCGATCAGCCAGAAAAATCCCGCCGACAACCCGAACACCAGCCACGCCATCAGCCCGACCAGCAGCACATCATTGGATAATTTGAGCGGATGAATATACAGCAGCGTCAGCGCGGGCAGCGAGACGTGGATGATGAAGCTGTTGAGCGTCGCGGGCGCGTTGTCCGGCATGCGCTTCAAGCGGTGCAGCAGCATACCGGCGATGAAACACAGGATCAGCAGGATGAGGTTGTTCATGCCGCTACTCCACGCGATCGGAAATTAATCAGGAACGTTCGCGGCGATGTACGCCTTCAGTTTACCCACATCCGCATCCATCAGCTCGCAGCGTTGTGGCAGCTTCTCGATGCCGACCAATCCGGCGGGGCGTTCCGGTTCGCGGCCCAACGCTTCCTGTATCGTCTCGGCGAACTTCGCGGGCAGCGCGGTCTCCAGGCAGATCAGCGGCAGATTGGGACGGCGCTGCTCCAGGCCGACTTTGATGCCGTCGGCGGTGTGCGTGTCGACCATCACGCCGTATTCCTCCCACAGTTCGCGTATGGTCTTCAGACGATCCATATGCGTGCTCTTGCCGGAGACAAAGTTAAACTTTGAAAGAGAGTGCCAGTATTCCGTGCCTTTAATATCGAACGCGCCGCCGGCATCAACACGGCTCCAGAACTCGCGCACCTTCGCGCCATCGCGTCCGACCAGATCGAACATGAAGCGCTCGAAGTTGCTGGCCTTGGAAATATCCATCGAAGGGCTGCTGGTCTGATAGGTGTGATCGGTTCCGCGCGGGCGGTACACGCCGGTGCGGAAAAATTCGTCCAGCACGTCGTTCTCGTTGGTGGCCAGAATCAGCTGGCCGATCGGCAGACCCATCATGCGCGCGATGTGGCCTGCGCAGATGTTGCCGAAATTGCCGGAGGGCACCGAAAACGCGACCTGCTCGTCGTTTGATTTGGTCGCGGCAAAGTAGCCCTTGAAGTAGTAAACGACCTGCGCCGACACGCGCGCCCAGTTAATCGAGTTCACCGTGCCGATCTTGTATTTGGCCTTGAACGCATGGTCGTTGGACACGGCTTTGACCATGTCCTGCGCGTCGTCGAACATGCCCTCGATCGCGATGTTGTAGATGTTCGCATCTTGCAGCGAATACATCTGCGCGCGCTGGAAGCTGCTCATCTTGCCATTGGGTGAAAGCATGAACACGCGGATGCCGCGCTTGCCGCGCATCGCGTATTCGGCGGCGGAGCCGGTGTCCCCCGAAGTCGCACCGAGGATATTCAGCTCGTCATGCTGTTTCGCCAGCGCGTACTCGAACAGGTTACCGAGCAGCTGCATCGCCATGTCCTTGAACGCCAGCGTCGGGCCATTGGAGAGTTCGAGTATGTGCACACCGGGCGATAGTGTGCGCAGCGGCGTGATCTGGCTCGCATCGGAGTCGCTGCGACCGTTGCTGTACACGGCGGTGGTGTAGGTCTTGTCGATGATGGCTTTCAGATCGCTCGCAGGAATGTCGGTGATGAATTTCGACAGCACCGCGAACGCGAGATCGGCATACGACAGCTTGCGCCATGCATCCAGTTCTGCGCGACTCACCTGCGGATATTGCTCCGGCAGATACAAGCCGCCATCGGGAGCGAGGCCGCCCAGCAGGATTTCGGTAAAGTTTTTCGCGGGCGCGTTGCCACGTGTGGAGATGTAACGCATGTTATTTACCCAACTCTTCCAGACGCAACTTGGTCACTTTGCCTGCCACCACAGTCAATTTTTCGATCTTCGCAATCGCCGCATTGATGCGCTTCTCGCGCGTGTGGTGGGTGAGCAAAATAAGGTCGGTTTGATCTTCGCCTTCACCGGGTTCCTTCTGGATCACCGCATCGATCGAAATCTGTTCATCCGCCAAGATGCGCGTGATGTCGGCCAGCACGCCGGGTTTGTCCTGCACGCGCAAGCGCAGGTAGTAGCTGGTAATGACTTCATCCATCGGCAATATCGGCAAATCGGACATCGCATCGGGCTGGAACGCCAGATGCGGCACGCGGTGTTCCGGGTCGGAGGTCGCCATGCGCGTGACATCCACCAGATCGGCGATCACCGCGCTGGCGGTGGGTTCCGCGCCCGCGCCTTTGCCGTAATACAGCGTCGCACCGACCGCATCGCCCTGCACGACGACCGCGTTCATCGCACCTTCGACGTTCGCGATCAGACGCTTGGTCGGGATCAACGTCGGATGAACGCGCAGCTCGATGCCTTCATCTGTGCGCTTGGTGATGCCCAGCAACTTGATGCGATAGCCGAGCTGTTCGGCGTATTTGATGTCGATCGCATCCAGCTTGGAAATGCCTTCGATGTACGCCTTGTCGAACTGCATCGGGATGCCGAACGCGAGCGCGGACAAAATCGTGATCTTGTGCGCGGCATCCACGCCTTCGATGTCGAAAGTCGGATCGGCTTCGGCGTAACCCAAACGCTGCGCCTCTTTGAGCACGGTGTCGAAGCTCGATCCCTTGTCGCGCATCTCGGACAGAATAAAGTTGGTTGTGCCATTGATAATCCCGGCGATCCATTCGATGCGGTTCGCGCTCAAGCCTTCGCGCACCGCCTTGATGATCGGGATGCCGCCCGCCACCGCCGCCTCGAACGCGACCATCACGCCCTGCTTCTGCGCCGCCGCAAAAATCTCGTTGCCGTGCACAGCCAGCAGCGCCTTGTTCGCGGTGACGACATGCTTGCCGTTGGCAATCGCTTTGAGCACCAGCTCTTTCGCGACGCCATAGCCGCCGATCAGCTCGACGACGATGTCCACTTCGGGATCACTTACAACTGCAAATGCATCGTCGGTCACGCGACATGCGCCGCCTGTGACTTTCTTCGCCAGTTCAACATTCTTGTCCGCCACCACAACAATGCGTATCGGACGCCCAGCGCGGCGAGTGATTTCTTCGGCGTTGCGTTGCAGTACGGTGAAAGTGCCGCCACCGACCGTGCCGATACCGAGAAGTCCTACGTTGATTGGTTTAATGCTCATAATTTATATATCCGTTATTCTTAATTTTATTTGTAGGAGCACAATTTACCTCGGAGAGGTTCTTGTACCCTGCGGGTATTGCGCGATAGCTTGCTCACAGAATCGCCCGATGAATCGGGCTCCTACCGTGCTGTTAATTCGTGCCGTATTTCTTGCGGTAACTTTCCAGGAATCTGGCGATGCGGCCTATCGCCTCGGTCAGGTCATCGGCATTGGGCAGGAACACCACGCGGATGTGGTCGGGGTGTATCCAGTTGAAACCGGTGCCCTGCACCACCAATACCTTCTCGGTTTCCAACAGTTCCAGAATAAATTGCTGATCATTCTTGATCGGGTATATTTTCGGGTCGAAGCGCGGGAACAGATACAGCGCCGCCTTCGGTTTCACGCAGGTCACGCCGGGAATCTCGGTGAGCAGCTTGTAAGCCAGATCGCGCTGTTTGCACAAGCGCCCGGTCGGGGCGACCAGATCGTTGATGCTCTGATAACCGCCCAGCGCGGTCTGGATCGCGAACTGCCCGGGCACGTTGGAGCACAGGCGCATCGAAGCCAGTATCGTCAGACCGTTGATGTAGTCCTGTGCGTGTTTTTTCTCGCCGGAGAGCACCATCCAGCCGGCGCGATAGCCGCAGGCGCGATAGTTCTTCGACAGGCCGTTCATCGTCACGAACAGCACATCGTCTGCCATCGAAGCCATCGACGTGTGCGTCGCGCCGTCGTACAGCATCTTGTCGTAGATTTCGTCGGCGAAAATAATCAGTTCGTGTTCGCGCGCGAGCCCGATGATCTGTTTCAAAATCTCATCCGAATACAGCGCGCCGGTCGGATTGTTCGGGTTGATGACGACGATCGCGCGCGTGTTTTTGGTGATCTTGGCTTTCATGTCGGCCAAATCGGGGTTCCAGTCGTTGGCCTCATCGCAAACGTAATGGCGCGGCGTTCCGCCCGCCAGCGTCACGGCCGCAGTCCACAGCGGATAGTCGGGTGCGGGCACCAGCACTTCGTCGCCGGTGTTCAACAAGCCCTGCATCGCCATCACGATTAACTCGGATGCGCCGTTGCCGATGTAAATATCGTCCAGGCCGACGCCCTTGATGTTCTTCGATTGGCAGTAATGCATGATCGCCTTGCGCGCCGCAAACAAGCCCTTGGAATCGGAATAGCCGGATGCATTCGGCAGATTCAGGATCACGTCCTGCTGGATTTCCTCGGGTACTTCGAAGCCGAACGGCGCGAGATTGCCGATGTTCAGCTTGATGATGCGCTGGCCTTCTTCCTCCATCTGCTTGGCGCGCTCCATCACCGGCCCGCGAATGTCGTAGCACACGTTGGATAACTTGGTGGATTTTAAAATTGGTTTCACGATTAATTTGTAAGGGCGCGATTAATCACGCCCCTACCTCCATTTGATTTAGCCTGCTGCTCGATAACTTGCATACTCTCCGCAATGCTAGAATTCGCCGCGAAGCTGCAAAGGGCGCGATTTTACCCGCCCCGTCCCGGTACAGCAAATGCCACCGTGAAAGCTGTAGGGAGAAAACTGATTTTGATCTGGGAACGCAAAACACAAAAACCTAAAGCGAAGCTGGGCCTGTTTAATGCCACCTGCATGCTGGTATTGGTGCTACTGGGTTCGGGATGCAGCCAGAACAACCTGCTCACCCGGCAGGACTACCAGCAAAGCCAGCGGGATTTTTTGCGGGGCGATGCTAACGAGGCGCTGCTGGATTTCCCGCGCAAGACAGAGGGCGGCACTTTCATCACCACGATGGAGCAAGGCTACCTGTCACTAATTCAGGGCAAGCCGCAGATCAAGGAACTGCAGAAACAGGCGGATGTTCTGGAAAACCGGGTTCGCTACCACGTCTCACGCGAGGCGCGAACTTTTTTCTATGTGCAGACACCCGAGGATTATTACGCCTCGGAGCATGAGGTGATCTGGATGCACTTCCTGCTGAGCTGGGGATATTCACTGCAGGGGAAGCATGAAGATGCCTGCGTGGAGGCGCGCATCGCCGGCAGCCTGTTGCAGCTGCCATGGAGTCCTTCGGGGTATTTCGACGATCCTGCGATGCGCCTGTTTCTGGCCGGGTTGTGGACCATGTGCGGCGATTGGCATGAGGCACAGGTGGATTTGCGTGCGGCATGGTTTCAGGACCACAGCCTCACATGGGCTCTGGAACTGTCTGAGCGCCGCCACCCGCCGGCGCATTTGTTCATCGTGCTGGGCGGGCCGGGACCGGAACCGGTATGGAACCCGGAATTGACGGCCAACCCGTTGCGCTCTGGGCGCCAGGTCAGCTTCATGCTGCGGGGGAACAAGGGTCCTCTGTCCATCACCGATCAGCGCGGCATCATTATCAAACCCTATCTCTCACCCGATGCCGGCAAGTGGTACGAGCGTCACTTGGCACGCGACAGCGAACTGCACGAGATGATCCAGGATTCTGTATATGGCCAAAAAATGGCGGTCAGCGGTGCCATGGCTGGAGGCTGGATAGCCGCCACCACCGGCATGGGCCTGGCGGTAGGTATAGGCGGCACTGCGCTGGGCGCAGCCGTCATTTATTACGGTCAATCATTGGATGCACTGAAAATTGGGCTGGCAGTTGCGGCGGTCGGTATAAAAATGGGGATCAATATTTCAAAAATAGGTTATGAAAAAAGTACCCGCATGCTGGAACAGGATCTCGATCCCACTCCCGGTTACCGTTTTGTCCGTTATTTGCCTGAATACCTGTGGATGGGATGGAGCGATCAGACTATTACTTACCCGGTACAGCTGCGCACACCCACTGCAAATATCAAAATTCAGCACCCGAGCGTGATCAACCATACTGCCGTTACCATAGCCTATATGCCTGAAGGCCAAGTTATGCCGGAAGACCGATTTTCCTGCCGATACCCGTCCAACAACCCCTCCGTCGTCATCGTGCCCTTGCAGGACAAGTACGGAAACTGCCCACCAGCATCCTCCTCTGTGATCTGGTAACGCGGCGTTGACGCCGCCTGCGTCCAAACCCTAAACTCCCAACATTAGATAATGCACGGAGGTCATTTTGAAACTTCATCTGGATCATCTCGGCGAGACCAAACTGTTCACCGCCCACGGCCCTGATCACGTGAGGGTCAACGGCGAACGCTTTGACCACAGCATCGTCGTGCTGGCCGAAGAGGTTCGCTGCGACTGGGTTGTCGCCAGCTTCGACGCATTGAACGAGGCGCACTTCAATTATTTTCTTGCGCTCAAACCTGACGTGCTGCTGCTCGGCACCGGGGCGACGCAGCGCTTTCCCCATCCGCGCCTGTATCGTGCATTGACCGATGCGGGCATCGGCGTGGAGTGCATGGACACCCCCGCCGCATGTCGCACTTACAATATACTGGTGGCGGAAGATCGCCGAGTGATCGCCGCAATTCTGATTTAAGGGACGGATATGAGCCAAGCACTAAAAAACGTCATCTTGCAGGCCGAGCAGATCATACTCGGCAAGCCGCAGCAGATCCGGCTCGCACTGTGTTGCCTGCTGGCGCGCGGTCATTTGCTGATCGAGGATTTGCCGGGGGTCGGAAAAACCACGCTGGCGCAGGTACTCTCGCGCACACTGGGCTTGCAGTTTCAGCGCATCCAGTTCACCAGCGACCTGCTGCCCGCCGATATTCTGGGGGTGTCGGTGTACCAGCGCGCAAGCGATAATTCGATGTCCGGCGAATTCAAATTTCATCCCGGTCCGATATTCGCGCAAATGATCCTGGCCGATGAAATCAACCGCGCCACGCCCAAGGCGCAGAGCGCGCTGCTGGAGGCGATGGACGAACATCAGGTCACGATCGAAGGCGTGACACGCCCGCTGCCCCCGCCGTTCTTCGTCATCGCCACGCAGAATCCGGCGCACCAGATCGGCACCTTTCCGCTGCCGGAATCGCAGCTCGACCGCTTCCTGATGCGTATCCAGATGGGCTATCCCGATGCGCAGGCCGAACGCGGCTTGCTGTCCGGCGTGGACCGGCGCGAAATCATCGCCAAGCTCAACCCGCAGATGGAAAGGGTGGAACTGCTCGCGCTGCAAAAACGTGTCCGGACGGTGTTCGTCTCGCCCGCGCTGCTCGATTACGTACAAGCCATATTGCGCCATACGCGCGAAGTTGCGCGCTACACGCACGGCCTCTCGCCGCGCGCCGGACTCGCGCTGCTCGCCGCCGCACGCGCGTGGGCGTTGTTGGATGAACGCGACGCGGTGACTCCCGAAGATGTGCAAGCCGTATTGCCTGGGGTCACCAGCCACCGCCTGCAAGCGATCGGCGAATACTCGACGCAAAATACCGATGTGCTGGCGCGCGAATTGATCGAAGCGGTCGCGATACCCTAACGCTCCGAAGCTGTGCTCGCATCGATCAAACAGAAATTCCGAAACTGGGCGTTCAGCCGCACGGCCGAGACCGGCACGGTCATGCTGACGCAACGCCGCATTTTCATCATCCCGACCAAACAGGGTTTCACGCTTTGCTTCGTGCTGCTGCTGATGCTGCTCGGCGACATCAACTACAACCTGAGCCTGGGGTATGTGCTGACGTTCCTGCTGACGATGATGGCGGTGATGTCGATGCTGCATGCTTTTCGCAACCTGGCGCACCTTGAGATCCGCGCCGGACGTGCCGATGCGGTATTCAGCGGCGAGACCGCACAATTCATACTGCACTTCAATAATCGCAGCAAACTATTTCGCTACCAACTTTGCTTGTTGAAAACGGGCGATTCATTTTGGGCGAGCGGCGCCCCATCCATCTGCTTTGACGTTCCCGCGCAACAGGATTGCGAGGTCGCCTTTCCGCTGCCGACCACGCAGCGCGGCTGGCTGCAAACGGGGCGTCTGACGCTGTATACCGAATTCCCGCTAGGTCTGTTTTATTGCTGGTCATATTTGCATTTCGATACGCGCTGCCTGGTGTACCCCAAGCCCTTTAGCGACGCACCGCTGCCGGCAGTCCACGCACCGGACGGCACGGGCAAGCGCAACGTCGCAGGCGATGAAGACTTCGCAGGCTTACGTAATTACGTTCCGGGCGACGCGTTGCCGCGCATCGCATGGAAGGTGTTTGCGCGCGGGCAGGGTTTGCAGGTCAAGCAATTTTCCACGCCCGTCGGTGAAGAATTGTGGCTGGATATTGCCGATGCACCGGATCGCAACGAAGAAGAAAAATTGGCGCGCATGGCGCGCTGGGTGCTGGATGCCGAGGCGCAAGGTTTGCGCTACGGCCTGCGTTTGCCGGATGGAGACTTGCCATCCGGCAGCGGCACCGGGCAACGCGATGAATGTTTGCGCAGGATTGCGCTATTTAATTTGCCGCACCCATGAGCAAATCTCTGACCTACGGCCTGTTGCTGTGCATCCTGATGGTCACGGCACCCCATGCCGACCATCTGCCGCTGTGGCTCAGCAGCCTGTGCGCGGGCTTGCTGATATGGCGCGCCACTCTCGCTTACAGCGGCAAAGCGCTGCCGAAACGCTGGTTGCTGATGCTCATCACCGTTGCCGGCACGGCCGGGATCGTGTTCGAATTTCACACGCTGTTTGGCCGCGAGGCGAGCGTCACGCTGCTGGTGTTGCTCGCCTCGCTCAAGCTGCTGGAACTGCGCGCGGCGCGCGATGCGATGGTGCTGATCTATCTGGCCTGCTTCATCATCATCACCAACTTCTTTTACTCGCAGAGCATCCCCACCGCGCTATACCTGCTCGCCACGCTGATGGTCATTTTGACCACCTGGGTACACCAGCAAGGTCAAAACATCGCAATCAAACCAAGGCTGCGCATCGCTGCGGTGTTACTGCTGCAAGCTATTCCGCTGACGCTGATCCTGTTCATCCTGTTCCCGCGTGTGCAAGGCCCTCTGTGGGGATTGCCGCAGGATGCTTATGCTAGCAGCGGGCTGGATGACAAAATGGCGCCGGGCAGTTTGAGCCGTTTGAGTTTGTCGGAAGCAGTTGCATTTCGCGTTAACTACAACGACAAACCGCCGCAGCGTAACCAGATGTACTGGCGCGGGCCGGTGCTGTGGAATTTCGACGGGCGCACCTGGACACCGGGCAAAACCGCGCTCACGTTCGCGCCGAAATTCACCGAGCTCGATCAGCAGATCGATTACGTCGTCACGCTGGAGCCGCACAACAAGCCCTGGCTGTTCGCGCTCGATGTCCCGAATAAAATCTCCGTGTCCGCCACCCTCACTTATGATTTTCAGTTGCTGAACAAAGAGCCGGTCAATGCACGGTTGCGCTATGCGGCGCGCTCGAATCTGGTCTATCACGCCAACTTGCAAGAATCGACTCGGCAGCTTCAGCGCGCCTTGCAGCTGCCCAAACAGTTCAATCCGCGCGCACAGCAACTAGCCTTAGAGTGGCGCGCCAGCAGCAAAGATGATGCCGACATCGTCAACACCGCGCTGACTTATTTCAACAAACAAGGCTTTATATACACGCTCGAACCGCCCTTGCTCGGCGTCAATACGGTCGATGATTTTATGTTCACCACCAAACAGGGATTCTGCGAACACTACGCATCAAGCTTCGTATTCCTGATGCGTGCCGCCAACATCCCGGCGCGCGTCGTGACCGGCTATCAGGGCGGCGAATTCAACGATGTCGGCAACTACTACATCGTGCGCCAATCCGATGCCCACGCCTGGGCGGAAGTGTGGCTGGCGGGACAAGGCTGGGTGCGCATCGATCCGACGGCGGCGATCGCCCCGGAACGTGTGCAGCGTAATCTGTCTGCCGCCGTGTCCAACAACGCCGCCCTGCCGTTCATGGCGCGCAATCCGCCGCAGTGGATGCGCGACTTGCGCTTCAATCTGGACTCGCTCGCCAACCAATGGAACCAGTGGGTGCTGGGCTACGACACCGAACGCCAATTCGCCTTCCTGACGCGCTTGGGCATGGAAGATGTCACCTGGCAAAAAATGGCGCTCGACATGGCGGGCGGGATGGGGCTGGTGATCGCACTGTTCTCGCTGTTCATGCTGCGCCATCTGATCAAACGCCAGCCGGATAAGGTGCAGGCCGCATGGCTCAAGCTGTGCCGCAAACTGGCCAAAGCGGGCCTGCCGCGCGCCGCTCACGAAGGCGCACAAGACTACGCCGCCCGCATCACCGCGTCTCGCCCCGAGCTGACTGATTCGATGCGCGACGTAGCCATGCGCTACACTGCGCTGCGCTATGGTTCGGTTCAGGATGAACAGGCGCTGCGCGAATTTCTGCAACGCGCTGCGGCTTTGAAAATTTGACAAGGTATAATCCGCGCCACATCAACCCAACAAACCAACATGCTCATCACCCGCCGCCTGGAATTCGATGCCGGACATCGCATCCCCAACCACAACAGCCAGTGCAAACATCTGCACGGCCATCGCTACGCGATTGAGATCACGCTATCCGGCGACATCATCACCAGCGAGGGGAAATCCGAACAAGGCATGGTGATGGATTTTTCCGATGTCAAACGCATCGCCAAGGAAAAGCTGGTGGACATGTGGGATCATGCCTTTCTGGTATATCGCGGCGACAAGCCGGTGTGCGACTTTCTGGCCAGCCTGCCGAATCACAAGACCGTCATCCTCGATGTCGTGCCGACCGCAGAGAATCTCGCCCAGGCCGCTTTCGAGATTCTCGATCCGGCCTATCAGGACACCTACGGAAACCACCTGCGCCTGGAGCGGGTGCGGCTCTACGAAACCCCCAACAACTGGGTGGATTGCGCCAGAAGCTATAACCAATGACTTACCCAGCGTTTTTTGCTGGGTTAGTCAGATGGCTATAACCAACCACTTGGCAACCGTCTTCTGGTTGCTTAGTGGGATGGCTAGTTGTTTCACCAGTGGTCTTACCAGATTATTTTCCGGACACCGCTGCATTTTTCTGGACAGAGACAGCGGCTTAGTTCAAAATGCGCCGCCTCAAAGAACGGGAAGTTTGGGTGAGTGGTTTAAACCAGCAGTCTTGAAAACTGCCGAACAGAAATGTTCCGTGAGTTCGAATCTCACAGCTTCCGCCAGAACACGTTCTCAAGCAATCTCAAACAACCTCACAAACCCGCACTGCGTATCGCTTTAGCGGGTTTTTTGTTGCCCAAGCGGCTACAGCCAAGTGGCTGGTTATAGGAGAAAATTATGAGCCGCATGTTCCCCCCCCCCGCATCCAGGGGAAGTGCTAAAGGATGGCGTCATGGTCGAAGGCGTAACCGTAACCGGCTTGGCCGAGCAACTCGGTGTAACGCGCGTAGCGCTTTCCCGCATACTCAACTCGCGCGCCGGAATTTCTGCCGACATGGCAATCAAGCTCGCCCGTGTCTTCGGTGGATCGGCAGAGTCTTGGCTCTACATGCAAGCCAACTACGATTTATGGCAAGCAGAACGCCGCGCCGTGCAACATAAAAAGCCGCTCCACGTTAGTGCGTGAGATTTTTGCAACTTCGCAAGTCTGTGACTACGCATTGCACAAGAGCAGCGCTGTTGTGGCTGGGAGAATTGCTAAGATTTCCTCGCCCTAAATGGCGCGCCAGAAGCGATGAAGCTGGGAACTGGCAGTCAGTCATTTTATTGCTTTAACCTTCCGCAGGGAAAAGAAAAAGCAAGCACAATAGTTCCTATGATAAACGGTGAGAGATCATAAGCGCCTACTGCTTTTTACAGGCAAATTTCCACAAAGTTTCACTTATGGAATCAGGCAGAACCGGATTCCATTTATCAGCATCAGTGTTGCTAGATACAACCTCGCCATTACCCATATTTTCAGAGTAAAAATAGAAACCAAGCGTCCTAATTAGTATTTCCTTGCAGTCGAATTCTTCTTGTCCCTTATTCGACATATACGCCGATACACCAATGGCTTTCTGAGAAGAGTTAAAGTCAAATAATCTCCATATTTTTACCTTGTTGCCAGCCTTGAGAATTCTGTTTGGATCAGCATAGACGGTCATGCCATCTTTACTGCTGCCAACAAACACCCACTCAGCTGCTGCATTACTGCTCACAATAGCAAGTATCATCATCAAAATAACTTTACGCATTGCACCCCCCATATTTGTTACCGATATTTTGCCACCAACTCTTCGATTATTTTCCCGATTCACGAGGCTATATATATGATTAAAATTTTTCCATTATGCGGAAAGATCAAGGTATTCGTGAAACATTAGCACTATAGCTTCGACTTGAGAGCGTAGCCATGCTGCTTGGGCCAACGCTTGTCTTTCTGCTTCACTGCGCTCTGGGGAGTTAGCCCGCATAGACTCGGACTGTAGGTTTCTGTTTGCTGCTTGTAGCTCTGGAATGGCGTTATCTATTTTCTCAAGGTAATCATTTAACTTTTTGGGGAAAAGAAATTTGGCATCCATTCTCTTGCGTTTGAATTCCTGATATGTTTTTCGTTGTGCCTCATCATCACCGTTGACACAACAGACAATGGCATCGTTAGTTGCTGCATACACATTCCAACGCTTCTCGAACAAATCATGCTTCAGCTTGTAAGCACTAAGTTTCCATTGCTGGTATCCAATATAAACACTATAACCAGCAATTACGGGGGCGCATATCCCCAGAATAATCTGAAGCCATGACGGCATGTTGGTTTCTCCTAAGAGCATAAATCTATGTTTGTTGTGCGCAAAGATCACCGACAACCATTCTTAAAGGGGCGCCTTTTATTTGCTCGACAAGCAGATGATGCTTCGTTTTGCATACATTACACAATACAAACGAATTTTTGGTGTGGATTTCGGCCAGCGAGTAATCAGAAGTTGCTTTGCATTTTACATTCTTACAGATGAAGGTGCCCATTGTGACTCCCTTGGTTTGCATGAGTCCCCGTCCAAGTAACACAGGGTGCGATGAATACATGATTCTCAATCTAGCACAGAATATCCTTAATCTTGCAAGGAAATGATCCAGGCCGTCGAGCAGACCATCAAAGCAGTTGCATCGAATCCTAACCGGCACAGAGAATGCGAATTCAAAACAATCTTAACTTGCGGCGAATCCGCTATCGGAAGGCGTCGAACGATGGCAATGATGCCATCAACTTTACTCTCAAGCACACCCGCGCAAGACCTTTGAAAACAAGCCTATAGCAAATGAAAATCGTGGGCAATAAAATCGGATTTTGGTATAATGCAAAGCTGAAAAACGGGAACATAGCAACGGCGCGGCTTGCCAGTTATTTTTTGACTGACACCGCACATGATTGAAACTTTCTTCACACTTCGCCAGTCTTAATCACCGCTATCAAGTTTACACGTCACACTCAGGAGGCTACACATGGAATACCAATCTCAACCCGCAACGCAATTCGGCACAGCCGTCACCGAACAGAACAAGGTTCTGCGCAACACTTACATGATGCTGGCACTCACGATGATCCCGACCGTGATCGGCGCATTCATCGGCATGTCCATCAACTTTTCGTTCATGGCGCTTCACCCGATCATCTTCTCGCTGCTGATGTTCGCCGTGATGATGGGCTTGATGTTTGCCGTGGGCGCGCTGCGCAACAGCGTGTGGGGCATCGTCGCTCTGCTGGGCTTCACCTTCGTAGCCGGTGTGTTGCTCGGCCCGATCCTGCAAGTCGCACTGCACCTGAAAAATGGCGCGCAACTGGTGGGCATGGCGGCTGGTGGAACCGGCATCATCTTCGGTAGTCTGGCCACCATCGCCACCGTTACCAAAAAAGATTTCAGCTTCATGGGCAAGTTCCTGTTCATCGGCGTGATCCTGCTGATCATCGCTTCGCTGGCCAACATGTTCTTCGCTATCCCCGCGCTGGCGCTGACCATCTCCGCGATCGCCGTGCTGATCTTCTCGGCCTACATCCTGTATGACATCAGCCAGATCGTGCATGGCGGCGAAACCAACTACGTGATGGCGACGATGGGTTTGTATCTGGACATCTACAATATCTTCGTCAACCTGCTGAGCCTGCTGATGGCGTTTAGCGGCGAGAAAGAATAACAAAACAAGGTTTATAACAAAAGGCGGCCCGATGGTCGCCTTTTCTTTGCTATCGATGTATGACTGGTTGGCGCGAACGAAGTAAAAATTTTATGGAAGAGATTTGTTGATGGATCCGCAAGAAAAACTGCAGTACCAAGCCATGATGCACAAGATGCTGTTGGCGATGTTGGCGATGAAGGGGTCTGACCTGTTTCTCACGGCTGATTTTCCGCCATCGGTCAAGCTGAACGGCAAACTCAACAAGCTAAACGATACGCCGCTGACCGCCGAACAGACACGCAAGATGGCGCATTGCATCTCGTCTGAGAAGCAGTGGCATCATTACAACGAGGTCAAGGGTTCCAACTTCGCGATCGCGCCGGAAGGTATCGGCCGTTTCCGGGTAAACGTGTTCACGCAGCAGCAGCGCACCGGCCTGGTGATACGCGTGATCACCACCGAGATCCCGGATTTCGAAAAGATGCAACTGCCGCCTATCCTCAAAACGGTCGTGCTGGAAAAACGCGGGCTGGTGTTGCTGGTCGGCGGTACCGGATCGGGCAAGTCGACCACGCTGGCCGCGATGCTGGGCGTGCGTAACAAAGAAACGCACGGCCACATCATCAGCATCGAAGATCCGGTCGAATACGTGCACTCCCACATCAACTGCATCGTCACCCATCGCGAGGTGGGCATCGACACGGTAGGCTGGTTTGACGCGCTGAAAGACACGCTGCGCCAAGCACCGGACGTCATCCTGATCGGTGAGATTCGCGATCACGAGACGATGGAATACGCGCTGAATTTTGCCGAGACCGGACACCTGTGCATGGCGACATTGCATGCGAACAGCGCCAATCAGGCGATCGACCGCATCGTAAACTTCTTCCCGATCGAAAAGCGCGAGCAAGTGCTCAACGACCTGTCGCTGAACATGCGCGCCATCATCTCGCAACGGCTGGTGCGCAAGATCGCAGGCGGTCGCGCCGCCGCGATCGAAATCCTGTTGAGCACGGCCTCATCGAGAGATGCGATCGCCAAAGGCGAGGTCGGCGGATTGAAAGAAATCATGAAAAAGTCCGTCGAACAGGGAATGAGGACGTTCGATCAATGCCTGTATGACCTGTACAGCGTTGGCGACATTTCGTTGCAGGAGCTTCAGGTCAATGCGGATGCAAAAGGCGACCTGATGCTGCGCCTGAAGCTGGAATGCCCGCGATTCAGGGCAGAAGAAATGGGCGGCGAGGCTGGCAACCAGACAGCGGGACTGTCTTTTGACGGGCAGGCTGAAATGGAAGCCGCCAAGAAAAAATCCGCTGAGGCCACAGGTGCCTTTAAGCCGGCGGCTCCCGCCGCACCTGCGGCACCGGTTGGAAGCGCCACCTCGACAAATCCTGCCTTGACCCTGGCTTAACGCAACCACGAATGCCGTCCGCTTCACATTCTGTGACGGACGCTTTGGGCTGCGAATATTCCACGGGCCGATCCTGGTTGCGAAATCAGGATCAGGCGCACGTGGGATTTCAACACGCCATTCCGGATAGCATTTCTTTAGGCTGGAGCCATCCCGTTATTTTCTGATGGCTTTCGTCGTGCGCTTTTTAGGCGGGGCGGTTTGCGTGACGGCCGCGGCAGCGGCCTGAACTGCCGCAGCCTTTGCTTCTGCCTTTGCAGCGGAGTCGGCCGCAACTTGCTCTGCTGCGGCTAATGCTGCGATCCGCCGGGTCACGATGTTGCCGCTGGCGGCCGCGAAATCCAACGCGATCGAAGACGTGGCATAAGGGCCGCTTACGCTAATCGGCACGGTGACGCCCTTCAACTCGGCCAGCTCCCCTGCACTGCGCCGGTTGAGCGCGGAAGCAACCAGCGCATTGAGGCGATAGCTGAGGTTGCCGGAATCAAAGGCAAGATCGCCTTCGCCGTATACTCTGAACAGCGGCGATCTCATGTCGAAACTATTGCCCTGGCTGACCCCGTCCTTGATGTTGAACGCGGCTTTCAATTCTGCAAAGTCGGTTCTTTCGCTGAGCTTCGTTTCATGAACTCGCGCCGCGCTCTTGATCCCCAAATCCTGCTTGCCCTCGATCAGCGCCGTGCGCAAATCGATACCCGCCAGCGAGCCGCGAACAAGCGCGAGCGAGGCGACACCGTTCAGCGAATGACGCAGCGCACCGATGCTGCCACCCACAGCGTCGATGTCCAGCGCAACATCGCCCTTACCGATGAGCCTGCCGGCACCAGACGTTGCGGCAAGCAGCGCGTTCATCTGGAAGCCTCTGAGCTTCTGTTTGAGCGTGATCTGTGGCGTACCCTGCGCGGCCACGCCGATGCTGCCGGTCAACGTGCCACCGTAAAGTCTGGCTGACATCGGCGCGATCGTGAGCGCCGATTGCTCGATCTTGATATCCGCCGCCAGCTTGCGAGCTTCGAGCTTCGCCATCTTGATCTCGCCGACACGCACACTGCCGCGCAGATTCATATCCTTGAGGCCGGCCAGATCTACCAGCGTGGCATCGTCTTGATAGCGCTTGATCCAGTCAGCCGCGATATAGCGATCCAGATCAAGGCGGTTGATATCGAGATCGAAGGTGTAGGCGGGGTGATTGAAGTCCTGCAGCACCAGCGTGCCGGCAAGCTCGCTATCGTCGACTTTCGCCTTGAAGTCGAGGTTCGCCTTCTGATCCGAGAGATCAGCCTGCATGCTGCCCGTCGCTGTTGCAGACAGTTCGCCAGACAGGATTGGATAATGGGCGGAAAGATTCAGCGAGATCGCACCGAGCAGCAACTTGGGCGCGGTCTCGAAGTCCACACTGGCCGGGCTGGACAGCTTGCCTTGCAGCGTGCGCCCGTCGCCCTTGAAATCGAAATCGGCACTGAGCGCCTCCGTTTTGAAAATCTTGTTGGCGAACGCGAACGTCGGCACCTGCACCGCAGTCGTCCACTTCTCGTCGAACTGCGACAACGACGCATCGAGGCTCAGCTGGCTGCCGCTAAAACTACCTTTGGCAATTTGCAGCTTGGGAACACCGAGCCTGGCCTCGATGTTGCGCTGCCCATAATTACCCGTCGCCGAAATGAGGACGTTCTCGACCAGCAGCAATTCCTGTGCGGGATGGCTGTCCAGACTGGCCTTGAAGTTCAGATCGAGATTGCTGAATCCGGCCGCCGTGCCATCCAGCGTTCCCTCAAGGTTGGCGAACTCGTAACGCCCCGCTTTGCGGTCGTAAAACAAACGGCTCTTCAATTCGATCCTGGAATCGCAGTGCACCAATTCGGAATTGAGTTGGAAACTTGCCTTCAGGTTCCCCGGCACCGTATCGGCGAGCCGGCCGGTTTCAATGCTCACATCCTGCAACGCGACCCGCTGCCATTTCATCTCGTCCTGCCAATTGAGCGATGAGTGGGTGATACGCACACCGTCGATATCGAACGTCAGCGGCGCGAGATTTTCATCGCGTATCAGCAGATCGTCATAATTGGTCGTGCCATCCTTGAACCGAGTCAGATTGGCGCGCGCGCCGTCTACCTCGACATGATCGAACACCAGTTGCCTGCGAAACAACGGCAGCCATGCGATATAGAGCCGGGCGTTATTGACGGCGGCGAATTCGCGAGCGCTGTTGCGCTGACTCAGCGACATCTTCCCCGTATCCAGGCCCAGCTTGGGGAAAAAGGTCACCTTGATATCGCCCTGCAACACCAGATCGCGTTGGGTGCGCTCCTTGACGAACTGGATGATCTCCGTCTTGAAGTGGTTCGCATCGAACGAGAGAATGAACACGCCGATGATGATCGGAACGATCAGCAGAATGACCAGCAGCCCGCCTATCGCATAGCGGTAGTGCTCCTTCGCGAGCGACTCGGCAAAAGGCAACTTGAACGGCCCGAAAGTCGAGATCAGCAGGCCAATCACGCCATACAACCCGAGCAGCACGTACATGATTACTTTCATTCGTCGTTCCTTGCCGATTTATCTGCAAAAGAGATTGTGCGGTTTGTAAACTCGCTACGTGATGGCCTTCTCAAACACCGCGATCGACTCCACGTGCGAAGTATGCGGAAACATGTTCATCACGCCCGCCGATTTCAATACGTAGCCGCGTTGCACCAGCTCGGCGGCATCGCGCGCCAGCGTGGCGGGATTGCAGGAGACATACACGATCCGGTGCGGGGCATTGTCGCCGCCCAATGACTTGACCAACTCGAGAGCGCCATCGCGCGGCGGGTCGATCAGCAGCTTGTCGAAAATGCCGAGTTGGGCGAATGCCGCTTCGGTCATCTCAAACAGATTCATCGCGGCAAATTTAGTGTTGCCCGCCAGTCCGTTAGTGACGGCGTTTTGTCTGGCGCGCGCAACCAGCGCATCACTACCCTCGATGCCCAACACCTCTGCGCCGCTCTTCGCGATCGGCAGCGTGAAGTTGCCCAGTCCGCAGAAAAAATCGGCGATGCGCTCACCCGGTTGCGGGTCGAGTAGGCGCATCGCGCGGCTGATCATCACGCGATTGAGTGCACTGTTCACCTGGGTGAATTCGCTCGGCGCAAAAGGCATAGTGATGCCGAATTCCGGCAGGCTGTACGACAGTGCAGGAGCGTCGAGCGGATGAAACGGGACGATGGTTTCCGGGCCTTTGGATTGCAGCCAGAACTGAATATCGTGCTTGTCGGCAAAGGCGCGCAGCGCGGTTTCGTCTGCACTGGTGGGCGGGTCCATCACGCGCAGCACCAGCGCATCGACCTGCTCGCCGACCGCCACTTCGATCTGCGGCAGGCGATCGCGTATCGACAGGCCGCTCACCAGTTCGGCCAGCAGCGGCAACAGAGCGGCGATCTTGGGCGCGAGGATTTCGCAGCTCTGCATGTCGGCGACGAAACTGCTGCGCTTCTCGTGAAAGCCGACCAGCGTCTTGCCTTTTTTGATCACGTGCTTGACCGAGATGCGCGCGCGCTCGCGATAGCCCCAGGTCTGCCCGTAGATCGGGCGCATGATGGTTTCTGCCTTGACCTTGCCGATATGCCACAGCGTGTCTTCGAGAATGCGCTGCTTGACCGCGACCTGCGCCCTTTCGTCCAGATGTTGCATCGAGCAGCCGCCGCACACGCCGAAGTGTTTGCATTTGGGCTGCACGCGCATCGAAGAAAACTTATGTATCTGCGTGACTTGCGCCAGCTCGAACGACGGCTTCTTACGGTACGAACTATAGCTGACGATCTCGCCGGTCAGCGCGCCTTCGATAAAAATCACCTTGCCTTCGATGCGCGCGACGCCGCGACCTTCCTGGTCCAGCGATTCAATTGTTACTCTGTTTTCTGTGGTCATTTATTCAGTTCCGCTTCGGTAGGGGCGCGATTCATCGCGCCCATTTTTTGATACATGAATAGATCAGGACGCGATGAATCGCGCCCCTACAATAATTTAACCATTATTTTTTATGCTCGGGCCAGGCGGCCAGAAATTCCTGCCAGTGCGGCTGATCAAGCTTGGCCAACTCGGCGCGCACCAGCGCGCATTCCTTCTGATAGCGCGCGCGGGTCAGCACGCCGCGCATCATCTGGAAGCGCGCGAACACCAGATAGGTATTCGCCACGTCGGTCTCGCAATAGTTGCGTATCTCGTCGAGCTTTCCTTGCTGGTACGCCTCCCATACTTTGCTGCCGTCCATGCCCAGTTTGCCGGGAAAACCGATCAGCTTGGCAAGATCGTCCAGCGGCGCGTTGGCGCGTCCGGTATACATCGCCAGCAGATCCATCAGATCGAGATGGCGCGAGTGGTAGCGGCTGATGTAATTGTTCCACTTGAATTCCTTGTCGTCTTCGCCCTGATCCCAGTAGCGCGCGCACTGCACGCCGTGGATCAGACCGCGATAATGCAGCACCGGCAGATCGAATCCGCCGCCGTTCCACGACACGATCTGCGGCGTGTATTTGTCGATGCCGTCGAAGAAGCGCTGAATGAGTGAACCCTCGTCATCCTCCAAGCTGCCCAGCGACCAGATCTTGAAGTTGTCGCCTTCGCGCAGCGCGCAGGAAATCGCCACGACGCGCTGCAAATGGTGGGGCATGAAGTCGCTGCCGGTTTTCTGGCGGCGCAACTGGAAGGCCATTTCGGCCACTTCCGCATCGCTGACGCGCGCATCCAGTTCATGCAAGGCGCGTAATCCTGCGACGTCGGGCACGGTTTCGATATCAAAGACAAGCGTGGGATTCATGGTTTGTTATTCAGATAATTCAGCAGGGGCGAATTGTTGCACAAATACCTCCGGATGCCGACATCCGCTTCTCCCCAAACAATTCAGAGACTATTATTTGTGCTGCCCTTATGAAAACGTGCGACGCCGGAAAACAGAAGGGCAATCTCCTGCTGGGTTAATTCCGGATAGGCCTCGCGTAACGTCTGGCGTGCGTACATGGATAATGATGAGCCGCCCCAACTTTGCGCCGGGTCGAAGAACGGCGCCGTTATCCGGCAGGCGTCTTCAAAAATCAGGCGCAGATCGTGCCGGACACGGCGGTCAGTAACGCCACCCATTTCGGCATCCACTTTAGAATCAAGGTCGTCCATTTTCGCCTTATCAACTTGAAACACGGCTGGTATCTGAGCGGCCACATCGGCCGCGCTATCGAACCAGATCGGGTGCGCCGGACATCGCGCCGGCAATATCAAAAATCGGGCGGCGCAAACCACATGCTGCCGAAAATCAATCAGCCGAGAGGGTCTTCTTCGAATCTTTTCTGTATATCCTCCACCTCTTCGCGGCAACTGATCAAGGCCGCCACGCAGTCGTTGTCAAACTTGGTTCCCGCCATGGACTGCAAAAACATGAATGCCCGGTCGTTGCTCCAGGCTTCCTTGTAGGGTCGGGCGCTGGTCAGCGCATCGTACACATCGGCGACTGCAACGATTTTTGCCTCAATAGGTATCTCCTCGTCCATCAGCCCGTTATATCCGCTACCGTTGATCGCCTCATGATGATAAAGCGCAATATTGCGCAAGATTTCCGCATGGGGAAATTCGTCAAGTCCCAGATTGGCCAGCATCATGTCGATGATCTCGCCACCCTTGGCAGCGTGGGTTTTCATCGTGTCGAATTCGGATTCCGTCAACTTGGCCGGCTTGAGCAATATGCTGTCGGATATGCCGATCTTGCCGATGTCATGCAGCGGCGAAAATAAAAATATATGTTCCACGAGCTCATCGTTGAGCCGATATTTTTTTGCCACCTCTTTGGCGATCAACCGTGCATAGTTAGACATCCGATCCAGATGAGCCCCGGTCTCGACGTCGCGGTGCAGCGTAATATTTGCGGCGGTTTTAACGATCGCATACAAGCTGCGCGTCGTCGACATATCGTGGATCACCAGCAACGACAGCAAGTGCCCCACCAAATCCAGATAATGCAGGGGCGTCTCATCGAAAACATTTTTTCGATGGGAATTGAAGAACAAAAAGCCGAAAAACTCGCCATTCATGAACATGGGCATGGTGTAGCTGGATTTGTACTGAAGTGCCGCAATGCGGCGTGCATGTTCTGCCTGAACATGGCTGAATATATCGAGATCATTGACTACGCGCGGGCGACCTACCTTCAGGATTTCCTGCAATGTTCCCGAATCAGCCAGTTTGGCGGAATATAAAACCAGCGGATTTTCACCCTCACTGCTCTGCACAAAAGTCTTCAGCAAATCCGTTTTTGGCTCATAAATCGCCACCGAAATCCGGTCGATGAAATCAAAACGATCTTTCAGTAAAGCATGGACGTGCTCAATCTTTTGCGGCAAAGGTAATTTGCCATTCAATGCGGAGAGGACATCTTGATGTTCAAACATGATGTAGTGAGATCCTGACTATTTAACTGCGGAGTACAGTTTATCCAAACTGAACAACAGGTCAACGGGTAAAACATATAACATGATTCTTTTGTTGGCTTACGGTTACAGCCCATCACCCAATATCCGCGCGCCACACACGGTCTGTTGCCACTTCGTGCTTCACATTTAACGTCCCGAAATATGTCTTGCGCTGATTTTAGGCAATGTTTAGAGTGAGTGCCCTGTTTGCTCAACGGCGAGAACACAATGAGATTACGCCTCAGACTTCTACTATTGGTGCTTGCTTCATTCTGTAAGAAGCCCTTGGGCATCCTGGATGAATCGGTGCTCAACCTGACCGTTTTGCCTAACGATAACAATTCAACCCTGACCTATTTAACTCGCAATCCATGAACTGGTTGACCAAACTGATCACCGAAAAAACACGGGAGACCCTCGCACTGCGCTGGTTCGGGCTCACCAGGATTCCCCTGCTGTTCTACGTCGGCGTCACGGTCGCGGAAGTATCGCCTGACCGGTTGGTGGTCAGGATACCGTTGCGACGCAAGACCCGTAATCACATGGGCTCGATGTACTTCGGCGCGCTCTGCATCGGTGCTGACTGTGCAGCCGGTGCGTTCGCCATGTACCTGATCAGGCAGCAGCCAGCAAACATCTCGCTGGTCTTCAAAGACTTTAATGCAGAGTTCCTCAAGCGCGCAGAAGGCGACGTGGATTTTTGCTGTAGTCAGGGCAAGGAAATCGCTGAACTTGTCGCCCAGGCCGCCGCATCGGATGAGAGAGTCGAAAGGCAGTTCGAGGTCATTGCCACGGTTCCGTCTTTGAGCGACGAGCCAGTTGCCCGTTTCAAATTGACGCTTTCGTTAAAGAGGCGGACATAAAACAATTCGAGCCGGTACATTTCATTCATATCAATCGCCGGGCTACCCCCGGCGAAAGTGCGCACAGCCCGCCCTACACTTCGCTCAACACCCCATCCGCAAACAGCAGCGCGCAGCGCACCGTCTTGCCCGGATAAACCGCCTGCATCGCAGAACGATACACATTCATCTGCGCGCGGTACGGCGCGGGGTTGGCGCTCTCGCCGGTCTTGTAATCCAGCACCCATACCTCGTCGTCGAATTCCACCAGACGGTCGATGCGTTTTAGTTCGCCTGTTGCATCGATGTAGGGCATCTCGTTGCAAGCGCTTCGGTACTGCTGCGCGTCAAAGAAGTGCGCGAGTTGCGGCAAGTTCAGCAGATGTTGTGCCTGTTGCCAGAGGGCTGGCAGCTGCGCTTCGGGGATACCGAGCAGCCGCTGCAGGGATTGCGCATCCGTCACTGCATCAGGCATGGCCAGGTGCTGCATCAAACCGTGCAGCCATATTCCACGGCGTTGCGCATCGGTCAGCGCGGCCTTGCGCGTGCCGGTGGGCAGCGGCTGGGTGAGGCGTTCGTCCAGAGTAAGGGACGGGACAGGCTCTATGTCATGTGAATCCGCTGCCTGTGCGACCAGCAGCGGATTCTCTGCCGACACTGCTTGCTTTGCATTGGCGATGCGGTCGTACCAGGTGCCTGCACTGCGCTCGCCGTTGCCGCTGACCAGCAGCGCCTGTTTGGCGCGCGTCATCGCGACGTACAGCAGATTCAAATCCTCGGTGCTGGCGAGCGCGGCATCCTGTTCGAAGTAGTGCTTGCGCGCCGCGCCCCGGCTGGCCTTGTCGCCGTAGAGCGAAAAATGCGCCGGGCGCATCGCTTGTGTCGGCCAGTCCACCAGCACATCGAAGCCCTTGTCGGCGGGCGACTTGGCATTGGCATCGAGCAACCAGACGATGGGCGCTTCCAGCCCCTTGGCCTCGTGCACGGTGTAAATACGCACGGCGTTACCCGCCTGGCTGACCTTGCCCTCGTCGGGTGCTTCGTTGTCATCCGCCTTGCGCAGCTCGGCAAGTTCGCGCTGGAATCCGGGCAGGCTGGGATAACGTCCGGCATCGACATTCAGCGCGATCTCGATGAAGGCTTGCAGGTTGGCGGACACGGTGGCGCGCATCGCCTCCGGCACGGCGGCGGCATAACGGTTTTGCGCATCCCCTTCGAAATAAATGCGGTCGAGCAAATCATGCACCGGCAGTTTATCGGCCAGCACCTGCCAGCCTTGCAGCAAGCGATGGGCACGGCGCAGTTCGGCAGAGGCGGTATCGCTTTGTGCGATGCGTTGCAAACGCTGCCACCAGCTACCTCCGTCCTCTTCCTGTGCCAGCTGCATCAGATCATCATCGCTGCACGCGAAAATCGGCGTGCGCAACGAATGGGCCAATTGCAGATCGGCAAACGGCGTGATCAGAAAGGTCAGCAGCGCCTGGATATCCAGTGCTTCCAGCGTATCGAGCAAACCGCCGCGCCTTGAGGTGAGGTAGGGAATATGCAGGGAGCGCAGCGCCTGCTCGTATATCTTGAGATGGGTGCGGCGGCGCACCAGCACCATGATGTCGCGGTACTCGGCACGGCGCTCAACATTATTCTCCTGTACGCTCCAGTTCGCCACGATGTTATTGATATGCGCGGCAAATTGTTCCGCTTCGCCCTCGCGCGCACCGACCTGTTGATCGGGATAAGGCTCGATAAGCGGGTTGCGCAGACGTAATTCGCCACTCGTCGAATCCGGCTGCACCGTCTCACCCTTATCCAACAGCGGAAGAATCTCGACATGGCCCGGCAAGGCTGTCTGATGGGCGTGATGGGTTTCGAAATCGGTGTATTCGGGCAGGCCGTCGAACACGCCGTTCACCACATTCAGCACGGCGGGCGCATTGCGGCGCGTTTCATTCTGGGTCAGGTAATGTGCCATGTAATGCTGCTGCAGAAACTCGCGCACCACGCCGAACAGCCGGGCATCGGCACGGCGAAAACGGTAGATTGATTGTTTGGGATCGCCCACCACAAACACCGTGGGCGTGCTTTGCACCGCGGCCGAGGCGGCGAACCACGCTTGCAATATCTGCCATTGCAGCGGATTGGTATCCTGAAACTCGTCCAGCAACACATGGCGATAACGGCTGTCCAGCTTGTATTGCAGGTATTCGGCGTGGTCGCTGTTATTGAGCAACTGGCGCACACGCCATTCCAGATCGCCGAAATCCAGCATCTGCTGGCGCTGTTTCAATGCCTGATAGGTGTCGAGCAAAGCCGCGCCGCAGCGCAGCGCGTGCTGGTTGGTCAGAAAAATGTGTTGCGCCTGCTTCTGGTCGGACGCCGCCAATAATTGCGCGCGCACCACCTCCACCGCGCAACTCAACTGCGCAACATCCTGTCCCTTGTTCGCCTTGATTATGCGCGGTTCATTCTTTTGCGTGAACAACTCATCCCACAACGCGGCAAACCACGGTGCTACCGTCAACGTGCCATCCAGCGGCGCAAGCAGGCGCGCAGCTTTGGCTTGCTGAGCGGCGCTGGCGTTCAGCAATCGGGCCAGCGTGCGCACATCGCCCGCGAAACTATCGTGGGCTGCAAGCTTCGCGATCGGGTCCGAGTCCATGTCGACATCCAGCTCGGCGCGCAGACTTTCCAGCGCATACTCCAGCGGATCGTGCTGCCCTGCCGTGTACGCCCACCATTCGCTGCGCTTGTTGGCAAAAGCGCGCAACATCTTCTGCGTGTTGCTCAAGCCGAACTCCTTGAACAGCACCTGCATCGATCGCGCAGCTTCCCCGTCGGGCTGGCTATGCAATTCATCCAGAAAAGTCTGCCATGCCTCCTGCCACAATTCGGCGGTCTGCTCGACCAGTTGCACACCGCCTGCCATACCGGCATTGAGCGGCGCACGTTGCAATATCTGCATGAACCAGCCGTGAAACGTGCTGATCGTGATGCCCGGCTGCGCCAGCAGGAATTGCTGATACAGGCTGCGGGCGCGCGGCAGCAGGCGTTCGATGTCGGTCTCAAGAACGGCGCGCTGGCGCAAAAATTCGCGCGCCTGATCATCGTCCGCCGATGCCAGCTCGTAGAGCCAGTCGCGCAGCCGTGCCTGCATTTCCTGCGCAGCCTTGCGCGTGAACGTGATCGCCAGTATCTCGGCAGGTTTCACGCCATCGAGCAACAGGCGCACGATGCGCGATACCAGCAGCCAAGTCTTGCCGCTGCCGGCGCAGGCTTCGACCACCACCGAGTGTTTTGGATCGAGTGCGGCGCGATTATCCATTCCCCATTACTCCGCACGCTCTGATAACCAGCGACTTAGCTGGTGTTGTTTGCCAGCTTAGTCGAATGGCTAGTTGTTTTATCAAGTACCGCGCATAGCGCGGTGTATCGAAGCCTGTCCTGAGCAACGTCGAAGGGGATCGCCGCAACAAGCGTCGATACGACGCTACGCGTCTACTCAGCTCAAACGTTTCAATTATAAATTCATGCATCACGCCATGCCTCCTTGCGGCACAAACCCTGCATCTCGCAATAAGCGCACACCGCGTCTATCCCGTTGGCGGGCAGGGCGGTACCTGCACGCATCTGCCCGAACAGCGTTACCAGTCGTTCGATATTCAGTTCGGCCAATTCACCGACATCGTGCGGCGGCGCAACGCCTAGCACCTTGTCATCATCCAGACTGACGAAGGCCGCCGAACCTGCATCACGCGCATAGGCATAACACGCCAGTTGCACGTCTTCACCGGCCTCTTTCAATTTGTTTTTGAGCCGGGCTACGGTTTGCGTCTTGTAGTCAAGCACGCACAACGCCGCCGTGTCATCGCTGCGTTTATCGATGCGATCGATGCGGCCGCGCAGGGTCAGCTGCTCCATCACCTCGACGGCGAAAGGCTGTTCGGCTGCCTGATAGCGCCACCCGGCCTGCTCGTTTTCCAGCTGCCAATCCAGATAGGCTGGAATCTGCGCCTGCCAGCGCAACAGCCAGGCTTCGGCCAGATAATCATGCGCCAGCGCATCGTCAAACACTTCCATGCTGATTCGCTGCAATGCTTCTGTCAGCTGTTCGCGAGCATGATTTTCCACCAGCGGAAATTCGGCATGAAAAATTTGCAGCGCGGCATGCACCCAGGTGCCGTAATCGCGTTTATCGAGTTCCTCGCGCACCTCGTCCAGCTCGTTCAGGCGCAGGATATGCCGCGCATAAAACTGATAGGGACAGGCAACCAGACTGTTGTAGCCGGAGGGCGAAATACGCTCGGGCAGTAGTGCGGGGGGTGCGGCGGGATGAGGCATCGCGCCAGCTTCCGGTATTGCGAAAACCTCGCTGCGCACTCGCGCATGTTGCAGCATATCGGCTAATTCTATTGCGGCGAGATCGTCGCGATAGGCCAGCAGATGCAGCGCGCGCAGCATCTCGAAATGCGGGCTGAGCATATTCGGCTCGCCGTTCTTTGTGGTCTGCCAGGTCACCAGCACGGTGTCGTTCAGCGCCAGCAACGCCAACAAATCGTCGCGCACCCGGACCTGTTGCGCATTGCCAAGCGGCAATCCCAACGTGGCGCGCACCGCATCGTTGAACCATTGTCCCGCATTCACCGGCGCGGGCAGATGCGCCGCGTCGCAACCCAGCAGCAGCACCGCATCGAAAGTCCGCCAGCGCGTAGCGGCAAGATGGGTGAACAGCACTGGACTTTCCACCGCCGTATCGCGGAAGGTATTCAAGTCAAGCTGCTGAGCCAGCCAGCGCCGCCATTCGGCAAAGCTGCAATGTGTGCCGTCCTTGTGCAGATCGTCCGTCCACTGCGACCACAACTGCAATAATTGCTGTCCCGCCGCATCCTGCGACCAGCCTTTGATTACGCCCAGAATATCGAGGCTGTTGTGCAATGCGCCCAGCCATTCGGCGAGCGATGCGGTTTTTTTGGGCAAGGCTAGTGCCGCCTGACGCAGACGCACCAGCGGCTGAATCAGCTCCGGCACTTCGCGTTCGGCCGTCTCGACAAAGCCTTGCAGATGCGCGATCACACCGTGTTTGCGCACCATTTGCTCGAACAGATAGGCCGCCTGTTTGCGTTGCGCGGCGGGGGCATCGGCAAACAGGAACGTTGATTTGAACAGGTCGAGCACATCCTGATAATAAAAATCGTTCTGCAGCGCATCCAGCCAACGCATCAATACCGTGCTCACCGAGAGCGTCGCGAACGTCCAGCCGGTCTCGTCCTGCACCTGCACTTCTGCGCGTTCCAGCAAAGCCCGCACGCGGCGCGCCACCAGCCGGTCCTGCACCACCACCGCGATGGATCGCCGGCCTTCGAGCAACCAGCGGCGAACCTGCACATCGGCGGCCTGCGCCTCCTGCTCCAGGCCGTGCGCGGCGAACAGGCGCAAGCGCGAACCTAAAGCGGACTGAGGCAAATATTCGCGCAGATGAGTTGCCTGTTCGCGTAAATGGGATGCTGGCGCACTCAATGCCATTCGCATCACCGCACAACTCGCCTCGTCTGCCACCATCTCGCGCATATCAAAGAGCGTAACTAAAACACGGGCACGACAGGCTTCAAGAAAACGCGCTTCAGGCGCATCCAGATCACCGGTCAACAATACATACAACGGGCTATCCACCTGCTGCGCCAACAGCGCCAGCCGCTGCTGATAAGCGCGCACGCCGTCCAGTTCGCCGCCCGCCGCCATCGCATACCACAGCTCATGCACCACGCGCGCCTCGAACTGCATCGACTGCCCGCTACGCGCCTGGTAGGCGCGGGTAAGTTGTTCCGCAAACTCGATTTCCGATTCAGGCAATGCAACATGATGGCGGGTCAGCTCATCCATCAAACCCAGCAATTCGCGCGACAGCCCCCACAGATCGGCATCGGCAAACCAGCGCCGTTCGCGCAACGCCTGATAAAGCGCGGCGATGCGCGGCGTGTCAGGCTGGATGGGGGTATCGAGCGGGATGGATAGCGCCCAGTCGCCCAGCGTGACCATTTTAGGCAACAGCAATGCGGGCCGGTTTGCCGCACGGGCCAATGCTTGCGCCAGCGGCTGCGCCGCATGATAGTTGGGCAACAACACGGTGGCACGGCGCAGGTCGGGGATTTCGTGCGCATGCTGCGCCAGAATGTGGCGCGCGACATGATCAAAAAAAACAGCTGGCGCCGTTTGCGTGCCGCTGTTTTTTATTGGTTCCATGTCTCGATGCAATGAACTAGCGTTCGAGCAGATGCAATTTATCTTTCACATTCTTCCACTCGTCGGCATCGGCGGGCGCGTCGATCTTTTCGACGATGGGCTTCCACAATTTGGCCAGCTCGGCATTCAACGCGATGAAGTGACGCTGGCTCTCCGGCAAATCATCTTCGGCAAAGATCGCTTCTGCCGGGCATTCCGCCACACACAGCGTGCAGTCGATGCACTCGTCGGGATCGATCACCAGAAAATTCGGCCCCGCGTGGAAACAGTCCACCGGACACACTTCCACGCAGTCGGTATATTTACATTTGATGCAGGATTCAGAAACAACGTAGGTCATAGTGAAACTCCATTTATCAACAGCGCGGCATTTTAGCAGAGCAACGGGGGAATTAATTCACTTCACAGCACAGCTATTTTTGGTTAGGATGCCGTTTGAAATTAAGCAACCCATTCCCAATTAGCCGTCTGTTGCATTTCGAATCAACCTTCACAATAGCGAGAACAAACCATGAGCGAACATATACATTACGTTTCCGATGCCACTTTTGATGCCGAAGTCGTGCAGGCTCCCCTGCCCGTGCTGGTGGATTACTGGGCTGAGTGGTGCGGCCCATGTCGCATGATCGCACCGATTCTGGAGGAGATCGCGAAGGAATATGCCGGGCGCCTGACCGTCGCCAAACTGAATGTGGACGAGAACCAGCAAACCCCTGCAAAGTTCGGCATACGCGGCATTCCAACCCTGATGCTGTTCAAGAACGGCGACATCGCGGCGACCAAAGTCGGCGCATTGTCAAAATCCCAGTTGACGGCTTTTATTGACAGCCACATTTAAAGCGTTTACTGTCACGTCCGCATCGCCTCTTCAGCTTCGTCCCTAATCAATAAAACACAAAACGAACTTAACTAGAGGCCATGCGGGTGGTCATCTGCCACCCCGACACCACCCATTTCATCTATATTTTCTTCACTGGCACCATCCTTCTTTCAATCACTCCTCTCGCATCGCTATGCACCTATCTGACCTAAAAACAAAACACGTCACCGAACTCGTTGAAATGGCTGCGGCCGATCAAATCGAAAATGCCAACCGGATGCGCAAGCAGGATCTGATGTTCGCGCTGCTGAAAAGCCATGCCAAAAAAGGCGAAAGCATTTTTGGCGACGGCACGCTGGAAATTCTGCCGGATGGTTTCGGTTTCCTGCGTTCGCCTGACACCTCCTATCTGGCAGGCCCGGACGACATCTATGTGAGCCCCAGCCAGATTCGCCGCTTCAATCTGCACACCGGTGATTCGGTCGAGGGCGAGATACGCACGCCGAAGGATGGCGAACGCTATGTCGCGCTGGTGAAGGTGGATAAGGTCAACGACGAACCGCCCGAGAATGCGAAGAACAAGATCCTGTTCGAGAACCTGACGCCTCTGTTCCCGACCCAGCCGCTGATACTGGAGCGCGACATACGCGCCGAAGAAAACATCACCGGACGCATCATCGACATCGTCGCCCCGATCGGCAAAGGCCAGCGCGGCCTGCTGGTGGCCTCGCCGAAATCCGGCAAGACCGTGATGCTGCAACACATCGCGCATTCGATCTCATCAAACAATCCCGATGCCACCTTGATCGTGCTGCTGATCGACGAACGCCCCGAAGAAGTGACCGAGATGACCCGCACCGTGCGCGGCGAAGTGGTTGCCTCGACTTTTGATGAGCCGGCCAGCCGCCATGTACAGGTCGCCGAGATGGTGCTGGAAAAAGCCAAGCGCTTGGTCGAACACAAGAAGGATGTCATCATTCTGCTCGATTCCATCACCCGTCTGGCGCGCGCGTACAACACCGTAGTTCCCTCTTCCGGCAAAGTATTGACCGGCGGTGTGGATGCGAACGCGCTGCACCGCCCAAAACGTTTCTTCGGTGCTGCGCGTAACATCGAAGAAGGCGGCAGCTTGACTATCATCGCAACCGCCTTGGTCGACACTGGCTCGCGCATGGACGATGTGATCTACGAGGAATTCAAGGGTACCGGCAACATGGAAATCCACTTGGATCGCCGTATGGCCGAGAAACGCATTTACCCGGCGATCAACGTGAATCGCTCCGGCACACGCAAGGAAGAGTTGCTGATCAAGCAGGACATCCTGCAAAGGATCTGGCTGCTGCGCAAACTGCTCTACCCGATGGACGAGCTTGATGCGATGGAATTCCTGCTCGACAAGATCAAGGCGACCAAAAACAACGCCGAGTTCTTCGACTCCATGCGGCGTTAGTCATGTCGCACCCAATCTGGTTATTTCATCTTTTGGATAAATAACCGTTTTAATCACAAAAAGGATTTTGACGGGGCCGGATAATTATGTATAATCCGCGCCTTCGCAAAAACCGCAATAGATAGATCGAGGTTGTTATGTACGCAGTCATTAAAACCGGTGGTAAGCAATATCGCGTTATTACTGGTGAAACTTTAAAAGTTGAAATTCTCCCCGGCGACGTGGGCAGTGCCATCGTGCTGGATAAAGTGCTGATGGTAGCCGACGGCGACAAGCTGTCTGTGGGCAAACCTATGCTGCTCGGTGCCACCGTGAAAGCGACGATCATCGCGCACGGTCGCGGCGACAAGGTACGCATCTTCAAGATGCGCCGCCGTAAGCATTACCAGAAGAATCAAGGTCATCGTCAAAACTACACCGAAATCCGCATCGACGGAATTTCAGCGTAATTTCTGTTTAAGGAGCAACTAGCATGGCATCAAAAAAAGGCGGCGGCAGTACCAGTAACGGACGTGACTCACACTCAAAACGTCTGGGCGTAAAGAGCTACGGCGGCGAACTGATCAGCGCGGGCAGCATCATCGTGCGTCAGCGCGGCACCGAATTCCATCCCGGCGATAACGTCGGCATGGGCAAGGATCACACGCTGTTTGCCAAGATCACCGGCAAAGTCGTATTCGCCATCAAGGGCGCGCAACAGCGTAGAACTGTTTCCATCGTTGCAGCGTAAGCTGTTTCATTTGGAGCGAATCAGCCCTATCGCAAGGTAGGGCTTTTTTCATTTAGCGGAACAAAACATCATGAAGTTTATTGACGAATCGAAAATCGAAGTCTTCGCGGGCAAGGGCGGCAATGGTATCGCCAGCTTCCGCCGTGAAAAATACATCGAGAATGGCGGCCCTGACGGCGGCGATGGCGGTCGCGGCGGCAGCGTGTTTGCTCAGGCGGACCGCAACATCAATACGCTGGTGGACTTTCGTTTCGCCCGGATGCATCGCGCCAGGAATGGCGAATCGGGGCGCGGTTCGGATTGCTATGGCAAGGGCGCGGAAGACGTCGTGCTGCGCATGCCCGTCGGCACGGTGATTACCGACATCAATAGCGGCGAAGTGGTTGCCGACTTAGCTCACGACGGCGAGAAAGTGCTGCTCGCCCAAGGCGGCATAGGTGGCCTGGGCAACATTCACTTCAAGTCCAGCACCAACCGCGCGCCGCGCCAATGCACGGTTGGCACCGAAGGTGAAACCCGCGAATTGCAGCTCGAATTGAAAGTGCTCGCCGATGTCGGGCTGCTCGGTATGCCGAACGCCGGCAAGTCCACGTTCATACGCTCGGTTTCCGCTGCCAAGCCCAAGGTGGCCGACTATCCGTTCACCACGCTGCATCCGAATCTGGGCGTGGTGCGCGTATCCAATGAAAAAAGTTTTGTTATCGCCGACATCCCCGGACTGATCGAAGGCGCGGCGGAAGGCGCCGGGCTGGGACACCAGTTCCTGCGCCACCTGGCGCGCACCCGCGTGCTGCTGCATCTGGTGGATATTGCGCCGATGTACGAGGGCATCGATCCGGTACATGAGGCAAACGCAATCCTCAATGAGTTGAAGAAGTACGATCAGTCGCTCTACGACAAACCTCGCTGGTTGCTGCTGAACAAGGTCGACCTGCTGGAAGATCGCGAAGAAAAAGTGGCGGCCTTCCTCAAAGAGTTCACCGACTTTGATCGCTACTTCGTGATCTCGGCGATCAACGGCGAGGGCTGCAAGGAACTGACTTACGCGATCATGGAACATTTGATCGCGATGAACGAACTGGAACAACAGGCCGCAGCGGACAGTGCGCAGGAATCTGACGCAAGCACGATCTAGACTGCAAATGAAAACCGCACTGACTCACTGCAAGCGCATCGTCGTCAAAGTAGGCAGCAGCCTGGTGACGAATCAAGGTGCGGGGCTGGACTTGAACGCGCTGGGCAACTGGGCGCGCCAGATTGCAACCCTCTGTGCCAGCGGTCACGAGGTGGTGCTGGTGTCGTCCGGCGCGATTGCCGAAGGCATGCAACGCTTGGGCTGGAGCACCCGCCCGACTTCAATACACAATTTGCAAGCCGCTGCGGCAGTCGGCCAAATGGGTCTGGTGCAAGCCTATGAAAGCTGTTTCCGCCAGCATGGTTTGCATGCCGCACAGGTGCTGCTCACCCACGCCGATCTGGCCGACCGCGAACGTTATCTGAACGCACGCGCCACACTGACCACGCTGCTGTCCTTGCGTGTGATCCCGATCATCAACGAGAACGACACGGTCGTCACCGACGAAATAAAATTCGGCGACAACGACACGCTGGGCGCGCTGGTCACCAACCTGATCGATGCGGATGTGCTGATCATCCTCACCGACCAGACTGGCCTCTATACCGCCGATCCGCGCAAAGATTCCAATGCCATGCTGGTCAGTGAGGCACTGGCCGGTGATGCAAATCTGGAAAGTATGGCCGGGGGTGCTGGCAGTTCTATCGGGCGCGGCGGGATGATCACCAAAATACTCGCGGCCAAACGCGCGGCTCGCAGCGGTGCGCATACTGTCATCGCCTCGGGACACGAACGCGATGTGCTGTTACGCCTGCTGCAAGGTGAATCCATCGGCACGCTGCTCACCGCCCCCACCCTCACCCTCGCCGCGCGCAAACAATGGCTGGCCGATCATCTGCAGGTCGCAGGCAAATTGGTGCTGGATGCCGGCGCGATCAAGGCGTTGCGCACTGAAGGCAAAAGCCTGCTGCCGATCGGTGTCAAGAGTGTGTCTGGAGAGTTTGGACGCGGCGCGGTACTCGCCTGCGTGGGTGAAGACGGGCAGGACATCGCGCGCGGCCTGACCAACTACAGCGCCGAGGAAGCCCGCCGCATCGCGGGCCACGCCAGCCAGGAAATCGAATCCCTGCTCGGCTATGGCGGCGATTCCGAAATCATTCACCGGGATAACTTGGTACTACTGTAGTAAACAGTTGTACCAAGTTGCGGCGCAGGCTCACTTGCGAATCTGCATAGCCATTCGGCTAAGTCACCAGAATACGGTGACGTAAGCCGCTGGTTAACATCAGCCCTGCTTCAGCAATGCCTCAAACTGCTCAATCGGCACCGGCTTGCCGAACAGATACCCCTGGTAATGTGTGCAGCCCTTATCCAGAAGGAGTTGTCGTTGTTCTTCCGTCTCCACACCTTCGGCAATGACACTCAGGTTCAGGCTTTGCGTCATCGCAATGATGGCGCACACAATCGCTTTATCGCTGCTATCGAAAACAATATCGCGAACGAACGACTGATCGATCTTGATCTGATCGAGCGGCAGCCGTTTTAGATATTGCAGTGAGGAATAGCCGGTGCCAAAGTCATCCAGCGAGAACTGAACACCGATTTTGTTCAATGCGTTCATGGTTGCGATGGTGTCTTCGATGTTCTCCAGCAACATGCTTTCGGTCAGCTCCAGCTTGAGCAGCATCGGGTTGATCGCATGGTGTTGCACTGCTGCTTGCACTTGAGCCACAAAATCAGTTTTGCGGAATTGCTGGGCACTCACGTTCACCGCCAGAACGAGATCACGGGTGAGCGCATCTTGCTGCCATGCCTTGAGCTGCGCGCAAGCCGTCTCCAGCACCCAATGACCTATGGATAGGATCAACCCGGTTTCTTCTGCCACCGTAATGAATTGCGACGGAAACACCAGACCGCGCTCGGGGTGTATCCAGCGCAGCAATGCCTCGGCTCCCAATGGATGGTGCGAACTGTCCACCTGTATCTGGTAATACAAATGGAATTGCCGACTCTCAAGTGCACGGCGCAATTCGCCTTCAAGGGCTGCGCGGGCATTGATGGCGTCTTGCATCTTTGGGTCGAAGAAGCGCAGGGTGTTGCGGCCGGCTTTCTTGGCCTGATACATGGCGATGTCGGCTTGTTTGAGCAGTTCCTCATGCGACTGGTCATGACTGCTAAAAAGGGAAATGCCGATGCTGGGTGTGCTGCGGTGTTCGTGCGTGGCAAGCCGGTAAGGCTGGTTGAGCGTAGCCAGAATTTTTTCGCCGATCGCTTCAGTCTGTTCCGCAGCTTCAATGGGTTGCTCACTCAGATCTTCCAGCATCACCACAAATTCGTCGCCGCCCAACCGGGCTACCGTGTCGCCTTCGCGCACACAGGAAACCAGGCGAAGCGCGACCTGCTGCAGCAGCAAGTCTCCCATGTTATGGCCCAGCGTGTCATTGAGTACCTTGAAATTATCCAGATCGATAAACAGCAGCGCACCGTTCCGGTCCCTGCGCGCACTGGAAACCAGTGCCTGCTGGAGCCGATCCATCAGAAGCCGCCGGTTGGGCAGGCGGGTGAGCGGGTCGTAGAACGCCAGACTCTTGATCTCGTCCTCAGCGGCCTTGCGTTGCGTAATATCGATGTGCGACCCGACATAATGTGTGACAACCCCATCATTCCCCTTGACGGCGGAGATGGTGAGCAATTTGGGAAATACCTCACCATTTTTGCGTCGATCCCAGATTTCTCCCTGCCATGTCCCGCTGCGCTGCAAATCCTCCCACATCGCGCGATAAAAGTCCGCGTCATGACGACCAGACTTGAACAGGCGCGGTGTTTGGCCCACGACATCCTCGGACGTATAGCCGGTAGTATCAATAAATGCCTGATTGACCCGCAGGATCACCGTGTTGGCATCGGTGATCATCAAACTTTCTTGCGACTCAAAGGCGGTGGCGGCGATGCGAAGATCGGATGCTGTCCGCTGCGATTCGCGCAAATAAAGCACGACCGCCGAGGCGGCGACAATCAACATGCTGCCAGCGGTCGAGAGCAAGATGAATAGCCAATACCTCTCAGTGCCCAGGCGCACCAGTTCGTCTAGCGGACGGTGCACATGAACGGCAATATCGTTCTCGGACAAGCTTCCGATGGCCAGCACGGCAGGCCGATTGCCATTTCCGATACGTACGGCAGAAGGGAAGCGCCGGTCTCCCCAAGGGGTTATCTGCAAAGGCTCAAGCACGCTTCGTTTGTACTGCAACAGCATCTGCTCCGCAGACAGTTTCGCGATGGACGCATTGGGCAAGGTGCGAAATTCGAGACTCTTGTCCGACGCCAGGACGATGACACCGTTGGCATCGACGATGAATGCGTGGTCCTGATTGATCCGGTTGGCAAAATCGGTTATGTCCCGCTTGACGACGACGGCACCGAGAAAGCGCCCTGCCTCGAAGACCGGATAGGCGTAGTACAGACCGGGTATGTTGGTTGTCCGCCCCACGGCATATTGATGGCCGGGCCGCCCCGCCCGAGTTTCCGGAAAATACGCGCGATCAGCGTAGTTAGTTCCGATCGAGCTTCCGGGCTCGTTGGCATTGCCGGCAGCAATGCAATCGCCCGCCGCATTAAGGATGAATATGTTATCGGGGCCGAGATTGGAAACCGTGGTGTAGAGAATATCGTTCAACTCGCCCAGCGCCTTGTCCTGCATCCAGCGTTGCTTGCGCTTTTCATAAGCCAGCGTGGAAGGCATCGCCTGGGCGCCGAAACGGCGCAACACGCGACGGGTATCCTCGTCGCGGGATACCATAATCGCAATGCCCTTGAGCAGCTCAATGTTTTTATCGATGTCACTGGCGATGTTATCCGCCTGCTGCGCCGCGAGTTTTGATTCCTGCTGGTACAAGTTGTTGGCGAGACGGCTGTAGTAATAATCCGAACTCAGCCAGGCAATGGTTCCCCAGATGGCAATCAGCACGCCAACCAGCTTGTAAGATAACCCACGGGGAAACCGGCTGGCCTTGCCGACAAAGGTGGCAACCAGCGTCACGACGACAATCAAACTGGTCGCGGCCAGCACGATAGCGGCGAGAAATGCCGGTGAAATCCCGGACACAACCACGTTGGCATCGCCATCGCGAATAAAGTAAGCGGCCGCCATCGCCGTGTAGTGCATGCCGGATACAGCCAGACCCATCACCACTGCGCTGGCGATCATCCCCCAGGTATTCCAGCGGGTTTGACACGACAGCAAGCGAAACCTGATCAACAAGGCCAGCGTGGCCAGAACGATGGCGACGATGATGGATAGCGAAAACAGCTTGATGTCATAACGGATCAGCCCATTCAGGTGCATGGCCGCCATTCCCGAGTAATGCAGTGCGCCGACACCGGAGCCGATCAGCAACCCGCCTGTGACGAGCCGTGTATGTGAGAGTTCGCGGCGGCTGATGATTTTTATCGCAAGGGTGCTGGCGAGAATGCCGGGGACCATCGATAAAAAAGTGAGGGTGGCGCTGTAACTGGTCGAGCAGGGCAGACTGAACGCCAGCATGCCGACGAAATGCATCGCCCATATGCCGATGCCCAGACACAGGCCGCCACCGGCGATCCATAGTCGCCTTGTCATCGCCGCCGGTGTGATCGAGACGTACTGAGAAACCAGCAGGGCAGCGTAAGACGCGAATATCGCAACAGTGATGGAAAGGCTGACCAGCATGGGGTCATAGCTCCCCGCGTAAAGCAGGCTACTTTCCGGAGGCGAGATAAAAAGATGAAAAAAATTCAGCATCGAAGTGGGGTTCCCTCGGATTTTTGTTTTCCAACGGACAGGTTTTATGGTACCAGCATTTCGGCTCGTTGAATAATGAAAGCCGTCTCCCTGAAATGGCCTCAGTCAGTTTTCCGCCCAATGTCGATTAAGAGGTGTCGGATGCAGAAGCGTTCAGTCGTAAGCCGTTTTTATTTTCCTTGGGATAAATCCGTACCCGCATTCCGGAAGCGCAGCTTTTTTCGAAATCGTGACGCTGTGGTAGCATAAAACCTCATGCCAACCCAACCGCCAAACTCTCGCCGCCTCATGCCTTTTATCAATCTCCCATCGACCTGGATGATGCGGCCTGTTGCACTCACGGTCGCGACAAGCTACTGGGGAGCAATGCGTTGCTAGCGCTCTCCTTGCTGCTGATCGGCAGCATGCCTGTCGCCGTTTTCTACATCCTGCACATCAAGCGCAGGCTTGCCCACGACATCGCCAGCCGCAAACAGTCCGAGCAACGCGAGCAAACCCGCAACCATGTGCTGGAACTGCTGGCCCATGGCGCACCGCTCAAAGAGATTCTGCAGGCCATCGTGCTTGGCGTGGAGCAGGAGCATCCGGACATGCTTTGCAGCATCCTGCTGCTGGACAGCGAGGGCAAACATCTGGTGACCGGCGCTGCGCCCAGCCTGCCCGATTTCTATAACGCCGCGATCGACGGGATCGAAATCGGTCTCGGTGTCGGCTCTTGCGGCACCGCCGCCTTTACCGGCCAGCGTGTCATCGTTGAAGACATTCAGACCCATCCTTACTGGGTAAGCTACAGGAAACTCACGGACAGGGCAAAGTTGGGCGCGTGCTGGTCGGAACCGATCCGTTCATCTGCCGGCAAAGTGCTCGGCACCTTCGCGATTTATCATCATCAGGCGCATCAGCCGACTGCCGCCGAAATCCGTCTGATCGAGCAAACCGCCAATCTGGCCGAGATCGCGTTGGGTCGCAGTCAAACCGATCAGGCGCTCCAGGAAAGCGAAAAACTGCTCTCGGATATTCTGGAGAACGTCACCGCCTACATCTACATGAAGGACACCCAGAGCCGCTACCTGTTCGCCAATCGCCTGCTGCGCGAACGGTTCGCTGCACCGATGGAAGAGATCGAAGGCTATGACGATCACAAATTCTTCGATGCCGAAACCGCCGCCAATATGCGTCGGGACGATCTGCGTGTATTACAAGATGGCGAGACGCTGCAGATCGAGGAGACCAGTCTCAACATACTCACCGGGGTGACGCAGGTGTTCCTGACGGTCAAGCTGCCGCTGCGGCGCGCTGATGGCGGCATCTACGCCTTGTGCGGCATCTCCACCGACATCACCGAGCGCAAGGACGTGGAAGAACACATGCACCACATGGCGCAATACGACGCGCTGACCCACCTGCCCAACCGCGCCTTATTCAACGACCGTCTGCAACAGGCGATTGCTGCCGCCCAGCGGAACCAGATGCATCTGGCGCTGATGTTCATCGATCTGGACAAGTTCAAACCGGTCAATGACACCTACGGTCACGGCGTGGGCGATCTGTTGCTGCAGGATGTCGCGCTGCGCATCCAGGATTGCCTGCGCGACTCGGACACCGCGGCGCGAGTCGGCGGCGACGAATTCGTCATCTTGCTACCGTCCATCGAATCTGAGCCGGATGCCAGCCGGGTCGCAGAGAAAATACGCCAGGCCCTAAACCGGCCTTTCGAGCTGGCGGGACACACGCTGCAAATCGGCTCCAGCATCGGCGTAGCCGTCTATCCCGAACACGGCAGCAACGAGAAGCTGCTGGTCAAAAGCGCCGACATCGCGATGTACCACGCCAAGAAAAATGGCCGCAACAACGTCAAGATCTACCAACTGGGAATGCAGGAAGTCAGCCAGTGAAGTTGAGGTGCAATAACGATTGCGCGCTACGTGAGCTAATGCAGTGTCTTTGCTTTTTCCATAAACACGGAAGGCGACACATGGAATCTTGCCGCCAATGCTTGAATCTGGCGCACATTCAATTGGCGCGTGCCGGATAACAACATGGAAACCACGCTCTGATTGCCCACTTCCGGCAAGTCTGATTGAGCCAGTCCGTGCTGATCCATCAGAAAACGCAATACCTCGCGCGGATGGGCATCCGGCACAGCGTAGTGCTCGGCGTCATAAGAGCGAATCAACTCCGAAACCAGATCAAACAAATCCAACAACGGGTGCTTCTTCGCGCTGCCGATAACGTCAGTCAGAGAGTCAGCCAAACGAACCATCTCGGTGTAGTGCTTTTCATCGCGGATAGGTGAAATGTGCGTGGCGCGGTTGAATTCCTGCCATGCGCTTTGCAGATCATTCAGATTCATTTTTTCCAAGCTCCTTTGTCGTATTCGGTATGAGTCAAAACCTGTTTGATGTAGCAAAGCTGTCTGTCAAAGCGCAAAAACGTAATCAGCCGATATTTGTTTCCGGCGATATTGAATACATGCAAGTCGCCAACCTTATCCACCGAACGAAACACCTCCCTCAATTCTGCAAAGCTGCTGAAATCGGTGCTCTCCACTGTCTTGCGCCACGCTTGCAGTGACCCGCTGGCATCGCGATGGATAGCGGAAAATTCCAGCAAGCGACGGTTGGTGATAACTCTCATTGATGAAGATTATTGCAAAATGCAATTCATGTCAAATCAGTGACGGATTTAATCCCAACCCGCCACTTTAATTTGGTCACTCTTCGACAGCTTCAAGCTTAAGCTTCGGCGGGGCTGGCGAAAAGTAACTCGCTGCAATCACCAGCAACGCAATGCCGATCAGCGAAGCCGTCCACATCACGGTGCCCTTGTTGGCCAGGTCTATCATCATCAGCTTCACGCCGACCACGGCCAGCAGGCTGAAACCTGTGAACCACACACGGCGCTGGCTGTGCTGCGAGGCGTAGATCATCAGGCTGATGGAGGTCACGGTCCAGATCAGGGAAAGAATCGCGTGCATCAAAAAGGAATGCATCAGCGTGTCGAACTCGAAAGGCACATCGCCCCAGTGATAGGCCAGACGCGCGGCCAGCGTGGTGAGCCAGAGGAACGCGCCCAGATAACAACCCAGCCTGATCGCCTCTGCCAGAGAATTCGAATCTGGTGCGGCGGCTTCGCCCATGCTCCATTGCCAGCTTGCGTGCAACACGAACAGCACGACCAGATCGAACGGATTGAGCAGCGGGATATACGGCAGGCTGGAGCCGGCTCCGGAATATTGCGTGCAGGCGATCAGCAACCAGAATGCACTGGCAGCCATGATCGGCACCGAACCGGTCAGCCGATAATCGGCGGCGGCGCTGGATGCCGGCCACAGATCGAAGCGGCGCGCGGCACGCACGATATGGATCGCGGCGGCCAGTGTCGCACCCCATGCCAGCATCGGCCAGAGCCGGTTGCCGGGAGCGAGCGTATCGGCGACCCAGGCCAGTTCATTGGCCGTGAGCCCGACCAGCATCCACAACATCAGCAAGTGGCGTGGTGCCAGCAACATATCCAGTGCCTGCTGTTCTTGACGCGCATCATGCTGCCTCAGCACCCAGTAATGCACGGCCACTGCGGCGGGGAACACCAGCGTGAGCGCGCCGTACAACACATGCTGATGCTGCATCAGGCTGGCCGCCGCGATCAGTGCGATGACGGCGAAATGTACCAGCGCGGTGGCGCGCATCGCAGCCCATTTCCAGTGCCTGCCCGCCACTTCGAACAACACCGCAGCGGCTGCCGACAAACCCAGCCAGCTGGCATGCTGATAGGCATAGCCGACAAATTTATCGACTTCAGTGATGCTGGCTGCCGCCCACCAGAGCAAGCCCCAACACAGCAGCACATTGGCGACGGACTGGGTGTTTTGTTTTTTCTTGTCCCACAGATGCAGCATCAGCCCGCTGGCGATGCCCGCCATCGCGACGATGAAACACCCCACATACACGTCGTTGAAAATCGGGCTGTTTCGCGACAGCTCGTAGAAATGCGCCAGAAAATAAAACCCGGCCAGCGCCTGCAGCGCGATACCGGTTAACCTGGCCAGATAACGGTCCTGGCGTATCCCCAGCCACAGCACCGCGCAGCCTTCCATCGTCCACAATGCCGTGGTGACCTGCGCGCTGAAGGCCAGCGGTATCGCATAGGTAAACATCGCCAAGCTGATTGCCAGATGCCCTCTTTCCATCAGGCGCAGCGCTTCGTCACGGCGGCGATATATCACCCACCACAGCGACAGGTAATACAGGCCAGCAATGAACACGCTCCATGCCAGCCCGTAGCGATAAGGTTGCATCAGTGTCTGTTGCAGAAATACCGCGATCAACGGGGTGCCGAACATCAGCAAGCCATCGCCCCAACCCGGCTTGCTGGCCCGCTTGAAGAGCGAGAACAGCACCGGCACGAGGGTATACATCAGGAAGAACAAAATCAAAAAGAACTCGGTGCTGAGCATGTATTCGCTGCGATAAGAGCGAAACGCCCAGGCCATGCCGATCGCAAACGTGAACAGGAATCCGGCGACATTCAATTCGCGCCAGGATTTGAACCAGTTGACGGCGATGATCAGCGTGTTGAGCAAGGCAAAATAGCTGAACAAGGTGATGTGGTCGCCGCTGTGATTGTCGGCCAGCACCGGCGACAGGAACGCACCGGAGATCCCCAGCACGGCCAAGGTCACGCCGTCCAATTTGGCGGCGATCAACAAACAACTCACGCCCAGCAGCGTGAACAGCACGAATGCCAGTTGCTCATCCACCATCTGATAGCGCGTCAGCATGAAATACACGATCAGATAAAGCATCGCGAAGCCGCCGCCTTGCAGCGCGAAGCCGAACATGCGGTGCTTTTTGCCGGTGGCACGCGACCAGCCGAACATGATCATCGCGCCACTCGCTGCGGCTGCGAGCAGCAGCCTGACCTGCACTGGGAACATGCCGTAATCCGCCGCCAGCTTCAGGCCTGAGGCCACGCCGAAGAACAGCAGCACCACGCCGACCTTGGCCAGGATGTTGCCGCCAAACAATTTTTTCCACAGCGGTGAAGAAGTCAGCCATTCCAGATCGGAAGTGGGGGCAATGTCGTGCTGTATGGGCTGTTGTTGCCAAACGTCACCGTCTGGTGTCTCGCGCACTTGCTGCGCAGCAAACGCTGATTGAAGCAATGTCTGTGGTGATGATGCAGCCAACGGAAGGTTCTGTGCCATCACGATGGGCGCAAGGACTTCCGGTGCGATATCTTTCTCTGGCTCTTGCTCGGGCACACCGCTTGTTTCGGCGTTGCTGGCCGCCGCCTGTCCACGCTGCGATTTCTCCAGAGCATCCAGGCGCGTACTCAAGCGCATGATCGTCTCATTCATGAGTTTCATCTGCTGTGAGGATTCTTGCTCGAACTTGCTGATCCTGGCGAACAGCATGCCCAACAGGCCGCCTGCGGCGCCGCCTAACAGCATGCCGTTAAAGCCGAACGAAGTACCGATCCATATACCGACAACCAAGCCTATCAACCACATTTTCGTTCTCCCGTTGGACGACTGAACTACTCGATGAATTCGTGATGCTCTAAGTGAAAATCAATGCAACGCAATTTCTATTTTATTTGGGCTGCTCTCACTGTTACAAAAATATCAATGCTTGGATGTCGTAGTATTTAAGCTTCAAAAGTAATAAAAAACTTACCACAATAATTTCACTTGTTAGCTGTTATTAGCTTTTTTTACTTTATGTGTTTCCATAAGAAAAACAGCGAGCGTTGAAGCTGCTCCTACAGCAAGTTTTGCATGTCGAGGTTGTAGACCTTTGTTTGCGCCTAATTTCCCATGGCCGGTACCATATTGATTTCTTAGTTCTGCAACACCATAGGTAATTGAGGCTAGATTACTTAACAAGCGCTTAATGGTCTCACTTGCCTTTGCTTCATCGGGTATGTCTGCCGGCGTTAACTCCAATTGAAGTACTGTATTTTTGACGAGCTTTGGAAGATCGTCGTTTTTTGAGAATTCGATATTACATTCGCTCAATATACTTTTACAGCAAGTCTCTACCAACTCTTTAGCGGTTCCTATCGCTAACTCAGGATCTTGATTAACTGCGGCTTCCATTCGAGTTATTTGTTGGGAAACATAACCGACATCAGTGCCGGACAGCACATCTTTGGCTGACTTAATTCCTGGCGATTCCGAAGTTCCAATAAATCGACCTATAAAAACAGGTTTGCCGGAGATTTTTATCTTTTCAGATAATTGATATCCATCGTTTTGAAGATAATTGTTATACAGCTGTTTTAGTCTTTCGCACTCTGTTGCATCCGAACGAACAACTGGATGGATTGACTCACATAAGAACTTTAAAAAAGTTTCATCGTCACCACTCATCAAGTTAAATCTTGGGTCACTAAATACCCAGCCCGGCTCCCAGTCATTATTATTGACCGTGTGCTGCCAAATATCTCCCGTGGCATTTTTAAATCGATCATCCGTGGATGGCATCGAGTCTAAATCCCATAATCTTGAGAGGAACTCGGTTTCCTCAAGGCGACCATAAAGGTTAATACCCTCAATGAATATCAGGTCCAGAATGTCTCGTCTCGTAATTTCAGTAATTTTGCTTGCCATTTTTTGACCGAAAAGAGTTCGTGTAAGTCCGTAAATTATGAAATTAAGGGTGGCAGTTTTTTCATCTACTATTCAGGTCTTGGACAACAGCTTCAGCGCCTGGCGTATGCCGTCCGACACGCTGGCATCCTTGGGTAATTGCTTAGCCGCCCAGTCCGCTTCCTTGTCGTTGTAACCCAATGCCTGCAAGGCGTTCACGATGTCGTTGTTGGCGGAATGAACAGCCGCGCCCGGCGTTTGATTGGTGCCTGTCACCACAAATTTGCCCTGCAATTCCAGCAGCAGGCGCTCGGCGGTTTTCTTGCCTACGCCGGGTATCTTGGTCAGCCGCCCGGCTTCCTTGTTCGCCACGGCCACGGCCAGATCGTTCAGGCTCAGACCGGACAATACCGACAGCGCGAGCTTCGGGCCTACGCCGCTGATCTTGAGCAACAGGCGGAACGCTGCGCGCTCTTCATGGCTCAAGAATCCGTACAGCAGATGCGCATCCTCGCGCACGATCAGTTGTGTGTGCAGCACCACTTTTTCATGCAGCACCGGCAGGTTGTAGAACGTGCTCATCGGCACGTCCAGTTCATACGCCACGCCCTGCACATCGAGCAAAATCTGCGGCGGATTTTTTTCCAGCAGGATGCCTGTTAAACGACCTATCATAAATTTTCCTTAAACCTAAAACCATAATTCAAGCCACATAACCAGCCGTTTGTTTCTCTCTGTGATCTCTGTGGCAAAATGTTTTTTCCCAGGCTAAACCAGCCTGCCATTTTTCATCCGATACCCCGCCGTAGCCAGCGCGCCCAGGCCCTGTCCGCCGTGCGCATGGGCGATCGCGCAGGCCAGCGCATCGGCCGCGTCCGGGCTGGGTGTGCCGGACAATTTCAACAAGCGCTGCACCATCATTTGCACCTGTTCCTTATCGGCATGACCGTTGCCGACCACGGCCTGTTTGACCTGCAAGGCGGTGTATTCCGATACCGGCAGATTCGCCAGCACCGCCGCGCAAATCGCCGCACCGCGCGCTTGACCGAGCAGCAAGGTGGATTGCGGGTTGACGTTGACGAACACTTTTTCCACCGCCGCCTGATCGGGCTTGTGCTGCGCGATCACCTCGCTCAACGAATTCAGGATGACTTTTAAGCGCTCCGGCAACTCGCCGTCCGGTGTCTTGATGCAGCCGCTGGCGACGTAATGCAATTGCTGCCCGACTTTATCTAAAACACCAAAGCCCGTGATGCGCAGGCCGGGATCGATACCTAGAATGCGTGTGTGAGAAGAGGGAAGAGGGAAGAGGGAAGGGTGCGTCATAGGTGCGCCAGAGGTTTTACCCTTCCCTCTTCTCCATTATCCCTTCCCATTTATTCTTCAATCACTGAGGTGGTATAAACTTCCTGTACGTCGTCGAGGTCTTCCAGCGCGTCGAGCAGCTTTTGCATCTTTACCGCGTCGTCGCCGGTGAAGATCACCTCGTTGGCGGGTTTCATGATGACTTCGCCGAATTCCGGTTTATAGCCTGCCGTTTCCAGCGCCTGCTTCACGTTCACAAAATCATGCGGGGAAGTGATCACTTCGATGCTGCCGTCATCGTTGCTGACGATGTCTTCCGCACCCGCATCCAGCGCCACCTCCATCAGGCCGTTCTCGTCCGTGCCGGGGGCGAAAATCATTTGTCCGCAATGATGGAACAGGAACGACACCGAACCGTCGGTGCCGAGATTGCCGCCATTCTTGGAAAAGGCATGGCGCACGTCGGCGACGGTGCGGGTCTTGTTGTCGGTCATGCAATCCACCATCACCGCCGCGCCGTTGATGCCGTAACCTTCGTAGCGTATTTCCAGATACTCGACGCCATCAAGTTCGCCGCTGCCGCGCTTGATCGCGCGCTCGACGTTGTCTTTGGGCATGTTGTTGGCATACGCCTTGTCCATCGCCAGGCGCAGGCGCGGATTGCCGTCCGGGTCGCCGCCGCCCAGCCGTGCCGCCACGGTGATTTCCTTGATTAACCGTGTGAAAATTTTACCGCGCTTGGAATCCTGCTTGCCCTTGCGGTGTTGGATGTTTGCCCATTTGCTGTGACCTGCCATATTGCTCTCCAATAATATATCTGAGCGATGGTATCATTTAGGCCGTTGCAACCCAAGCCAGACCGAATATGAACGAACCGCTGCTGATCGCAAAAAACAACGAACAAGAACTCTACATGCTGCCGCACATGGCCAACCGCCACGGTCTGATCACGGGTGCGACCGGCACCGGCAAGACCGTCACGCTGCAATCGCTTGCTGAATCGTTCAGCCGCATCGGCGTGCCGGTGTTTCTCTCCGACATCAAGGGCGACTTGTCCGGTTTGAGCAAAGCCGGCGGCGGCAATGCAAAGGTGTCCGCGCGCGTCGAGCAGCTCAAGCTGGAGAATTTCGCGCATCAAGGCTATCCAGTGACGTTCTGGGACGTGTTCGGCAAGATGGGCCATCCGTTGCGCGCGACGATCTCCGACATGGGGCCGCTGCTGATCGGGCGCATGTTAAATTTAAATGAGGTGCAGCAGGGCGTGCTGGCGCTGGTGTTCAAGATCGCCGACGATTGCGGCCTGCTGTTGCTCGATCTGAAAGATCTTCGCGCGATGGTGCAGAGCGTCGGCGACAACGCATCCGATTTCACCACCGAATACGGCAACATTTCCACCGCCAGCATTGGCGCGATCCAGCGCGGCCTGTTGCAAATCGAGATGCAGGGCGGCGAGCATCTGTTCGGCGAACCGATGCTCAACATCGAAGACCTGATGCAGACCGACAGCGACGGTTACGGCATGATCAACATCCTCGCCGCCGACCAACTGATGACCTCGCCCAAGGTGTACTCGACGCTGTTATTGTGGCTGCTCGCCGAGCTGTTCGAGCATCTGCCCGAAGCGGGTGACTTGGCCAAACCCAAGCTGGTGTTCTTCTTCGATGAGGCGCATCTGCTGTTCAACGACGCACCCGCAGCACTGCTCGACAAGATCGAACAGGTGGTGCGCCTGATCCGCTCCAAAGGCGTAGGCGTGTATTTCGTCACGCAGAATCCGGCCGACGTGCCGGACAAGGTGTTGGGACAACTCGGCAACCGCATCCAACATGCGCTGCGCGCCTTTTCACCGCGCGATCAGAAAGCGGTGCGGGCCGCCGCCGAAACCATGCGCGACAATCCGGCTCTTGATGAAGCGACCGTCATCACCCAGCTCGGCGTCGGCGAAGCGCTGGTCTCCTGCCTCGATGAGAAGGGCACGCCCGGCATCGTCGAACGCGCGCTGATCGTCCCGCCACAGGCGCAGATCGGCCCTATCACTGAAACTGAGCGTAACGCCATCATTCAGAGTTCATTGCTCGCAGGTCATTACGAAAAAATAGTCGACCGCGAATCGGCCTATGAGATTCTCAAAGGCCGCACCGTTGAAAAACAGCCTGAAGTGGCCGCACCCCAACCTGTCGCTGCACCGCAACCCGCAAACGGCGGCGGATTCGGCGACATGCTGGGCGGCATCTTCGGTAATAATGGCGGTGGAATTGGCGCTGGAAACGTCAGGTCCAGCAATCGCCAGGGCATCGGTGAGGCCTTCGTCAAGAGTGCCGCGCGCTCGATCGGCTCGGCAGTCGGACGCGAGATCATCCGAGGCGTGTTAGGTTCGATAATGGGCGGGCGCAGATAATCGCCGCCAATTTCCGGACAGCAATTTCCAGAGCAGCAATCTTCCAAAAAAGGTGTGCACCAAATGAAAACGATTCTGATTGCAAATCCCAAAGGCGGTTGCGGCAAGACCACGCTCTCGGTCAACATCGCCGGATTTCTGGCCAACAGGGGCAAGACCGTGTCCATACTCGACATGGACATACAACAATCCTCCTCGTTGTGGATTGAGGAACGCCCGAAGGATCTGCCGCCGATACGCGCGATGAAACACAACAAGGCGTCGGAGGGTAAAAGCGATTGGCTGGTGGTGGATTCTGCCGCTGGTCTAGCCGGCAGCAATCTCGCCTATTCGCTGGTCAAGCAGGTTAATAAAATCATCGTGCCCATCGTTCCCTCGCTGTTCGACCTGCGTGCCAGCCAAGACTTTTTAAAAGAACTGATCGAGGAAAAGAAAGTGCGCAACAGCCACTGCCACATTGGCGTCGTCGGCATGCGCATGGAGCCACGCACCCGCGCCGCACAGGCGCTGGAATATTTTCTCTCTACCGTTGATTTGCCGATACTGGCCTACCTGCGCGAAACCCAGGTCTACGTGAACGCCGCCTTCGAGGGAAAGTCCCTGTTCGATCTGCCTCCCTACCTTGCCGAGCGCGAACTCGAACAATGGACGTTTTTGCAAGAATGGCTGGAGAAGAACTGATCTCGCGCAGTTGATTTATGCTGGCAGGCAACATCCCCCGCCTAATCCAGACGACTTGCCCGTCCGCCAAATAAAACGCCGTTCACCGCCTATAAAATAACCAACAATGAATCTGATGCCGTCCCTTGCCCGCATGCGGCAACTTGCACCCTTGTCACTGGTTTTGGCCAGCGCAATGATTGCAGTTGCAGCCTATTTGCAGGCATTAAACTTCCCGTTTCTGTTAGACGATATTGCCTACATTGTTTGGAATACCAAACTGCCCGGACTGCACCTGAGCGAACTATGGCGACTCTTTACAGAGCCCTATAACGACAATTTTGAGTTCCTTCCGTTGCGGGATCTTTCCTTCTGGATCGACTTGAAGTTGTTCGGCCTGACACCTTCCGCATTCCGGCTGCACAACATCCTTTTGTATCTGCTCAGCTTGCCGCTTGTTTATGCCGTCACGGCTAGCGTATGGCGATATTTTCGCCCGGCAGACGCTGCCAGCGCGCCATGGGCAGCGGCAGTCGTCACCGCATTGTTTGCGCTGCATCCCGCTCTGGTCGAATCCGTAGTTTGGATCTGTGGAAGTAAATATGTACTTCCCAATTTGTTCGCTATGCTTGCACTTGGGTTTGCCATCAACGCCAAACGGGAACGGGGGCTTTCTGCACCGCATGCGATCGCAACCCTGATTGCATTTGTGGCGGTGATGCTCTCCAAGTCATCCTATGTTGCGATAGCGCCGCTCATTGCCATGCTTTGGATGATGTTCTGGCACGACACTCCGTCGCCGGATCGGCGCCGTAGCCAATTGTTGTGGCCTCTCTCAATATTGTTGCTGGCGGCGTTGATGATTAAAATCTTTATTGCCAGCAATCAAGGTTTTGATAGCCTTCCCTTCTATTTTGGCGTTGAGGCGGTCATCCGATCATTGGCTTCGCTAGGATGGCTGGCTCGTCTTGTCATCAGCCCGGAAAATCGTCATTTTTATTACCCGGTATTCGAGGATCCGTATCTTCCTGTCATGGTCGCCCTAGGTGCTGCGGTTCTGGCTGGGGCAGCAGCCAGTATAGTCATCATCCTGCGCAGACGCTCACTTGAGGGATTTGCCTGGGTTGCTTTTTTGCTGCTCTGCGTACCGTACATCCAGCTGATCCCCCATACGCCGCCTTCACTTGTTTCAGACCGTTATTTAGCACTCGCGGTGTGGCCGTTCATTCTGTTGCTTGTCGCCCTGTCATGGCGCTTGAGCCCTGTGCCCCGCACGGTGCTATTGCTTGCCTTCGCATTGTCATGGAGCTGGCAAACCGTAGAGCGGTCTCGCGACTGGCGCGATTTCGAAACATTGGTCGACGCAGATTTGCGTACCTACCCTGGATACTATATGCCGGCTGTATATAAAATCACCAGCTTCCAGTTGCCACGGGGACAGTTTCGCGAGGCAAGCGAAACCGCTGGGCGCATAACCACCCCCGAGTTCCGTGAGATCATGCTCGACATGATCAGGATTCACCATGGCGGGGATGCCGATGCCGTCGCTACCGGCAAGCTCCAGGAAGCAATGGTTCTGCTCTGGAAACTGGAACAGGACCTCAAGCTACCGCCTGCTCAAGCCCAATGGAATTCGCCCGTAAACAATCTCTGGCAAAGGATGCCCTTCCTGCTTGCGATTGAATGGAAATACCTGACTGAACGTTTTCCTGACGATGTATCGGTTCGCTACAACGCCGGGTTATGGATGCTGGATGCTCACCGATACGATGAGGCAGTCGCTTATTTGCGTTTTGCAACAGAGTCGCAACAGCTACCGAACTCCGTGCGCGGGTCAGCCTTCGAGAGCCTCGGTCTTGCCTTGATGAATTCCGGACATATTACCGAAGCGGAAGCGCCACTACGTGCCGCGCTGACGCAATCGCCTCCAGATTTGCTGGCATATTGCGCACTCTCGAAGATATACAGGCAGACCAACCGACCTGAAGAGGCCGCGCGCGCCGAAGCTAACTGCCCAAGCAGCGCAAGTACAAATCCTCTCCATCATTGAGCTGCAGACAGTGGCTTAAGCTGCGTGAGCTCAGCGCGCTGCGATATTGAAACGCATGATGCGGTAAAAACCCGCGAAGCAATATTCAACACAGGGTTCAGCTTGCAGCGCTTTACCGTTCTGCCTGAGCGCATCGCTTAATTTTCCCGCCACGTCTTCCTGCCAAAATCCCGGCAAAAAAGGTTCGAGATGTCCGAGCAACAAACGGAATAGAGTGAAGCGATACAGCCAGTGTCGCAGCGGGGTGGCGGCATATTCCGTGATCAGCACCGAGCCGCCGGGACGCACCACGCGCGCGATCTCTGCGTAAGTTTTTTGCCGCGCTGCGGCAGGCATTTCGTGAAATAAAAAGAACACGATGATCTGATCGAATGCGTCGGTGCGATAAGCCAGACATTCCACATTCATGCGCGCCAGATGACAGCGATCCGAGTAATTTAATGTCTTGCGCCGCGCCAATTGCAACTGACCGGCAGCGATATCGCACAGGTGAATTTCATTGCGGGTGCCAGACAGCAGCGACGGTGTGAGCTTGCCGTACACGCAGCTCAGTTGCAGCAGCTTCGCGTCTGGCCTGGTCTCGACCTGCGCCAGGGTCTTTTTCAACAGCCGGTCATATTGGCCGAACAGGATCGCGTTGATGATGGGCTGGTGATCAAAAAACCAGATGCCCCAGCGCCAAAGATACGCCCACCAGTAATAGCGGGCGAGATACACGGGCACACCGTCGAGAAATTTTTTGTATAAGCGCATACCCGGCGGGCAGGGTGCCTTCGATCAATGACTTAGACGTTAAACAAAAAATTCAGCACATCGCCATCCTGCACGACATAATCCTTACCTTCGACACGCATCTTGCCCTTTTCCTTGGCACCCGCTTCACCGCCGCAGGCGATGAAATCGGCAAAGGCAATGGTCTGCGCGCGGATGAAGCCTTTTTCGAAATCGGTGTGGATCACGCCCGCTGCCTGCGGTGCGGTGTCGCCTTTGTGGATGGTCCAGGCACGCACCTCTTTTACTCCGGCGGTGAAATAAGTTTGCAGGCCGAGCAGCTCATAACCGGTGCGGATCAGGCGGTTCAAGCCGGGTTCATCAAGACCCAGATCGGCGAGGAATTCTTTCTTGTCGGCATCGTCCAGGTCGGCCAACTCAGCTTCAATTTTGGCGCAGAGCGCTACCACGGGTGCGCCCTCTTTCGCCGCATATTCACGCAAGCGATCGAGATGCGGGTTGTTCTCAAAACCGTCTTCCATCACGTTGCCGACATACATCGCAGGCTTGATCGTGAGCAGACACAAGGGCTTGAGCAGGAAAATCTCATCATCGCTCAAATTCATCGTGCGCGCAGGTTGCCCCTCGTTCAAATGCGGCAGCAGCTTCTCAAGTACGACGACCAGCTTCTGCGCATCCTTGTCACCCGATCGGGCTTTTTTGGTATCGCGATGCAGCGTGCGTTCCACCACCGCCATATCCGCCAGCGCCAATTCGGTGATGATGGTTTCGATGTCGGCCAAGGGATCAATCTTGTTCGAGACGTGGATCACGTTCGGATCATCGAAACAGCGCACCACGTTGACGATCGCATCGGTCTCGCGAATGTTGGCCAGGAACTGGTTGCCCAGGCCTTCACCCTTGGACGCGCCCGCGACCAGACCTGCGATATCGACGAACTCGACGATGGCCGGCTGCATGCGCTGCGGCTTGACGATTTTCGCCAGCTCGTCCATGCGCGCATCCGGCACCTCGACGATGCCGACGTTCGGCTCGATCGTGCAGAAGGGATAATTCTCCGCCGCGATGCCCGCCTTGGTCAGCGCATTGAACAAGGTGGATTTGCCCACGTTAGGCAGGCCGACGATTCCGCATTTCAAACTCATGGTTGTTCCTTAACTTTTGCTGGATTCAAAAAAGGCGCGAATTGTAACATCCTTGGGCACTCCGCCTTGCCGAGACCATGATGTCTAATACTTAAAGACACATTCAACGGCCAGAAAAAAGGCTTTGATGTGCGGTAGCGCACAGAGTGGATGAAAACCCGCCTGTAACCTGCGGCCTCACCGTTAAATGTGCGAGCAACGAAAATATGATAATGGGCGCACGCAAAAACAAAAGTGCAATATTTTCAAGATAAAATATCTGGATGGAAAAAATCTACGTACTGATGGGTATTAAAGGGCGATCCATGTGTATTCGTATTATTAGGCTCGTAATAATGGTGGGCGCCATCAGTTGCGCGGGTTTACTTACTGTTTTGCAAACAGAAGCCGCCGCCAAAGAAATTCCCGTTCCACTGACCAAGCTCGATAACGCAACTTGTCTGACCTGCCACGATGCAGACAAAGGGGATTTGAAAGCTACCGGAGCAAAGGCCACTTCCAAGCCGCTGCACGGCATCAATAACGACAAATTCGGCAAGAGCGTACATGGCGAAATGCAATGCGTTGCCTGCCACAAAGACATCAGGGATGCTGTCGCACCGCACAAGAAAGGTACGGGGCAGAAAGCCGAATGCGTGTCGTGCCATCTTGCCTTGTGGGAAACAGCCAAGAAGGAAAACCTGACTCGTGAAAAAGCGCGCTTGGGCGTGGTGGTCAAGAACATCGAGACTTATAAAAGCTCATATCATGCGCGGCCCAACAAGGAAGACCCGTCGCGCGTCAATGCTGCCTGCGACGATTGCCACAACTCGCATACATTCAATGTCCCCCCTCAAGGAACTTCGCGACGCACGGATTGGCACCTGACTATCCCTGACGTGTGCGGCGCGCAATGCCATACCGACGAACTCGATGAATACAAGACTTCGGTGCATGGCAAGAAGGTACTGGAAGAGCACAACCAGAAGGCCGCCGTTTGCATCGACTGTCACACCACACACGGCATCGCCAACACGTCCAAAGACACGTTCAAAATATCCATCACCGAGAATTGTGGCAGCTGCCATACCGAAAATTTGAAGTCCTACCGGTCTACCTATCACGGGCAAATCAACAAGCTGGGCTACGGTTATACGGCCAAGTGTTATGACTGCCATGGCAGCCACGGCATCCTGAGCCCGAAGGACCCGGAATCGAAAGTGCATCCGAATAACCGCCTGAAGACTTGCCAGAAATGCCATACGCAAGCGACTCAGGGGTTCGTGACTTTCAGCCCGCACGCCAACACCCATGACTTCGAGCGCTACCCCCAGGTGTGGATCGTATCGAGGTTCATGTGGGCATTGCTCGCGGGCGTATTTGCATTTTTCTGGTTGCACACCGGATTGTGGTGGTACCGCGAAGCACAGGATCGCAAGGCACGCAGGAACCATCCCGACAGACGCCATCCCGACAAACCGAGGAGTGCAAAATGACACATCGTATTGTGGATGAATTGCCGCAACAGCATGGCAAGCAGGTACGGCGTTTCGGATTGATCTGGCGCATTGCGCACCTGTGTTTTGCGCTGAGCGTGATGCTGCTGATATTGACCGGCATGGCGGTGTTTTACGCCGACACGACCTGGGCACCGGTCATCATGCAGGCATTTGGCGGCCCCAGAGTGGCGGGCATCGTGCATCGCACCAGCGCGGCCATCATGCTGTCCATATTCTTTTTGCATCTGGTCGGCGTGAGTATCAACATCGCGCGCAACTGGAAAACATTCAAAATTTTCGGGCCGGATTCGCTGGTGCCAAACTGGAAGGACTTCAAGGATATTGTCGGGATGTTCAAGTGGTTCGTGGGCCGTGGCAAGCGGCCGATTTTCGACCGCTGGACGTACTGGGAGAAATTCGATTACTGGGCCGTGTTCTGGGGTATGGCCATCATCGGCAGCACCGGTATGATGTTGGCTTTCCCGAACGTGACCGCATCAATATTACCCGGCTGGGTGTTTAACGTCGCCACCATCATTCACGGGGAAGAAGCTTTTCTCGCCGCCGTATTCCTGTTTACGGTGCACTTTTTCAACAACCATTTCAGGCCGGACAAGTTGCCGCCCCCGGATGTGGTGATGTTCACAGGCTCAGTACCGATGGAAGAGTTCAAGCGCGAACACCCGGCGCAATACGCGCGCATGGTTGAAACAGGACAGCTCGAAAAATATCTGGTGGATACACCGCCACACGCACTGACGCTGGGTTCCAAGATATTGGGGCTGACTCTGATCGCGATCGGATTGACGCTGCTGGTGCTGGTGATCGTGGGCTTCGTATCTGCTTCGACATAAGGGAACCTCTATAAATCCAAACTCCGTCGCGATACTGCGTTGCTCATAAAAAATTACTCCTAACATATCAGACATATGCGTCGTCGCAATTTTTTACTCGCGCCTTGTCTCGCTTAGGATCTTGGATTTATAGAGGCCCCCATAACACATAGTAAAAATTAACCACAACGAAAGGAAATCAAATGAAATCAACTTTTATCGCCCGCGCCGCGCTGACCATTTTCGCTGCCCTATTCATGAGCGCCGCATCTGCCACCGAGATTGATGCCGATGCCGCAAAAAAACTGGCCAAGCACAACGATTGCTTCAAGTGTCATGCCGTGGACAAGGCCAAGAAAGGCCCGTCTTACAAGAGCATTGCCATCAAGTACAAAGGCAAGACCGATGCTGAAGCCACACTGATCAAACAAATTACCACGGCACCCAAGGTCAAGCTCGATGACGGTACCGAAGAAGAACACAAGATCATCGACACCAAGGATCAAAAGGAGATGAAGAATCTGGTGGGCTGGATACTCTCGCTTTAGTTGGCTGCCGAGACACGGCAAGGTTTTACTTGCTTATGAAATTTGAAAAGCCGGGGGAAAAGATAATGAAATTATTGCGATGGATGTTAATCCTGATGGCCTTTGTGAGTGCAATGGGAGCGATCGCTCCGGCATTTGCCGAAGATGCGCCACCAGCGGTTATTGAACAGAAACCGGCTCAGGACATTGTCTTGAAGGGCGATGCAAAATGCACGAGTTGCCACGACGAAGCTGACGAACCCCAGCCTTCAATGCTCGAATTGCACCCGCAGGTGCTCAGCATCGGTAAAACCATGCACGGCACGACGGCGGACAGTCGCACGCCGACTTGCACCGACTGCCACGGTGAGAGCGCCAGTCACATCAACCACAAAGGCAGCGACAAGCCGCCCAAAGCAGATCGCACTTTCGGCAAGAATACGGTCACTCCCGCTGCGGAACGCAATGAAGCCTGCATGCGTTGTCACCAGAAAGATGCCAGCCGCCACTTGTGGATGGGCAGTGCGCATGAAAGCCACGATGTGGCCTGCACCTCATGCCACCAGATACACACGGCTCATGACAAGGTCAGGGACAAGCGCACCCAGCCCGAAGTGTGTTTCACCTGCCATAAGGAACAACGCGCGCAGGTCAACAAACAATCTCACCATCCCATACTGGAAGGCAAAGTGAGTTGTTCAGATTGCCATAACCCGCACGGCTCGGTTGGACCGAAGCTGATGAAGCGCGATAGTGTCGTCGAGACCTGCTACACCTGCCACATGGAGAAACGCGGGCCGTTCGTGCATAACCATCAACCGGTCAATGACGACTGCACGAATTGCCATATGCCGCACGGAACCACTGCCGACAACCTGCTCAAGGCGCGTCCGCCGCTGGTTTGCTACCAGTGCCATAGCGGGCACGGCACTCCCGGCATTGCCGGTATTGCACCGGGAATCAGCGGGTCGGTAAACGTTCCTGGGGTTAGCGGCAACAGCGCCAAGGCCAACACCAACATCGAGCAAGGGCGCGGCTGTCTGAACTGCCATACCGAAATTCACGGCAGCAATAACCCGAACGGCGGACAGAATCTTCTGCCCCCAGCTTTCTTCCTGCGCTGATCTGGAGACCCATCATGATAAACAAAAATACACACAAGGCTTTTCGTTTATTGCCCATTGCAGCAGTCCTGCTGGCTGCATTTGGTGACGTCCATGCGCAGGAGAATGCCGAAGTTAAGGAACTGATAACCCCGGATAGTGCGATCAGTGCCGGTGTCGGTGTGGTTAACAACACCTCTGATGCGAAGCGCTTCGGGCAATATACCGGGATGAACCAAGGCGGCGCTTACGGTCTGCTCGACTTCGATTTGATCAAGCGGAACGATGCCACGGGCACCTGGACGACGTTGCTGGGGCGCAATCTTGGCCTTGATACACGGGAAATCGCCTTGTCTCAGCAGAAGCAGGGAGACTGGAAGTACAAGTTTGACTATAACGAGATCGTCCGCCGAGATCCCTATACGATCCATACCGGCATGACTGGCATAGGCACGACAACTCCCACCGTGAATTTGATCGCGACTCCCACGATGCCGGCTACCTGGGCAACGGCAAACGGCCTCGCTCCCAGCAACGGGGTGGCCGGTTCCGACGTGGACTTAAAGATCAAACGCACGGCCTTAGGGATCAGCGGAGAAAAGTGGCTGACGCCTGAATTGCAGTTTGAGGCCGGCTTTAAGAATGAAGACAAGAAGGGCGCCCGCATGTTTGGACGGGTCGGTATTGATTCCGCCGAAATGGGGCTCAGGCCTACCATAGGCACAGGTGGTGCAGGCGCCACTGGCAATTGGGCCATGTTGCTGACGCCTGAGCCGATCAATTCAACCACTAGCCAATTTGAGGCGAAGATGAATTTCAGCAGGGACAAGTTGTCCCTCACGGGAGGTTATTTCGGCTCTTTTTATACCAACCATTTTGGCAGCCTTTCCCCCACGGTGCCGGACATCCTGAATCGCGGGCCGCTCTGGAATGGCGGGCCCGCCGGTTCGTCGACCATAGCCCAGCTTGCGTCCGCCCCCGTTGCGTTGCCACCCGATAATCAGGCGCATCAGCTTTATCTCGCAGGAAACTGGGCTTATTCGTCCACCACCCGCACGAACTTCAAGTTGGCCTACACCCATGCGACGCAAAACGAAAGTTTTGCCGCGCAAGGATTGACCCCAGCCGCCACCGCCCCGGCAAGCCTAGGGGGCGTGGTGGATACCACGCTCGTGCAAACGGGATTGTCGATGCGTCCGGCGAAGGATCTGTCCGTCAACGCCAGCCTGCGCTACGAAGATCGCGCGGATCGCACACCAGTCTATGTGTATAACACCAGCACGGCCAGCGTAGGGCTGAACAATACGACCAACTGGCCGTCTGCATCGCAGACCCGTACCAACGCCAAGCTGGATGGAACCTATCGTTTACCCGCAGGATATTCCGCGACTCTGGGGACCGATTGGGAACGCAAGAATGCGCCGCTGCCACCGGCAAAAACAGCCATTTTCGCGAACCAGGTCTTCTTCCGTCCGCAGCTGGATGAATACGGGGTGCATGGCGAGTTGCGAAAAACCATGGCTGAAACTTTAAGTGGTGCCATCGGGGTCGAGTATAAACAGCGCAGGGGCAATGGGGATTGGGTTAGCTCATCCGCAGTGGCTGGCAATCCGATTGTCCCGGTCGCGGGCACACTGAACAATGTCTTGGCGGACATGTACATGGACCGCAATCGCACCAAGTTGAAAGGCTCTCTCGACTGGTCACCGTCGGATCGACTTTCCTTGCAGGCGGCGCTCGAGCACGCACAGGATGATTACCAGCGGGCGGCCCCTGTTCCTGCCGTCGCCGTTACCCCGGGGGCGCGGGTTGTCATCATCGATTCATTGACGCTGGATAGCTCCTACACACTGTCTGAAGACTGGAGGCTGAACGGCTATTGGACACACAGTGAAAACAGATGGAACGTCAACAAAATCGCCATATCCGATGACACCCGCAACTACACGGAAACCGTTGGTCTCGGCATCAAGGGCAAGGCGACCGGTCGTCTGGATATAGGGGCCGATATCCTGGCTACCCGTGACACGACCACCTTCAGTAATATGCCGGCTGCCGGCAATATCGCCGGATGGAATGGACAGCCTCTTCCCGGAAACTTCCTGCCTAAGATCCATTACAACACGGAGAAGCTGAACCTGTTTGCCAAGTACGCCCTCCAGAAGAGTTCCGATGTCCTGATGAACGTCGGCTACCAGCACTTCAAGACCGACGATTGGCAGTGGGGCTACAACGGCATTCCATTCCTGTATTCCGACAACACGACCGTTTCTCAACCCATGACCCAGCATCTATGGTTCGTTGCTGCGCGCTACATTTATACGTTCTAGGCCAGTGCAAGCAGGTGAACTGAATGGGCTGGAATTACGCGCTATGCAGCTTCAACATCGCCGCTTCGGTCTTGCCTTCGATGACCAGATGCGCGATGTTTAGCGCTTGCTGCATGGCCGCGTCGATCAGATCGCGCTCTTCGCGGCGCGGATCATTCAGCACATAGTTGGCCACTTCGGCACGGTCGCCGGGATGGCCGATGCCGATGCGCAGCCGCCAGAACTCCTTCGCTCCCAGATGCGAGATGATGTCTTTCAGGCCGTTATGCCCACCGTGTCCGCCGCCCATTTTCAGGCGTGCCACGCCCGGCGGTAAATCCAACTCGTCATGCACCACCAGCATTTCCGCCGGTTCAATTTTGTAGAACTGCGCCAGCGCGCCGACAGCCCGGCCACTGAGGTTCATGAAGGTTTGCGGCTTGAGCAACAACACTTCATGTCCATGCAACGACCCGCGCGCCGTCAGGCCGTGGAATTTGCTCTCACTTTTAAAATTTAACTTTTGTTCGCGCGCGAATTCGTCCACCCACCGGAAACCGACGTTGTGCCGGGTGGTCTCATATTCGCGTCCGGGGTTGCCCAGACCAACAATCAAACGTATCGCAGTCATGCCGTTCATAGAGCCTGAATGAATGGTGCCTGAATGAAAAAACCCGCCATGCCAGTATCAGCAATGACGGGTTTATGCAGCCAGCCGAGTTACTTGGCTTTGGCGGCTGGGGCTTTAGCAGCAGGAGCTTTAGCCGCAACCTTGGCGGCGCCAGCAGCAACAGCAGGTGCGGCGGCTGCCGAGGCTGCTGCTGCCGCATCGGCCTCGGCAGTCACTTCAGCTTCCATCATGCCACGCGGCACTTGCACGGTGGCTACCACAGCGTCTGTGGTATGTGTGCCGTGTGTGGCAGCTTCCACGCCCTTGGGCATCTTCAGGTCAGCCACGTGTATGGAATGACCCAGTGTCATATGCGACAAGTCCACTTCGATGAAGGCTGGCAGATCCTTGGGCAAACAAGTGATGTCCAGTTCGGTCTTCACGTGACTGATCTTGCCACCTTCTTTCACGCCTGGCGCGATGTCCGCATTCATGAAATGCAGCGGCACTTTGATATGCATCTTTTTGTTCGCGTCCACGCGCTGGAAGTCGATGTGCTGGACTTGCTGGCGGAACGGGTGCATCACGAAATCGCGCAACTGCACGGATTCTTTTTTTCCATCCAGAATCAGCGTCAGGATCGAAGCGTGGAAAGCTTCCACGCGCAGCTTGTGGTACAGCTCATTGTGATCGATGTCAATATTGTGTACGTCACCTACGCCATAAACAACACCTGGCACGCGGCCGGTGTTACGCAGACGGCGGCTCGCACCCGTACCTTGCGTTTTGCGGGTTGTTGCATTGATTTCAATTGTCATTTTACTTCTCCAAAAAACAGAATCGTCCGCGACCAGACGATTCAACATTTGCGGCAGCCAACATGGCTGCTGCTAAAAACTTATTCCGTGAACAGGGAACTCACCGATTCTTCGTTGTTGATGCGGCGTATCGTTTCTGCCAGCAATTCCGCCGTGCTCAATTGGCGGATGCGTTTGCAGTTCTTCGCCGCTTCGCTCAGCGGGATGGTGTCGGTGATCACCAACTCATCCATCGCGGAATTTTCGATGCGCTCGATCGCAGGTCCAGACAGTACCGCATGGGTACAGTAAGCCAGTACGCGTGTCGCACCTTTTTCCTTCAGTGCGTTGGCGGCTTCGCACAGCGTGTTGGCGGTATCCACCATGTCGTCCATGATCAGACAGGTACGTCCCGCTACATCTCCGATGATGTTCATCACCTTGGCCACGTTCGGCTTGGGGCGGCGTTTGTCGATAATCGCGAGATCCGCATCCAGTTGCTTCGCCAGCGCGCGGGCACGTACCACGCCGCCCACATCCGGCGACACCACAATCAGATTCGGGTAGTTGTGCTTCCATACGTCGGACAGCAGGATCGGGCTGGCGTAAATATTATCCACCGGAATATCGAAGAAGCCCTGAATCTGGTCGGAGTGCAAATCCATCGTCAACAGACGATCCACACCGGCGCTACTCAACATATCGGCCACCACTTTTGCGGTAATCGCGACACGAGCCGAACGCGGGCGACGATCCTGGCGCGCGTAGCCAAAATACGGCATCGCGGCGGTGATACGTCCGGCGGAAGCGCGTTTCAATGCGTCCACCATCACCATTACTTCCATCAGATTGTCATTGGTCGGCGCGCAAGTGGATTGCAGCACGAACACATCCCTGCCACGCACATTCTCAAGGAGCTCGACCATCACTTCACCGTCGGAGAAACGCCCCACCGTGGCGCGACCGAGATTAATATGCAGATGCTTTGCGACCGCTTCAGCGAGCTTGGGATTGGCATTACCGGTGAACACCATCAGGCTGTCGTAGGACACGTGAACCCCTTAAAGAATCAAAACACACAACAGGGGCTATCGCCCCGGTAAACCAACTGAGGGCTCACGCCCCGGTAAACTACAGAGGCTGGCGCCCCGATAGAACAACACGTGCTCACGCCCCGCTAATGAGACAGGACGCCTGAAACTGGCTGAGGAGGTAGGGATCGAACCTACGAATGCTGGAATCAAAATCCAGTGCCTTACCACTTGGCGACTCCCCAATAAACTTTTACTGCACCCAATCATGCAACGGATGCTTTGCTAAACCTTGCGCCACCACGCCGCGCATGCCATTTTGATCACGCATATCGGGCGGCAACTGCTTTAATACGGCCTCAGCCTGGTCGCGGCTGGCAAACTCGGCGAACACACAAGCCCCTGATCCGGTCATCATCGCTTTGCCAAATTGATCGAGCCAAGCTATATAACTCGCCACTTCCGGGTAGAGATCGCACACTACGGATTGCAGATCATTGTGAAGCCGGTGCTCGTCGCGATGTTGCCGTTCCCCAAGCGACCATTCCGAAAGGGCGCGCATTGTGATGGAAACCGTATCGCGTGTCAATTCTGGATGCGCAAAAATCTGTGCGGTCGGCACGTGTACCGGCGGGAACAGCACCACATACCATGCCTGCGGCAGCGGATAGGCCTGCAACTTTTCGCCCACACCCTCGGCAAACGCGTTCTCGCCGAACACGAACACCGGCACATCCGCGCCCAGCCTCAAGCCTAATTGCATTAAGCGGCTACGCGACAAACCCAGCGACCACAAGCGATTGAGCGCGATCAGCGTGGTCGCCGCATCCGAGCTGCCGCCACCTAAGCCCCCGCCCATCGGGATGCGCTTTTCCACCGTGATGTCCACCCCCTGCACGCATCCGGTCTCGCTTTGCAACAGGCGCGCCGCGCGCACGCACAAATCCTGCTCCTCCGCCACGCCCTCGACCACATTGGCGCGATGCACCACGCCGTCTTCGCGCAAACTAAAATGCAGCGTGTCGTGCAGGTCGATGAAGCGGAACAGGGTTTGCAGCAGATGATAGCCGTCCGCACGCCGTCCTATGACATGCAGAAATAAATTTAATTTTGCGGGGGCAGGACAGGTAAGCTTCATTCCAAATAATCCATTAGCGATTTTTAATAATGTTCGATACGTCTATTAAAGCTTGCAGCATCAGATGTAGGAGCCCGATTCATCGGGCGATTGTGTGGCAAGCAATCGCGCAATACCCACAGGGTACAAGAACCTTTCCGAGGTAAATTGTGCTCCTACGAGGCATATGGGTTGTAATGAATTATCTGGCTTCATTGCGGATTCCATTCCCACTCGTCGATCAGCAATTGCACCTGCAAATCTTCATGGCTCAACTGCAAGCGCGCAGGCAAACTGTCCGGCTTGCCGTCGGCGTAGCGCAGATAGCGCACTTCCCAACCATCCTGACGCAGCACGGTGATTCTGCCCGCGCTATCACGCTCGATTTGCGCGGGACTTGCGGGATCCGCCATGCCCAGCACCCAATGATGCAAACCATTCAGCGGCAAATGCCAACCCAGCACTTGCTCCATCAGCGATTCCGCATCTACATCCTGATAATGTTTGTCTCCGTTATCAAGCGTCGCATTGCGATCGTCGCGATAAACGCGCGCGGCAGTTTGCCCTAACGGGTTGAGCAGCAGAATTTCATCGGATTGCACCTGATGCATCCAGTGCAGCCCGGCGGATTGGCGTGTTTCCTGATGCTTGATCGAAATGCGTCCGTTCATCGCGAACGGCGCGGATTCAGCCTGTGCGGGGTGCGCAACTTGTGACGTTGGTAAAGACGCGCAGCCGCCCAGCATCGCCAATAAAACCAGCAGCTTCAGGAAAACTCTAAAAATCCACATTGCGTTCGAGATTGGTTAAGATCAATCGAGTCTGACCCCATTTATTTCCATTTATTTCCAAATCAATACCCAATGAACCCGATGCCGGTTTAGGGTTAAGTTTGATAAGCGTGGGGGCGGGGGCGGGACACAGCGGCACGGTATCATTAATAGCAACGGAGACAATAAGGTTCTCCACTATCTTGTAATACTTACCTTCGAACTCAGCCATGAAGACCGCTTTATCGTTCCCCAAGTAGCCAGGTTCTGGAGTATAAAGATAACCCTGCCCAGTAGAATCAGGCGTAAATGTTCCATGCTTAGGCGCTTCCAGTAAGGTGATTTTGATGGAAGCTAATGCGGTTCTATCGTCTAAGATATCTCGATTATTTTGGTTTCCCAAAGATACTGCGAGCCAACCAGCAGGGGTTGCCCATCCCTCAACCCCACTCTGAAATTCATCACATGTTTTCAGTAAGTAAATAGGTTGTTGGGTGTTACTCCCCGCACCAGACACTGCTGCCTGCGCCAACACGATAGGAGCATCTTGTATCGGCGTATAAGGTATATCCATCGTGAACATAAGTTCTTCTCCTGTATCAGTTAGGGTTTGGGCGTAGTTCTATTGTTCCCACGCTTCGCGTGGGAACGCATCTATAACCGCTCTGCGGTGATTGAGATATAAACCTACGTTTAATCAAGGCTCGAATTTTTTGATGACCGCTAACAGTTGTTCATTGCCGGAATTTTCCTTGAGGCTATCCTGCCAGATCTTTTTGGCTTCCGCTTTATCGCCGCGCACCCACAACACTTCACCCAGATGAGCTGCGATCTCGGGATTGGCATTGCCGGCGTAGGCGCGCCGCAACATCTTCACGCTCTCATCGAGCTTGCCGCTGCGATAGTAGCCCCAGCCCACGCTGTCCATGATGGAGGCATCATCGGGGGCGAGCAGCAGGGCTTTTTCCACCAAGGCTAACGCCTCCGGAATGCGCTCGTTGCGTTCCAGCATGCCATAGCCCAACGCATTGTAGGCTTGCGCGTGATCGGGTTTGATTTTAATCAGCTTGCGCATCAATTGCTCAAACACGTCCGGCTTGCCGATCTTGTCGGCCATCATCCCGGTCTCGTAGAGCAGATCGATATGATTGGGCTGCTTTTCCAGCGCCTGATTCAACACCCGGTAAGCCTCGTCGAATTGATTTGCATCGCGCAATAATTGCGCCTCGACCATCACCAGTTGCACGCGCTGCTGATTATCGGTGACCGATATCTGTTGCAACAGCAGGCGCGCTTCGGCAAGCTGGCCGCGACGGCTCTGCAAATAAGCGATGCGAATCTGCGCCGCCACCAGATATTCGCCATCTTTGACCTCGCGGTAATAGGCGATGGCTTCATCATCGTTTTTCTTCGCTTCGCTCAACTGCCCGAGGTAATACTGCACCGTATCCTGCTCTTTCTTGCCTTTGCTGAGTGCCTGCTTGAGCTGTATCTCGGCACTCTTCAAATCGTTCATCTGCAGCGAGATCAATGCGATGGCATAGGCCATATCCGGGTTATCGGGATTTTCGTCCGCCATGCGCTGAAATTCGTCACGCGCCAGCTTGTATTGCTTTTGATCGAGCAAGGCGCGTGCATATTGCAAACGGATCTCGCGCGCCTCCGGGTAGCTACCCAGATAGCTGTGCAACACATCCAAGCTCTGTTGTGGCGCAGTTTTCTGTAACAGCAGCGCCTCCAGCGAGACCGCCACATCCCACTCGGGACGCAGATGGCGCGCCTGCCTTACCTCGGTTAGCGCGAGCGCTCCGTCGCCTGCGGCAAGCGCCAATTGCGCCGCGCCCCAATGCGCCTCAGCCACACGTGGGTAGAGCTGCACCAGTTCGCGCATCAGCTTCAACGTCGCCGTCTTATCCGGATAGGGAGACAGTATTTGATAAATCTGGATAAAGATTTGCGCGGAATGGGATTCATCCGCTTTCAATAAGTTAATGAATTCCTCGCGGGCTTCATCCAGTTTGCCGCTGCGCACCAAAACCGAAGACAGCATACGTCTGGCCATCAGCGAAGACGGATCGGCATCACGCCAAATCCTGAGCGCCTCGATAGCCTTGTCGATTTGGCCGGATTGAAGCGCCAGGTGCGCGGCGCGCATCGCCAAACGCGGGTCTAGCGTTTTCTTGGCCAAGTCCGAGCTACCCTCGGCCGCGAGCGCATCGTTACCGCGCTGGCTGGCGATTTCGGATATCAAAAATTCATAGAGCAACGCGCTGCTCAACTCGATATTGGGCAACACCTGAGGCTCTTCTGCCTGAGGCTCGAGCGGCTCAGCCTGACCCGCATTCCCGTGCGGGCCAATCTGATTCACCGGGGTGCGCTCAGGGCCGTGCGCACAAGCGCTGAGCAGCAAACTGCCGAGAAGGATGAACTTGAACTGGGTCATAACAATACTGCTTTTGATGTGGACGCACATAATAGGTTATATTCAGCCCAATTCACAACCCTGAAGGCCTTTCGACTTTGTCAAATATCGCTCCCGAAATAACCCTTTGTGCACGCAACCTGACGCGCCGCTTCGGCAATATCACGGTCATTCATAATCTGTCGCTGGAATTAAAGCGCGGGGAAGTGCTGGGCTTGCTCGGACACAACGGCGCGGGAAAAACCACCACGCTGCAAATGCTGACCGGCTGCCTGCTGCCTGACAACGCCGAAAAAAGTGAATGCAGCATCGAAATCTGCGGCATCGACCTGTTGCGCAAACCCACGTTGGCGAAAGCGCACTTGGGCTACCTGCCGGAAACCCCGCCGTTATACCGCGAACTTTCTGTGAACGATTACCTGACCTTTGCGGCGCGCTTGCGCGGCATGAAGTCCGCCGATGTCGCCGGTGCGTTGACGCAAACCCTGCAGCGCTGCGGCCTGGAAGCGGTCGGCAAAAAGATCATCGGCACCTTGTCCAAGGGTTATCAGCAACGCGTCGGCATCGCGCAAGCCATCATTCACAGTCCCGCCGTGATCGTGCTGGACGAACCCACTGTCGGCCTGGACCCTGCGCAAATTCGCGGTATACGCACACTGATCCGCGAATTGGGCGATACGCACAGCGTGATCCTCTCCACGCATTTGCTCGGCGAAGTCGAAAGCGTGTGCGATCGCGTCGAAATCATGCAGCACGGCCGACTGATTTACGGTGATACCAGCGCGCACATGCGACAACACGGCAACGGGAAAATGTCATTGGAAGAAGTGTTCCTTGAGATTACAGAAAATCATGCCGCCGAGGAGCTAGCGTTATGATCCGCTTACTCGCCTTGCGCGAACTGCGCAGCCTGTTTTCGATGCCGTCCACCTGGTTCATCCTGGCGCTGCTGCAATTCATACTCGCGTGGTTTTTTCTGGCGCGGGTTGAAGCATTCCTTGAAATCCAGCCGCAGCTCGCCCAACTCGCCAATCCGCCCGGCGTGACAACCACTGTTGCCGCACCGATGTTCAATACGGTCGCGCTGTTGCTGATGATGCTGGTGCCGATGTTCACGATGCGTCTGATCGCCGAGGAACGCCGCAACCAGACGCTCACGCTGCTGCTGTCGGCTCCGCTGTCCGGTCTGCACATCGTGCTCGGAAAATTTATAGGCTTGCTGACTTTTCTGGTCGTGCTGGTCACCGGTGTGCCGCTGATGCTCTACACGCTGGCGCTCGGCACCCAGCTCGATCACGGTCTGCTGTTGAGCAATATGCTGGGACTGCTGCTGCTCACCGCCAGTTATATCGCGCTGGGGCTGTATATCTCCGCGCTCACCACCCAGCCCATCATCGCCGCGATCGGCGCGCTGGCGGTGCTGCTCGGTTTGTGGCTGGCCGACATCGGCGCTGTGGCGGAAAATTCGCCCTGGCATGCCATATCGCCGCTCAACCACTTCCAGAATTTCAACAACGGTTTGCTCGATAGCAGCGATGCGGCGTTCTTCGTACTGTTCACAACGGTCTTTTTGCTATTGACCATACAGCGCTTGCACAACAACCGCAGATACGGATGAGATATGCGATATAAATTCTTGCTTAATCAACCTCTGCGTAATCTGCTGTTCGTGCTGGTTTTAACCGGCGTTGCAGCTGGCTTGGGCTATGTCGCAATGCAATATCCTATCCAGCGCGACGTCACCTATAACACCGTCAACAGCCTGGAACCTGGCAGTGTGGAAATACTCGCTCAACTGAGCGGCCCGGTCACGATCACCGTGTATGCGACCGAACAGGACGCGCACTTGGGCGACATACGCAAGATCATTCGCGATTTTCTGTCGCTCTATCAACGCTACAAGCCCGACATTCAACTGGTGTTCATCGATCCGGAAAAAAACGAGGAGAAAGCCCGAGCGGCGCAAATCCGTTTCAACGGTGAAATGGTGATCGAATACGCCGGGCGCAGCGAACACCTGACCAAGATCAACGAGCCCATCGTCACCAGCACTTTGCTGCGCCTGTCGCATACCCGAGACCAGACTATTATGTATCTGGATGGGCACGGCGAGCGCAAGCTGGACGGCATCGCCAACTTTGACATGGGTTCGGTGTTCGGCGCGAAGCTCAAGCAGAACGGTTTTCACTTGGGCAGTCTTAATCTGGCACTGGCGCAGGAAGTGCCGGGCAATGTCAGCGTCTTGGTGATCACCCAGCCGCAACTCGATCTGATGCCCGGCGAAGTAGACAAGCTGCTGCGCTATGTCGAGCGCGGCGGCAATCTGCTCTGGCTGGTGGATGCTGAACCGCTGCACGGGCTGGAACGACTCGCCGAAAAACTCGACCTGTTGCTGCCGCCCGGCATCGTGATCGATCCGGCTGCCACCGAAATGAATGCACCCGCCAGCTGGTCGCTGGGTGCGACTTATCCGCCTCACGCCATCACGAACAATTTCAACTTGACCACCGCCTACCCTTCCGCACGACAGTTGATCTGGGACAAAGAACTTTTGTCCGGGCACCCGAATGAAAACGCGGACTGGCAACACCAGGTATTGGTGGAAGTCGCCCCTCGCGGCTGGGTGAGCCGCAATCCATCGAAGGACAAGCCGCGCGACGAAAACCGTTTGTCCGTGCGCCCGTTCGACAAACAGCACGACACCCCGGGCCCCGTGGTCATCGCGATGGCCTTGCAGCGCCACACCCATGACCGCGATCAACGCATCGTGGTCGTCGGCAACGGCGCATTCCTCTCCAACAGTTTCGCCGGCAATGGCGGCAACGTGGACTTAGGGTTGAACATGGTGAACTGGCTGGCCGGCGAGGAACATCTCATCACCGGGCAACCGCGTGCTGCAAAGGACAGCAAGCTGGAGTTAAGCAAAATGCAACTCGAAATCATCAGCGTCATCTTTTTGTTAGTCTTGCCGCTGCTGCTCGCCGGTGTGGGCGGACGGATGTGGTGGAAGCGCCGCCGCGCTTAAATTGGATGTAGGGGCGCGATAAATCGCGCACCTACAAATAACTTTAAAATCATGCCCGAACTCCCCGAAGTCGAAATCACGCGGCGCGGCCTGGCCGCACATCTGATCGGCCTGACCATTACGGATGTCGTGATCCGCAATCCCAGGCTGCGCTGGCCTGTCGCGGCCAACCTGCCGGATCTGTTGCGCGGTCAGACCATACGCTCGCTCAAACGCCGCGCCAAATACCTGCTGATGGATTGCGGCTGCGGCACGCTGATCCTGCATCTGGGCATGTCCGGCAGCCTGCGCATTTTGCCCGCAAACACCCCCGAACTAAAGCACGACCACTTCGATCTGGTGCTGGGCAACGGCACGCTGATGCGCCTGCGCGACCCGCGTCGCTTCGGCGCGGTGCTGTGGCATACCGGCGATCCGGCTACCCACCCGCTGCTCGCGACACTTGGCCCCGAACCACTGGAAGACGGGCTACCAGCCCGCAACTTCGATGCGCGCTATCTGTATCAGGCCACGCGCGGACGCAGCATCGCTATCAAGCAATGCATCATGGACAACCACATCGTGGTCGGCGTGGGCAACATCTACGCGAACGAAGCGCTGTTCCGCGCCGGAATCAAACCGCAACTCAAAGCGGGCAAACTCAGCCTGCCGCGCTGCGCAAGACTGGTCGCCGAAATTTGCGCGACCCTGACCGAGGCAATCAACTTGGGCGGCAGCACGCTGCGCGATTTCGTCAACACCTCGGGCCAACCGGGTTACTTCCAGCAGCACTACTGGGTGTACGGGCGCGGCGGCGAACCCTGTCGCCGTTGCGGTTCGCCCATCAAACAAATCAAACAGGGACAGCGTTCCAGTTTCTATTGCATGAATTGCCAGAAATAAGGGGGCTATACTCAAGGGCGCCTGCAAATTCATTGCATTGCATCAGCCAGTTAGGCGACGCAGAAAAACTTTAAGAAGCCGTGAAACCACGAACGGATGACAGCAACGGGCTTTTGCTGCTAGGCTTCGGGCTGATGCATTTGCAACCTCGTATGACATAGATAGTAGATGGGAAGTATTCGATCAACTAATCAAATTGAAATAGGACAAGCCCCCAATGCGCAACCTGCTCGGTCTCATCGTCGCCCTCCTCTGTCTGATGTGGATGCCCACCCAAGCCGCCGAACAGGCTAAAGCAGTTAAAGCATCCAAAGCCGCACCTGCACCTAGGGCTGTCCGTACTTTCAAAGACTGTCCAAGCTGTCCGAAGATGGTGGTGATCCGCTCGGGGAGCTTTGACATGGGCTCGCCAAGTTCTGAGGCTGGGCATAGCAACGACGAAGGCCCGGTGCATAGTGTCAAGGTTGCCGCCTTCGCGCTGAGCATGACCGAGATCACCCGTGGCCAGTTTGCGGCATTCGTAAAAAAGACCAAATACAACACCGCAGACAAATGCTGGACGCTTGAAGGCGGAAAATTTGAAGATCGCAAAGGCAGCTGGCGCGAGCCCGGTTACTTACAAGACGACAAACACCCGGTCACCTGCATCAACTGGAACGATGCCAAAGCCTATGCAAAATGGCTGTCACGCAAGACCGGCAAACCATATCGTCTGCCGACAGAGGCCGAATGGGAATACGCTGCCCGTGGCAACACCAGCAGAGCACGTTACTGGGGGACGAACCCTGATGAGGCTTGCTCCTATGCGAATGCGGCGGACAAGACAGCACAAGCACAGATACATGGCGCAACATCCTGGTCTGCACATAATTGCAAGGATGGTTTTGCCTATACCGCTCCGGTGGGCAGTTTCAAGCCCAATGCATTCGGATTGAATGACATGCTGGGGAACGTGTGGGAATGGACCGAGGACAGTTACCACAACAACTATGAAGGCGCCCCGACAGACGGCAGTGCATGGAAAGGGGATGATGCAAAACGTGTGCTTCGAGGCGGTTCGTGGAACAACGGAACGCAGAACACGCGCGCGGCGATACGCAACAGCAACAAGCCAGCGCTCCGTTTCAGCATCTTCGGGTTTCGCTTGGCCAGAAAGCTCCCGTAGGCGTAAGTTGCGCTCAGATTTGGCACCGAAAAGAGGATCACAAAAATGAATAATTCGCTAAAACGGGTGTTGCTGGTTTGTGTGTATTTGTTTGCGTTGACCGATCAGACAAGTGCCGATTCGTTATCCGATGCACAACGCGCCTACCATGAAAAAGATTATGCAAAAGCAGAAAAGTTACTCAGGCCGTTGGCAGAACAGGGTAATGCTTTCGCTCAATTCGACCTGGGGACCATTTATGACAATGGGCAAGGGGTTCCTCAAGATTACAAGGAAGCCGTGATGTGGTACCAACTGGCAGCAGCGCAAGGTAATGCCTTCGCACAAGTCAACCTTGGGTTTATGTACGAAAACGAAAAGGGCGTTCCTCAAGATTACAAAGCAGCCGTGAAATGGTTTCGAGTGGCGGCAGATCAAGGTAATGCTGTTGCACAATTCAACCTCGGGTTGATGTATGAAAATGGAAAGGGTGTTCCCCAAGATTACGATGAGGCTGTGAGGTGGTTTCGACTGGCGGCCAAACAGGGTAATGCTAAAGCACAAACCAGTCTTGGGCTGATGTATGAAACTGAAAAGGGCGTTCCTCAAGATTACCAGGAAGCCGTGAAGTTGTTTCGACTGGCGGCAGATCAAGGTAATGCTGTTGCACAAGCCAACCTTGGGTTGATGTATGACTTGGGGCTGAGTGTTCCAGCGGATTACAAACAGGCTGTGAAGTGGTTTCGACTGGCGGCAGACCATGGTAATGCTGGCGCACAATTTTGTCTTGGGTGGATGTATTACAGCGGGCAAGGTGTCCCGCAGGATTATAACGAGGCCGTAAAGTGGTATCGGCTGGCGGCGGCGCAAGGTAATGCTGACGCGCAATCCGACCTTGGGTTTATGTATGAATTAGGACAAGGTGTTCCGCGGGATTACAACGAGGCCGTAAAGTGGTATCGACTGGCAGCGGAACAGGGTGCCGCCTCTGCTCAATACATGCTTGCAAATATGTATAACTATGGGCTAGGTGTTCCTCAGGATTTCGTCCTGGCGTATATGTGGGCCAACATTGCTGCGACCAATGCGCCTGCGGATCAATTACAAGAAAGAGCCATCTATCGTGATTCAATAGCAAAGAATATGACTGCACCGAAAATTGCCGAAGCGCAGGAGCTGGCCATAAAATGCACTGCAAATAAATTCAAGGGGTGTTAATGAGAATGCATGTGCTGACATTACAGGAACGCAAACACAGCTTACGCGATTGTGTAATATCTGCCCGACATGTCCGCCTCTGAGCAAAAATCCATCTGGTCTTCCTGCCTTGCGCAGAGTCTGCTGCTGGGCATGACTCTGATTTTTCCGTTGAAGCTGCTTGGCGCAGAGCAACCTGTTCCACAGACACAAGCAGTTACGCAGACACCCTCTATTCCACAGACACCGCAATCTGATCGCTTTGACTCGATGGAGGCTCCGCGTGATTATTTGTCCGGTAAGATCACCAGCTTCGCCAGCTATCTCGATCGCTTCTTTGGTGGTGATCGTCATTTCCAGGAGAGCAATCAAAGCGTGGTTCAGATGGATCTGACCAGAGTGACGGGATATAGCGGTGATGGCAAGCTCGATTTTGCAGCTAGGCTCAATTTGAGATTGCCTGTAACCGAGGGGCGATTGCATCTGATGCTGGAAACTGACCCCGATAAAAATATAACCCCTGAGCCAACACCGGGCCAAGCCGTGCTTAACAAAAAAGTTACTGCACCGGGAAGTTATGGCGTGGCTGCGCGCTATGAGCCCGCGGTGGAAAGCGCCTGGCACTTTAGCACTGATGCGGGACTTAAATTTCCTGTCCCGGTACAGCCTTTCGTACGCTCAAGGGCTAGCTACTCGGCTCCGATGGGCGAGTGGCGGCTAAAAGCAGCGGAATCGGTGTATTGGTTTAATTCCATAGGCGCGGGTGAAACCACTCAGGTTGACTGGGAACGCTTTATAAGCGAGCCGGTTCTGTTTCGTGCCACCACTACGGCCACATGGCTCAATGACAAACAGAACTTCGATCTGAGCCAGGATTTCTCTACTTTTCACACCCTGGATGATCGTACTGCCTTGCTGTATCAGGTGAGTGTGGTTGGGGTCAGCAATCCGCAGTTTCAGGTGATGGATGAAGTCGTGCTACTGCTTTACCGTTACCGGTTACATCGGGAATGGATGTTCTTCGAACTAAGCCCGCAACTGCATTTTCCAAAAGTAAATAATTTCAGAATCAGCCCGATGCTCAGCATGCGTCTGGAGATGCTATTGGATGACTCGAGATAAATATCGGGTAATACAACGAAGCGTATTTGCCACATGTCCTGAAACTCCGATTCCGTATGTCGTCTGCGGATCGGCAGAAGTTATCACTCGCCTTTCTTGAAGCGCTCGATCTCGCGTCGATCACGTTTGGTCGGTCTGCCCTTAACAAAAAAAGGCAGCGGTTGTGCCTTGAGTTGGGCTACCAGAGTTTCTCGTCGCTGACGGCTGGCATCGGTCTCGCGATATAGTTTCTGCGCCTCAGAGGCCGGACCGCGTTTATTGGACAGTGCCAGCACCTCGACCACGAATTGATGCTGCCCGATGTGGATGTCCAGCATATCGCCCGCCACGACTGCCTTGGCCGGTTTGACGCGCAGCTCATTGAGATGCACTTTGCCGCACTCGACCGCGTCAGCCGCTAGAGAACGCGTCTTGAAAAAACGCGCGGCACAAAGCCACTTGTCGATGCGAAATTTCTCGTTATTGTCGTCTATACTCATTTCGATGTGCCCAATACAAATGTCGCGCTGATGTTTGCACGATCAACAGGATCGGATTGCGCAGCTCTTTTTTTATTTTAACAGCGGATGATCTTTGGGCAGTTGTTTTGAGTACCAGATCGCCAGTTTATGGCGCAAAGTTTTTTCGGCGACCTGATCTTCAGGCAATGGCTGAATGACTTTATCGTGAACCAGCAGCCTGTAGAGGTATAACAACTTCTCACTTGCCGAATCAGTTACTTCAAACTCGACTACACCACGCCCCTCCGCATACTTCACGCCTGCGAGTAACGCCTCTTTAAATAATTCGGCTTCATTTTTAAGTTTTTTCATCGTGATCTCCGTCATTGATGGCTTGATTAGCGCCCTTGCCGTGCGACCAAAAATCATGTTACAGATAAGGATGCCTGAAAGGCACTATCTAAACTATACTGAAAACTCAATCCAACTAACAGCCCAGGAGAGCCATATGATAAAAAATCAACGTATCCGGCGCGCCATTGCCGTGGCCATGGTGGTGCTGGGCGCTGCGCTGATGCTCCTCGCTCCGGAAGCCTGGCCGGGTGCATTACTGCTGGTCGTAGGCGTTGTTCTGGAACTGCTCGGCATCGCACTGGAACACAAGGCCAAGTAAGTCCTGCTGGTGTGCGGCATGGGTTCACCGAACATAGGCTGGCGCAAAAAAATACCCAAGTATTCCGACTTGGGTATTCGCTTGGCAAAACACCTTAACTCAGTTCATCTTATGGCCGTGCATATGCCCCGGCATGTGACGCATGCCCTTTAACTGAACAACTTGTTCTGGGGTCAATAACTCCTCAACATGATTCTGGGTATCGATCATCGACTCTATCATCTGGCGCTTCAAGTCAAAAATCTTTCGATACGCATTGCCTATCGTCGCTGGATCACGTTTATCCGCTTCATAAAGATCGCGAAGCTTTGCCGATTCGTCCATGATAGAACCTTCGACGATCAGATTATTGTGGCGCATCTGGTCGAACAGCTTGTTGATTTTGGAACGTTGCTCATCGCTAAGATCAAGCGACCTGACCATATTCATACGGGGTGATTCCATCATCCCTGAGCCATGTCCTGCCATCATACCGCCCTCATGCTCACCCATCATGCCGTGACCATAAGCCCCCATCATCCCGGACTCATGTTCATCGCAGTGATCTTTTTCCTGTACTTTTGGCGAGGCCATCGATTGGGCGACGGCAGGCTTCTGAGTGGAAGAATCGGCTGCAAAGGAGGAGCCTGAAATCGCCGAGAATCCCATGCTTACCCCACAAGCCAAAAGAAATGCTATTTTTTTCCTGTTCATGATTAACCTCCATAATTTAACAAAAGTTGGGAAGATCGGCACGAGATCTAAGCCTTCTATGACCAGCAAGCCATATCGCCAGTGAACTACACGCACCTCTCTTGCAACGAACCATACCAGCTTAGGACATGATCATCAATGTACGCATTGAATCTTATGCCGAAACCAATCTTAGCCATCATCCGTAAATAAAGTGTTGCAAACTCCAAGAGAGTTGTAACACTTTATTGCTTCTACCTCTTCTTGCCGGAATATGAGTTTTTTGCGATTCCGAAAAAAACCGCAAGGATCAGACTCGATATGCCTTGATGCTGCCTCCTAAAATATTGTGCTGAAATAAACGGCAGGCAATGACAGAAGGCGATCATTGACCGCCCTCTGTCGAATTCTTTAATGACGCTGGCTGCCATTAAGCTGCAAGACTCACCCACGATGCAATCGTCACTGACAAGGCTGCAAACCAGCTGAGCGCATCGTTAAACCTGGAATCTTCCGAAAGAATATTGCGGTCTTTTTTTTCGCTCATGTTCATGCTCCTTGAGTAATCCTAAAGATGAATAGAATCTCATGTTCATAACCGATTCCGCTGATTTCGACCAGACGGTCCGGATTTTGTTCCATGACAATATTGTGAATCTGATATGCATGATGCAGGCAAGATCGGCTCCATATATGAAAAACGGCACCTCAACAATGAATCGATATTGGGCAGCATGGGTTGACCCGTTTAATTTGGAGTATATTGCCCGACGGATTAGCAACGCCGTCTGCTTAATGCCCAAGTTTTGGTTAATCGATTTAATGGGTGAGCGTGAAACGTTTTGTGTGCGCCAGCACCATTTCCTTATTTGTAAAATATCCAACTCATTTTTTAAAAGGAGCAATCATGTCACTGCTATTTTCAAAAGCCACGCTGGGTTCACTCACGCTGCAGAATCATCTGGTCATGGCGCCGATGACGCGCAATCGCGCGATCGGCAATATCCCGAACGAACTGATGGCGCAATATTATGCGCAGCGCGGCACTGCCGGCCTCATCATCACCGAAGGCACAACACCGTCGCCGAATGGGCTGGGTTATCCGCGCATACCGGGAATTTTTTCCACGGAACAAATCGCCGGGTGGAAACTGGTCACGACTGCGGCTCATGCCAAGGGCGCGAAGCTGTTCATGCAATTCATGCACTGCGGACGAATCGGCCATCCGCTCAACCTGCCCAAGGGCGCACGCGTGCTGGGGCCGTCTGCGGTAGCCGCCGCCGGCGACATATACACCGATGCTGAAGGCATGAAACAGAACGCCATGCCGCAGGCAATGACCGAGGCTGACATAAAAGCCACGATAGAAGAATTCGCCCAAGGCGCGAAAAACGCTGTGGTAGCAGGATTCGACGGTGTCGAGCTGCACGGGGCAAACGGTTACCTGCTCGAACAATTCTTCCGCCCGAACTCTAATCTACGCACCGATCGCTATGGCGGTTCGCTGGAAAACCGCGCGCGCTTTGCGCTCGAAGTTGCCGACGCGGTGATCAAGGCCATCGGAAAAGATAAAGTCGGCATACGCCTGTCGCCATTCGGGGTGTTCAACGACATGCCGCTGTATGACGCGATGGAAGCGGATTACACCTATCTTGCCGAGCAGCTCAATGCGCGCGGGCTGGTCTACATCCATCTGGTCGACCACTCGGCCATGGGTGCGCCGCCGGTACCTGCATCCATGAAGGCTGTGTTCCGCAACGTGTTCAAGGGCAAGCTGATCCTCTCCGGCGGCTACGATGCCGCGCATGCCGAGAGCGACCTGGCTGCGGGCAAATGCGATCTGATCGCGGTGGGCAAACCGTTCCTCGCCAACCCGGATCTGGTCGCACGCTGGCAGACCGGCGCGGCATTGAACGCATTCGACATGAGCACGTTCTATACGCCCGGGCCCAAGGGATATACCGATTACCCGACGCTGGGTTGATCAGTTGCGATAGGCCAGCCGACTAACTGGCTTATCGTCAAACATCGAACTGCAACTTCGCCAGCCTTGCGTAAAGCCCGCTCTGTTTGCGCAAATCTTCCGGGGTTCCGGTTTCGACGACGCGGCCATTTTCCATTACCACGATGCGGTTGACCTTCTGCACGGTGGCGAGGCGGTGCGCGATGATCAGCGTGGTGCGTCCCTGCATCGCGGCGTTCAGCCCTTGCTGTACTAAAATTTCCGATTCCGCATCCAGCGCGCTGGTGGCTTCGTCCAGCAGCAACAGCGGCGCGTTCTTCAATATCGCGCGCGCAATCGCGATGCGCTGGCGTTGCCCGCCGGACAGGCGCGTACCGCGCTCCCCCAGGAATGTCTGATAGCCCTGCGGCAGACGGGAGATGAATTCGTCCACCAGTGCGGCACGGGCGGCAGCGAAGACTTCATCGTCGCGTGCTTCAGGGCGACCGTAGCGTATGTTCTCCAGCGCATTGGCCGAGAAGATCACCGCGTCTTGCGGCACGATCGCGATCTTGTCGCGCAACTCGTGCAGCGAGAGCTGGCGGATGTCCTGCCCGTTGAGGCGGATGACGCCATCGGTGACATCGTAAAAACGCAACAGCAACTGGAACAGCGTGGTCTTGCCCGCGCCGGAAGGGCCGACCAGCGCGACGCTTTCACCAAACGCGATGTCGAGTGAGATGTTATCCAGCGCGGCGGTATCCTGTCGCGACGGATAGCGGAAGCTGACTTGCTCGAAGCGGATCGCCGCCTGCTTCGGCAGTGGTAGCGGTTGAGGTGCTGCGGCCTCGACGATGGAAGATTCAGCGTGAAGCAGTTCCAGCAGACGTTCGGTCGCGCCCGCCGCGCGCATCACGTCGCCCCAGACTTCCGCCATCGTGCCCACGCCGCCCGCCACCAAAGCCGCGTAGAGTATGAACGAGGCGAGCTGACCGCCAGTCATGCTGCCGTCATGCACCTGATTAGCGCCGACCCACAGCACGAAAATGATCGTGCCCATCACCGCAGTGATGATCAGCGCGGTTAGTGCGGCACGCACGCGGGTGCGCCGGATTGCGGTGATGAAACTCAGCTCCGCGCTGTCGGCGAAGCGCTTTGTTTCGCGCTGCTCCTGCGTGTAGGCCTGCACAGTCGGCACCGCGTTGAGTATCTCGCCGGCCAGCGCCGAGGCATCCGCGATCTTGTCCTGCGATTCGCGCGAAAGTTTTTTCACTTGGCGTCCGATCAAAATAATCGGCAGCGCCAGCAATATCATCAAACCGAAATTCAGCGAGAACAAATAAAAACTGGTGACAGCCAGCATCACCATGCCGCCGATAAACTGGAACAGGCTGCGCAAGCCCATCGCAATCGAGCTGCCGACCACGGTCTGAATCAGCGTGGTGTCGCCGGTCAGCCGCGACAAAACCTCGCCGGTTTGCAACGTCTCGAAAAATTGAGGTGATTGCCGCAGCACACGCGCATACACCGCGCTGCGCAAATCCGCCGTTACCCGCTCGCCCACCCAGCTCACCGTATAAAAACGCGCCGACACCGCCAGCGCCCACACAAACGCCAAGCCGAACAGCGCGGCGAAATGCCCGTCCAGACTCTCGGTGCCGAGCAATGCGCTGTGCGCATTTGCACGCTCCCCGAACCCGAAATCGATCAGATCGCGAAACGCCAAAGGCAACACCAGCACCGTGCCGGACGCGAGAACCAACAGCACGAAAGCAAGTAGAACCCTGCCGCGATAGGGGCGCAGGAATGGCAGCAAGTCCCGCAGCGAAGACAGGCGTTTTGTTGCGGCAGGTTGGGCTGAAGAAATAATGATTGATCCTTTATATTGATAACGGCAGCTTCGCTTTACTTAAGCGCCACTAACCCGGCTTCCCGTCTGCCCGTGATTTGACCAGGATCGGGGCGTACACCCAGACAAACAATGCAAACGCGATCAACCATGCTGCCTGCGCCAACCCAAGCCACAACAGGGTGTGCGCTGGCGCGAACATCGGCAACAGAACCCGTGCAGCATAGGCCACGACCAATGACATAAAAATCGGCGCAAGCAAACGCGAGTGTTGCTGAATGTCGCGGCCGGTATGTCCGAGCGCGATGCGCGCCATCATTCCCGCCGTGATCATGCCGATGCCGCCCAATGCGAACGCATGCAACGCCAAAGAAAACGTCTGCGAAGGTGATATGAAAAAGAACGGGGTGAGCGCCTTGAGCAGGAACCCAAAGGTGGCGCCGCCATAGCCGACGTATAACACCCACAGCAGCGGCTTTTTCCAGATGCCCTTGGTGTGCCACCCCGCCAGCCGCATCGTATGAATCGCGAACAGCAAGCCGGCGAGTACGGCGGTGGCCGGGACACTCTGCCAGAACACATCGGCAATCACGAACAGCACAAACACATAGAGACCGAAGCGATCTATCCACGCCCGATTTTTTAATGTCACCGGATAGCCGACACCGCGTTCGATGAACATAGGCAACACGCGCCGCGCCATGCTGAAAACCAGCGCCAGCAGAAAATACAATCCGGAATACAAGCCCCACACGATGCCTTGCTCCAGCACGCCCGACACGCCGAGATAAAAGCAAAGGTTAGCCAGCATCAGCAGCACTATTTTGGATGCGATACCGATTTGATCATGCTGTTTTGCACGCAGGATCGGTCTAAAGATCGCAACGATGAACCAAAGATCGAACATCAGATCCAGCAGCAACATCGGCAGTATCTGCCCGGGTATCAAACCCCCAGCCACCCGTGCCGCAAGCCACAATGCGGCACAGCCTGCCAGCGAGTAACCCTGGAGCGTAGGGAGATGGGTCCAATTTCGCACGGCGGTCAACAAAAACCCGGCTGCAACGGCCATGCCATATCCGAAGATCATTTCATGCGCATGCCAGTGCACGGGGGAAAACGGCAAGCGCGGCGCCGGCCAGCCATAGACATAAACGCCACCCCAGATGAATATCGAGATCAGCGCATACACGCCCGCCAGCAAAAAGAATGGGCGAAAGCCGAGATTGAACAGGGCGAATTTTGGAATGGATGGTGATGGATTGTTGAGCAAAATTTATCCTCTATAAATTCACAGAAAAACAGCAAAAATGCTCATCTTCTATATCCACTATCTGCGGCTCCACTAGAATAAATAGGGTTCAAGCAACAGACCCAGCTCAGCCGCAAGAGAAGTCGCCCCAACACACGCTTCCCGCACTAAAATCCGGCCATCTTCTTTTTTTCCAATTGCTGCTGCCGGTACAGTTGCCGCGCTTCTTCTTCCTTGAGCGTGTCGTTGATTTCGCGCATCACACCCACCAGATCGGCCGGTTTCTCATTGCGCTGGAAGTGGCCGGTCAGCGGAGTTTCCGGATTTAATTTGCCGCTCTGATACAGCGACCATATCTCCATGGCATAGTCGGTGGCCAGCAACTCGGGCGCAAATTGCCCGAAGTAATTAGCCAGGTTGGTGACATCGCGCTCGAACATTTTGAAGGCGTTGTTGTTGCTTGCCGCGTCGACGGCCTGCGGCAGATCGATAATGACCGGCCCGCCGCTGCCGAGCAGGATGTTGAATTCGGACAGGTCGCCGTGAACGATCCCGGCGCAAAGCATGCGCACCACCTGGGTGATCAAAAAGCGATGGTACTCGCGGGCCAGTTCCGGTGTGAGCGCCAGATCGTTGAGCCTGGGTGCGGCTGAACCGTCGTCTCCGGTCACCAGCTCCATCAACAGCACGCCTTCGAGAAAATTATACGGTGTGGGCACGCGTACACCGGCGGCAGCCAGTCGATACAAGGCATCGACCTCGGCGCTTTGCCAGGCCTCTTCCTGCGCCTTGCGGCCATATTTGGTGCCCTTCTCCATCGCGCGCGCGCGGCGGCTGTTCTTGACCTTGCGACCTTCGGTATAGTCCACGCTCTGGCGAAAGCTGCGCTGGTCGGCTTCTTTGTAAACTTTGGCGCAGCGTATCTCGTCGCCGCAGCGGACCACGTAGACCTTGGCCTCCTTGCCGCTCATCAGTTGGCGCATGACCTCGTCGACGAGGCCGTCTTGGATCAGCGGTTCAATTCTTTTGGGTGTTTTCATAAGTTGGCGCATGATACCTTGAGTTGGGGAATGGTCGAAGTCGTATAGAAAGAGTTTCGCTTTTTCTCGCGACGGATTATCATTTGCATGCGTCGGGTTTTACCGAATCCCGGATTGACCGAACGGCATGGACTCATCTTCATCCGCATCGCATACGTTGCCGCACATTTCAAGTCACCACAAGGAGAACTATCATGGCTAAAGGACAACAGCGTAAAAACAAGGAAGTTAAGAAACCCAAGAAGCAACCGCCACCCGTTGCGATCAGCAGCGCAATCTAGGCGTTTGGCAAACTACCCGTGGGAGCGCAATTCATTGCGCGAATAACACGTTTTCGCTCGATAAATCGAGCTCCTACAACGGCTTTTTGTTCTAATGAATTATCTGGGTTTATAAAGCACCTGAGTTAGATCATGCCAAAACACACTACTCCTGATCATGTCCGGCTCGACCGCGTTGTCGCCGAAGCGCGCCGACTCAGCGCTGAGCGCGAGACGACATATCGCGAGCGAGCCCTCAAATTATTCCCGTGGATATGCGGGCGATGCGGGCGCGAGTTTGCCGGTGCGCGCCTGCGCGAATTGACGGTGCATCACAAAGATCACAACCACGACAACAATCCGCCGGATGGCTCAAACTGGGAGCTGCTGTGCCTGTATTGCCACGACAACGAGCATTCGCGCCTGCTCGAAGAGCAGGATCGTCCGGGCAATCGAGACAACCAGTCATCCGTGGCTTCGCACAATCCGTTCGCCGATCTGCAAGCTCTGCTGAAAAAGAAGGGTTAATCCCGGATCATCCGTTAGCACCGTCATTTCTCATTCCCGCGTAGGTGCAAATCCAGCAAAACAAACACTGCGCATCAGCAGACAAAACTACGATGCGGTTCCGCTTTCGCGGGAGGTTTTCTATAACTGGATTCCGCACACGCAAGGGTAGGCCGATGAGTTCCCGAAGGCGTTGGCACCACCCATTCGCAGCCTGCGCATAAATGACGCTGCGTTGAAATGATGGGCGAAAAAAAACAGGGGAGACCGAAGTCTCCCCTGTTCAACACACCAACTTATCAAACCTGAATCAAGCCTCAACCGCTACGCGCTTGCGCGCAACGGTCAGCCAATTAAAACAGGGTGAACAGGTTGATGGTGTAAGTTGTGTTGCCTGTAGCGCCAGCAGCTGCGCCAATACCACCAGTTGTGGCACTACCACCGGTAGTGCTATTCCAGAAAGAACCGCTTTGCTTGGTGTAAGACAGCGAAGCCAGCATGTTTTGCGCCAGCTTGTAGGTGCCGATGAACGAAACGGCATTGTCTGTTTCGTTGGCGAGCGCGGCATCAGCTACACCGCTCTTGCCGCTACGAACCGCCATGCCCAGCGTAGCCACGCCAGGAATCACGCCCACTTCGCCAGCCAGATTGACCGCACTTTTTGTCAGCGAACCGCCGTTATATACATTTGCTGCAACGCCTGTCGTGGTGATAACCGGGGCAACGGCCCAGGTCAAATAAACGCCCACCGGCATTGCGCCAGCAGCGCCTTGCAACTGGAAGTCAACAGCAGACGCATGGGTACCTATATTTGGTAAAACAGGTACTGTACCAGCTGTGAGTGCGGAAGACTGCCCGCTCCAGTTCTGTGCACCTGCACCCAGTTCCCAATCGCCCACATCAACCGTACCGGCTACGCGCAGGTAGGTCGAACCCAACGGTGCGCCGGTACCGCCCAGATCAGCAGGGCCGGCCATGTGGAACTTGGTCACGTTGATAAAGCCCATCGAGTTGTTCACGACGATGGCCGCACCGGTCGCTGCTGTCCCGGTACCGATGTATTGCTGGGCAGAGATCGAATTGGTATGCGAACTATCGAAGCCCGGCGTACCGCTCATCTGATGCACGGCATTCGCGCCGGTATTCAGCGTTTCAAAGCCGTAAGACGCGCCCTGACCGCCTGTGGTGAAGAACACGACGCCGGCACGGGTGCCGTCGGCCACTTCAAACAGAACCGGCATCTTGGCGGAACTAAGAGCAGTCGCGCCGATTGAACCGATTTCAGCCAGGAAGCCTGCGTTTTCGCTTACGCGTCCACCCATGAACAGCGAGAACTCGCCGTTGGTGCCGGGAACATACACAGAACCTTTGTTAATGGTATTGGCTCCGATTGGAGCGCCAACATTAGCACCGTTGCTCTTGGCATATCCGGCGGTAGTCAGCACGTTCATGTTCAGCACATTAGGAATGGACAGGCGTTCACCTTCCACTTTACCTTCCGCGCCCATCATCGTGTAAGCGCCGGACTTGAATGCGCGACCGAAACTGTTCAGCATCGGGAAGTGCTGGAAGTGACACGCCGAACACTCCATGCCGGTTTGGCGTGCAAATAATGGCAGAGCCGACGCTTCTGACGCGAACGTCAAAGCTGCGATTGCACTTGCCAGGAAGAAAATGATTCTATTCATAACTTTTTCCTTTATATTTTATTGAGAATATTGCTAATGAGCTTCGCATAGCCAATCGACAGGCTGCAAAAAAACTTGCAGAAGCCGCTGGTTAAAGTTTTACGACTCAAATGATGAAGCTCCCCCTCCCACTTGAAACCAAAATATATCATGTCCTGAAATATTGCGGTAATAAAATTAGGTTAGAACGGAACTTTAAAAATTCAACCGTGTCGCCCCGCCTGCCCCTTCGGCAGGCTCAAAATAAACTGACCTACGGTCAGGCTAGCATCCACTATCAGCAGATAGTGGAGTTGACGCTACGGTAATGACGGCTTATTAGCGCTGCCCTAGAACAGGGTAAACAGGTTGAAGGTGGTGGTGGTGCTGCCCAGTGCGTCATTATGTGCCGCATCCCAGTAATCTCCGCTCGCACGGGTCAAGGAAAGGGATGCCATCACGTTCTGCGCCAGCTTGTAGGTTGTGATCAGCATGATCGCATTATCACTCGCATTGCTGACAGTGCCGACAGCAACGCCGCTCTTGCCGGCGCGCAGCGCGGCACCCAACGTAAATTTTTCAGGGATCACGCCCACTTCAACAGAAATATTCAAGGCACTCTTGGTGGCGGTACCGTAAATAACTGGCACGGTCGAAGGTGACACGACGGCTGCGGGATCCATGTTGTAAGTGTTGGTCGTGCCGACGGGTGCTTTGGCATAGCTGACGTAGAAACCCACGGGCTTGCCACCCAGTCTGCCTTGCATCTGGGCGTCAACAGCGACGGCTCGGGTATCGGCGTAGGTGAGCGCTCCGGCAACCGCCGAGTTTCCGCCCCATACCTGAATACCCATGCCCGTATCCCAACCGGCCAGATCAAATATACCCGCGACACGTACATAAGTGGAGCCCAAAGCGGCCAAGGCACCACCTGCAATACCGGTCTGATCGTACTTGGTCAGGTTGATGAAACCCATGGCGTTGTTCGCAACAAATGCCAGGCCGGTCGCGGAGCTGGCGGTACCGATGTATTGCTGAGCTGAAAGAACTGCGCTGTGCGCGCCATTCAGACCACGCGTGCCGCTCATCTGGTGCTCGGCATTGGCACCTGTATTGAGCAATTCAAAGCTGTAAGACGCGCCTTGGACATCCGTGGTGAAAGGTATGACGCCGATACGTGTGCCATCAATAATTTTCAAGCCGGACTCGAACAGGATAGGCATCTTGGCGGAACCGCGAGTTGTAGTTGCCGTCAACCCGGCAGGAGAAAGACCACCCGTGCCGAGTTCGGCCAGAAAGCCGGTGTTATCGCTTACCCGTCCACCAAAGAACACCGACAGCTCCCCCCCCGTGCCCGGCACATAAAATGCGCCGTTACCCGTGGTTTTTTTGGGGCCGACACCCACAGCCTGATTGGTTTTTTCATAACCGGCACTCGACATCACGGCCATATTCAGCGTGATGGGAAGGGTCAAATCCTGCCCCTCCACTTTTGCTTGCGGGCCCATCATGTTATAGCCAGCGGACTTAAATGCACGACCGAAGCCATTGAGCATCGGAAAATGTTGGAAGTGACATTCGGAACAAGCCATGCCAGTTTGACGAGCGAACAAAGGCAGCGCCGACACTTCTGACGCGCAAGTCACAGCAGCGATGATGCCTGCCAGCAGACAAAAAACTTTTGTCCGGGCAGCCGAAAGAATGATTATTTTCATGTCTTTTTCCCAAAGAGTATACGAATACTATTGAAGAGCGTTGCACATGGGGCGCAAAACCTGCAAACAGACAGCCATACGACAGATGGCCCGCCCCCTTATCAATTGCCGTTGAACATATCATGTCCCGGCGAACATTGTGATAAATAATTTATCACAAAAAAATTGGGGAGGGACGATTTTCTGGTCCCATTACTTCGCATTAAATGCGCCGCAGTCTGCCGTTCACACAACTACGTCCCGCATCGAACCATTTCCCATCTTGGCACTCCAACCCCGCGAGTGCTAAAATCATGCCGCAAAAGAGGAGATGCGATGAATGCCACAATGAGTTTGCCTATACCGTCAGCCGTTGACAGCCTGGAAGGCTATGTCCGTGCCGTAAACCGCTATCCGATTTTATCTCAGGAGCAGGAGTTCGCGTTGGCGACGCGCTTCAAGACCGAAGATGACCTCGATGCCGCACGTGAGTTGGTGCTCTCTCACTTGCGCGTGGTGGTCAGCGTGGCGCGCGGCTATGCCGGTTACGGTCTGCCGCAAGCCGATCTGATTCAGGAGGGCAACATCGGCCTGATGAAGGCGGTGAAACGCTATGACCCGGATCGCGGGGTGCGCCTGGTGTCGTTCGCACTGCACTGGATACGCGCCGAGATTCACGAATTCGTGGTACGCAACTGGCGGCTGGTGAAGATCGCCACCACCAAGTCACAGCGCAAACTGTTCTTCAACCTGCGCAGCATGAAGAAAGGTTTGGCGCCGCTCAAGCCGCAACAAATCACCGAGATCGCCCAACAACTCAACGTCAGTGAACACGATGTGGTAGAAATGGAAGCGCGTTTTTCCGGGCACGAGATCGCGCTGGAACCCGGCGGCGTCGATGACGATGAAAGCTACGCGCCGATTAATTATCTGGCCGACAACGCGGAGCATGAGCCATCGCGAATTCTGGAAACCGCCGAACGTGAGCGCCTGCAAACTTCCAGCTTGGTGCAGGCCTTGGCGGGTCTGGATGAACGCAGCCGCCGCATCGTTGAGGCGCGCTGGTTGTGCGAAGAGGGAACAGCGTCTACGCTGCATGACTTGGCCGCCGAGTTCAATGTATCGGCAGAACGCATCCGCCAGATCGAACAAAAGGCGATGAGCAAGATGCACGCGACAATGGCTCAAGCTACCGTATAACGACAAACACACCCAATAAAAAAAGCCGCAGGATATGCGGCTTTTTTTATTTTACGATTTTCAATTGCGGCTTATGGGGTTTAGGCTTGGATGCCGCATCGCCACTGGTCGATGCGGGCGGCGGTTGTTGCGAGTCACCGGCTTGAAACACCAAGCCCTGCCCCGTCTCCTTGGAAAATATGCCAACAACCGCTGCAACCGGCACCAGGAGGTTAAAGGGGACGCCACCAAAACGTCCGGTGCAGGTGATCATCTCGTTGCCCATCTGCAAATCGCGCACCGCATCGGCACTGAGGTTCAAGACAATCTCGCCGTCTTTCACATGAGCACGCGGGACCTCGGTATGCTCATCGACATGAACAGCCAGATAAGGAGTCAAACCGCTATCCACACACCACTCAAAAATCGCGCGAATCAGGTATGGGCGCGTGGATAAATCGCTCACTTGCGCATTGCTCTTTCGGAGGCCGTCAGCGCATCGATGAAACCCTGACGAGAGAACAAGCGCTCGGCATATTTCATCAGCGGCGCAGCATCACGGCCCATCTGGATACCGTAATGATCAAGTCTCCATAGCAGTGGTGCAATCGCCACATCCAGCATCGAGTATTCGTTGCCCAGCAAAAACTTTTGATTGGTCAGTATCTGTGCGAGCTGGGTCAGGTTGTCACGAATGATGGTGCGCGCCTTCTCGGCCGCCTTGGGCACACCGTGCTCTATCGCGTCAACGTGACTGTATAACTCTTGTTCAAAGCGATGCAGGAACAATCTGGCACGGCCACGCATGACAGGATCCGGCGGCATCAGTTGCGGATGAGGGAAGCGTTCATCTATATATTCGTTGATGATGTTCGCTTCATACAGCACCAGATCGCGCTCCACCAGCACCGGAACTTTGCCATAAGGATTGATCGCCGCGACATCTTCAGACTTATTCATCAAATCCACGTCAATCACCTCAAAATCCATGCCCTTCTCGAACAGCACGATCCTGCAGCGATGGCTATAGGGGCAAGACGTCCCAGAATACAATCTCATCATAATACTGATTACCTTTTAACCAATTGAATGCTTTGCAAACGCATACGCACCAAGAAAAACCCGATTGCCGCGACCACACCGCTTACCACTACCGCGACTAAAATTGGGTAAGCGCCCATGCCACCCTTAACGCCGCCGACCCAAACATAGCGCTCGAACAACGTGCCGATGATGATACAAGTGGCCACTGCCGTTATCGCATTAACATTGTGCCGTGTTGCTGGAAAGGCCAAGGTCGTGAACGGGATCACAAATTTCAGGACGATCATCGCCCACCAGATAAAGGTGTAGTCGCCGTTCTGCATGCCGCCTGTTTGAGCACCGTTACTATATGTACCAAACAAACGCACCGTCTCATCGGGCAAGTTGCCGTACCAGATAGTCAGATATTGCGCGAAGAAGGTATAAATCCACAACAACGTAAAAGCAAACAGCATTTGTGCGATGTAATTGTAGATGTAGGACTCTACCGGGCGCACCAGCTTATCGCGGCTGTTCAAGGCAATAATCCAGATCACCAGGAACGCCAGGAACATGCCGAAATTACTGATGAAATGCTGCATGCCATAAATCGCGCTGTGCCACGAAGGCAGCATGGTCATTTCAAAATCCCAAGCGACCATCGTACCATACAACACGTAGACATACGGAACCCAGCAGGCAATGGTGTGAAAACGTGCACTGTCTTCGGCGCTGCGTTCGCTGATTGCTTGACGCTGGATAAACATCCAATAAATCGCCATCACCACCAGCATGCCGAGCACCTCGCGGGCAACCAGGAAAGTGTAGTTGTGCCAAGCGGGAAGGTGATGCGCATGTTCGCCTGCTTCTTTCAACCAGGGGAAAGTCAACTCGCCGTTAACCAATAACACCACCAGCAACACGAATGCCAGCGGAAACAGCGCGAACAACGAGCTTGCCAATAGACGAACTTCATATCTCCACTTCGCACCCACCAGATGCAACACGGCGGACAGTGTCACGCCACCCAGAGCCAGATACAGCACCACCAAAAAATTCACGGTCAGAACCGACCAATTACTATATGAAAACATTTTGACCGTCTCCTATTTTGTCTTCGGTGCAGCAGAAGCAGCCGCGACGGGTGCCTTTTTTTGCAGCACTTTACGGATGTAATTTACGACATGCCAGCGTTCGGTTGGGCTCAGATCGTTGGCATAAACCGGCATCACTCCGCCACCAAAGGTTATCATGCCGAAGATGTAACCATCTGGATAGTCTTTTGAATCCCAGCGATGCAAATCATTGCTCGAGGTCAAATTCCAGGGCCTCAGCATCAATTTATCCCCAACCAGCCCGTCGCCGGTACCTGACTTGCCGTGACAAGGAACGCAATAAATTTCAAACAAACGACCGCCCATGTCGACCGATTTGGCATCTGCCGGAACAGGGTTGGCCAGCTTGAACGCGACGTCCTTATCCTTAACCGCTATCGAAGAAGTAACCGTACCGGGGACAGGCACCGAACGACTCGGAAACGAATTCATACCGGGGTTGGCCGGATCAACACTTTCCTGCGGTTTGATACTGACCTGATTGGCCATGTCCATAGACCACGGCCACGCATGCGCGAACGTGGGCACCAGCGACAATGCTATAACCAAGGATAACTTTTTCATTTCCCCGCCTCTTCCTGAATTTCCAATGCCTGATGTTTCGTGAATATTGCTTTCAAGGTACTGCTGGCCGCTTCATCTGCTTGCACCAGAATACCAATTTGATCTTCGGATACCTTGGCGCTATACAACGGCGAGCGTCTTGCAGGCAAACCCGCACAAATCAGGAAACCCAGCACCGTGATATACACACCACCCAGAATGAACATTTCATAAGTCAGCACGAAATTGGGCGGAAACGGTACGACAGGTTTGCCACCCTTGATTTGCGAGAAGAAGTTGGCTTGCGCGCCGGAGATCAAAAAGAACGCCAGCAATCCGCCTGCCAGTGCACCACCCAAGGTGAACCACTGCACATAAACCGGCTTGTCACCCAGGAACTCCTCAACCTCAGGATGCTCGATCGGTGATTTCACGATCATGTCTTTATCGGCATTGAAGCCTTTGACGCTGAGCCCGCGCAACTCTCTGACTGCCGCCTCGGCCTCGTCGAAATTGCTGAACAACGCGAGTAAATGACGTTTGCTCATTTAGTGTGCTCCCTTCCCGGCAGCGGCCAGCTTGCCGGTCGCTTCCAGTTTTTTAGTTGCCAGACTACGGTGATAAACCATTTCCTTCACCTCATACATAGAGACTGATGGGAATACCTTGCAGAACACCATGAACAGCAAAGTAAACCAGCCAAAGCTACCGAATACGATGCCCCATTGAATCAGGCTCGGCCATTGATCGCTATCCCATGTCCACGGGTAATATCCGTGCGAGAACGTCGGCGCGACGATCATCCAGCGTTCCAGCCACATGCCTAAGTTCAGCAACAACGACACGGCAAACAACACCGGAATGTTTGTCTGAAAGCGTCTGAAGAACATGATCAACGGGACGATCGAGCCGCAGAAATTCATCGTCCACCAGAACGGCGCATAAACGCCGGTGGCTTTCTGGATCAATACATCCTTGGAAGCCTGATCATGCCCATACCACACCGTTGCGTACTCGATCAAATTCAGATAAGTCCACACCATCGCAATCGCGAAAGTCAGACGCACGATCTTCTTCAGAATCGGCAGCGTCATGTATTCTTCAAACTTGAACACGTAGCGCAAGATGATGAACAGCGTGATGATCGCAGCGCAACCGGAATACAACGCACCCGCCACGAAATACGGAGGGAACGAGGTGATGTGCCAGCCAGGTTGTTGCGACATCGCAAAGTCGGATGCCACGATGGAGTGCACCGATACGGCCAGCGGAATCAGGAAGCAAGCGATCGTCAGATACGTGACGCGAAAATTGCGCCATTGACGATCCGTTCCTTCCCAGCCCAGCGACAGCGCGGTATACAGCTTCTTGCGCCAGCCCGGATTCATGTTGTCGCGGCAAATCGCCAGATCGGGAATCATACCGACGTACAGGAACAGGATAGACGAACTCAGATAAGTAAAGATCGCCATCGCGTCCCACAACAGCGGCGACTGGAAATTCGGCCATACACCACGCCCGTTCGGGTAAGGTAAGGCGTAGTAAATCTGCCACACGCGACCCAGATGCACCGCCACAAACAATCCGGCCGTCATCAGCGAGAAGGTGGTCATTGCTTCGGCGAAGCGGTAGATCGGCTTGCGCCAGTCAGCATGCATCAAATGCAGAATCGCCGACAGCAACGTACCGGAGTGGCTCATGCCGATCCAGAAAATGAAGGTGGCGATATACAGCCCCCACACATGTGAGTTGTTCTTGTCGGAAACACCCATGCCCATGTTGTACTGATAAATTTCGCATCCTACTGCCACACCGATCATGGCAATTGCAATCAGCAAAATGACCCAATACAGCTTTCTGGGGTTTTCCAAACTCCTGAGCACATCGGTATTGATCTTTGCCCAAGCGATGTCTTCGCGAATATCTTTCATCTTTTATTTCCTAAAGAAATTTCAGTAATTGCGGCGGCTTACTTAAATGTCGCTTTCGCGCACGCGCTCCAGATACATGACCGAAGGATAGGGTCGCAGCTCTTCGAAAACTCGATAACCACGCAACTTACCTTCGCCCTCTGGGCTCACGCCGCCTTCTTCTGTACCCTTGTCTTTGGTTTGCTCATCCTTATCCAACTCGACTTGCTGAGCTTGCCATTGCTTGTACACCTTCGATTCTGGGTCAACCAGATTACCGAAATGAATGGCGCTGGTCGGACAGGCTTGCTGGCACGCGGTCTGCACATCGCCGTCATGCACGAGGCGGCCTTCGTTCTTCGCGTTGTTCTTGGCCACCGTCACGCGCTGAATACAGAACGTGCATTTTTCCATCACGCCTTTGCCGCGCACCGTCACATCCGGATTCAACTGCTGATTCATTTCGGCAGGCCAGACATTGTCGGTAGTGGGATAGTCGTACCAGTTGAAGTAACGAACTTTGTAGGGACAGTTAGCCTCGCAGTAGCGTGAGCCGATGCAGCGATTATAAATCTGCGAATTGATACCGTCCGGCGTATGGTTGGTCGCACCTACCGGGCAAACCGTTTCACATGGCGCGGCTTCGCATTGCTGGCACATCATAGGCAGAAATTGCGCGCCCTGATCCGGGAATTCGCGACCATCTTCGTCCCAGTAACGCTCGATGCGCATCCAGTGCATGGAGTGTCCATGCTCGTACTTTTCCTTGCCCACTACCGCCAGATTATTTTCCGCATAGCAAGCAACGCTGCATGCATTGCAACCGCTGCATGCGTCCAGGTCGATACTCATCGCCCATTTGTAAGGGGTATGCGGCACATCGTCCACCGGGTGGGTGTGACGAACATCCGACCAATTTTCTAATAGATTGCTAACCGACATGACTCAAACCTCCCCCGAAAGCTTAACTTTATCGCTGGACACGCGCACAGCAATCTTCTTACCCATCTGTTTTCCGCCCGCGAAACCTTCGTCTTTAACGACGATCACTCGCTTGCCTATTTTGCTGACTTTAACGCGCGTCTCGTGCAGCGCCAATTCGCCGGTTTCCTTGTCATACACCGCATCCAGAATCTGGAACGGGTTCACGCCATAACCCTGGGCGTAACGGCCCAGCGCCTCATGGCCGCGACCCAGCGGGATCGAAACTGCATCGGGATGGATGCCGGGGAACAGATACGCTTGCGCCTTGATCGAACCGTTTTTGCCGGACACTTCGACGATGTCGCCCTCGACTATGCCAAGCTCGGCGGCCTTCTTGGGATGAATTTCCACCCAAGAATCCCACACGATCGTGGTCAACGGATCCGGCGATTCCTGCAACCAGGGCTGGTTGGTATGACGACCATCGCGCAGGCTGGCATTCACCGACGGTATCAACTGCAGCGGATATTGCGCATCGATTGCGGCAGGGGCAGGTAGCGACAGACCCGCCACACTCGCCTTGCCGGACAAGGCATGCGTAGCACCTGCCAGCTTGATGATGCCTTTGCTCAACGTCTCGTTCCAGAAAGTCTCGTCATCGGCAACACCGCCGCCCAACGCGCCCTTGTTTTGCAAAACTGCAGCGCGCAAATACGCGTAGTAGTCATCATATTTTCTGTAGTCGTCGGCGCGACGCTGCTTGATTAGCGCGAGCAGAATATCGCCCATACCGCGTGTGCCTTTGCCATCGGTATTGGCGTGCAGCTTTTCCATCAGCGGCTGCTGGATGTTGATTTGCGCGCCTTCCGCCATATACTCGGGAACCTGCGTGCCCCAGTCTTCCAGCGCTGAATCAAGCGGCAACACCAGATCAGCCTGCAGCGCGGTTTCATCCAGATAGTGGGCAAACGCCACCTTGAAGCCCGCGCGGGCCATGTTGTCCTTGAACTTCATCGCACCTGGCGCGGTGAATACCGGGTTGGTCGCATAACTGAACAGCACCTTGAATTTGCCTGCAGCCAGACCGTTATTCATCGTCTTCAATGCAGCCGTATTGCCGGTTGTCGGCGTCATTTGCGGAAACGGCACGACAGCCGCAGCCTCTACCGTCTTGCCCACATTACCCAGCACCTGATTGAGCAGATTGATTGCGGCGGCATTCTGCGAGCCGTGCGCATAACCTTCTGCCGCGCTGCCCGCCAGCACCAGGCTAGGTGTGCGCGCTTTCAGGATTGCGGCGATCTTGTCGATCTGCTCGACAGACACGCCGGTATCCGCGCTTACGCGCGCCTTGTCATAACCCTTAACCGCAGCGGCCACATCGCCTGACAATGCCAAACCTGCCGCGCCCAGCGCATGGATGATACCCAGCGCCAGAATACCTTCCGTGCCGGGACGCACCACCAGCCAGCGATCCGCATTTGCGCCGGTCAGCGTCATCTTCGACTCAACCTGAATCAGCACACCGCGCTGACCATTCACACCCTTGCGGAACTGCGCGTACTGCTGCGAAAAATGCACCGGAGAAACCCAGGCACCCAGGAAGTCTGCGCCGAACGACAGTACAACTTTGGCCTTGTTGATATTGAAGCGCGGCATTTCAACACCATAGGACTTTTTGTTTGCGGCGCGCACTACGGCCGGCGCGATCGCTTCGTACACGAAATGATTCTTGCTGCCGATGCTGTCCAGATAGTTGCCCAACAACACCTTGAGATGGCCGCTCACGCCGCCGCTCAGGAACGCGATCTCTTCACCCTTTACGCCATTCAGCTTCTCGGCGATCAGCGCATAGGCTTTTTCCCAGGTGATGGCTTCGCCCGAATTGCCGCTACGCAGCAACGGCTCGCGCACGCGATCCGGATTGTAGTGATGCTGCACACCCGCCTGACCCAGACCGCAGGTCTTGCCACGATTGATCGCAGAATCAGGATTGCCTTCCAGCTTCAGCACGCGCCCTTCGCGGATGCGCCCGGTGATGTTGCAACCCGCATCGCACTGCGCGCAGGTCGAATTGAAATACACGCTGATGCTGGGGATCATGTAATCGGTCGCTTCGACATACGAAACCACTGTTTCACGACCATCCTCGACCGAACCGTTGCCGCAGCCGCTCAACGCAACCGCCGCACCGCTCCAGCCCAGCACCTTCAGAAAATCACGCCGATCAAACGGTTGCCCGGCCAAATGTTTTACGGAACCACTGTTCATCATCACAACCTCTCTACTATTTATGGCATACCGAACAATCGTTCGGGCCTTTAGCCTTAACAATGCCCGACGGATCAACAGGCGGCTTATGCATGCTGTACCAGTACGCTTGATTGCCAACAGGGATACCGCCTTCGGCCGTGACCAGATGTTCTTTTTCGTGGCAAGTGACGCACCAACCCATAGAGAGCAACTTGCTGCGGCGCGCCACCGTCATTGTTTTCACGTCGCCGTGACAATAGCCACAGGCTTCCTGAACCGGACGGTTCTGCTGAAAGATGAAACGTTTGATATGGCGCTCGTGATTGAAACGCACGAAGTCGGGAAGATCATGCACCTTCTTCCATGGAACGGGCTTCTTGGCATCCCAGTATTCGAATAATTTCTTGATGCGAGGCTTATCGCGCACCGTATCAATGCTCTGATGGCAACCGATACACTTTTGCAGTGGCGGGATACCCGCTACCGCACTGCGCCGCGCAAAGGTATGGCAGTACATGCAATTGATCTCCATGCCACCCTTGAGAGGGTCGCTATTGGTGGGATCGTCAGGATTGCGAAGACCTGCATGGCGATTGTGGGGAAACTCGATCGGTTGCTCAATAGCCGGGCCTAAATCATCCTCGGTCATTGGCGCGGGTAGCGGGGCATCGGCTGCATAACTGCTCGCTACAGCAAACAAACCCATTAACAAAACTGACAAACGTATAAAACGGTGCATCGTAAGAGCTCCCCCAGCAAACAATATCCCATACTGGCTGTATGCCAGCATGATTGACCAGCTCGCGCCAGCCTGATTAAAAAGGTAAATCGGATTTTTTATTGATGCGTTGTGTCGCGATAATTATTATTATCCAGCTTTAGTTTATTCCCGCCTGAATGAGCACGGCACGACCACACAGACGAATAATGTCTAGTCTGAAAAATAAAGTCAATACTGATATTGCAACTCACTCTAGACATGACAAAAAAAGTGATATGCCGCACAGTATTACAGCAAATGCTTATTTACCTTTTCGAGGTTGGTCCACTCAGGATAAAACACCATGAATGAAGAACAAGCTGTACTGGATTTTTTTGCAAAAGCGGAAAACCTGCCTCTGGGTCTCGCCGTTGCCGAACAAATGGATACCTTGCGCGAACAAATAAACAATCGCCTATGGCGTGAATTGCTGCCGCGCTTCGAAGCCTTGATCAACGAACCTGAACGGGTCTGGCAAATCGAACTCACCGAAGACAAGAACGCACCGGATAGCCTGGTCGGACTGCATTGCACGCTGCGTGACGAGCATGCGCTTTACTTGCGCCCGATGCTGGAACAGCAATATCTCGGCGGCGTGTGGCGCATATATTTCGGCTTGATGTGGAGTGTCGCGCCCTCCCCCGACCAGCTCGGATTGCCTGCCGTGCGCAGCCTGAAAGAGTCGCTGCAAAAAGCCGGCTTCAAGAACAATGAAGGATTTCTGGGCTGGCAGTGGACAGCGTTCCATCCGCGCCGCAAAGATTTTTTGCTGTGCTATGCACAGCAACCAGAAAAACTTTTGGGCGATATCGAGGCTGTTTTTAAAGCGCTGCTGATCGCGCACCGAGAGTCCATCGAGCAAGCCAATGCCGCACTAAAAAATGCTCCTCGCGGCTTGGCTGCCTCTTTAAATCAGTTGCGCGACCAACTGATCGATTAGGAGAATTTTTTTAAGATGAAATTAAACCGGAACGTTTTAACCATAAAATCCATTGGCCTGTAGGAGCTCGATTTATCGAGCGATTGTTGACCATGATCGCGCAATAAATTGCGCTCCTACAAGAGCTTGTGGTTCTAACAGATTATCTGGGTTTAAGTTGGCTTGGCCGAATCAGATCGGATTATCTTGATCGAAGAAGCGATGCTCCAAACCAAACTGGTTGGCCAGATGCTCGCCCAGTGCCTGAATGCCGAAACGCTCGGTGGCGTGATGCCCGGCGGCGATAAAAGCCACGCCGGTTTCGGCGGCTAGATGAAAATTCTGCTCGGAGATTTCCCCGGTGATGTAAGCATCCACACCTTGCGCGATCGCCGCTTCGAAGTACCCTTGTGCGCCGCCGCTGCACCAGGCCACTTTGCGTATGCTCTGGTTACTCTGCCCGATGACTTGCGGTATGCGTTGCAAATCATGGGCGATTTGCTGGGTAAATTGCGTCAGCGTCTGGGGCTGCGCAAGCGCACCCAGCCAAGCGATATTTTGTTCGCCAAATCTGCCCTGTTCGGTCAAGCCAAGCAGCTTGCCGAGTTGCGCGTTGTTGCCCAATTCGGCATGCGCATCGAGCGGTAGGTGATAGGCCAGCAGGCTCACGTCGCTATGCAACAGCTGCGCAATGCGTTTTTTCTTAATGCCGACTATCGTGGCCTCTTCGTTGCGCCAGAAATAACCGTGATGCACCAGAATCGCATCCGCACCCCACGCGATCGCCTCATCCAGCACCTGCTGTGACGCTGTCACCCCGGTCGCGATACGCCGCACCACCGGTCGGCCTTCCACCTGCACGCCATTCGGGCAGTAATCCTTGAACAGGTTGGTTTGCAACAGGCTTGCGTTATAATCACGCAATTCATTGAGCAGCATATATTTATTTCCTTCAATAATTAATTCCACCAAATTCATCTTACCATGCGTAAACACTGGCTTCTATTCACCCAAACCGTCACGATCGCGCTGGCGCTGCTGTTTATTATTCACACCCTCAAGCCGGAGCTGCTGCCGAACGCCGCGCGCACCGGCGTGGTCACACTGTATGAAAATACCCCGCTGATCAGCGGCGACCAGTCCCCGGCGATGGGTTTGAGTGCAGCCGCGCAAAAAGCCATGCCTGCGGTGGTGAACATTTTTACCAGCACCGTCATCAAGACCCCGGTTAATCCCTTGATGGATGATCCGCGTTTCAAATTTTTCTTCGGCGACCAGGGCAATGACGAGCCGCAAAGCAATTCCAGCCTGGGTTCCGGCGTGATCGTCAGCCCCGATGGTTACATACTCACCAACCAGCATGTGGTGGAAGCCGCCGATCAAATCGAGGTCGCGCTGTCCGATGGTCGCAAGGCCCGTGCACATGTCATCGGTTCCGACCCGGAAACCGATCTGGCGGTGATCAAGATCGAGCTGCCCGGCAAGCTTCCCGCGATCACCTTTGGTCATCCGGAACAAGCGCATGTGGGCGACATGGTGCTCGCGATCGGCAATCCATTCGGCGTCGGTGAAACGGTCACGATGGGCATCGTCAGCGCGCTCAAGCGCGATCATCTGGGAATTAACACTTTTGAGAACTTTATCCAGACCGATGCCGCAATCAACCCGGGAAATTCCGGCGGTGCGCTGGTAGACGGGAACGGCAATTTGATCGGCATCAACAGCGCGATCTATTCACCGAATGGTGGATCGCTCGGCATCGGCTTCGCCATTTCCGCCAGCACCGCGAAAAAAACCATGGAGCAAATCATTCAACACGGTTCCGTCACGCGCGGCTGGGTCGGCGCTGGCGTGCAGGAACTCACCCCGGAATTGGCCGAGTCCTTCAAGCTCAGCGACACCAAAGGTGTCTTGATCACCGACGTGATACGCAACAGTCCGGCTGAACATGCCGGTGTCAAGACCGGAGATATTTTAATTGCGATCGACGACAAGACCATCGACGACTCGAGTGCCATGCTGGATACCGTATCCAACCTTTCACCCGGTAAAGTTGCCCTGATCAAGCTGATGCGTAACGGGACAACCCTGGATTTGCAGGTGAAGATCGGCAAACGTCCGAAGCCCAAGGCAGAATAATCGCATTACCCGCAGCCGGACTGTGATTGCGCATCCGCGCGAATCTGCAATCATTTTTCAGTTATTAATTTATAATATTCAATCGTGTTATTTGTTCGAGTATTTCGGCATATCGCTTGCACATACAACGAACGTCCATCATGGTTGAATTATTTTTTCGAAAGCGCCTATGTCAGACAATGAAGTTTTCTTCAAATGGTCTCCCGACTACAGTGTCAACATCAAAACCATTGATGATCAGCATCAGGAATTAGTCAACATTCTCAACCGGTTGTTCATTGGGGTTGCCATGTGCGAAGACGACCAATTCATTGCCGGAATACTGGATGCTCTGAAAAATTACACTCAGACACACTTTGAACTTGAGGAACGCCTGATGCAGCAGGCAAAATATAAAGATATCGAGGCGCATAAGCTGGAACACAAAAAATTGATCGGACAGCTCGACCAACTATGCAAAAAACATGCGCTCGAAGGAAAGTCTATCCAATACGAAATGCTGGATTTTCTGAAGGCATGGCTTCAGGATCACATTCTGGGCGTGGATAAGAAATACAGTGCGGCTTTTCAACAATCCGGTTTCTCGGTTGATGCATGGGAGCGTGAAGCCACCGCAGAGTTTTCCGCCATGGCGGAGAAGACAGGCCGCTGGTGGAAAATCTGGTAGGTCCTGCACTCACCCGGAAAGCGCTCTCGGTGAATATGGCTAGGCTGTAGGCTTCCCTCAGGGCGGTACAAGTTTTCTGCCCTACGGCAGTGAACGTTTATCCTGCGTCAGCTGCTTTCTCGATCGGTTTCGACCAACTCGCCACGACGATCCCCGCCTCATAGAGCAGCCACAGCGGCATCGCCAGCATGAATTGCGACACCACGTCGGGCGGGGTGAAGATCGCACCGATCACGAATGCGCCGACCACCGCATAGGGGCGAATTTCGCGCAGTTTTGCCACGGTGACAAAACCCATGCGCACCAGCAACACCACGGCCACCGGCACCTGGAAGGTGACGCCGAACGCCATGAACATCGAGAGCACGAAGCTGAGGTATTTATCGATGTCGGTCATCACGGCCACGCCCTGCGGCGCGGCGGATGTAATGAAGCCGAACACCACCGGGAATACCACGAAGTAGGCGAAGGCCATGCCGCAAAAAAACAAAATTGTGCTGGCGATGATCAGCGGCCACACCAGTCGTTTTTCATGCGCGTATAAACCGGGGGCGACGAAACGCCATATCTGATAAAGGATGTAGGGCAGCGCGATCAAAAATGCCGCCATCATCGCGACCTTGAGCGGCACGAAGAACGGCGTGGTGACATCGGTGGCGATCATCTGCCCGCCTTTGGGCAGCTTGGCTAACAGCGGTTGGGCCAACAAGGTGTAGAGGTCGGATGCCCACGGAAACAGGCCGATGAACACCAGCAGCACCGCTACAACGGAATTCAACAGACGTTTGCGCAATTCGACCAGATGCGCGATGAAGCTTTCTCCTGTATTCACTCGGATTTACTGGCGGATTGATGGGCGAGCGGTGTCGCGACCGTCGGCAGCTGCGCTGCACGATCGGGTGATGATGAAAGCACTGGGGATAAGGGCTTGGAAACCGCCTCGTTGATTTGTTGCATCTGCTGATCGGCTGTTTGTGCCGCTTGCTTTACCGATTGTTCCAGCGCGCTGGCATCGGCTTGCACTTTTTGCTGCAACTGGCGAAATTCTTCGATGGCCATGTCGCGCGCAATGTCGGATTTCACGCCATTCACATAGCGTTGCGCGCGCCCCCACAGATGCCCTAGCGTACGCGCCACTTTCGGCAGGCGTTCAGGCCCGATGACGATCAGCGCCACGACCATGACCACCATCAATTCAGAGAAGCTGAAATCAAACATTTTTGCCGACCGACGAGAATAGACTTAAACGTTAGTCGTTTTTTTGTCTTTAACTTCGCCTTCGATGGTCTGCCCGCCTTCCTTATTCAGCCCGCCTTCTTTAATCAGTTTTGCGGCATCATCTTCGCTCTTCATGCCTTCCTTGAAGCCTTTTACCGCGCCGCCCAGATCGCTGCCCATGTTACGCAGTTTTTTGGTGCCAAAGATCAACACGACTACCAACAATACAATCAGCCAATGCCAAATACTTAATCCGCCCATCTTGTTCTCCTAATAAATTAACTGCGCCGCACCATCGGCGGGATGCTGCCGCCACCGATGACATGAATATGAAAATGAAATACTTCCTGCCCGCCACCTCGACCGGTATTGATCACGGTGCGAAAACCATCGTTCAATCCCTGTTCTTTTGCAAGCTTGGGTGCCAACAACAGCATCTTGCCAAGCAAGGCGGCATGAACATCTTCGGCCTGCATCAACGAAGCCAGATGCAGCTTGGGGATCAGCATGAAATGCACCGGCGCGACCGGGTTGATGTCATGGAACACCAACACCTCGTCGTCTTCATACACCTTGCGGCAGGGAATTTCTCCGCGTGCGATTTTGCAAAACAAACAGTCGCTCATGCTCAGCCTTTCTTCCGACTTTCCTTTTCGGCGATACCCGACAAACCCTCGCGCCTCGCCAGTTCATTGAGCACATCGTTGGCGCTGACACCATGATGCGCCAACAGAACCATGCAATGAAACCACAGATCGGCGGTTTCATACACCAGATGGGTTTTGTCGCCTGCTTTGCTCGCGAGTATGACTTCCGTTGTTTCCTCGCCAACTTTTTTCAGGATCGCATCTTCGCCCTTGCTGAACAGCTTCGCGACATACGAGCTTTCCGGCGACGCCTGTTTGCGCGCCTCCAGCGTCTCGGTCAATCTTTGCAATATGTCTGAGTTCATCTTTTCGTGTTCATTTCTTGTATATCTCATCGGGAGATTTCAACACTGCATCCACTTCGACCCACTGGCCTTGCTCCAAACGGCTGTAGAAACAACTCTCGCGTCCGGTATGGCAGGCGATACCGCCTTGTTGTTCAATCTGCAACAGGATCACATCACCGTCGCAATCCAGACGAATCTCTTTTACTTTTTGTATATGCCCGGACTCTTCGCCCTTGTGCCATAGTTTCTTGCGCGAACGGGACCAATACACCGCTTCGCCTTTTTGTTGGGTGAGTTTCAGCGCATCGCGATCCATCCACGCCACCATCAGTACGCGACCTGTGACGGCATCTTGTGCGATGGCTGTCACCAGCCCATCGATCGACCAGTTGACTTTATTTAACCATGATTCGCTCATAACCGGACCTCTATACCCTGTTGCGCCATAAAATGTTTGGCCTGCTGCACGGTGTATTCGCCGAAGTGGAAAATACTCGCGGCCAGCACCGCATCCGCTCCGCCTTTTTTGACGCCGTCGACCAGGTGTTGCAGATTACCCACGCCGCCGCTGGCGATCACAGGAATCTCCAGCGCGTCGGTGATAGACCGGGTCAGCGCCAGATCAAAGCCGATTTTTTGCCCGTCGCGATCCATGCTGGTCAGCAGGATTTCTCCCGCGCCCAAGTCCTGCATTTTTTTCGCCCACGCCACCACATCCAGGCCCGTGGCCTTGCGTCCGCCGTGGGTGAACACTTCCCAATGCCCAGGGGATACCAGCTTGGCATCGATCGCCACGACGATGCACTGCGAACCATAACGCCCGGCCGCATCGGCGACCAATTGAGGATTGAGCACGGCTGAAGTGTTGATGCTGACCTTATCCGCGCCGGCATTAAGCAGATTGCGCACGTCGCCAACCTCGCGCACGCCTCCGCCAACCGTCAGCGGGATGAATACCTGTGAGGCGACTTGTTCGATGATGCGAAAAATAATCCCTCTATCATCCGAGCTGGCCGTGATGTCGAGGAAGGTCAGTTCGTCCGCGCCCTGCTCGTCATAACGGCGCGCAATTTCAACCGGATCGCCCGCATCGCGCAACTCGACGAAGCTCACGCCTTTGACGACACGGCCTGCCGTCACGTCGAGACAGGGAATGATGCGTTTGGCGAGCATAAACTAGAGTGTTACTCCGGTCAGTACATCGGTCTTGGTCAGCTCATCCGCCAACGCTTGCGCGGCCTTGAAGTCCAGCGTGCCTTCATAAATCGCACGGCCGGTGATCGCGCCGGTGATGCCTTCAGAGCGCACCGCGCACAGCGCGCGTACGTCATCCAGATTGGTGATGCCGCCGCTGGCGATCACCGGAACGTGCAGCGGCCTGGCCAGTTCGACGGTGGCCGGAATATTCACGCCGGACAACATGCCATCGCGCCCGATGTCGGTGTAAATGACCGCTTCCACGCCGTAGCCTTCAAAGCGCTGCGCCAGATCCGCCACGTCATGTCCGGTCAGCTTCGACCAGCCATCCACCGCCACTTTACCGCCACGGGCATCCAGGCCCACCATGATGTGTCCGGGAAAAGCATCGCAGGCTTCATGCAAGAAACCGGGCACCTTCACAGCAGCGGTACCGATGATGATGTAAGTCACGCCGATGTCGAGATAACGCTCGATGGTTTCCAAATCACGTATACCGCCGCCCAGTTGCACCGGCACATCGCTACCCTTCATCGCCTCGATGATGCTGCGCACGGCGGCTTCGTTCTTGGGTTTGCCGGCAAACGCGCCGTTAAGATCCACCAGATGCAAACGGCGCGCGCCTTGTGCCAGCCAGTGTTTTGCCGTGGCAGCCGGGTCTTCTGAAAACACTGTGGCATCTTCCATCACACCTTGCTTGAGGCGCACACAATGACCGTCTTTTAAATCTATCGCAGGAATAATTAGCATATAAGTATGTTAAGAATTTAAGGATTTCACAGCTCAGGAATCCCCGGATCAGGGATTCCAAAGTGTAAAGTTCTGCAGCAGTTTAAGCCCTGCCGCTTGGCTTTTTTCCGGATGAAATTGCACCCCGAACAAATTGTTTTTCGCTACCGCGCACACGAATGATTGCGGATACTGGCTGGTCGCCTGCACCAGGGACGCATCCTGCGTCTGCACGTAATAGCTGTGCACGAAATAAAAACGCGCGTCCTGCTCTATGCCCTCCCACAACGGGTGATGCGCATGATGCACCTGGTTCCAGCCCATGTGCGGCACCTTGAGTTTGTTATTCTGCGCATCGTGCATATTGCTGGCGAATCGCGTAACCTTACCGTGCAAAATCCCCAGCCCGGCCACATCACCTTCGGCACTATGTTCAAACAACATTTGCATGCCGATGCAGATACCGAGAAAAGGCTTGCTGCGCGCCGACTGCAGCACGACCTCGCGCAAACCGCGCGCATCCAGCTCACGCATACAATCCGGCATCGCGCCTTGCCCGGGGAACACCACACGACGAGCATTTGCAATCGTGTCGGCGTCAGCGGTGACGACAATATCCGCCGTGGGCGCGACCTTGCGCAAGGCCTGTTCGACCGAGCGCAAGTTGCCCATACCGTAATCGATTACTGCGACATCAACCATGATTGATTTATAGTGTTCCCTTGGTGGAAGGCATCATGCCGACCATACGCGGATCCAGCTCCAGCGCCATGCGCAACGCGCGGCCGAATGCCTTGAACAGGGTCTCAGCCTGATGGTGGGCATTGTCGCCCGCCAGATTGTCGATGTGCAATGTTACCAGCGCGTGATTGACGAAGCCTTGAAAAAACTCCTTGATCAGATCCACGTCAAACTCGCCGATGCTGCCCCTCACAAATTCGCAATTGAACACCAGACCGGGGCGACCGGAAATGTCCAGCACCACGCGAGACAAGGCCTCATCCAGCGGGATGTAAGCGTGACCGTAGCGGCGCAAACCTTTCTTGTCGCCGACCGCCTGATTGAACGCCTGACCCAGCGTGATGCCGATGTCCTCCACGGTGTGATGCGCATCGATGTGCAGATCGCCCTTGGCCAGAATATTGATGTCCAGCAGACCATGGCGCGCGATCTGATCGAGCATGTGATCGAGAAACGGCAGCCCGGTATCAAACTTAACCTTGCCGCTACCGTCCAGATTTAACTCGACGCTGATCTGGGTTTCCAGGGTGTTGCGGGTTACTTTGGCGCTACGCATGTTTAGCCCTATGCGGATTGATTAATAGTTTCTTGTAATGCAGCAATAAATTTCTCGTTCTCGTCTGGCGTACCGACCGTCACGCGCAAGCAGTCTGTCAACATCGTATGTCCGCCGTTTAAATTCTTGATCAGCACGCCGCGCTGTTTCAATCCGTTAAACACAACAGTTGCATTTGCAACCCGGAACAGCAGAAAATTTGCCTCGCTGGGATAAACCTTCACAGCGGCAATTTCACGCAGTTGCTGGTATAGCTTTGCACGATCCAGTTTAATTTGTTCGGCTTGCTGCAACAGCACATCATGATGTGCCAACAATTTCTCGGCCACCAACTGAGGCAAAACGCCGACATTATACGGCAAGCGCAGCTTTTCCAACTGCCCCAACCACGCCGCGCTGCCCGCCAGAAAACCGAGGCGCAAACCCGCCATGCCGAGCTTGGAAAAGGTGCGCATCACCAGCAGATTCGGGTAACGCGCCAAGTGCGGAATAAAACTGTCGCGGGCAAAAGCATAATAAGCCTCGTCCACCACCACTAGACCCGGCGAGGCTTCGATGATTTGCATCACATCTTGCGCGGAAAACAGATTGCCGGTGGGATTATTCGGATAGGACAAGAACACCAACGCGGGTCGCTCGCGCTTGATCGCCGCGAGCGTCGCAGGCAAATCCAAAGAGAAGTCCGATGCAAGCGGCACGCCCACATAACGCATCCCGGTGAATATCGCGATCATCTTGTACATCACGAACGACGGCTCCACGCTGAGCAGCACCGCATCCGGCTTATTGACGGCCATCGCCAGCAACTGAATCAACTCGTCCGAGCCGTTGCCGAGCAACACCTCCATCCCCTTGGGCAAGCCGGTCACATCACAGATTTTTTCCTTAAGTGTAACGGCACCGGGATCGGGATAACGATTGATCGCGGCGGCGGCGACCACCTCGGCGATTTCGGCGCGCAAAGCGGGTGGAACGGGATAGGGATTCTCCATCGCATCCAGCTTGATATAGCCGGAGCTGTCCTGCACATGATAAGCATGCAGATCAAGAACTTCCTGGCGCAGCAGTGCGCCTGCGAGTACGGATGCCGAATTGGAGGACATGAAACGAAATTGAACGTAATAACAACGGCTATGAGCTTATCACATACGGCCAAATCTATGAATCCAGATTTCGTCTTTCCTTCGCCCCGCGGCCCTTCACCCCGTTGCCATCCCTCAACTCGAAACACACCCGCCCCCGCTGGTTGCCGGCCAACGTCAGCCGGTAGCCCAGCTGTTCGGCCCAGCGCGAGGCCTGATACAAGCCGACCCCCAGACCGCTTTCCGACGCGACGATGTTGCGCAGCAGGTTTGTGACGATATTTTCCGGCATCGGCGTGCCGCTGTCGCAGACGGTCAGGCGCAAGGGTTCAGGCTGAATTTCAACCGTGATGGTGATGTCCGGTTCGGATTGGCGTTTTTTCAGGGCGTTATCGAGCAGGTTGTCGATGACGCAATCGAACAGCGCGGCGGGGATTTTTTTATCTTGCAAATGAACCGGCGCACGCCATTCGATAGCCTGATGCGGGTTGCGCAGCCGCAAGGTATCCCACCATGAGCTCAGGGCGAGTTGCGTGGTTTCGCTATCGACCTGCGGTTGTTTGAGTTTATTCAAAGTCAGCTCGATGCGCTGCGTGAGCAGCGGGAGTTGTTGTTGCAGCAATTGTTGCGCCCGCTCCCCGCGGCTTTGCGCGATGGCGGTGAGCGAGTGCAACGCCTGCAGCATGTTTTTCAGATCGTGGGTCAGGCGCGATCCGGTCTCGTACACGGCCTGCAAACGCGTGATGTCGCGCAGGCTTTGCTCGCGCTGTTTGGCCTGATAAAAATAACCGATCAGTTGCGCGAGCAGGTGGATGTGCAGCAACACGGTGGGATTAAGTGATCGCTTGGCATACACCGTCAGGCGTAACTCGGCCTCCTGTACCACCACCGCATAGGCGCTGAATTCTCCGAGTTGCCCGACTCCATCGGGCGATTGCCAGGACAGGCCGGACAACCAAGGGAAATCCGCCAGCAAAGCCACGGCTCGGCGCAAATAGGCCGCCGCATCGGGTTCACGCTGGGCTGCATCGGCCAGTTGCGTGAGCCAACTTTCAAACGGCGTGCCGACATTCAACAAGTAGCGCGAGAACATCACCTGCAGGCCGCTGAAACCGAAACGCGGATTCCACAACCCGCCCAGAGCCAGCAACACCAGCCCGATCAGAAATAATGTGCGCAACAGCGCATCGAGGTATTCCAGATGCCCCAGCGTCATAAAGGCGAGGCTGCCGAGCACCACCAGAGTCAACAACATAAACAGCAGCAAACTGTATACGAAGTCCACCGTCTGTATGCTTTTGACCGGCTCGTTGCTGACCGGCACGACCGCCATGAGCAGCAGCAGCAGCGGCAGCACATACCCGGTCAGGATCCGCCCGACCTCGATCATGGATTGCGCCGCAAATAAATTCGGCACCACCCAGAGCAGCAACATCGCGAGCAGGTAGGCCATCACCGACAGATATAACAAGCGCGTCCAGCGGTCACGAAACACGAATACGCGCGCGCCCACCAGGCCAAACAGCCCGGTCAACCAGAAAGCGACGGTCCACCAGTTCAGCCAGAACATCGCCGCCGCAGCCGTCAGCGCGATGAAGGCAATGCCTCCGCGCCCCACACGGCGCTCGCCGCGCCACAACGGTTGCCACAGCAGGAACAGCCCGAAGTGGCTCAGCAGTAACGGACGCGCCCACAAACTATCCACGCCGAGCAGCAGCGCGCCGTGCAACAGCCAGAGCATCGCCAACAACATCCAGCGGCCGCTATTAAAATAACCTTCCTTGCCCGGTGTCAGCATTTCGTCATTATCCTGTCAAAATTTCGTCAAAACCGTTCCACGCCATTAGGTTCCGAAACTGCCGGCCATTCCGTCGTCGCTAAACCAACTCAGAACAACTTATTGATTTAATGTATTTATTGCCGTGAAGCGATGACCAAACCCAAAAATATCGCTCATATTGGCACGACACTTGCTGCATTTCAGGCAAAGAACCCATAAACAGGAGATTAACACAATGAAACGCAATCAATCCGGCTTTACCTTAATCGAAATCGCCATCGTACTGGTGATTATCGGCCTGCTGCTCGGCGGCGTGCTCAAAGGCCAAGAACTGATTAACAGCGCCAGAGTGAAAAACCTTGCCACCGATTTCAGGAATATTCCGGTGTTCATCTACGGCTATCAGGACAAGTTCAAGTCGCTGCCGGGAGATGATGCTAATGCCATCACTCACCTCCCGGCACCAGCTATAATCTGTTCCGGTAATCCAACCGTCGGGAAATGTGTGCTTGGCAACGGCGTGATTGAGGGCAACTGGAACGACACTACTATAGCCAGTGAAAGCTATGTATTCTGGCAACACATCAGATTGGCCGACTTGGCTCCCGGCTCGACCGACACGACCACGCCAGCCACTTACTTGCCCACCAACGCATCTGGTGGCACCATCGGTATTCAGAGTGGCACAACATCTACCGCCACCACGCCGATTAATGACTTGTCGGCTACCCCAGCGGCTATCCGAGGTTCCTATGTTATTTGCTCGTCCGGCATTCTCGGCAAATTTGTTAAGCAGCTGGACACGACCATGGATGATGGCAATACCGCTACAGGTTCGATGATGGCCGGAGTTGCAACTACAGCGGGCACTCCGATGACAGCAGTTGCGACGAACTTAATTAATGACGCAGCACCCTACACCGTCTGCATGGGAATTTAATTCGATTCACCCGGCGTGACACAGCCCGCAGTTCGCTGCGGGCTTTTTTATTGCCCTTGATGCAGCTGAGACTCGGCCGCCTGCAGCGCTTCGGGCAAGCCGAGCAGCACCAGAATATCCCCCGATTGCAACAGCATTTCTGCACTCGGATGCGCGCCATACACGTTGCGCCTGCGCACCGCATTCACCTCGACGCTCAACTGTGCCAGACCCACATCCGCCAATTGTCTGCCGACGGCGGCGGAATCGTCTTTGAGCAGCACGCTTAAAAAGCGCGGCTGCAAACCGTCCTCGACCTCATCGATCTCACTAGGGGCGGTGCGAAAATAGCCGCTGAACGCCGCATAACGCCCGGCGCGACTTTCCTGCACGCGGCGAATCACGCGGTTGAGCGGCACGCCGGACATCAGCAATGCCTGGGAGGCCAGCATCACGCTGCCTTCCGTGACTTCCGCCACCACCTCGGCCGCACCGGCTTTTTTGAGCTCTTCGATATGCGTATCATCGGTCGTGCGTACCACCACCGGCAGATCGGGGCGCATTTGATTGACATGGTGCAAAATCTTGAGCGCGGAGTGTTTGTCGTCGTATGTGATGACCAATGTTTTTGCGCGCAACAACCCGGCGGCGAGCAGCACCTCGCGCTTGGCGGCGTCGCCAAACACCACGCTCTCGCCCGCTGCCGAGGCCTCATGGACCCGGCGCGGGTCGAGATCGAGCGCGATGAAGCGGATGCCCTCATGTTTCATAAAACGCGACAGCGCCTGCCCGCTGCGCCCATAACCGCAAATGATGATGTGTGCCTCACTGGACATGCTTTGCACCGCGATCTGGTGGATCTGCAAGGCGCGATCCATCCACGCCGAAGGAGAAATCCGCCGCACGATCGCTTCGGCATGCTGGATCAAGAAGGGCGCGCCCAGCATCGAAATCAGCATCGCCGCCAGCACGTTTTGCATCACATCCGCAGGCAACAGATTCACCCCGCCCGCCAGCGTCAGCAGCACAAAACCGAATTCACCCGCCTGCGCCAAGCCCAGACCGCTGCGTATCGAGGCACCCCAATCACCGGCGAACCAGCGCGCCAGCAGCGCGACCACCGCCGCCTTGAACGGCAGCAGGATCAGCAGAATCAGCACCACCCAGCCGAATCCGGCGATCACGCTGCTCACGTCGAGCAACATGCCGATCGTGACGAAAAACAGGCCGAGCAGCACATCGCGGAACGGCTTGATGTCTTCTTCCACCTGGTAGCGGTATTCGGTCTCCGAGATCAGCATGCCAGCGACGAACGCACCCAGCGCCAGCGACAGCCCGGCCAGATCGGTGATATAGGCCAGACCCAGCGTGAACAACAACACGTTGAGCATGAACAGCTCGGGAGATTTTTGCATCGCAACCAGATGGAACCACGGGCGCAACAACCGCTGACCGAAGATCAGCAAGGCAGCCAACACCAGCGCGGCCTTGAGCAAGGCGAGACCGAGCGTGGCATAAATGTGTTCCCCGCTGCTGGCCAGCGCCGGGATGATGATGATCAGCGGCACCACGGCCAAATCCTGAAACAGCAGCACGCCCATGATTTTCTGGCCGTGCGGCGTGTTCAGTTCGGCGCGTTCGACCAGCATCTTGCTGACGATCGCGGTGGAGGACAT
>JADGRL010000048.1 GCA_017880865.1 Gallionella sp.
GCTTCCTCAGCATCGTCGTCAGCCCATAGGATTGGTTCTTGCGCGCGTATTCGTCGTTGCCTACGCGGATCAGCGTCCTGTCCAGCAGCCACACCACCGTGGCGAGCATCTGACGCCGTGACTGTTCGCCGGCGCGCAGATCGCGTTCCACTTGCTCTCGCAGCATAGGCAGGATCTCACTGAATTCGAACATGTGGCGAAACTTCGACTGATCGCGCGCTTGGCGGTACAAAGGATGGTAGTGATACTGCTTGCGACCGCGCTCATCGCGTGCGGTCACCTGGATGTGGCCATCGGGATCGGGGCAAATCCACACGTTAACCCACGCCGGCGGGATCACCAGCGCGTTAAGCCGCTTGCGCATGGCCGGGTCTTCTATGCGCAAGCCGTCCGCATCTGCATAGCTCCACCCCTTGCCGGAACGGCGCCGACTAATTCCGGAAAAGACATCGCTGACATACTTCAGGCCGGCGCGGGTCGCCGCCTTGCAATACTCAATGTGCTTCGATGAACTCACCCTGTTACTCCTCTTCTTTCAAACGGCATGTGGTGCATTGTGTATTTTCGTTTCGGCTGGTAGTAATGACTTCATGGATTGATTTCAATGATTAAAGAGCTATGTACACCATACTTTCCAAAAATTTCCAACCTGAAACCTTGAAGAAATTAGCTGCGATCACGATGCACTGTAAGCGTCATATTTTCCGTTCGTTAACCCACACAGATCAACGGTTTTCTATGTGGTTCGCGAAGTTTGTATTAGGTCAAAATGACAACTGCGACTTAGTAATAAGTCAGCGAAATCGAAGTTTTATATTGTGCGCCGCTTGTTTTTCAAGATGATGAGGCAGACTTTCGATGTCTCTTTGTGCTCTAGCGCACAGAGAAGATATCGACGAAGGGTGATGATCTGATCACTTATAGGCAAAACTGATCGTGGAGGCTGTATGCGCTGATCCGTTTTGATGTCATCGTATAAGCGTTGCTAAAACGGTTTTCCCTCGACGGGGGAAATGTTTCGGGAGAACAGCATAAGCAACGTTGTTAAATCTAGTTCCGTTCAAACAAATCAGGCATAGATGAAAGCATGAATCAAGAAACGAAACATTTTGAAAGCAATATGGCGACACTGCTGTTCATCGACGACGATGCCAGCATTCTGACGTTGCTAGAACGCTTGTTTCGACCTCTCGGTTACAACATCTTCACAGCGAAGTGCGGCGCGGAGGCGCTCGTACTTATGGAAAAAAACAGAATTGATCTGGTGATCTCCGATATGCAGATGCCACAGATGACTGGGGTCGAGGTGCTGGAGCAGATACGCATCAAATGGCCGGACGTGGTGCGCATTTTGCAGACGGGATATTCAGATTTGAGCTCGGCCATTGAGGCAATCAATCGTGGCGAGATATATCGTTACATTACCAAACCGTGGGTCAACAAAGACATCGTGCTGATCGTGTGTGATGCGCTTGAACGCAAACATCTGTTGGCCGAGAAGCAGCGGTTGGAAGCGCTAACCTTACGCCAGAACGAAGAATTGAATGTGCTGAATGCCAGCCTGGAGGAGAAGGTCAGGCAGCGCACCGAAGAGCTGCGTGTCGCGCTGGAATCGATGGCTGACGCGCACGAACATCTGAAAAAAGATTACTTCACCACCATCCAGGTATTCGGTAACCTGATGGAGCTGCGCAAAGGCACGATGGCCGGGCATTCTCGTCGTGTTGCGCAACTGTGCCGCAATATCGCGCTCAAGATGAGTCTGTCGGAAACCGATATCCAGAACATTGAGACTGCCGCGCTGTTACACAACATCGGCAAGATCGGCTTGCCGGATCGTTTACTGGACAAGCCTTACATGGAATTATCGGATGGCGATCGCGCAGAATTCAACAAGCATCCGCAACGCGCGGCGGCGGCACTGATGGCGCTCGATCCGCTGCTGAAGGCTTCCGAATTGATCCGTTACCATCGCGAGCATTACGATGGCGTGGGCAATGCTTCCGGCCTGCGCGGAGAAGGTCTTCCGCTGGGCGCACGCATTCTGCTGGTGGCGAGCGACTATGATGCTTTGCAACAGGGACTGATTATCCACGACAAGGAATCGCCAGAGCAGGCACTCAACACGATCGTCAGCGGCCGTAATACGCGCTACGATTCGATCGTGGTGGATGTATTACGCGAACTGGTGTCGCATGTCAGTAGCTATGATCATGTCGAGACTGAATTCCTGATGACCAGCGCCCAACTTTACAAAGGGATGCTGCTCACGCGCGATGTGCTGACAGGCGACGGTATGTTATTGCTGCTGAAGGACTCGGCACTGAACGCTGAACACATCCGTGAAATACGGGAATTCGAACGGACGGCAGGCGAACAGCTGACGATCTACACGCACTCAATTTAAAGTTATTGTGTAAGCATACTTTTAGCTATGTTCGACGAAGATTGGCAGAAGGTTGCAAAGAAAGCTGGCGTGTACGAGTTCGGTTTGAATTCAAAACGAAATCCATCACCATCTAACACTGTCACACATCTCATCATGTGTAGTAAATGAGCGTTCTTGTTATTTGATTGAATTAACGTAGGATTATTTACTTATCCACAGCATTTCAACATGGGCATACACGGCAATTGTGGAAAACACTCGAGGTTTAATTTTCGGATAAACGACAATTGAGTAACTTCTAACTATAAGTCTCATAGTCCGCTTGGCGCCAATAAGGGGCACGACTATGGGCGGACGTGGAGCAAAACGTGTTAACGGTAACCGTGAGGGAATCTTGCTGCTATATTGACGTACAGTGCTCGTTATACGCACGCCGCTGCGATTTGTGTGACGATTTGAGAGTGAGGGTGACAAAATGAAGTATCGGCACTACAAGGGCCGCATTTACACAATTGTTTGCGAGGCGAAGCTTGAGTCCGATCCCTCTGTCATCATGATTGTTTACAAGTCTGAAGATGGTTCAATCTGGACAAGATCCAAGAACGTTTTCTTTGAGCTTGTGAAAGTTGAGGGCAATACCGTTCAGAGGTTCACTCCTATCAACAGTGAAACCCATTAGGTCAATGCGCAGTCCACTGGCTTAAATCCTGGTCAGTGATTTACGAAACCCACCAAATTCGGATTCTCTCATTTTATGCAACAACTTGAATTTAAACTAAACGGCGAGTATGTAGAACTTAACCAACTACTCAAGATGGTCGGCTTATGCGATAGCGGCGGCGCTGGCAAAGCTTTGGTAGCTGAGGGCGTTGTTTTTGTCGATGGGCAGGTGGAGTTGCGCAAAACTGCCAAGATACGCGCAGGCTCGGTGGTGTCAGTAGGTGATGTACGCATCAGCGTGCTTGACCAATAGGGCCCCTCTCGTAACCGCTCCCTTGCAGGAACAATCACCGCCACTCTAAAAAAGGGTAACAACGTTGCATTAGTCGGCTTCGGAACATTTGAAGTGCGCAAGCGTGCTGCTCGTTAAGGTCGCAATCCAAGTACTGGGGAAGCGATAAAAATCAAGGCAGCTAAAGCGCCGGCATTCAAGGCAGGGGCAACACTTAAGGCCGTTGTTAACGGGACTAAGCAGGCTGTGGTGAAACCAAAAAATAAAGTTGGCCCCAACGATCCTTGCACCTGCGGAAGTGGTGCCAAGTACAAAAATTGTTGTGGAGCGGGCAAGTAATACCCAATCTTTTCTGCCGTTTCGGCTATGCATGCTGAGCTGCTACTTGAGCTAAATGCGCTCAATTCTGAATTGTATAACTTAACTATGCGAGGTGAAAAAAATACTTGCCACTTTAGTTTTGGGAATAACGATGTCCAGTGCCGCACTGGCGGCGAACGCGTTCTTCGCTAAGGATAAGCAGTAACTTAATGACGTTTTTTGTCACTTAGGCAATGCTTAACAGTTTAATCAGTCGAAGTGAAATACACCATGATTGATAAACTCCGTCCCAGCATCCGGTCGCCAAGTTATGTTATTTTCTTGATGATGCTAAGAGCGGCTACTGTCCGCGCATGAACATCTTGTCCAGATCGTTCTTGCTCAATTGGAACCAAGTCGGGCGTCCGTGGTTGCATTGATTGGCGCGTTCGGTCTGTTCCATCTCGCGTAGCAGCGCGTTCATCTCGGTGATGCTCAAAATGCGATTGGCGCGCACAGCGCCGTGGCAGGCGAGGGTGGCGAGCAGCTCGTCACGCCGTTCGGTCAGCGCGCGGCTCGCGCCATATTCGCGCAACTCGTCAAGCACATCGCGCGCCGCCGCTTCGGCGTGCGCCTGCTTGAGCATCACCGGCATCGCGCGCACCGCCAGCGTGTTGGGCGAGAGCGGCGCGATGTCGAAGCCGAGTTTTTTGAGCGCGTCCTGTTCGGCTTCCACCGTGGCCACTTCCAGCGCGTCGGCATAAAAACTCACCGGGATCAGCAGCGGTTGCGTGGCGATTTTTTCGGTGTCCAACGAGGTTTTGAGTTTTTCATACACGATGCGCTCGTGTGCCGCATGCATGTCCACGACGATCAGCCCGTGCGTATTTTGTGCGAGGATGTAGATGCCGGAGAGTTGTGCCAAGGCGAAGCCCAAAGGGGCTTCGCTTTCGGGAAGGGTAAAGGGTGAAGGGTGATAGGTAACGTCAAAAGTGAATGCAGTATCACCCTTATCTCTTCCCGTTTCACCCTTCCCGGTCTGCACCTCCCACAAGCGATAAGCCGCTTCCTGTTCCGCAACACCCAGTCGCATGGTTTGTTGTGTTGGAATAAATGACGCAGGTTGCTGCGGTGCAGGAGCGCGGGCATCTTGCCCGGTTACTGGTACAGCGAGCGCCTGTTGCAGCGTGTGAAAAATAAATTGGTGGATACTCTGGCTTTCGTGGAAGCGCACTTCGCTCTTGGCGGGATGCACGTTCACGTCTACCTGCTCCGGCGGCAGTTCAAGGAACAGCACGAAGGCCGGATGGCGCTGGTGATGCAGGATATCCTGATACGCCTGGCGCAGCGCGTGGCTGGCGACCTTGTCGCGCACGAAACGGCCATTGACGAAGAAATATTGCGCGTCGCGCGAACTGCGGGAATAGGCGGGCAGCGCGGCCAAGCCTTGCAGCGAGAGGTTCGCGGCGCTGCGCGAAACCGTCACGGCCGCGTGACCGAATTCATCGCCGAGGATTGCCGCGACGCGCTTCAGAGCGGCTTGCTTTTCATGTGAGGCAGGTAATTGCCAGACGGTCTTGCCATTATGTTGCAATGAGAACGCGACATCGGGGCGCGACAGCGCGATGCGTTTGAAGGCTTCTTCGCACCAGGCATATTCGGTGGATTCCGTCTTGAGAAATTTGCGCCGTGCGGGCGTGTTGAAATACAGTTCGCGCAGTTCGATGCTGGTGCCGTGCGGCTGGCTTGCGGGAACGGGTTCGCTGAGCTGCCCGTCTATCGCTTCGACCTTCCAGCCGTGTGCGGCTTCAGCGGTGCAACTGGTCAGCGTGAGTTGCGCCACCGCCGCCATGCTCGCCAGCGCCTCGCCGCGAAAGCCCATGCTGGCGACGCATTGCAGATCATCCAGCGAGGCGATCTTGCTGGTGGCGTGGCGCATCAGCGCCAGCTTCAGCTCATCGTTGACGATGCCACGGCCGTTGTCGCGAACCCGCAATAATTTAATACCGCCGCCTTCCAGTTGCACCGCGATGTCGGTCGCTCCCGCATCCAGACTATTTTCCAGTAATTCTTTGAGCGCGGCTGCGGGACGTTCGATCACCTCGCCGGCGGCGATTTGGTTGATGAGCAGGTCGGGTAATAACCGGATGGCAGGCATGAGGCAGGACAGCGTTTAAAGGACGCGGAATTATAACGGAGAAGCGCAATTGCTTTGCGGGGCAGTTATAAAGAACTATCGTTTCAGACGTGAATAAACCGGACGCCTCCGGCAGAGATCTGGCTTGACTTTTATATCGATAGGGCGTTGAATTCGCCTCTGTAGTTGACCATATCACTCGTGTTAATTTCAATTAAGGAGAATGTCATGAAACAGCTCAATAGTTTGTTCATTGGTTTTACCCTGGTTGCTTTGACCAGTCCGGTTTGGGCCGCCGATCCCGCAGGTTCGATCACGATCACCTCTCCTGCAAACAATGCCGTCCTGCAGAGCGCAACCGGGAACAAGCTGGAATTCAACGTCCACTTGGGCCCCAATGGTAATCACGTCCATGTTTATGTCGACGATCAGTCCCCGATCGTTTTTCGTGATGTTGCACATTGCCCATGCAGTATCGACTTGCCGAAACTATCAAGCGGCAAACACACCATCGTCGTGAAAGAGGCCACGTCAGGCCATGCGATGACCGGGGTTCAGGGTGCTGTGACCGCCACGGTCAAATAATTCACCTACGGTTGAACAGTTAGCCGTGCAAAATTTTATTTATGCACTCATTCAGGTTATCCATAACTTCGGTGCTGTAACCGTCGTGGGAACTGCCGCATCGGCCCTTAGTTTGGTGCGCGGTAACGCCGCGGTACAGCACCGGCTTGCATGGCTTTTAGCCATGGTCTGGGCAGTACAAGTGGCGACCGGAGCGCTTTTTGGCCTTTTAACTTTTTATTTTGAGGGTCATCTGCCGGATATTCATGGCATAGCGGTGGTTGCACTGCTGATTAAAATAGTCTGTGCATCGAGCGGATTTGTTCTGGCCGTCGCTTATATAAAGCGGGATTCGGGATGGACCAAGACGAGGCAACTTCTCGCCTGGCGCGCTTCGTTAACGCTGGGCGCTATCGCCCTGAGTTCTGCCGCGTTCTTGCGCTGGTTTTCGTGATTGCCGATTGTCCGGGAATAGGTAATAATAAAAATCGTTGCATCCCCAATGGGATATTAGTTGCATAGTCACTGTTAGCGCAGTACAGGTATAATCAGCCCTGCTAACAATCTGTTTGGAGCGTATTCCACCCAGGTTCAAGCATCAAAAAAATCCCACGAAGAAATAGGAGAAATTTATGCGTATAGGCATTCCTGCGGAGACGCGCGCGGGCGAAACTCGTGTTGCGGCGACACCGGAAACGGTGAAAAAGATGCTGGCATCCGGCCACTCGGTGATGGTGCAAAGCGGGGCAGGCAGCGGTGCGCATATTCCCGATGCGGAATTCCAGGCGGCAGGCGCAACGCTGGTGGATGCCGCCAGCTTGTACGCCCAGTCGCAAATCGTGCTCAAGGTCAAGGCGCCCACTTCCGATGAACTGGCGAAATTGCCGCGCGATACGGTGTTGATCGGTCTGCTCTCGCCGCATCAGGCTGAACAGGTCGCCGCTTATACCCAGCAAGGCATCACCGCGTTCGCGATGGAAAAATTGCCGCGCACTTCTCGCGCTCAGGCGATGGACGTGCTGTCCTCGCAGGCTAATATCGCCGGTTACAAGGCGGTGATTGTGGGCGCGAATCATTACCAGCGTTTCATGCCGATGTTGATGACGGCAGCGGGCACTGTAAAAGCCGCACGCGTGCTGATATTGGGCGTGGGCGTGGCGGGCTTGCAGGCGATTGCCACGGCCAAGCGTCTGGGTGCGATAGTCGAAGCGTCCGACGTGCGCCCCGCTGCCAAAGAACAGGTCGAATCGCTGGGCGCGAAATTCATTGACGTGCCTTTCGAGACCGACGATGAGCGCGAAATAGCCAAAGGGGTGGGCGGCTATGCGCGCCCGATGCCGGCATCCTGGATGCAGCGTCAAGCCGTGCTGGTGGCGGAGCGCGCCAAACAGGCCGACATCATCATCACGACGGCGCTGATCCCCGGTCGTCCGGCACCGGTGCTGTTGCATGAGGATACGGTCAAGCTGATGAAACCCGGTTCGGTGGTGGTGGACATGGCGGTGGAGGCGGGCGGCAATTGCCCGTTGTCCGAGCTGGGCAAGACCGTGGTCAAACACGGTGTCACGATCGTCGGCGAAGCCAATCTGCCGGGCCTGGTGGCGACCGATGCCAGCGCGTTCTATGCGCGCAACCTGCTCAACTTCCTCAATCTGCTGTGCGACAAAACCGGCGCGATGAATATCAACCTTGAAGACGATATCATTGCCGGAACTTTATTGTGCAAAGGCGGCGCGGCATTTGTCCCGGCCGCAAAATAATTCACGGAGAAAAAATCATGACTGGTGCAGTTGATCCATTTGTTCTGAATCTGACCGTATTCGTGCTGGCGATATTCATCGGCTATCACGTGGTGTGGAACGTCACACCCGCTTTGCATACCCCGCTGATGGCGGTTACCAACGCCATTTCCGGCATCATCATCGTCGGTGCGATGCTCGCGGCGGGACCTGAAAAATTCGATATCGGCACGGTGCTGGGCCTGGTTGCCGTGACGTTGGCTGCCGTGAATGTGTTCGGCGGTTTTCTCGTCACACAGCGCATGCTGGATATGTTCAAGAAGAAAAACAAGTAAGGGGAAATTATGTCGGCCAATTTTGTTGCACTCGCCTATCTGACCGCTGCGGTCTTATTTATTCTCGCCCTGAAGGGCTTGAGCTCGCCGATCTCGGCACGACGCGGTAACCTGTTCGGCATGGTCGGCATGGGCCTCGCCGTGTTGACCACGCTCACCGTCACTCACAACTGGAAGTATATCCTGATTGCGATTACTGTCGGGGGGACTGTCGGCGCAGTGATCGCCCGGCGCATCGAGATGACCGCGATGCCGGAACTGGTCGCGGCGATGCACTCGCTGGTCGGTCTGGCTGCGGTGCTGATCGCGATGGCTGCGTTCAATAATCCGCTCGCCTACGGCATCGGTGCGACGCTGCATGCCAGCAACCGCATCGAATTGTTCATCGGCACCTTCGTCGGCGCGATCACCTTCACCGGCTCCATCATCGCATTCGGAAAATTGTCCGGCAAGCTGGGCAGCAAGCCGTTGCGCTTTGCCGGCCAGCACTGGCTCAACCTGTTGCTCGGCGTGCTGATGATCGCGTTCGGCATCGCGTTCTTTATCACGCAAAGCTGGACCCCGTTCCTGATCATGACCGCGATCGCGATGCTGATCGGCGTGCTGCTGATCATGCCGATCGGCGGCGCGGACATGCCGGTGGTGATATCGATGCTGAACTCCTATTCCGGCTGGGCGGCGGCGGGTATCGGCTTTACGCTGAACAACAATATGCTGATCATTGCGGGGTCCTTGGTCGGCAGTTCAGGTGCGATTCTGTCCTACATCATGTGTCGCGCGATGAACCGCTCGTTCTTCAACGTGATCCTCGGCGGCTTCGGCGGTGCGGCAGATGCCGGTGCGGATAGCGGCGATGGGGTGCAAAAAGTTTATCGTAGCGGCAGTGCGGACGATGCGGCATTCCTGATGGGTAATGCCGACAGCGTGATCATTGTGCCGGGTTATGGTCTGGCCGTGGCGCGCGCGCAACACGCGATCAACGAAATGTCCAAAGCCCTCACCGCAAAAGGCGTGAAGGTGCGCTACGCGATTCATCCGGTGGCCGGACGCATGCCCGGACACATGAATGTGCTGCTGGCGGAGGCGGAGGTGCCTTACGAGCAGGTCGTGGAAATGGATGAGATCAACAATGAATTCGCCGATACCGACGTGGTGCTGGTGATCGGCGCGAACGACGTGGTGAATCCGTCTGCCAAGAATGACAAATCCAGTCCGATCTACGGCATGCCGATACTCGATGTGTACAAGGCGCGCACCGTGCTGGTGGTCAAGCGCAGCATGGCCACCGGTTACGCCGGGCTGGACAACGAGTTGTTCTATATGGACAAGACCATGATGGTGTTTGGCGATGCGAAGAAGGTAGTCGAAGACATCATCAAATCCCTGGCTTAGATTTATTTTACTGAAAGCATGAAAAAAGAGCCGCTAATGCGGCTCTTTTTTATTGGGCAACTTATTTTGGGATTACGCGCGGTGGGTCTTGATGACGAGGAATACGCCGAGCAAACTTTCGATCAGATAGGCGATACTGGACACGCCGTGCAGCATTTTGAAACGGTCGGCAAATGCGCTGTGCATCACATCGAGGGGCATCGCCTGTAGCTTGAGGTCGGTCATGACAGGCCCGATGCCAAACTGGATTACCAGCGTGAGCAGCAACATTGCCGCGATAATCCAGAACGGGGTTTGGCGAAACGCCGCGCTGCCGGATACACTGATGCGCTGGATCAGCAGATATGCGCCGCATACGATGCCGATATAGCCTGCCAGCGCGAACATGTGTCCGGCTAGCATACCCGCCAGTTGTTTGTCCGGCTGGGCGTAAAACAACACCGGCACGGCAAGGTAGCCGATTGCCCATAGTCCACCGACCCAGGCGGTAATTAAAAGTGTTGCGAGATGCTGCGATAAGTTTTTCATGGGAGCAGGGTAACATAGCCGTATTCGATGTTAAGCTAAACGATATCGCGGCATTCGCTTAACCCGATAGATATTCCCGGCAATTATAACAAGGAGATGAAAATGTATTACATCGTCGAAAGCAACAAGACCTTCGAACAAGCCGCGATTGATCTGGAAGCCGCAGTTAAGCGCAATGAGTTTGGTGTGCTGCACATCCATGATCTGGGCAACACGCTACGCAGTAAAGGCATCGCCTTTGCCGAGAATTGCAAAGTCTTCGAGGTGTGCAATCCGGGACAAGCCAACAAGGTGCTTTCCACCGATATGCGTTTGAATATGGCGCTGCCGTGCCGTATTTCGGTATACACCGAACAGGGGAAAACCAAGATCGGCATGATCAAACCTGTCCCGATGCTGGCCGCATTGTCGCAAGACGCATCGCTGGTCAAAGTGGCACAAGAGGTCGAAGCTGCGACCAAGCAAATGATCGAAGAAGCCAGATAGATTAATCATGACGCTGTTACCTGTTTGGACCGAGCAAATAAAATATCTGGTGGGTATTTTCGCGATCCTGAATCCGCTCGGAGCCATTCCGATTTATCTGAGCCTGATGGCGGATCGCCGCCCGGAGGAGATGCACCGCACCGCGCTTAAAGCCTCTGTCGCCGTGGCGGTGATCCTGACGCTCGCGGTCTGGGCAGGTGATGCGCTGCTGTCGTTTTTCGGTATCGGCATCCCGGCATTTCGTATCGCCGGTGGACTGCTGGTGCTGATTATCGCGATCGCGATGTTCGATGCCAGAACCAGTTCGGCTCGGCACACCGACGCAGAGCAGGTCGAAGCGGAAGCCAAGAATGACATCGCCGTGGTGCCGCTGGCGATTCCCTTGCTGGCCGGGCCGGGGTCTATCAGCCTGGCCATAGTCGATGCTCATCAGGCGGGCGGCTTGCCGGATAAACTTGCGTTCAGCCTGGGGATAGTCGGTGTGGCGGCGATCGTCTGGATGGTGTTGCGCCTCGCCGAGCCGATCGGCACGCGACTGGGTACCGGCGGACTCAACATCGCGACCCGGGTGATGGGCTTGATACTCGCCGCGATGGCGGTGCAATTTATGGCGGACGGGATGCTGGAGTTATTTCCCGGCCTGTCTCACTGACGGAATTTTAAGTGTAGTGAATGCTGTAAGGCATGTATAAATAAATGTTGCGATAAAAGCATCGCTTTCGACATACAAAGGGGTAATTGATTCGAGTCCAATCGTGCCCAGTAAAATAAAAATGGGTTAAACGAATATTCGCTTAACCCATTTTATTTTGCTGCGATCATTTCGGGGACACTTATTCCCAAGCTGATGGTCTCAGACTTGGCGGTCTTTTCCATTAAGTCATCAGGAAAACTTACAGCGGCACGCGGTAATTATCCTGCGTCATCAAATCTACACCACATGGCAATTGCTCGATCCAGTCCAAAAACTGATTGACCATCTTTTTGCCCTTAAAGGATTTTCCGTGTTGCGGCACGATCGACTCCACATCCATCTGGCGCACCATATTCACCCAATAGCGACAAATCTTGTTGGAGATCATGTAGCGTCGATGAAAACCCTCCATGTATTTAAGGTGCTCATTGAAATCTTCAACCGGCTCATTGGCTTCAGTGTGAGCTACGATAGATGCGCCCATGTCGCCGCTAAACAATATCTTGCTGACCGGATCATAAAACTGGAAATTGCCTTCAGAATGCATAAAGTGCGCGGGAACGGCCTTGATCACCGTTTTGCCCAGCGGCAAATTCATGCCTTCATCGGGAATGCTTTCAATACGTCCCTCAATGTTGCCCACGCTGCAAAAGTGCGGCACGAAACGCGCCCACAGTTTGGAAATAGCGATCTTGCAATCGGAATGGATCATCCACTTATTGATCGAAGCGATAATATCCGGGTCAGCGTGCGAAGCTAAAATATACTCGAGACGCTTGGGCGGAAAATAATTGTGCATCTCCATCAGCAGGCCGTTGTAGGTTATATTGCCGCCCGGGTCGAGCAACGCACCGTGGCCATTGTCGACAATCAGAAATTGGTTGGCCTGCACTGCAATGTCGGCGGCATCGTCTACCAGATCAGCAAACATGATGCACTTGTGATTGCCGTCGTTAAATAATTCAACTGCCATATTTTCCTCTTTCAGTATTTATTGGTGCACGATGCCGATTTGCTGCAGCAAAAGTTGTTTAATAATAACTCAAATAAGCAAGTGTGTCTTTGGTGGTTGCCTGCATTCAATCCGTTCATGCTGATGAAACTACTGTTTAATCGAAGAGCTAATGCGAACACGTTTACTCCGTCGTTTCCCTGATCGAACGTTCAAACTGTTCCACAGGTACCGGTTTGCTAAATAGAAAACCTTGAAAGTTAGTACATCCATAGCGCAGCAGTGTTTTGAATTGCATCTCGGTCTCCACACCCTCGGCGATTATATCCAGCCCGAAATTCATACCCAATTCCATAATAGCATGGACCATCGCCACGTCACCTCTGTCGCTGGTGATATTACGGATAAAAGCCTGGTCTATCTTGATTTGATCCAGCGGTAAGTGCTTGAGATGGGATAGCGATGAAAAGCCGGTACCAAAGTCATCCAGTGAAAACTTTACGCCCAACTCTTTTAAAGTTTTCATTTTTAAAATGGTGTCATCAATGTCGTCCAGTATCAAACTTTCGGTCAGCTCCAGCTTCAGAAATAGCGGATTGATATCATGCCGCTTCACGGTTGCCATAACCTGATCGACGAAGTCTGGCTGGCGGAATTGTTTGGAGCTGACGTTTACTGACAACTGTATATTGCGCATCTCCGGGTCGTTTTGCCATGTTTTGAGTTGTGCGCAGGCCGTGTCCAACACCCATTGGCCGATGGGCAAAATCAAGCCGGTTTCCTCCGCCAGCGAGATAAAATCACCGGGGTAAATCAAGCCGCGTTGCGGATGCTCCCAGCGCAACAACACCTCCGCACTGAGTGGACGCTGTAAGCTGTCCACCTGGATTTGGTAATAGAGCTTGAATTGCTGCATTTCCAAAGCCACCTGCAGGTCCGCTTCAAAATTGGCGCGCGACTCGATGGTTGCCTGCATAACCGGATCAAAAAAACGTATGGTATTTCGGCCAGACCTCTTGGCATGGTACATCGCCATATCGGTCCACTTGAACAGCACTTCAATTTTTTCTTTGTGACCGAAAAATAAGGCGATTCCGATGCTCGATGTGCAATGGAGTTCAAGGTTATTTTCCTCTTGGCCATCATTGGGAGTTTTTTGATGCAAATAATAGGTAACAGCCAATGCACCGCGAATTTTTTCCGCCACTGCCTCTGCTTGCAGAGCGGCTTGTTCGGCATTCTCACTCAAGTCTTCCAGCATCACGACAAACTCATCGCCCCCGAATCTGGACGCACTATCCTGCTCCCGAATGCAGCTTGAAATACGCTTTGCCACTTCAATCAAGAGTTGATCGCCCACATCGTGGCCATGAATATCGTTGAGTGTTTTGAAGTGATCCAGATCCAAAAACATCAGCGCACCGTGACGATGATCCCTCGCGGTGGAGGCCAGAGCCTGGTCAAGTCGGTTAAGCAGTAGTCGGCGGTTGGGTAATTGCGTAAGCGAATCGTAAAAAGCAAGATGCTGAATCTTGGCGTCCAACGCCTTGCGCTCAGTCACATCGGAAAAAATACCGACATAGTTGGTCACTTGCTTTTCGGCGCCAAGGACGGCGGTGATGGTCAGCCACTCCGGGTATATCACGCCGTTCTTGCGACGATTCCAGATTTCACCACTCCAGAATTTGTCGCGCTCCAGGATTTTCCACATGTCGCGGTAGAATTCCTTGTCCTGACGGCCTGATTGGAGCAATGCAGGCGTATTCCCAATGGCCTCTTCGTTGCTATAACCGGTTATTTCCGTGAATGAATGATTGACCTTGAGGATATTGTTGTGGGGGTCGGTCACGATTATCCCTTCCTGGGATTCGAAAGTGACCGCGGCGATACTCAGTTCGTTGAATTGCTCCAGTAGTTTTACCTGTTGCCTTTCCAAAGGGCGCACAGCCAAAATATAAATGCAGGGAGTGACGATAAGGGTTAGTAAGATGGGATCCAGAAACTCCCAGAAAACTTCCGTGATATTCGGGTCAAAAATCGGCTTTAGAACAATCGCTATCAGCACCATGATCAGCAGCTCTACGGCCAGTATCATGAATGCGATTAAGCTTATTGTTCCCCGAGGTGTATTGAGGAGAATCTTCAGTTTGTGAATAGTCATGCGAGTCCAGAAACAATTAGGTAAGGACAAAGTGTGGCTTATTAGAGATTAAGGAACCCCTAATCAGCCACACTTCATCCCATCGGATGAAGCCATTCCATTAAGTTGCCAATAATTTTTGCGTAGCCCATCTGATAGATGGAACTACTTGCCTGCAGCCAACTACGCTGCCGCGCCTTGCTGTCGATTCTGCACGGGCTGCTTTAGCTCGTGACGGATCGGCGTTCCCTTAAGGGGCGGCATTTGATGATCCCTGACCATGTCGAGTATACCTTTTTGTTAAAAATTTTTCCCGCTTCAATAGCTCTTGTTGATTGACCGATTTCAGCATAATGACATCTGAGACACGGTCTATCACTATGCACATCAATAAGTTCGTGACGTAGAAGGTGATCACGACTTGAGGTGTCGTCATAACTGACGCAGTTAATTGAATTCGATGCGAATGTTCATGATCGGCACGCTTACGCAGCTCAAATCGATTATACCCTTGATGAATTCAGGTGATGAATGCGGGTGCGTTGACTTTCATGCTGATGTCATCGAAGTTGCGAATATCCTGAACCTTGGGTATGTCGATGCCCTATGCCTCGTGGCCCGGTGAAAAAGTACAGATGCTGGTAAGCCGGTTGTGTTTTTAACTATAATACGCAAAGTATCGTTGTTTTCCTGATATACCCAATCAGGTATGGGCGGTAATTTTAATAACTTGCCGGAGATGGAAGTATGAATTTTGACAAAGAATTTGATTTGAGTGGTTTGTCCTGCCCTATGCCTATTCTGAAGACTAAAAAGGCACTCGCCGATATGGCTTCCGGACAGGTACTCAAGCTGATTTCTACCGATTATGGATCTGTAAAAGATATGCAGGCCTTCGCCAATCAAACCGGCAATACATTGCTATCTACAGAAGAATCGAGCGGCTCATACACGTTTTACATGAAGAAAAAATAAGCTCTCCATTCTCGATTAAAACGATATTCGTCAAAATCAAACTAAAAAAGGAAAAGACATGAGCTCAAAAAAAATGGCGATCATAGCCTCAAAGGGCACGCTGGATATGGCCTACCCGCCATTCATCCTAGCTTCGACCGCCGCTGCTCTGGGCTATGAAGTGCAGGTGTTCTTTACCTTCTACGGATTGCAGTTGCTGCGCAAGGATTTATCTACCGTGATGGTCAGTCCATTGGCTAACCCTGCCATGCCGATGCCTGTGCCGATGCCGGTGATGGTGCAAATGTTGCCCGGCATGGAATCGATGGCTACCATGATGATGAAGCAAAAAATCAAGAAGCATGGCGTGGCCTCACTGCAAGAGCTGCGAGATTTGTGTCTGGAAGCCGAGGTGAAATTCACGGCCTGTCAGATGACAGTCGATCTGTTTGAATTTGACAAGAGTGAATTCATCGATGACGTTGAATATGGCGGCGCTGCTACGTTTATCGGGTTTGCCGGAGAGACTGATATTTGTCTGTTTGTTTAAATTGTTCAGTCATCACTTCTCGACTTTTACTCTGCGATTTTCGAGCGTTCATCAAATAAGGGGGTAAGTTATCTTTTTAACGTTGTCTCAGTTGCCGCATTCCCGGTCACGTTTTGAGTGTTTGGCAATCTAACCTTTGCCCGTACAATACGCGACACACCATGAATGTTAAAACCTTCCCCAACAGCCCCTACATCCTGCATCAGCCTTTTGAGCCTGCGGGCGATCAGCCTGCGGCGATCGCACAGCTGGTCGAGGGGATACGCGATGGCTTGTCATTCCAGACGCTGCTGGGCGTGACCGGCTCGGGCAAGACTTTTACGATGGCGAACGTGATCGCGCAGATGGGTCGTCCTGCGATGGTGATGGCGCCGAACAAGACGCTGGCGGCGCAACTGTATTCCGAGTTTCGCGAGTTCTTTCCCGAGAACGCGGTCGAGTATTTTGTCTCCTATTATGATTATTACCAGCCCGAGGCCTATGTGCCATCGCGCGATGTATTTATCGAAAAGGATTCTTCGATCAACGAGCAGATCGAGCAGATGCGCCTGTCCGCGACCAAGGCGCTGCTGGAACGCGAGGATTGCGTGATCGTCGCGACGGTGTCGGCGATATACGGTATCGGCGACCCGGTGGATTACCACGGCATGATTCTGCATCTGCGCCACAACGAGAAGATGCACCAGCGCGACATGATCAAGCGCCTGATCGAGATGCAGTACGATCGCAACGATGTCGATTTTTCGCGCGGCAAATTCCGCGTGCGCGGCGACGTGATCGACATCTTCCCGGCAGAGAGTAGCGAGTTCGCGTTGCGCGTAACCTTGTTCGACGACGAGGTGGAGACGCTGGCGTTGTTCGATCCGCTCACCGGCCACATCCTGCAAAAGGTGCCGCGCTACACGGTGTATCCGTCCAGCCATTACGTCACGCCGCGCAGCACGGTGTTGTCAGCCCTTGAGACCATAAAGGTCGAGCTGGCCGAGCGCATCGCGTTTTATCAGCGCGAAAATAAACTGGTCGAGGCGCAGCGCATCGAGCAGCGCACCCGCCACGATCTGGAAATGCTCAACGAGATCGGTTTCACCAAGGGCATCGAAAATTATTCGCGTCATCTGTCGGGACGCCCGGCCGGTGCGCCGCCGCCGACGCTGCTGGACTATCTGCCGCCGAACGCGCTGATGTTTCTGGACGAGAGCCACGTGATGATTCCGCAGGTGGGCGCGATGTACAAAGGCGATCGCGCGCGTAAAGAAAATCTGGTCAACTACGGATTCCGCCTGCCTTCCGCGATGGACAACCGCCCGCTGCGCTTTGACGAATTTGAAAAGGTGATGCGCCAGAGCGTGTTCGTTTCCGCCACGCCATCGGTATACGAGGCCGAACACGCGGGGCAGGTGGTCGAGCAACTGGTGCGCCCTACCGGGCTGGTGGACCCGATCATCGAGGTGCGTCCCGCGATCAATCAGGTGGATGATCTGATGTCCGAGGTGAATCTGCGCGTGAAGGCTGGCGAGCGCGTGCTGGTCACGACGCTGACCAAGCGCATGTCGGAAGACCTGACCGATTATTTCACCGAACACGGCATCAAGGTGCGCTACCTGCACTCGGACATCGAAACCGTGGAGCGCGTCGAGATCATTCGCGACCTGCGCTTGGGCGTGTTCGACGTGCTGGTCGGCATCAACCTGCTGCGCGAGGGACTGGATATTCCCGAGGTATCATTAGTCGCGATACTCGATGCCGACAAGGAAGGCTTTTTGCGTTCCGAGCGCTCGCTGATCCAGACCATAGGCCGCGCCGCGCGCCATCTCAACGGCCGCGCGATCCTGTACGCAGACCGGATCACCAACTCGATGAAACGCGCGATCGACGAGACCGACCGCCGCCGCATCAAGCAGGTCGCGCACAACTTCGCGAACAACATCACCCCGCAAGGCGTGCAGAAGCGCATCAAGGACATTATCGAAGGCACGTATGAGCCGGATGCCGCGCGCAGCCAGCTCAAGTCCGCGCAAGCGCAAGCCAAGTATCTGGCGATGAGCGCAAAGGAAGTCTCCAAGGAGATCACTCGGCTGGAAAAAGAAATGCTGCAAGCCGCGAAGAATCTGGAGTTCGAAAAAGCAACCGATTTGCGCGACCAGTTGAAAAGACTGCGTGAGGGTGTGCTGCTTTCGCCGTTGTGATATTTCTCGGCTGGTTGGCTAATTTGTTTTTGATCGCAAACGAGTTAATCAATAATGTAAATCATTGAGATGCCATTGACACTTGCAGTTGATGGATTCGTTTTGTTATTTATGTCTAATGTGCGGCATCGCACATTGGTCGCAAGAGCTTCGCGATAGAATCACGCACCCATGAAACTCATCGACCCCAGAACAACCCACGTCCTTAAAAATCCCGCCGCCTTCTCGCTCCGGGTGCTGAAAGCTTTTCAGGCGAATCAGGGACTGCTACTCGCCGGTGCGGTGGCCTATTATGCGCTGCTCTCCATCGTGCCGCTGCTCATCCTGATGGTGATCGCGCTGTCGCACATCATTGATCAGGCCGAGCTGCTGGCGACGCTGAACACGGCGCTGGAGTATGTGGTGCCGGGTGAAGGCCATGCGGTGGTGGCGGAGCTGAAGGCATTCCTCGATCACGGCGAGGTGATCGGCTGGGTGCTGTTCATCACGATGCTGTTTTTCAGCTCGCTTGGCTTCAGGGTGCTGGAGAGTGCGTTCTCGGTGATCTTTCTGCACCGCATCGAGAAGCGCAAGCGGCACATCCTCGTATCCTTGCTGCTGTTGCCCTTCGGCTATATCTTTTTTATCGGCACGGTGCTGTTCCTGGGCACGTTCGTGATCATCGACTTGATGGCGATAGGCGGTGAACATATCGTTATCCTAGGGCATAGCTGGTCGCTGGGCGGCTTCTCGCGCTGGCTGATTTACGTTGCAGGCGTGCTCGGGGAAATCCTGCTCGTTTCCGCGTTTTACTACTTCATGCCGGTAGGCCGACTGTCGGCGCAGCACGCGTTGATCGGCGGTGCCACGGCGGGCCTGCTGTGGGAATTGATCCGCCATGCGCTGGGCTGGTATTTTGGCACGCTGTCGCAGGTGAGCGTGGTGTATGGCTCGCTCACGACGTCCATCATCGTGCTGCTCAGTCTGGAAGTGGCCGCCACGCTGCTGTTGCTGGGCGCACAGGTGATCGCGGAATATGAACGCATCGAGATTGGCGTGGCTCCGAAAGAACCGGTGCCGATGCGCACCGAAGTCAGCTGAGTCAGCCGCGCTGCGGTTTCTTTTTCGGAAATTTTAAAGAGATCTGGCCGTAATTTTTTAATCGTAAACGAACGCATCGATAAGAACGGCCCATTGAAATGAATCACGAACACCTGGAATTGCTGGTCACCCGCGAGATGCCTTTCGGCAAGTATAAGGGCCGGTTGATCGCCGACCTGCCCGGACAGTATCTCAACTGGTTCGCCCGGGTAGGCTTCCCGCCCGGCGAGATCGGCAAGTTGTTGGCGCTGATGCAGGAGCTGGATCATAACGGCCTGTCACCGCTGCTGGACCCGTTGCGCAAGCGCTGAATTTTCAGCGATCAACCCCTCGTGAGAATTTAACTTGTATTAATAATCAAATAGCTGGACTAAGGCGGACGTGCGTTTTAAGCGGTGGCGTATAATGCCTAAGTTAGAGCTGGTTGCGCTGATTATCACTAAGAGAATAAATGTTGAATACCATTAGTTTTGCAGAATTAAATCTGGCGCCTGAAATCCTCAAGGCACTCACCGAGTCCGGTTACACCACTCCCACACCGATTCAGGCACAGGCCATCCCGCTGGTGCTCGAAGGTTGTGATTTGATGGCGGGTGCGCAAACCGGCACCGGCAAGACGGCGGCGTTCTCGTTGCCGTTGCTGCAAAAATTACTGCCTCATGCCAGTTCCAGCACATCGCCCGCGCGTCATCCGGTGCGGGCGCTGATCCTGGTGCCGACGCGCGAGCTGGCGATCCAGGTGGAAGCCAGCGTGAAGGCCTATGCGAAGCATTGCAAGTTGCGCTCGCTGGTGGTGTTTGGCGGGGTGGACATCAAGACGCAGACGCCGCATCTGAAGACGGGTGTGGAGATTCTGGTCGCCACACCGGGCCGCCTGCTGGATCACATCGAGATGAAATCGGTGCAGTTGAATCAGGTGCAGATGCTGGTGCTCGATGAGGCGGATCGCATGCTGGATATGGGCTTTATGCCTGATTTGAAGCGCATCCTGGCTTTGTTGCCCAAACAACGGCAGAACTTGATGTTCTCGGCCACGTTCTCGAACGAGATCAAAAAATTATCGGCTGAGTTCCTGACCAACCCGAAACTGATTGAAGTCGCGCGCAGCAATGCCTCCGCCGAGAACATCACGCAAAAAGTTTATCTGGTCGCTCAGGAAGATAAGCACGCATTGCTCGCACAATTGTTGCGCGGTAGCGATGCGACGCAAGTGCTGGTGTTCACCAAAACCAAGCTCACCGCCAGCCACCTCGCCAAACAGTTGCAGAAAGATGGCGTTGCCGCCGATGCGATCCACGGTGACAAGACCCAGCTGGAACGCATGCAGGCGCTGGATGCTTTCAAGCAGGGCAAAGTCACGGTGCTGATCGGGACGGATGTGGCCGCACGCGGTCTGGACATCGACAGTTTGCCGATGGTGATCAACTACGAGATACCTCACGCGGCAGAAGATTACGTGCACCGCATCGGCCGCACCGGCCGTGCGGGTGCATCGGGTACGGCGATCTCGCTGGTGTCGCCGGAAGAAGAAAGATACCTGGCGGAAATCGAGAAGCTGATCAAGCACGAGATCCAGAAAGAAACTGCGAACGTGCCTCGCACTGCAGCGAGAACCGAGCGCGCGCTGCGCGGAGAGCATCATTCCGAACGCAGCAGCCATGCGCCCAAGGCTCCGAAGGAGTTCTCGCAGCCAGCTGGTGAAGCAAACTCTACGGGTTCTCGCGTGCCTGAGAAGTCGCCGCCGCCGCGTCCTGCCGCAGCGAAAAAGCACGGCCATGATGCCTGGTTCGATAAACCGTATGAGCCGAGCGCCAGCGCCACCCCGGTCAAACAGCCCGATGCGCCTGCGAGCAAACCCAAGAAGGAAGTTGCAGCGTTGTTTGTGCGACGAACCAGCTAGGCGTGTAGTTGCATGCGGCTTCGACTAGCAGCGCGGACTGAGCTGACAACATCTCACTCAAGTTGAATACCTGCATCGGCACACTCTTGGCTTACCTGTCTGACCTGCGGTGGATTTCCACCAATGCAACGGGAGGGCCTGCATGATGTACATCGGAAAACTCGCCCAATTGACCGGGGCGACGCCCAAGGCCATCAGGCTATACGAGTCCATCGGTCTGATTCCCATCCCTCTCCGCGAGGGCAAATACCGCGTTTATTCGGACAAGGATGTGGCTCTTGTACATATGATCCGGCGCGCCCAGACGGTCGGGTTTAATCTTTCTGAACTAAAAGAGCTGGTCGCCCTTAAAGCCAAAGACAACCGGTTTCCGATAGAGATAGCCAACGAGCTGATCGCCAGCAAGCGGGAAAAGTTGCGCGCTGACATGGACAAGATTCTGTCGCTCGATCAAGCGTTGATCGAGCTTCACGAAGAGCTGAACCGGACTTTCGGCTAATAATAAATTCTCACATGCGAAATTTTTAAGCGACTGCGCTTGACTCTGTCCTAAGGGGCAAGGTTTACGCTCCCTGTTCCATAGTTGGATAAATCGGAGCGTAAATTCTCATGAAAATATTGGCGATATCCGGCAGCCTGCGCGCATCAAACAACACGGCTTTGCTGTGTGCGGTTGCTCGCCTGGCTCCCGCAGATATAGGCGTTGAGCTGTATCGCGATCTTGTAAATCTGCCGCTGTTCAATCCCGACATTGAGGCCACAGATCCACCCGTCGTAGCCTGCCTGCGTGCAAGATTGATCGCGGTAGACGCGGTGATCATTGCAAGCCCGGAATACGCGCATGGGGTCACGGGTGCTCTCAAGAATGCGCTCGACTGGTGTTCACGGACACATAAGTTGTCTTTTTGGACATATAAAATGTCTCTGGCGGACAGATAAGTTGTCTCTGGATCGTCAGTAACTCTGTCGCAAGAGCTTA
>JADGRL010000015.1 GCA_017880865.1 Gallionella sp.
GCTGACGAGGTTTGACGCAGACAGGAAGCGCCGGATACGTGATCCGTACGTCCGGTGCTGTGAGAGGACGGCGGGGGCGACCCCGCCTCCTACTCGATTCATCGGCACGAACATTTTTCACTCGGCGGATAACGGCCTGCTGCCTCATCCGCTTTACTTCACTAAATTATTTTTGGCCGGAGATAAATAGTTTTCTTCCGACACCACCCGCTTGCCAGTCTTGCCTTCCAGCTCCAGCCGCGCTTTCCTGGCGATGCCGCCGCCGGTTTTCGCCGCCGACTCATTCTCATTCATGCCCGTCGCCTCCATGCTCTCGGCAATCTGGCGCGTGGAAAGCTCTGCCAACGCGGTAAAAATAAGTTCGGCCTCGCTCATGTGGTCGCGCAGGTTTTGTGTCTTTAAGCCTTTCAACGCCTTGTGCGCTTTTACATCCACCTCGGCCCACTCCTGATGAATGATATTAGTGAGAATCGCGTATTCCTCACCTTCCTGGATGTCGTGGCCTTTCCAATAATCGGTGAGTTTGTTGCGCGTTTCCTGTCCGGTCATGCGCTGTTGTATCCACTTCTCGCTACGGCCATGTTTCTGCCATGTCTCACGGGCGCGGTCTAATGATCGGGCAGGATCGGCTATTTCCTGCATCCGCTCATAGCCCACCTTCGCCAGCCACAGCTTGATCGGCTCGGCCTTCGGGCTGGGCACAGATTGCACCAGACGCAGCAAGGTTTCGGCGGTGGCGACATCGGTCAGGCGTTGCTTGCCATCATCAGCGGTCATTTTCAACTGGTGACAATTTGTCACCAGTTGACTGCCTTCCTTGCCCAGCCGTTCTTTCAGCTTGTTCCAGTATTTGCGCGCCATCTGATAATCTGGTTGCTGGGTCAGCACTTGAATAATGTCGATGACCGAAAACAACCACGTCTCCGTGGATTCGTCATACACGCGACGAATTTCATGCTCTTCAAAAATGGCTGGCTGGGGTTGCACTGTCAGGATTCCTTGTTCATGGATGCCAGGGGGATTATTTCAATGGGTGACAAATGGTCACGGGTTGACTAAACGACAACCATATCGTAGAGAACGAACGTTCTTTTGTCAACCAGCAGCTCAGGGAGGAATTGACACCCGCGCGATCTCAGCCGCCTGACAAATTCCGCCAATGACATGATTGCTTCCGTGGATGCCACGGACGACATCGAGCGCAAACTGCTGCGGCGAATCAAGTAGACGAATAGGGTGGGCACGGGTACGCATCCAGCCGGGTTAAGCCTAATGCAGTTGCTGTGTTGTTGGGTGTTTCGACATCAGTTTCGAAAGCGGCATGGCGCGAGCCAGCATTGCAATGATCTGCAATTCTGTTCCGGCTCGTTCAGGTTCTGCGCGGTCATCAACAATTACCAATGCCTTATGCTCTCCCGGAGCGCTTAACACGTCTCCCAGTTTGCGCATAACACCGCCAGTGGCGTTATGGTGAGGGCCGAGGACATCAACCAATTCATCGCCAAGCATAAAATCAAACCCGTATTCGTGACCCGAAATACCTTTTACATGAGGGGCGCGCACAAGCGTGAGTTGAGGCTTCCAACTTCTCAACAGCATTTCCACCTCATCAGCCAGATTATCAGCCTTGTCCGGCACGCCCAAAGTAGTGCGCTCCATCTGAGCTACGGCGAGAATCCCACTAATGAACTGTGCAATTAGCAAAGCCGCATGGTCGGCTTTCCCATGAGCCTTGATTTCGCCCTGCTCTGTAAACGTAAGACCATGAGGTTCAATGCTACGTTGCAACGATGCCAGTTTGCTTTTATGCCAGGCAGCCATGCCCATGCTGGTGAGATGCAGCATGGTGTCTCCGTTATCGGTCAATTCCAGCGTATCGCCATGCGGGATCGCATACACATTGATAGCGGCTCCGTCGGTAAAGGCAAATGGCGTGCCGAGTTCGAACGCCTGTTCACCCTTGGTGGTCAGGAGCGGGGTGCAATCGAAAGCGAACTTGTTGGCAATTAGTTGGCAGTTCATGGCAGTTCCAGTTGTACGGCAGTGAGGTTAATTTGCTTGCAGAAATGCGCAAATCCACGCGAGTAATCATCGCATCCGAACCCCGGTAATGCAATAGCTTCGTTACCCCAGTGTTCATGGGCTCCGTAAATAATATTGCCCGGTTCGTTATGCGTGCGCTTCTCCGGCGGAGTGATTTCCAGTTGATAGGCACGCAGCTTTGCGCCGTGCCTTTGTGTGAACAAGGTGAACAAAAACAAGCAGCGATTGAGAGTAAGAGCGGTCTTGCATTCTGCCTCCACGATCAATCCGGGCAAGAATGCACCATCGGCATCTTCAACACGTGCGGAGGCGACGAAATGTCCTGCATGGTTATTTCGCTTTTGCAAAACAAACTGCCCGTGCAGTCCGTGCAGTCCGTGCAGTTTCTTTGGTATCGCAGCAATTGTGCGTGCCTCATCGGCGGTAACAACCCCTTTCATCGTTTACCCCTTACTTTTGTGCCGCCGGAAATAAATGTCGCCATCTTACCCTTTTCTTTTTTTATTTTTCTTTTCCACCGGCAACAAGCTGGTGAGTTGCTGGTAGCACTCGAACAAAAATTCCACGCGTTGCGCATCATTGGCGAAGGCGGATTTTCGGTAGCAGGCATCCACGGCACGGTCGAGGGCTTGGTGGGCTTTGACCAGCGCGGGCGGCATGGTGAGCGGGTCGTAGAGGTCTGCCAACGAACTTTGCGGGAATTGCGCACGGGCATCCAGCACGGCTTGTGCGGCAACTTCCACGGTTGCGCGCTGTTTGTCGGTTGGTTCGTCAGGCCACGGGAAATTGTTGTACACAATACCCGCCGAATAGCGGTAGTCGCTCTTCATGCGTCCACAGGTGTAGCGCACCCACGCCATGTGCATCGTGGAAGTCAGGATGCCGAAGTGATAGAAAGTGGCGGCATCAATTGTAAAAAGTTCTGTGCTTGCGATGCAGCTAGCATCCAGGAAAGCAATTGGAATGAAGTTTCGACGCTCGGATGATGTTTTAGGGATCGCAAGATAACGATTTGCTGGCTGCCTAATTTCTCCAAACAACGTAGGGAAGGCTGAAAGTTCGCGTGTGGCCTGACGTTCACTGGCTTCGCGCAGTTGTTTCACAGCTTGCACGCGCCGCGATACTTCTGGCAATTGGCGCAATTCATGCGGAGCAATGCCTACAAGCCGCAAACACCAGCGCGGTTCGTTGTTGATAAATTCTTTTGCGCTCATGAAGGGGCGAATAAATTTCTCTGCGGCTGGTTCCTTCAAGAGCAGATCATGTTTTTCCGCATCCGTCATCAACAGATTCCCGCCATCATTGGGCATGTTGCCGAACACGATTTCCGGTACGCGTGATATGGGCTGGCGGCGATTAGACAGATTCACATCCGGCGCATCTACCAGATAGGGATTGATGTTGCGCACGGCGACGGCGTGCGCTTCGCCACGGATGTCTTCGTATTCGTAGATGGTCTTTTTCTCCACGTCGAACGCGCCGAAGCCGATTATGACGCAATGCACCGCCGCCATGCCTTTGGCTTCGTTGCTCCACGAGAAGGTGCGGTGGGCGAAGTGAATATGGATGCCTTGCGCGAGCAGATAACCCCATAGCACACCAGCTTGTTCGCCTTGGGTGATCGAGTTGGTGGAGACGAAGGCGGCAGATATTTTTGTAGGAGCAAGCCCTGCGTGCGATTCGTTGATACGGCTCGAACGATCTTCGCGAGCAGGGCTCGCTCCTACAGGGTGCGAGGCATCCGTCATATATCGCGCCGCCTTCACATACCACGCGGCGACAAAATCGAGCAGGCCTCCGCTCTTGATGTCCGCGAACACACGCTGTGCGTCTTCACGCTGCGCATCGTCCATGAACTTCGCGCCAATAAACGGCGGATTGCCCAGCACATAACTCGCGCGCTCCGCAGGCAGCACATCGTTCCAGTCCAGCGCCAGAGCGTTGCCGTTGACGATGTGTGGCGAGGTCTTGAGCGGGATGCGGGCGAAGTACATGCCGAATTCTTCCGATACGCGCACGTTCATCTGGTGATCCATCAGCCACATTGCAACCTGTGCGATTTGCGCCGGAAACTCTTCGATCTCGATGCCGTAGAACTGATCCACGTCTACGCTGATTTCCTGATGGATGTCGAGGAAGCGCGAGCCGGGGCCTTCATGTACGGTGCGCAATACATCCAGTTCCAGCTTGCGCAGTTCGCGGTAGGCGATCACCAAAAAGTTGCCGCAGCCGCAGGCGGGGTCGAAGAAGGTCAGCGTGCGCAGTTTTTTGTGGAACTCGAACAGTTTATTTTTGTTGCTGCGCACGCGACTGAATTCTTCCCATAGGCTGTCGAGAAACAGCGGCCCGATCAGCTTGAGGATGTTTTCCTCGGAGGTGTAGTGCGCACCGAGGTTGCGCCGCGCACGGCCGTCCATGATGCTCTGGAACAACGCGCCAAAGATGGCGGGCGAAATCGCGCTCCAATCAAGCGCACAACAGTCGAGCAGCGCTTCGCGCATGGCATGATCGAAGGAGGCGATGGGCAGCATTTCCTCGAACAGTTTGCCGTTGACGTAAGGAAAGGCGGCGCTCTGTTCGTCCAGCATTTTCGCGCGTTTGTTTTCCGGCGTGTTGAGCACCTGAAATAATTGCGCGAGTTGCGGCCCGAGGTCGGAGCCGTCCGGCGCGGTGCGCTCTTCTATCCAGGCGCGGAACGCGCTGGCAGGCTGGAAGATGCCGGTGTCTTCGGCGAACAGGCAGAACAGCAGGCGCACCAGCAGCACTTCGAGCGGATGGCCTTCGTAGTCCGCCGCTTTGAGCGCGTCGTGCAGCCTGCCCATGCGCTCGGCGGCCTTGATGTTGACCGGGTTTTGCGGCGCGATAATTTGTGTGCGGTAGCCCGCGATGAAAGCGAAATGCTTGATGCGCTTGTGCAGGTCGGCGAGTTTAAATTCCTGAAACTCACCCTCACCTGGCCTGCGGCCACCCTCTCCCGCAAGCGGGAGAGGGGATGCCTCAAGGTCGTACAAGCGGAAGCGCGCGAAGTCGGATACCAGCACATATTTCGGCAGGTCGCGTTCCTTGATGCCGGGGAAGTAATCGAGCGCCTGAGTGTATGCCTTGTCCAAATCCTTGCCGCGCGACTTGTGCTCGACCAGCAGCATGCCTTTCTAGAACATGTCGATGTAGCCCTGTTTGTCGCCGAGCTTCTTGACCGGCTCCTCGAAGCTGGCGACGCGCTTGCGGTCTATGCCGAAGACGTTGAAGAACTCCGTCCAGAAGGTTTTGGCTTCGGCATCTTCCGATGTCTCATGCTCCCAGCGCTTGGAAAACTCGTGGGCGCGGTTGCGAATTTCGTTCCAGGAAAGAGCCATTCAATACCTTGTATTAGGTGGGGCAATAGCGCAGATTCTACCCGCAAGGGGCAGGCCGTGGTTGTACAAAAGGCCCCGCAGAGGTTCTCGCACCTGGAAGGTGCAGGCCATCCATTTTGAATGCCACCTGCTTAAACCGCAGGCGGTTTCGCAGCAACGGCGTCGTGACATCCGGCTGCAATCCAGTCCAGCCATTCAGCCAGACCTTCGCCGCTGCTGGCCGATACGCGGATCACCTGAATGTTGGGATTGACGCGGCGCGCATTCTCCACAGCGAGTTTCGCGTCGAAATCGAGGTGCGGCAACAGGTCGCATTTGCTGAGCAGCATCAGGTCGGCAGCGCGGAACATGTCGGGATATTTGAGCGGTTTGTCCTCGCCCTCGGTCACCGAAAAGATCACCACCTTGTGCGCCTCGCCCAGATCGAAACTCGCCGGACACACCAGATTTCCGACATTCTCGATCAGCAACAGGCTGTCGTCTTTCAGATCGAGTCGCTGCATCGCCTGCCCGATCATCAGCGCATCCAGATGGCAGCCACGCCCGGTGTTGATCTGTAACGCGGGAGCCCCGGCGGCACGAATGCGCGCGGCATCGTTGTCGGTCTGCTGATCGCCCTCGATCACCGCGAGCGGCTGCGAGCCATTCAAGGCCATGATGGTTTTTACCAGCAGCGTGGTTTTGCCGGAGCCGGGGCTGGATACCAGGTTGAGCGCGAAAATTCCGTGTGCGGAAAAGTAGCGGCGGTTTTCATCGGCGTAGCCGTTGTTCTTGGAAAGAATGTCGCGCTCGATTTTAACGATGCGCGCCTGACTCAGGCCGGGCGCATGCGTACCGGCCAGTCCGGCACCAAAATTAATTGTATTGTGTGCCGGTGTATGAGAATGGGCATGCGTCGCACTTAGCTCTCGCGCCCGATAGTGCATCTCAACGCCGGGTTTGTGCGGTTTTCGAAGCGCATGACCGCCGATCAGTGTCTGGCCGATTCCACATCCGCATGTTGTACACATATGTTCTCCTTTATTCGACTTCCAGTTCCTTGACCCGCATCTCCTCGCCGCCCGTCACCTGAATCTGCAAGCTGCCGCAATTCGGGCAAGGCTCATAACGGGCCGTCACGGCCACATTGCAGGCGCACTCGATGCAGCGGCCTTGCCCGGCAATCTCGAGGATTTCCAGCCGCGCATCCCGGGCAATGCTGTCCTGTGTCACCGCATCGAAACAGAAACGCAGCGCTTCTTTTTCGACGCAGGCCAACTGGCCGATTTCCAGCCACACGGTCTTGACTCGGGCGCACCCTTCGGCTCGCGCAGTATCTTCGATGATTTGCAGCACGCTTTCGGCAATCGACATTTCATGCATCGCAAACCTCATTCATATCTCAGTTCGTATTATGGAATTCACGCGCCGATCAGGGTGAACCTGAAATTTCAAATTAGCAAATTCTCGGCAACGGTTCATCTTCCAGCTCTTCGAGCAAACGCTCACCGCCCAATTCGGTTTCCAGCACGACCTGACCATCGCATAGTTCGACATGGCCGATCTGTGCGGCCAGTTCGCCGCCCGGCAATGCGCGCCATGCAGCCAATGCGGCGGCCGCCTGTGCCGCCTCTATTACCGCCACGACCCGGCCTTCGCAGGCGAGGAACATCGGATCGTAGCCGAGTATCTCGCACACTGCGCGGACCTGTTCGCGCACCGGAATATGCGGTTCATGCAGGCGCACCGTGAGGCCGGTGGCGTGGGCGATTTCGTGTGCCACGGTAGCCAGCCCGCCGCGCGTCGGATCGCGCATGAAGCGCAGTCCGCCAAACTTGAGCAGCGCTTGAGTCAGCGGCAACACGCTGGCGGCATCCGAGAGCAATTCGCCGCTCAGGCCGAACTGTTCGCGCGCCAGCATCACCGCGATGCCGTGATCGCCCACCGGGCCGCTCACCAGCAGCGCATCGCCAGCTCGGATATGCTGCATGCCGAGTTGCACGCCCGCCGCGCGCAGCCCGACTCCGGTGGTGGCAAGATATAGCCCGCCGCCTTCACCGCGACGCACCACTTTGGTGTCGCCCGCAACGACCACGACGTTCGCCTCGCGTGCGGCGTGAGCGAGGCTGATGACGATGCGTTCGAGTTGAGCGATTTCGAAGCCTTCTTCGATGAAGGCGTTCAGCGTGAGGTAATGCGGCACCGCGCCCGACACCGCGAGATCGTTGACCGTGCCATGCACCGCCAGCGAGCCTATCGTGCCGCCGGGAAATTCCAGCGGCTGCACGGTGAAACCGTCGGTGGTGATCATCACCTCGCCCGCGCCCAGCGGAATGTGCGCCGCATCCACGCGGGTATCGAGCAGCGGGTTGGCGAGATGGCGCGCGAATAATTCTTCTATCAGCTCGCGCATGTAGCGCCCGCCGTTGCCGTGCGCCAGCATGATAAATTTGTCATCGTTCATAACTTCGCCGCCGCCTCCACCAATTGCCCGTAACTTAAGCCGCCGTCATTATAAGGAGCGCGGCGCGCGAGGCATACATTAAAGCCATCCGCTTCGAGCAGCTCAATAAGCTGTTCGGTGAGCAATCGGTTCTGGAATACGCCGCCACTCAAGCCCACGTTGAACTCGCCGTGCCACTCGCGCAACTGCCGCGCCTGTTGCAGCGCGGCGTGTGCCAGCGTGGCATGGAACATCCCGCCACGCATTGCCACGCCGAGTTTTTCATCGCGCAAAAGTTTGAGCAGCGGTTGCCAGTCGCACACCAAAACTTCGTCATCACGCAGTCGAATCGGCAGCGTCACGTGCTCGTCGGTCTTGTGGCTTGCGGCTTCCAGCCACATCGGTGCCTGTCCCTCGAAGCTGCTTTCCTGCACCAGACCCAGCAGGCTGGCTGCGGCGTCGAACAAGCGCCCCATCGCCGAGCTGGCTGGTGAGTTGATGCGCCGCTGCCATGCCTGATGCAGCAATGCGGTGTCGATTTCGGCGCGCGACCAATCGTGTCCTGCTTCCCAGCACAACGCGGCGGCGCTGCGCCACGGTTCGCGCCCGGCGCGCTCACCGCCCGGCAGATGGAAGGGGCGCAACGTGGCGGAGCGGCGCCACGCGCCCGGTCGGCCGAGCAGTGCCTCGCCGCCCCACAGCGTACCGTCCGCACCATAACCTGCACCATCCCAGGTAAACACCAGCCAGTTTTTAATTTTAGGATATTCTCCCGCCAGCGCGGAGGCATGGGCATGGTGATGCTGCACGCGCAGTATCGGCAAGCGTTGACGTGCAGCCCACTTGCTGGACGTATAGCCGGGATGAGCATCGCACACGACCAGCTGCGGACTGACCTGATACAGCGAACACAGCTCAGTGATCACCTGCTCGAACACCGCGAGACTGCGCGGACTGCCCAGATCGCCGATGTGCGGCGAGACCACGGCGCGCTTGCCCCAGGCCAGCGCGATTGAATTTTTCATCTGGCCGCCCACTGCCAGCAGCGGCTGAGGCAAGCTGAACGGTAGGTCGAATTCCAGCGGCGCGATGCCGCGTCCGGCACGTAATAGACGAGGGCTGCCCGCGATCACTCGCAGCACGCTGTCGTCTGCCGGGCGCGCGATAGGGCGGTTGTGGTGCAAAAAGGCTTGCGCAACCCTGCCCAGTCGAGCCTCGGCATCAGTGTTATCGGTCAGCACCGGCTCGCCGCTGATGTTGCCGGAAGTGGCAACCAGCGGATGACCGAAACTCTCCAGCAACAAATGGTGCAGCGGGCTGTAGGGCAGCATCGCGCCGACCTCGTGCAGTCCCGGCGCAATCGAATCGGGCAAGGTTGAATCCGCACGCTTGGTGAGCAGCACGATGGGACGCGCGGCATCGGTGAGTGCAACTTCTGTTACAGCATCGAGCAGCAATTCTGCGCGCACGCACTGCAAGCCGTCCTCACCCCGATGCGGAAACATCAGCGCCAGCGGTTTGTGCGGCCTGTGTTTGTTGGTGCGCAGTCTTGCGATGGCCGACGGGTTGAGCGCATCGCACATCATGTGATAGCCGCCGATGCCTTTCACCGCGACGGTCTCGCCGCGCCGCAACGCCGCGACACAGGCAGCCAGCGCTGCATCGCCCACGATATGCTCATGGGCGCGTTCACCGGGCGCGACAAAACTCAGCTGCGGCCCGCACAGCGGACAGGCCAGCGGCTGCGCGTGGAAGCGGCGATTGTGCGGGTCATCAAATTCGGCGCGGCAACGGGGACACAGCGGGAATTCCGCCATGGTCGTGTTCGGTCTGTCGTATGGCATGCGCGTGATCAGCGTGTAGCGCGGCCCGCATTGCGTGCAGTTGATGAACGGATAGCGGTAGCGCGCATCGAGCGGATCGAACAGCTCGCGGCGGCAGTCGTCGCACAGGAAACTGTCGGGCGGAATGTGAATGTTGGGTTGCGTTGCGATAGCACTGGGCAGAATTTCAAATCCCTTCAACTCGCGCAAAGGAATCGGGTGGTAGGAAACAATGTGGGGGCGCGCAAGCCTGGGCGCATCGGCAATCAGTGCGGCGGCGAAAGCGTCCAGTGCAGCCAGTTCGCCCTGCGCCTCCACCAGCACCTCGCCGGTAAGATTCTGCACCACGCCGTTCAGGTTAAAACGCTGCGCCAGATTGAACACGAAGGCGCGATAGCCCACGCCCTGCACCCGCCCGCCCATCAGCCAGCGGCGGGCCCCACTCATTTGCCTTGTATCACCTGAATATGCGCATGGCTCAGTTTCTGATAAAGACGAATCTGCCGTTGAAGCGGCCACCAGTCGTACAGAAAAATTTGCAGCGGGCGCCACATCGCAACCCAGCCGACGATGGTCAGGCTTTCGCGCGCGATCGTGGAGCCAGTGTGGTCGCCGAATTTTCCGATGGCATCGGCCGCGAGCAGGCACAGCGTGACAAAGACGATACCGATGACCAGGCTCATCCGGCCTTGCAGTAGCAGATGTCTCAATGCACTGCGCGTCAGTTCGGCTTTGTAAGTGAAGTGGTTGTGGATCGCGCCGGTCAACATCTCGCTCGGGTCGCCATCTGTCGGCCACTGTTCGAGGTGGATGGTGATATGAAAACGGCAGCCCGGTGCAAATCCCGACGCCCAGGTTTCGATGAAATTATTTGCTTCCTGATCGAGGTCCTTGTTCAGGAACGGCGTCGGGTCCATCGAGTTGAACAATTGCCCGAGCTCGCGCACGCGCAGTGCCAGGCGATGCATCGGAGCGGGATGGTCTGATTTTGTCATCGGTATTGGTTCTGGATGGGTAAACGAAAATGCCAGTAAAATAATTTCTCAATGTCTTGCGCAAGTCGAATCAGGCTAGCACTATGATATGCAAACCGCAACCGGGTAAATTGTCCGGCCTACGAACAACAGGTTCTCGTCTAGGGACTATACTGCAAATCTTTCATGATCAGAAAACCGCCATGTGTCTAGGTATTCCGATGCAAATTCTTGAGATCGACGGCTATAACGCACGTTGCACCGCCCGTGGCGTGATGCGCGAGGTGAGCCTGTTCATGCTACAGGACGAGCCCATCGCATTGGGGGACTTCGTGATGGTGCATGTGGGCTACGCCTTGCAGAAGATGAGCGAGCAGGAAGCGCGTTCGACCTGGGAGTTGCTCGATGAAATGCTGGCTTCTGATCCTGACCTGCAAGGCGCTTGAGATGCAACCATGATGCTGAGTGCCCGCGACTGGCTGGAAAAAATCCGCGCACTGCCGTTGACGCGCCGCGTGCGCATCATGAACGTGTGCGGCGGACACGAGCGTTCGATCACGATGGCGGGCTTACGCGGGGCGTTGCCGCAGAATGTTGAGCTGATTCCCGGCCCCGGCTGCCCGGTGTGCGTGTGTCCCGAGGAGGATGTGTATCTTGCGATCCAGCAGGCGTTGCATGCGGGCGTGATTCTGGTCGCGTTCGGCGACATGCTGCGCGTGCCGGTCAATGTCCCCAAAACAGAACCGCGCTCGCTGGAACAGGCCAAGGCCAGCGGCGCAGATATACGCCCGATATCGAGCCCGCAAGAGGCGGTGAAAATCGCCAGAGAAAATCCGGGACGACAGGTGGTGTTCTTCGCGGCAGGGTTCGAGACCACGACCGCGCCGGTGGCGGCGATGTTGCTCGAAGGCATTCCGGATAATTTATTTTTGCTGCTGTCGTGCCGACTGACCTGGCCTGCGGTGGCGATGCTGTTGGGTTCTGGTAAGCCCGGCTTCGACGCGCTGATCGCGCCCGGTCATGTCGCCACGGTGATGGGGCAGGAAGAATGGACTTTCGTGACTGAGCAGCATGCCATCCCCGCTGCGGTCGCGGGCTTTGCGCCGGTGTCTTTGCTTGCCGCGATCTATTCGGTGTTGCGCCAACTGATCGAGGGCGAATGTTTTTTGGACAACTGTTATCCCGAGGTGGTGCGTCCCGGCGGCAATGCGACGGCTCAGGCGCAGCTGATGCAGGCGATGCGTGTGGTGGATGCGAACTGGCGCGGCATCGGCATCATCCCGGCATCAGGTTTCGCGCTTGCAACGCGCTTTGAGCGACACGATGCGCGCAAGCAGTTTGGGGGATATGCGGCGGCGGGGCGCAAGCGGGTCGGTGAAATGCCGGCCGGTTGCGATTGTGCGCGTGTGGTGCTGGGGAAAATATACCCGAACGAATGCAAACTTTTTGGCACCGCCTGCACGCCGCGCACCCCCATCGGACCCTGCATGGTGTCGGATGAAGGGGCATGCCGAATCTGGCGGGCGAGCGGGGTGAAGGTTTCTTCAACCAAGATAATTCATTAGGGACATTTCAAAAATGTTTGTTACGTCTGTAAAGCATGCATCTTCGATGTAGGAGCGCAATTCATTGCGCGATTGTCATACGAAGAAATCGCCCGATGAATCGTGCTCCTACAGTGCACCTTGGTTCAAATATCTTCCGCCACCATCTTGATCGCCCCGCACGGGCACTCCGCCACGCACATGCCGCAGCCTTTGCAATAGTCATAGTTGAACAGGAAGCGTTTGCCCGGCCCGAGCTTGATCACCGCGTTGTCGGGGCATACACCATAGCAGTTATCGCACTCGAAACAGTTGCCGCAGGACAGGCAGCGGCGCGCTTCGAACAAGGCGTTGGTCTCATCCAGCCCGCCTTGCACCTCATCGAAACTGGACTGGCGGCGTATCGCGTCCAGCATCGGACGTAGGGTCTTGGGGGCGTCGGAGTAATACCAGGTATTGAGCATTTTGAAATCGACCGGCTCGTGTTTGGCAGCGGGTTCGTAGGTGGTGTTTCGCAGCCAGGCGTCGATGTGACGCGCGGCTTTCTTGCCATGCCCGACACCGACCGTGACGGTGCGTTCCGACGGCACCATGTCGCCGCCGGCGAAAATACCTTGATGCCCGGTCATCATGTTCGGCCCGACTTTCACCACGCCATCGCTGATTTCCAAACCCGATACGCCTTGCAGTAAGGACAGATCGACATCCTGCCCGAGTGCCAGCACTAGCGAATCAGCTGCCATCGTTTCGAATTCGCCAGTCGGCTGCGGGAAGCCCTTGTCGTCCAGCTTCATTTTTTCCAGAGTCAGCATGCCTTCATCAGCCTGCTTGATCGTGGACAGCCATTTGATCATGATCCCTTCCTGCAACGCCTCTTCGACCTCGAAATCGTGCGCGGGCATTTTTTCGCGAGTGCGGCGATAGACGATGATCGCATCGGTCGCGCCCAGACGTTTTGCTGTGCGCGCCACGTCGATCGCGGTGTTGCCGCCGCCATACACCACGACGCGGCGTCCCAGCATCGGCTTGTCTTCGCCCTCCATCGAGCGCAGCACCGAAATCGCATCCACGATATGGGCGGCATCGCCCGCCGGAATGAAAGCGCGTTTGCCGATGTGCGCGCCGACCGCGAGGAAGGCCGCGTCGAAATTGCCCGCGCGCATGCTGTCTTCGATGTTCGCCACTTTGGTGTTGAGTTTTAGCGTCACACCCAGTTTGAGAATGCGCGCCACTTCGGCATCCAGCACGTCGCGCGGCAGGCGATATTTGGGAATGCCGAAGCGCATCATGCCGCCGGATAGCGGGCCGGCATCGTGTATTTCCACGCTGTGCCCGAGCCGCGCCAGATGGTAAGCGGCGGACAGGCCTGAAGGCCCGGCACCGACTATCAATACTTCCTTGCCCGTTGAGGCTGCGGGCGCGTCAAATTTCCAGCCGCGCTTAATTGCCTCGTCACCGAGAAAACGTTCGACTGAATTGATGCCTACCGGACTGTCCAGTTGTCCACGATTGCATGCGCTTTCGCAGGGGTGATAGCAGACCCGTCCCATGATCGATGGAAACGGATTGTCCAATGTCAGCACGCGCCAGGCTTTTTCATAGTCACCCGATTCGGCATGGAACAACCAGCCCTGGATGTTTTCTCCGGCGGGACAAGCGTTGTTGCACGGCGGGAGCCTGTCCAGATAAACCGGCTTCTTGGTGCGCCACGATCCGGTGTGATTGGCCAGTGACGAACCGGGGTCCAGGGTGATCGCGAATGGCTTGTCCATCACAGTACCTCCTCTCGTTGAACCATGCCGTACTTGCGGATGTTGCGGTCGGCGCGTTCCTGAATACGCGCGATGACATCCAGTTTTGGCTTGGCTCCGAACAAATGCGCGAAGCGTTTTTGCGGCTTCAGATACTCCTCGACCGGCAGCTGTTTGCGTATCGGCAATGCGCTGACTTGCACGCCGTGCTCGGCCTCGAATACCGGGAATAGCCCAGTTTCATGCGCGAGCCGCGCGATATGTATCGTGTCATGCGAGGCCGTGCCCCAGCCCAGCGGGCACGGCACGAGGATATGGATGTAGCGCGCACCGCGAAATTCCATCGCGCGTTTCACCTTGGCTTCTAAATCGCGCAGATCGGCGACCGTGGCGGTGGCGACATAAGGGATTTCGTGCGCCATCGCGATTGCCGGTACGAACTTGCCCTGACCGAATTCATTGCCTGGATTCGGCCCCACCGGCATCGTGGTCGCGGTGCGGGCGGCGGGCGGGGTGGCCGACGAGCGTTGCACGCCGGTGTTCATGTATGCCTCGTTGTCGTAGCAGATGTACAGCACATCGTCGTTGCGCTCGAACATGCCGGACAGACAGCCGAATCCGATGTCGGTCGTGCCGCCATCGCCGCCCTGCGCGACCACTCGCACTTCGCTGCGGCCTTTAACCTTCAGCGCCGCAGCGATGCCGGTGGCGACCGCTGCGGCGTTGCCGAACAGCGAGTGCATCCACGGCAGCTGCCAGGACGTTTCGGGATAGGGGGTCGTAAAAACCTCCAGACATCCCGTGGCGTTCGCGGCGATCAATTGCGAACCGGTCGCCTCCATCGCCGCATCCAGCGCATAGCGCGCACCCAGCGCTTCGCCGCATCCCTGACAGGCGCGGTGCCCCGAGTTGATCGCATTGCTGCGATCGCGATGCGATTGGACGCTGCGGTCTTCCGGTTTCAGCAAGCGGTTCCCGACGGTGAAGGTGCCGGTTTGGTAAAACTTGATAGGTTGAAATGGCATGTTATCTCCTCATTCTGAAAAACTTGTAGGAGCTCGATTTAACCAGCCACTTAGCCATCGTTTTTTGATGGGTTAGTGGAATGGCTATGCAAGGTCATCGAGCGATGTGTACTCAAGGTCATCGCGCAATAAATTACACTCCTACACGGCGGCATTTCATCATCGGTGGCGGCAACTCGCCATGCCCGCTAATGAAAATTGATTTCACGCAATTTTGGAGGCGACGGTGCCAATGTCGCGCAGCATGTTTTCCGCCGCGGGCCCGGAGCGGCGCACTGCGCGCTCACGCGCCAGTTGCTTGTTGACCACGTCCCAATCCAGATCCAGAAAGGTCAGCTGTTGCAACGTGTCCTGCTGGGCCTCGCGGAACAACTTGTGCAGCGACTTGCGCGTGATCGCGCGACCACCCAGACCTGCCACCACGGTGTAGCCGTGCAACTGTAGGCCGGACAAAGCCATGCGCACGTCGGTGGAGAGTATTCCGCCGATGCCCACCGCGAGACTCTTTTCCAGCACTACGACGCGTTTTGCATTCTGCAATGCGGCGCGCACCTGTGCCAGCGGGAAAGGGCGAAAACTGGTGATGCCCAGCACGCCGATCTTGTGACCGTCATCGCGCATCTCGTCGACGGTGTCCTTGATCGTGCCCAGCACCGAGCCCATCGCCACCACGATCGTCTCGGCATCCTCGGCGCGGTAGGTGTGCACCAGGCCGCCGGTATCGCGGCCGAATATCTGCTTGAATTCGGCGGCCAGTTGCGGGATGCGTTCCAGCGCCTGCATCTGTTTTGCGTGCGCCAGATAGCGCACTTCCATGAACGCTTCGGGCCCGACCATCGCACCGATCGAAACCGGTTCGCGCGGGTCCAGCACCTGACGCGGTTCGTAGGGCTGCAGATAGGCATCGACCTGCTGCTGCGTCGGCATGTCCACTTGCTCGTAGGCGTGGGTCAGAATGAAACCGTCCATGCACACCATTACCGGCAGCGATAATTCCTCGGCCAGTTTGAAGGCCTGAATATGCAGATCCAGCGCCTCCTGATTGGTCTCGGCGAACAGTTGCATCCAGCCGGAATCGCGCTGCGATAACGAATCGGAGTGGTCGTTCCAGATGTTGATCGGCGCGCCGATCGCACGATTGGCCACCGTCATCACGATAGGCAAGCCGAGACCGGATGCGTTATAGACAGCCTCGACCATGAACAGCAAGCCCTGGCTGGCGGTGGCGGTATAGGCACGCGCGCCGGTCGCGGAGGCACCGATAGCGACCGACATCGCGGCGAATTCGCTCTCGACATTGATGAATTCGCACGGGGCTAATTTTTCACTCTTCACCATTTCACCCAGCGCCTCGACGATGTGCGTCTGCGGGGAAATCGGGTAGGCGCAAATCACCTCGGGGCGGCACAGCGCAATGGCCTCGGCGACGGCGCGTGAGCCTTCGATTTGCTTAAGCATGCTGCACCTCCGCTATTCTGGCCTTGATCAGATTGTAGGCTTCGGTCGCGGCGGCGATGTTGCCGTCCGCCACCTTGCCGGAAAACTTTTCGCCTATCGCCTTGATGACGGATTCCAGGCGTATCAGCCCGGAGAGCGCGGCAAATCCGGCCAGCAGCGGTACGTTGGGTATCGGGCGACCGATATGTTTGATGCCAAGCTCAGTCGCCGCCAATGTGCATAGCCGTTCGGGTGGCCGGCCGCTGGCCAGGTCGCCCAAACCAAGTTCTTCGAAACTGCGGCTGGTGTTGAGCAGGATATAGCCGGCGGGCTTCAGTCCGGCAAACACATCGACCTGATGCAGCAGCGTTGTGTCCTGGATGATGATCGCATCCGGTTCCATGATCGGTTCGCGCAGGCGAATCTCGCGGTCTGAGATGCGGCAAAACGATACCACCGGTGCGCCCATGCGCTCGGAACCGAAGCTGGGAAAGGCTTGGGCATTGCGTCCTTCCGCAAAGGCCGCAACTGAAAACATCTCCGCCGCCGTCACGACACCCTGACCGCCGCGACCATGTATACGTAACTCGAACATATCTGTTTCTCCCAGTGTCCTGTATGCGAACCTTACTCCGTTGTCATGCGTTTACCAAGCGCTCCCGTCTGTTCGGCGGGCTCGCTGCCGTACATAATTCAACAACCCGCTTCAATGCGGCTTCCAGATTGGCCGATGCCTTGTCGGTCAATGGGTCACCCAACTCAAAATCGTAGCCGCGTATGCGCAGCAGGAAAGCCGGTGGCGCATCTTTTTCATACACCTGACGATAGGCGTGCAACAGGGCGGTCGGGTTCATCGCGTGGCTGGTGTAGCTGTCATCTTTTAATGCGCTGATTTCGGAAAGCTCGAACGGCTCAGCACAAGACATGTCGGCATCAATGAACACCACCCGATCACATCCGGCCAGGTCGGTGACGTGCTCGACTTGCAGTTGCATATCGTTCTGGCATTCGACATCGGCGAGCTTTAATTGCGCGATGCGCTCGATCAGCTCCGGGCCGAGCGCATCGTCTCCGCGTCCGGGATTGCCGTATCCGAACAGCAGCAGTTTAGCCATGGCGCTCAGAGCGTCCGTTCGATCACGCCGTTGCTGCCCTTGGTCAGCCGATCAAGCAGTGTACCGTCGGCATCGAGCAACTCGACCTGCAACGGCATCTTGCCCAAGGCGTGAGTGGCGCAGGACAGGCAGGGGTCGTAGGCACGCACGGCGACTTCCAGATGGTTCAGCAGGCCTTCGGTGATCTCGTGGCCGTCGAGATATGCATTGGCGACCGAACGCACCGATTCGTTCATCGCCTGATTGTTGCTGGTGGTCGAGACAATCAGGTTGGCTTTTGCTATCAGGCCTTCTTCGTTGATCTGGTAGTGGTGGAACAGCGTGCCGCGCGGGGCTTCGATCACACCGATACCCGAGCTGCGCTTGTCGCCGTGAGCCGCTACCAGATCGGTGCCGATAATATCCGGGTCGTGCAGCAAGCCGTGTATGGACTCGGCACAATGCAACGCCTCGATCATGCGCGCCCAGTGATAGGCCAGCGTGTCATGCACGAAACCGCCCTGACCGAATTCCTTGAAACGTTTGCGCGCCGCTTCTGCCAGCGGCGTTGAAATTGAATCGCAGTTGTTCACCCGCGACAGCGGGCCGACGCGATACCAGCCTTGCTCCTTGCCCAGTTCAACCAGGTACGGAAACTTCATATAGCTCCATGGTCGCACTTCTTCGCGGATGACAGACTGATATCCGCGATAATCGAACTGGTCGAAAATATCCGCGCCGTCAGCTTTGCGCGCGCGCAAGCCGCCGTGATATAGCTCAAGCGCACCCTTGCTGCCGACCAGACTCAGGAAGTTGCTGCGTATCGTGCCGAAGCGGTAATGCTCCGGATTTTTGGTGTGGATCTGTTCGTTCAGCGCCAGCGCGTCCGAACTCCAGGACAGGATGTCGTTGATGCCAGCCAGCAAGGCATCGCGCTCGGCAATGCCCAGCGCCTTGTTCATCCCGCCCGGCACAGTAGCCGTGCCATGAATGCGCTTGCCGGAAATCGCTTCGATAATTTGTTGCCCATATTTGCGCAGCTTCACGCCTTTGAGCGCGAGTTCGGGGTATTTATCCAGCACACCGACGATGTTGCGTTGCGCCGGATCGCTGCCGAAACCGAATAGCAAGTCGGGCGAGGACAGATGAAAAAAATGCAGCGCGTGCGATTGCAGCGTCTGACCGAAATGTAGCAGGCGGCGCAGCTTCTCGGCGGTTGGCGTGAGTTGCTCCACGCCGACGATTTGATCAACCGCCTTGGCCGCCGCCAGTTGGTGGCTGACCGGACAAATCCCGCACAGGCGCTGCACGAAAAAGGGCACCTCCCAGTAAGGGCGGCCTTGAATGAATTTCTCGAAACCGCGAAACTCGACGATGTGCAGGCGAGCTTCATGGATATGATTTTCAGTATCGAGCATCAGCGTGATCTTGCCGTGCCCTTCGACGCGCGAGACGGGGTCGATGGCGACGCGCCGGAGGTTGGGCGGCTGACCTTTGTTGGTTGGGGATGTAGCGTTCTGTTCCATGGCGGAATACCCTTAATCGTAATGCAGTAAATTTTTGGGGAGCGCGGGCTCGCGGCCTTCCAGTAAATCGCCGAGCACACTCAGAAACTCATCGGCGGACGGAGGGCAACCCGGCAGGTAATAATCGATGTGTACCACCTCATGTAGCGGATGCACTTTGTCGAGCAGCAGCGGTAACTCGATATCGTTCGGAATCTGCGGGTTGTCCACGCCAACCCCGTTCAGAAAAGCTTCTTCCAGGCATTCGCGCAAGTTGAAATGGTTGCGCATCGCGGGTACCCCACCGTTGATGGCGCAGGCGCCGACCGCGATCAGTATCTTGCAGTTGGCGCGGAATTCGCGCAGCACGTGCACATTGTCGGCGTTGCACAATCCGCCCTCGACCAGACCGATATCGCACGGATCGCAATGTTTGATGTCGGTCAGCGGCGAGCGATTGAGCTCGACATGCTCCAGCAAGGCCACCAGCCGTTCATCCATATCGAGGAAGGACATGTGGCAGCCGAAACAGCCAGCCAGCGAGGTGGTGGCGATTCTGATTTTACTCATTGGTGTGCCTCGCTTTCGCCAGGATGACGGGTTCCAAGCCAATCTCGCCGACCTGGTGCAGGTCAAAAGTGCGCCGTCCGATCGGCACTTCGTAGCCATGCTCCTTGATCAGGATCGCACCTACCGGACAAATGTGTACGGCCATATCGCCGGTTTCAAGATCGCTATCCACCAGCTTGCCGCTGGGCGAATTCACGATCAGATGCGCATTGATGCCGCGCCCTGCGATCGCAAACACATTTTTGCCATCTACTTCGCGACTGGCGCGCACGCACAGCTCGCAAAGTATGCAACGGTCGAGATCCAGCATGACGGTCGGATGCGATGCATCCACTTCGCGGCGCGGAAAAAATTGTGGGAAATGCCCGTCCAGCATACCCAGATGATAGGCCACGGCCTGTAACGTGCAGTTACCGGTCTTCTCGCAGGCCGGGCACAGATGATTGCCTTCGATGAACAACATTTGCGTGATGGTTTTGCGCACCTCGTTCAGGGCTGGGGTGTCGTTGCTGATCTGCTGCCCGGCGACTGCGGGTGTGGTGCAGGCCGACACGCTTCTGCGATCGATATCGACGGAAAATTTTGTTTGTGTCCTGCGATCAGAGGCGCTGGTCGACATGCTCCTGCTGCCGATATCGACCGTACACAGTTTGCAACTGCCATGCGGCGTGAGTCCCGGCTTGTGGCACAGATGCGGGATGTATACACCGGCTGCCAGTGCCGCATCCATGATGGTCTGTCCATTCTTGAACGGGATATCCTGCCCGTCTATATTAATAGTGTTCGGCGTGACGGTGTTTGTGGTGGTCATATTGGCTTCTGCGCTCATATCATCCTCCTCTCTTATTCCAGATGGGCCGCCGCATCATCGCGATGTGTGACCTGACGCGCCTCTTCGAGTGCCCCGTCCAGATTGAAGTAGGGCTCAAAATTGCCGTGTGCCAAGCGCTGCTCAAAAATTTGCGGGAAGCGCTGCAAACTGTCCAGAATAGGATTCGCCGCAGTCTGGCCCAAGCCGCAATGGGAGCGACGTTTGATTAACTCGCCGATGCGCTTCATTTCATCCAGATCATATTGAGTGCCATGGCCACCGGCGATCTTGTCCAGACTATTTTTGAGCAGCGTCGTGCCGACCCGGCAAGGTGTGCAGAATCCGCAACTTTCATGGGCGAAAAAATGCGCAAAATTGACGATGATAGTCAGCAGGTCGCGCCCTTGACCAAACACCATGAACGATCCACCGGTGGGTAAATCTTCAAAGCCCAGTTTGCGATTGAATTTTGCAGGATTAATCAGTGCGCCGGAAGGCCCGCCGATTTGTACCGCCTGAACACTCTTCGCCCCACAGTCATTGAGCACCTGCTGAATGCTGACACCGAACGGATATTCATAAATTCCGGGTGCAGCACAGTCACCGCTGACACTCAGTATTTTGCTGCCAGTCGATTTTTCAGTGCCCACTGATTTGAACCATGCGCTGCCGCACAGTGCAATATGGGCGGCGGCAACAAAGGTTTCCACATTGTTAACCACGGTAGGTTGATCGAGATAGCCGTGCGTGACTGGAAATGGCGGGCGATTGCGCGGCACCCCGCGACGACCTTCCAGAGATTCGATCAGCGCCGATTCCTCGCCGCAAATGTAAGCACCCGCCCCGACGACGATCTCGATGTCGAAGTTGAATGCCTGCTGACCGAGAATGCTGTTGCCCAGCAGGCCCTGTTCGCGGCGGCGCGCCAGCACGGTTTGCAAATGCGGCAACAGGTAACGGTACTCGCCGCGCAAATAAAGAAAGCCCTGTTTTGCTCCGATGACAGCAGCGCATACGGTCATGCCCTCGAACACCGCATCGGCATGGCTGTGCAACAGCACGCGATCCTTGAACGTGCCCGGCTCGCCCTCATCGGCATTGCAAACCACGTAATGCGCATCACCCTGTGCCTCGCGGCAAAATTTCCATTTCATGCCGGTGGAAAATCCCGCGCCCCCCCGTCCGCGCAACGCAGACTGGGTTATTTCGGCCAGCGTACCCTCGATGCCGCGCGCCAACATCGCATGCAAGCCACCTCCCGCGACAAAATCATTGTTGAGCAACAAACCGCTGGTGGAGCTACTAGCCATTCGACTAGGCTTCCCAGAGGCGGCAGTCAAGTCGCCGGTTATGACGCGGATATTGTCGTCAACGCGTAACCAATCGGCGGGCCAATCTGCAAGTGGCGTTTCTGTTTCAACCAGATCAGCAATGCGCGCGATCTTGTCGGCATCAAGGCGGGTAATCGGCATGCCGTTAACCAGCAAAGATGCGCCGTGGTCGCACATGCCGATGCAGGAGGTCTCATCTATGCTGACCAATCCATCGCCACGCGTTTTGCCGGCAACCGCACGCAGGCGATGACAGAGCATGCGCAGCAGGTTTTCACCACCGGACTTGTATCCGCAACTGGTGCAATTGCTAAGCAGGATGTTGTATCGTCCGCGCGGTGTATTGTAAAAAAAGGAATAGAACTCGACTACTGATTCCACTTGGCTGATCGGCAAGCCAAGATGCGAGGCAACTTCATTGACAGCTTCGTGCGAGATATGCAGGAAGCGTTGTTGTATCGCATGCAATATGTGCAGCAGGTGACTGGAATGCAAGCCGGCATCAGCAATAAATGTATTTAACTGCTCAATTGTAATGGTACGGCTTGGTTGGCTCATGACGAATCTTCCTTTGGACGTTTACTCATTACAATTCAAAAGCAGATGGCAGGGTGCCGACAGGATGAGAACTAGCTCAATTTACCTGAATAGATCCCGTATTCCATAAGTGTTAAGGTTGTCAGCCGCAAGCTAAGGCAGATTTAGTTAATACAATTTTTAATTCTACTCTCGAATGTTAAATGCCAACATGGCTAAAAATAAAATGTTCGGAAAGGACGGCCTCATCAAGCCAGTGCGGAGCTCTTAAATTGAGTAACGTTTCGTGTCAAGAAAATGAAACTGGCGTTGTCAGACCAGCGATTTCTGGCGAGCTTAATCTCAAAGTGGTTGTTTTAAATGAGCAGAAGCCGGACATTACAACGCAGGGTTAACAAAAACTGGCAATTCCCTTGACAAGAAGGGGGAATGCTCATTAACATTCATGTCGAGTCCAGCTTAATAATTATAAAATGCTGGCGGTCGGAGTTTTGCAAGGGGGTTGATTCGTTAAGCGTGCCTGAATCTGCTTTCAGAGAGTCTTGGTGTTTAATAACTTAGGGAGGTGCTACATGAGTACAAAGAAGTCGATCGTATCTCGATCCTTTTGGTCCATTCTTATCGGTGGGATGCTAACGGGCATGGGGAATGGTAGTGTGTTCGGTGCAGCAGTAATGTGTATGTTGGGACGTGGCGGATTTGCAAATTGGGGCGGGGTCGGTCTTACCGCTTATGATCCTGCTACTTTCCAGGGATTTATTGACTGGGCCATGATAATCTTCGGTTTGGCATATGTCGTGATTCTTGTCGTCGGTTTAGGTCGCCACGATAAGCTGGAGCGTCAAGCAGTTGCTTGATGAAGTCTTCAAATGCATTCACAGTGCATTGCAATAAACTTCAAATCTCGGGTTTTGTGTTTTTTAAATAGGGGGCGTTATGGCTACAATTGCTGGTTCGTTGGGAGTGCTCTTGGCATTTTCGAGTATGTTGCTGTCGTGGTACATTTTAAATCCAAGCAATAAAAATTAAACTCAAAACTAAAAGTTAGTCTTGTTCATTTAAGTTGAGGGAGGGGTAGTATGCTTAAGTATTTATTTGCTAAGAACGAAGATATCCCAGCGGGTTCTGCGGCGGTTTTCTGGGGTTTTTCTGCAATTGTATGGTTCGTTATTGGTACTGGATTGGGTTCCTTTAATGCGGCCAAGTTGGCGTTTCCAGATTTTGTAACTGGTAACGAGTTTTTTGCTTTTGGCCATATGCGCCAAGTGCACGTTCATGCCGTTATTTTTGGCTGGATATCGATGGCTTTTGGTATGGCTATGATGTACATCACGCCTGCACTTGGTAACACGAAGTTGTGGTCCGAGAAGCTGGGATTGTGGAATGCATTGATGTGGAATATTGGTCTGAGCTTAGGTCTGGTGCTCTTGTGGGCTGGTGTTTCATCGGGGCGTGAATATTCTGACTTCCCGTGGCCAATCGATCTGTACATTGTCGTGTTTATGGCAGTTCCATTATGTATCAATGTCTGGATGACCGTTATTAATCGGCGCACTCAGGGTATTTATACGACTAACTGGTTCTTTGCTTCAGCGGTTTTCATGGTTTCGATCGTGTTCCTGACCGGCAATTTGCCTGAGTTTTTCCATCTGACTGGATTGACCGAGGCCTATCTCACATGGTGGTTTGCACATAACGTGCTGGGTTTGTGGATTACTCCGGTTGCTGCTGCGATCGCGTACTACACCATTCCTAAAGTGACGGGTAACCCTCTGTACTCGCATCGTATCGGACACTTGCATTTCTGGTCCGTGGTGGTGTTTTACTCGACTCCTGCAGCGCATCACCTGATGTCCGCACCTCTGCCTGAGTGGTTGAAGTCGTTCGCGTCGGTGGAAGGTGTTCTGATTCTGGTTCCTGCGATTGCCTTTGTGTCCAACATTCTGTTGACCATGTCGGGTAAGTGGTACATGTTCGTAGAAAATCTGGAAGTTCGCTTCACCATTACCGGTGTTTTGATGGCGATCCCTTTGAATATGCAGGGTGGTTTTCAGCAAACCCGTGCGATTAACTGGTACATCCACGGAACTGGCTGGATTGTGGCGCATGCTCACTTGGCCTTGTTGGGATTCTCGACATTCCTTGAAGCTGCCGCAGTGTACCTAGGTCTGCAAATGATACTCAAGCGCAAGCTGTATTCATTGACTCTCGGCAATATGCACTTCTGGATGCTGCTGATCGGCTTCACTACCTATTGGGTTTCTATGACGATTGCGGGCCTGATTCAAGGTGCCGGCAAGATCTATGAAGTACCTTATATTGACGTCGTGATCGCTGAACACCCATATATGATTGCGCGCTGGCTCGGCGGAACCATGGTGTTTGTTGGTAACGTGCTCTGGCTGTACAACATGTGGATGACTGCTCGCCAAGGAACTGTGGTTCCTGAGGGTCGTATGCCGCATGAGCTGGCTTACGAACGTTAATTTTGCCGAGTCAATTGGGAGATAAACATGGCATTTAGAGAGTATAAATTAGGCGCAAGAATGTTTGGTCTTGCGCTGGGTGGTTCAATGTGTATCACCTTGTTGCTGCCAGCTTTTGATTTCGCGGCAGTTGCATCGACTGATATGGGGCTTGATAAGCAGTTTACTGCAGGCCACGAAACCGGGTTCAGTCTGGATGATCCGTTTTTGTTGGGCTGGAATAAACCGCTCAAGGTCACACTAAAGGCAGATCCAGTCACCGGACAGCCGATGGAAGCGAAGGAAGTGTATGTGTATCAGAAGGGAACCACTTTCCCTGCTGGTGTACTGCATCCTCGTATCCTGGGTAAGGGGATTGAAGAGTTGAGTGTGCAAAAAGGGAAAATCAGCGAGGCAAAGAAAGACGCCGGAGCTGTTTTCGGTTTGGCCAAGGATGGTGGGGTTAGTTATGTTGAAAACCTAACCGCAACCAAAGGTTGGACTACGGCAGTTGTGATGGCTGCTGCCAATGCGGGCAAAGACGAAGACATCTCTCATGCGGGCGCGGGTAAAACCATGTTCGTGCGTGAAGGTTGCTGGTGGTGTCATACCCTGTTGCCTGAGCAAACGCAGGATTGGCAAGTATTTGGCGCTCCTCCAATGATCGGGGACTTCAATGGTGAGTCACCAACTGCATTTGGCTCTGATCGTAAGGCTCCTGATCTGCTGCATGTCGGATCACGGAACTCTTCAAGAGAGTGGATGATGTTGCATTTCTTTAATCCACGTTTGGTGCAGCCTCATTCCATCATGCCGCGTTTCGACTACTTGTGGGGCGAAAAGGATGCCAATGGTCAGAAGATCGATTTTGACAAGTGGCGCACCGAGTATGATCAATATCGAAACGGTAGCCGGGTAACACCGCCGGATGTTCCTGCGTATAGCAAGAATTCCGAGATTCGATATCTGGTTGACTACATGATGAGCTTAAAATAAGGGGGGTCTAGAAATGGCTTTGAATTTTGATAAACCGTTGTATTCTCTCAGCACTCCTGTAGAGAATAAGGCTGACCAGGCAACATGGGAGGGTGAAAGCCTCGGTGGTATTACCGAGGATAACAATCGCCTGCCAATCCCTGTGGTTTGGTTGTTGCTGCTCACTGTATTGACCGCGTTTGCTATTACATTCCCGCTGTGGGGACAACGTCCTAACGCTGGCCTTTACGTTGATTATGTCAAGGCAATGAATACGCCTGAAATTATGGCGATTCAAGATGATAAGGCCGCTATGGCCAAAATCATTGACATAACCAAAGGTGAGATATCCAAGCACGTTACAAGAATGGACTACGAGGGCTTGCTGGCTCGCCATCCTTTGAGTATGGATGATTTGCGTATCATCAAGCCACAGATCGAAGCCCTGATGTCTGCGGGTAAGGATCCGGAAGAGTACAACGTTGTCGGTGATCTGGTTGTTTTGGCGAACTTTGAGGGCAACCTTAAAGCAGACGGGAAGATTGAAAATCGTGAAAGAAAGCAGCCTTGGTGGGATAAGGGATACACGATCGACATTTTCTATGTGATCATGTTCTTCATTGGGGTGACAATAGTCATCAAATGTTTGCCCCCTTCAACCTGGCAGCCGAAGCACCATCATTAACTTGAACTGAAACGGGTCGAGGAATTCTCGACCCAGTTCTGCGGTTTATATTTTAGGAGAACTCGCATGATTGAACTTGATTACCCACCAGTTGCGGTATTAGTAACCATTACGCTGGCGTTCGTTTCACCGTTCATTTACAGTTTCTTTGTCGATAATTTCGACAAGTCAAAGAAATAATAAGATGACAGCGGCTGGGGCAGCATTGCCCAGTGTGTTCGAGAAATAGCATAAAATGCCGCACCTGTGCAAGGTGTGGCATTTTTGTTAGAGGTTAAGTTAAATATAGTAATCAGGAGTTGAAGATTCCATCCCTTATTTCACAAGTTATCCCCATCCAGGTCGCGCAGTTAAGTTCGGATATTTCACCCAAGCTGGATCTCAGTATTGAAGGCATGCGTAGCCAGCAATTTAGCGAGTGGGTTTTCGTATTTCTAATGTTGGGGATAATCGTTTTTTCCGGAATCATCATCGCGCTGATGTTCAACAAGAACCAGTCCAAGAAGATGAGGCTGGGTGAGCGCCTGATGTTTGTTGCTATTATTCTGGGCGTTGTAAGTGCGGTGATTTTTGGTGCTTTGCAGATGCTGGGCGGATATTTATTCTGATTTCTCACGTTATAGGAGACATGTTATGTCATCGACTTTTTTAGATTCACTTCCTGATGGTTGGACGATTTATTTATGGTTAGTCATCGGCGCGATGATAATTATCGCGGCAATCTATTGGATACGTTGGGGCTCACAAAACGAACAGTTTGATGAAGACATTAAATATGTCGTTTTCGACGAGAATGATAAAGATAAAATGACACCGGAAAATTTCGCAAAAAGCCAATCCGTCATGAAAGCGCAGATGGAAAGTCGCGAACGTCATTTGGCAAAAAAAGCTGAAGAGAGAACTCATACAGCATGAAACGTGGCGAAAAAGCGGTCCTGTTTTTAATTGTGTTTTTGGTGGGTGCCGGAATGGTGCGCTCGTTCTTTAACGTTGAAAAACATGACCACGATATTCCGTTTTATAGTACGGCTACTCCTGAAGTAACTAGAGATGCGATGGATGTATACAAAAAATCCGGTTGCAAAGAATGCCACTCTCTTTGGACGATGAAGAATATATTGGAGTCGGTTCCTGCACCCATGATGGATGGCATAGGTTCGCTACGCAGTGAAGCATGGCTGTTTGATTACCTCTCATCAGCAAATCCGCAGTCCATTATGCCGTCTCGTCTGAAACTGGAGTTTCGTATGCCGTCCTATGTCAGCCTCTCTGAGAGAGATCGACACACGCTGGCAGCCTATCTGGCTAGCCTTAAAGTTCAGGATTGGTATCTGGAGCAAACCAGGAAAGCGGAGTTTGAAAAATTGACCGGCAAGGAATATAAGCAATGAGTCAGCGAAATACAAAAGGCATCGCTGCGATGATGCTTGGCATCACAAATCTGGGCAATGCGTTGCGCGCATCGCCGCCCTATAACAAAGCATTTGCGGCCTTGCTGATCGGCACATCGCTGAATTATTTTGGCGATAAATTGCTAGGCGTCAAGATTGAGCTTTTTTCCGGCTTGGCGACATTTAGCTTTGCCTGGATGCTGGATGTTTTTCTATTGCCTTTTCTGGTGGGCATCGTGGTGTCATGGATATTCGGTGCCGGCGGCAAGTGGCTGTGCTATTTGCCGCCGCTGATCGTGCGCTGCATCAGTTATGCTCACCTATACAATATCGGATCCCCGCCTGGCAGCACGCTGAATCCAATGGGATGGTGGGGGTTGTATGTCATTTTGGCGGTGGAATCGGCCAGCATTGGCGGGATTCTCGGTGAGGTGATGGTCAAAGGGACGTATGGCCGAACCAATTTATCGGCTAAATCAGGAGGTATCACACCCTCCGTAATTGAAGAATCCAAAACATGAGTGCTTTTCGGAAAACTGCGCATGTGCCTTCTACTCCGGAGGAGCGTGCCCGTAAAAAAAGATTTTTATCTGCGACGGTCATTACCTGTATCGCCATAGCGATGATTGGCGGAAGTCTTCATGTGGTCAAATTGGGTTCGATACGCATGGGAGAAATGCGCAATCTGGCTACGTACAATTTGAAAGAAGAGGCGACCCATATTCGCGCTGCCGGTGAGGACATAGCTTTACATGAATCCAACGAGCGTCCGTTAACTCGCGCCGCCGGATATTCAGTCGCCGACGCGGAAGCGCTGTTGCCTAAAACGCGCTGGCAGGAACTGGGAACCACCGTGCTGATACCGGCAGGCTCGTTTCTGATGGGCACGAATTTGGAAAATGCTAATGAAATCGATCGGCCGCAACACGCGGTTAATTTGCCCGCATATCGGATGGGTAAATATTTGGTGACCAATGCGCAATATGCGCGTTTTGTTGCTGCAACAGGCCATCGTCCGCCACTGGATTGGAAAGAAGGAAAAATCCTGGAAGGGACGATGTTGATGCCGGTCACGATGGTCAATTGGCACGATGCGTCAGCCTATGCAAAGTGGGCAGGTTGTCGTTTGCCGACCGAAGCCGAATGGGAAAAGGCGGCCAGAGGAACGGATGGCAGACGTTGGCCATGGGGCAATACGATGGATCCGGGTCGTTTGAATACTTATTACAATGTGGGTTCGGCTACCAACGTGGATGTCTATACCACAGGGGTCAGTCCTTACGGGATTTTCGACATGGCCGGCAATGTGGACGAGTGGGTCAATGACGACTTTATTCCGTACCAGGGAACGACAGCACCAGCAGATGCGTTTCAGGGCAAGGTTGCGCGTGTCCAGAGCACCCAGGACCAAGCCTTGAAGCTATCTGATATGGTTCCGGTAGATCGGCGCTACAAAGTGTTGCGAGGAGGATCATGGAAGGGCGATCCTTTCGCCACGGCCTCCTATCACCGAGATTATGCATGGCCAAATTTTGCGTCGGATTTTTATGGGTTTCGCTGTGCATCCAATGCAGGCAAATAGATACTAAAGGGAGATTTATGATGAATCACATGTGGGTGAAAATTAGTCTGACGTTGGCCGGCTTGGTTGGATACTCGTCTGCACAGGCGGCAGTGGATAGTTACCGTTTTATGCACGTTACCATCTCAACACCCTGGTATATTTTTTTATTTTTATTGATGGGTGTTTTTGCCCCGTTTATTTTAATGGCCGTATTAGCCTGGAGCAGCGCAGCACGCAAAACTGAACTTGAGTTGGCTGGCTCTGATAACAAGTCTTCCGTGGAGTAGTCAGTTTATGTTGCAAATTACAACGAAGTTTTTTAGAGCGTCACTGCTGCGCACCGCAGGAATAATATTGGCAGCAATGCTGTCGATCCTGAGCATGCTTCCCGCGTATGCCGATGACACAAATACGGCGAACGACAGCTCACAGATCATGCAGTCTTTTAATCAGCAGCACAGGGATGCTGAGCATGCAAAATCGATAACCGATAAAGACAAGCAACGCGTGATGTTTTTGTTGGGAGTATTGCTTATAACGCTGGTTCTGATCACCGGCGGACTGGGCATTGCGATGGGCTTATATGGGAAGCCGGTGTTCCTGGCGCACATGATCTTTGCCGGATTAAGTATGACGCTGGCTCTCGCCCATGCGATCGTCGGCATAGTATGGTTTTTTCCGTTCTAACATTCCGAAGTCAGTCGGTTGCTGCGGGCGTGTAAATCGCGTTCGCGGCAATCGATCTGAATCAGGCTTACCTCTTTTATCAGCACTGTCTGATCCCAATTTTATCTTTCGTCCAATTTCCTTATGTCACATGCCCAGCCGTCTCGCTTGAGTTCTGAAACAACAAGCAAGGCATCATGGTGGTGGGTGGTGGCCTTCCTTTATTGCCTGTCCGGTTTGACCAGCCTGGGTTATGAGGTGCTATGGGCACGCATGTTATCCATGCAATTCGGGGTCAGCATATTCGGCGTGGTACTCACCGTGGCGGCGTTCATGATCGGTCTGGGTCTGGGCAGTCTGGCGGGGGTGAAATGGGCAAAGCGATGCAACAAACCCCTGACCCTGTTTGCAATACTTGAAATAGCCATCGCGCTCTATGCGTTATTACTGCCGAATCTGCTCCAATCGCTTGGTGGATGGATGGAAGGTGTCGCTGCGCAATTGTCGTTAGTACAGTGGTATTTATTGCAGGGAACCGAGGCACTGTGCTTGTTGGTTGTGCCGGCATTTGCGATGGGAGTAGGCTTCGCACTGGTGCTCAAAGTTGTTGAGCGCACCCCGTTGTTACTTGGAAAGTTATACGGTTTGAATACCTTGGGCGGAGCTGTGGGGGCGTTATTCCCATTATGGAGTTTGCCTATACTAGGCTGGATCGTTTCAGTGCGGATCATCGCCATGCTTGGATTGGCGGTTGGAGGCGCGGCATTCGTGTTGTCGCGTTTCATGCCAATAGGTGATCGCACGCATCAGCCCAGGGCAGAAAACTGGCAACCTCGTCCACCGTTGACCGCGCTAATCATTTATGCCGGGATCGGGGCGGGCAGCATCATGCTTGAGATCGGCTGGGTACGCTTGTACGGCATGATCATGTTGCGCACCGAATATGTGCTGGGCGTCATTCTGGCGGTATTTTTGCTCGGCATTGCGCTGGGCAGCATGCTCTTGCCGCGGATACACAAACGCTGGATGTCGGTGTTCATGCCGTTTGTAGCAGGCGGTGGCGTGCTGCTAAGTTTGTACTTGCTACCGGTCGCATCCGCTTGGGTGGAACGCAGCCAGTTCCAATCGCTGTTCGGCGCACTGTGGTCGCAAGCGCTGATGCTGGGCATATTTACGTTGCCGATCACGCTGGCATTGGGGGCGTGGCTGCCATTGCTGGCCGATCGCTTTGGCAACTCGGAATCGAGTGGCGCATGGCTATATGGGGCCAATTGTCTGGGCGGTGGCGTCGGTGCCGCAGTTGCCTGTTTGGTGGTCATTCCGATGTTTGGCGGCGTAGCCGCAGTTGCATTGGCCGGGCTTGCGATCACAGCTCTGGGGTTGGTATGGGTCAAATCACGTTCGGCCTGGCTGGCTTTTGCGGTCATGCTGATGCTCGCCTGGCCTTTGCGCAATATGCCGCCGGTGCATGATTTGTTGCCGCAAGTCGAAACCAATAGCCGGGATTTATATCTCTATGAAGATGCGATCTCGCTGACGCATGTGGTGCGACAGCAGGATGGTCAGCGCATACTTCTGAGCGACTTGCAGCGCATGGACGCGTCCACCGAACCGAGTGCGGTTGAGATTCAAAAGGATCAGGCACGTCTGGCATTGCTGCTTCACCCAGCACCGCATCAGGTGCTGTTTCTCGGCATTGGAACTGGAATTTCAATGGCGGGTTCCCAGCCTTTTCCCGATTTGCATCGCAGCGCGGTAGAGATATCTCAGGGGGCAATTTACGCCGCCGGGAAATGGTTTGCTCCGGTGAATGGCTATATCATGGATCAAGTCCAGATCCAGCGGGACGATGCCAGACACTTTTTGAATACTACGCAACAAAATTACGATGTGATCGTCGGTGACTTGTTTCACCCCGATCTGGCCGGAATGGGCTCATTGTTATCGGTGCAACAATTTCAACGGGCGCGCAGCCATTTGAAAGCCGACGGAGTATTCGTACAATGGTTGGCGCTCAATCAGTTCGATATTCAATCGCTCAAGGTCGTGCTGCGCAGTTTTCATCGGGTGTTTCCAGATGCGCAAATGTTTATGGATGGTATGCATCTGGCACTGGTTGGCCCCAAACAAGGTTTCTTGGGCGCAAATGCCATGCTCGGGAATTTGCATCGCATGGCAACGCAAGAGCAAGACCAGGCAACGGGTGATGAAGGTGCATGGACTTGGCTTGGGCGCTATTGGGGGCCGATTGCTGCGAGTGCAGGGCCAGTTCAGGATGAGTGGGTGCCCTTTATTGAATTTAACTTACCGCGCGCACGCTATGATGGCAGCGTGGATTTGGCAGCCCTGTTGTCGTGGATGCTCAAACAGCATCCCGACGCCGATACGGCGATGAAAATTTTGGGAGTCAGTGCAGAAGACAAGAGCAAATTCGGGCGCGCTTATGTGGCGACAGAATTGATGGCTCGTGGATGGATTGCCTCCATTCAGGGTGATGCTGAAAATGCGGGAGAATTAACCTGGCTGGCCCAGCAGGCGAACCCTCGAGATCGCTGGATTGCCAATGCGCTAGCTGATAACATGCTGCAATCACTTGCTCAGGCAGGCCAGCATGGTTTGAGCGAGCGCGAAGCATTGCTGCGTATCCTGAAAGTATCCCCAGAGTATGTTGGAGCCCTGCGCGCACTTTGGCGTCTGGAGCAGTCTGCGGGTAATACGCAGCAGGCGGAGCATTATCGCCTGCGCTTACTTGCGGTATCGCCCTTGGACGCTGACGCCTCGCAGAGTTTGTTGTAACCTAAACAGGTTGTAATTGGAGCCGCGCTAAAAGCTAATTATGTCTTCCGGTATTAACAAAACACTTTCCAGTATTCCGATCAAAGTGATCGGTTCCACAACGAAAAAGGGTGGGTCCAATTTTCGATGGAAAAGGCGCGTCGTTCAGATTGCAATCCTGATATTGCTGGTGCTCATTCCGGTATCCGGTTTGTTTCGGTTCGATCCTGAGAATGGTGCGTTGGTGGTGCTGGGTTGGCAAATCTGGCTGGCCGATTTCTTTCTGATATCCGGTTTGTGGATCACGCTGGCTTGCGCATTGATCGGGCTGTATTCGATTGCGGGTACGGTATTCTGCGGCTGGGCCTGCCCGCAAAATACCGTATCGGAATGGGCGAACTACATGACCCATAAGTTGCTCGGCAAACGTGCCGAAGTCAGCCTGACCGGCGATGCACCGAAAGTAGCGGCCGCTAAAAACAAGGCGTTGAACTGGTCATTGCTGGGCATCTCATTCCTGTTCGCGGCGATGTTATTCGCACTGGTTCCGTTGCTGTACTTTTACCCGCCGGATGTGGTGTGGTCTTTCATCATTGGGCGAACTGATGCAAGATTGGCCGGTTCCCTGTATTGGATATACACGGTTTGGGTGATGATGATCCTGTTGGATATCGCGGTGCTGCGCCACTTCTGGTGTCGTTTCGCCTGTGTCTACAAGGTTTGGCAACATTCGTTCAAAACCCGCGAAACGCTGCATGTGCTCTATGATGCCAGTCGGGCCGATGAATGTTCCAAGTGCAATTATTGCGTGACGACTTGCTTTATCGACCTGGATCCGCGCAAGACGGAGCAGTATGACAGTTGCATCAACTGCGGTGATTGCATCGATGCATGCAATAGCTTGCAGGCCAAAAAGGGCGGTGTGGGTTTGCTGCGGTTTGAATTGGGGCCGCGTGTGCAGGGTAGGGCACGCAAACTTCGAGACAACACCATGACCTTGTTATCAAGGTTCCATTGGACGGCTCCGTTTGCGGCTCTGGGTGTCGCGCTGTTTGCGTGGGGAGTCTGGACCTATCAGCCTTATCATTTGTCAGTGGGTTATTTACAAACGGCTAAAAATCAATCGGCTCGGGATTATCGTATCGAGATTTCCAGCAAGCGCTATCGCCCGACCGAATTGAGTTTATCGATTGAAGGATTGCAGCCTGAGGATTTTACGTTGAGTACACAAGGGGTAAACATGCAGACGGTCGGTCGCACGTCGGTATTTCTTACGATGTCGCCCAAGTTAAAACACGGATTCTATCCATTTGTGGTTGTGGTTCGTTCCAATGATGGCTGGATCGGACGTTACAAAGACCAACATTTTGCCCAATGAGGAGATTACATAATGTCAGAACAGAAAGATAAGCAACCTGAGTTGGCGGGCGTAGAGCCTCATTGGGGTGAGCAGCATAAAGATAATTTCGGCTATGCCTCGGAAGAGGAGCGTCTGGAAAAGCGCGGCATGGAAGATTGGGAATTGGTTGATCAGATTCCAAAATCGCAAGGAAAGGTTCCTTATTGGTTCATGGCGGTGGTGGTGATTGTGTTGCTGGTTGGGGTGGGGCTCAGTTTTCCATTTTGGGGGTTGCGTCCCGGCGTTACAGTGGAATGGACTGACTGGGTAAAAGACCCGGGATTTTTAGGCTCGCTGGTGTATATTTCAGCCGCAGCCGCGTTCGTATATTACATGGTGCATCACTCTGGTCCTACCGAGGAAGAGCAAAACGAAATCAAGCGCGATAAAAGTAATAAGCAAGTGTGATGTTAGCGATCACCACTCAAAAATTGTGAAAAAATTACTGACCGTATTAACGAGTTTTCTTGCGACGGGGCTGGTTGCATGCAGCGTTGGAAACGAGCCTCCATCGATACCCTTGCAGCACTGGCAAGAGATGGATGTGCGCATTGAAACTCATCCGAACCCCCCGGTTGCAGGAATGTCCGAGGTTGTTGTTATCGTCACAGGTCCGCATGGCAGACCCATACACGATCTAATTATCTCCCTGCGTGGCAACGAAGCGATGCCATGGGTGCAGACGATTCAGGATGGATACATGGGCGCATATCGCCGCGCCGTGGATATCGGCAGCGGTGAGACGGTGATATTGCAAGTGAGGCTTCAGCGCGGAGAGGTGCAAAAAATATTGCTCTTTCCGCTTAAACTGGCGACTGATTAATACCTTGTGTTGAGCTGTCGCTGGATGGGGCCATGACAGTCAGAACGACATTCGCCAGATAAGTGCAAAAGCCAATCGCCATTGTGGTGCCGGAAATGGCCATAACAGGCCCATAAAAGCGATGCACGGAAGTGATGTCTTCAGGGTTGGAATGCAACAACAATCCTTCCCAAATTCCGAACACCATTTGGATGATGTAGAAGCTATAAACACCTATGCTGACCCACCAAAAAGTATGTTTAACCAGCTTTATGGAATAAATATTTTTCCCGGTGAAAATCGGCAGCAGGTAAAAAGTAACACCCATCGCCAGCAATACCACACCGCCAACCAGATTCATATGTGCGTGAGCCAACGGGTCAATCATATGCCCGGGGCCGCCGTAAGGGCTGCCAATCGAGTCCAGCCAGGCACGAATCGGAGGCATGACTTGAAGCATGCCATGAATAGTGCCAATAAAAAATGAAAAGGCGGAAAGCAGCAGAAAGTTTAAAAGATGGCGATGCAGAATGTTCGTGCTCATAGGTGGTGGGATACTATTTAGAATGCCTGGCGGCGTAGAATTTATTGATTGGGACGACAGCGAGAGTTTACACGGCGCTATAAAAGAAAATGCCCGGCGATCGCCGGACACTTTTTGATGCAGTCTTAACCGTAACGCTTGTATTTATTTCTTGCTACCTTCGGCGACACGCTGAATTCCCAAGCCGCCCAAGGTTACTGAAACTACGACACCACCAAAAAATAGTGCAATTGGTACTAAAAGTTCAATTGGCATAGCGTATCCCATCCATTTCGTTATTATGACTAATCAAAAAAGGTATAAAACCACATATCCACTACCTCCCCTTGCTACCTGCTTCCCCTACAACTACCATTTATCAGTCTAGCGGAATCCATCTTTTCGTGCAACTTCTTATGATGTGTCAATCACACATGCATGTACATAGGCTGCGTACATAATATTGCGGCCATGACTAGCTTCCTGATAGAATTCACGGCATTGTAAATATGAGAATAACGCACATAAAGCGGGCCACCCACGCAACTTGTTTTGCCGATAACACAGTGCATGAGACAACCCACGCTGCTATCGATGAAAGTGATATTCGCAATTAGGGCTGGCCTCGTTGTCGTCGCACTATACTCACTCGTAAATTCAACCCGATCTTAGTAGGTCATTTTTAAAGGCAGTAATGTTTTGTCTTTAATTCTGGCTTCGTTCCTACTGGTGACTAATTTTAAAATGAATAATTTGTTTTTACGTATTCCTCAAAAATTTTGGGCTTATTCTGCGCTTTCGCTCTGGGGCGCGCTCAGTTACTTTTTATTGCACAAAACATCTTATGGCATCGATGAAGGCGCAGCGCGTGCATTATTGCTGGTCTGGTCGGTAGCAGGCGATGTCGTGAGTCCGATAGTCACCTTGGGACTGCCTGATTTTCGGACGATATTCTTCGTGCCTGTCGGTTATCTATGGGTAGGCAATATCGTCGCCGCTAAGATTTTTACTATGCTCGTGATGTCATGTGCTGTGTGGACAATCCACAGGTGGCGTCAGCACAATGGGAATTCTGAAAGTGCGCTGCTGGCGTCAGGATTGTTGTTGATTTCCCCGTTGCTTATCGATCAGATTGACACGATTTCCGTCGTGCCCTTTTTGCTCATCACTTTCGCGCTGGGCGCGTGGTTGGATCAAATCTACCGTGAATCTCCTCACGCATTTGGCGGAATGTATTTCTCACAGATTTTTTTATGCATGGTGAGTGTCACCCTTCATCCTGTCGGCTTGGCGTATCCGCTGGCATTGTTGTGGGCGTGGTATAAAACCCCGTCTGATACGAAACATAAAAATTATTTTTTCGGCGGAATCGTTTTCATCATTCTTTTTACGCTGTTGCTCACTATGGGATGGAATAACATAGAGTGGTTTAGCAACCCGATCAGAAGCTTGTCAAGCTTGCTTTCGGGTTCACCGGATAACAGTGAGATGGGTGCCTTCCGCTGGGTAAGCGGAATAGGAATTCTGCTTGTTCTGCTATTGGTGATCTGGAAAAAAGCTGGCAACTTATGGGCGGATTTTCTCGGCCGCACATTGTTAGTTGCACTCATCATCGGCTTGCTGGTCGGTGATGAAACCTGGAGCATCGTGGCTTTGACAATCTGCTTGTATTGGGGCTTTCCGTTGCTGTTGACGACAACCACAAATTCACCGCGTGGGTTTTGGGGGCAGCGTGGAATAGCCATGCTGCTGCTCTTCGCTGTTTCGACCACGTTCATGCTGGTAGATAAAGCGCGTTATCAAATGGTGCTGGTAGGTAACCTTTCACCCCGCGATAGTCTGATCAAGACGCTTGCGGAGGATAGCGGCAACTTTTTAAATAATGAGTCCAGTCAAAATTCTGCGGAAAAAAAACCGGTTCGTGTGGCCAGTCAGTGGCCTGGACTGACCATGTTGGCCTGTCGATGTGACGCACTTGCATTGCCACCCTCTGCCAAGGATAGCGAGGCGTTGTTCGCAATGTTGCGAGGCATAAATTATTTGATTTTCGACCCGCGCGACCCTGCGAATAGCTCCCTTTCGCATAATATGGCCACGATGGATGCCGGGAAAGTCGAGACCGTTGCCTTGCAACAAGGCGGGGTAATCGTTGAAATCAAGAGTTCCCCGGCCACACCCAAACAGTGAGCAGAGAATATGATTGTTGAGATATTGATTTATTTGGTTGCCGCGATTAGTGCGCTGGTCATAACGGGCTACGCGGTACATATGTTCATCGGTGGATTGGTCAGCCCGGAAGCCGAGTATCAATTTATCACCTTGGCCTGTTTAGTTGTTTTTGGTGTCATTGCCTACATGACATGGGATGTCATTCAACGGCGCAAGGGGAGAAAGTAGGGAATCCCCTCTCCATATAGGAAAGGGGCCCAAAGGCCCTCTTCTTACTTGGTGTAACGCTTCAGCAGTGCTTGGGCAGAGTCGTATTGCCCCACCGTTGCAAATTGCCCTTTGTGAAATACGAATTGCAATTGCTTTCCTGTTCCATCCAGGCCTGAGATGCCAAAAGACTTACCCGCATAATCGGAGTAATAGCGGAGATTTTTCACCAAATCAACCCGAGCACCATTTCTTTGCGCCAAACCAATACTCTGTTCACCCACCTTCAGCGATGTCGGTGCCGACGGCAAAAGCATCAACCGTGTTTTAAATATCCGGTTAAACCCGGCAATAAAGAAAAAACAGGTCAGGAAAAAAAGCAAATAGCCCATATTCTGGTTTTCATCAAACCAATAACCGGCGCCTATGGACGCAAGCGCTATCACCGTTGGAATATAGAGCAACAAGTCCCAAATGACACCCTTGCGATCCTGTACCAAATCAAATTGCATTGCCTCAGCCATAACCAACCACCAATCCCTTCACTGCTTTAATTTGCTACTATTTATCAAGATGGACATCGCGGCATTTAACAATCTGCCGCGTCACAAAATCTGCTTTATTGCCATGTCTAGTTCACCGTATAACATGCGCCCGGCGCGTTCAAAATGCACAATACCGTTCTTGTCGATGATAAAAGTCCACGGATCGCCCATGACCTGATAGGCCTTGTACGCCTGCGGGTTCTCGTACTGGTCGATGTGGATAAATATCAATTTGTCCTGATATTTATCCATGATCGCTTTAAGCATTTGAAGTTGCTCGTCACAATTGGTGCAATGACCAGGAGTTGCAAATTCCAGAACAAGCGGCTTGCCGATTAACAGGGCCTTGTCGATAGAATACTGGTACATACGGGGATCTGGTTGACGATAGGTGGTGACTTTGCTGAAGTCACCACCTGCGTCAGCCAAAGTCTTGGTGGGCAGACTCGGCGCGCGTGCACCCACCTCAAAGCCAGAAGATAATTTCTGGTTACATCCCGTCAGTCCCAAGAAAACAATCCCGCATAAAGACGTCAGAAATAGCCGTTTGTTCATATCCACTTTCCCCAACCAGTCGCTGTTTTGTATAAGTTGTAGCCCAAAAAATAGCGACAATAGAGCGAATGCAACAACTGGTTAGTCATTATTTTTTGTCCCAGCCAAAACAAGTGCGGAAAATGTTATATCCCCAAATAAGATTTGCCACCAAAACCAAAGTGCCAAAAATTCCAGAGAGCGCCATAAAGTGTGATGCCGTCTTATCACTGGCATCATCTGCATAAATCCCGGCTACCCCTGCGGCGGTAAAAAACACCACCACACCCAGCAAGCCCAAATTGTGCGTCCAGAAATGCACCTTAACGAGGCGCATGCTGTGGATGGGGCGGCGTACCAACCTCGGAATGAGATAATAAACCGCGCCGAAGATAGCCATTTCTACCCATCCCAACAAATTGATGTGGGTATGAGCCAATACAATCCGGTGGCCATGAGCACCGTAGTTATCAACGATAGCCCGGAAAGCCGGGATGCCACCCATCAGCGCCCCCCAGGAAAAACCGATAATGCTGTAAATGATGCATGCGTAAATAAACCACAAGGTATATTTTGTGTATTCTTTATCCTGCACCCACGGTTCATTTAGATCCTGCATCTTGTTTCCCCTCTTTTTCATTAGTTGTTTCTTTAATACGGATATCTTTGTACTGGCCTCTCCAGAGGTCTGGCACCCACATATCAAGCATGGCATCGATAAAACTTGATTCGCCCTTGGGCGGCTCGAATGATGAAGATGACCCTTGATCGGATTTTAACTGAGACAGAAAAATGGCCAAGGTATGCAAATCCGCATCAGGAAGAGCCGATACGTATGCCGCGTCCTTGGGCGGTGTACCATGATCGATGGTTTTTGCACCATAGATTTTTTCCGGCTCTTTGAGAAAATTGTAGAAGTAGTTAACATCATGCTTGGACCCGAGTCCGTCCAGACTCACGCCCATGCTGGTTCCGCTACCAACAGCTCTGTGACAGGAATTGCAGTTGCTTTGCCGATATATTCGAAAGCCCTGTAACCCATCACCTGAGAAATCGTAATGTGTCAGAATTGGAAACATGGGTTTGTCGCTGTGTTGTCTGACCCATTCCATCGAAATTCCGCCGATAATAGTAATCAGCACGAGCAGCCCAATTACACCCAGGAGGATCTTTTCACCCTTTTTCATATTTCACCAATTCCCTTGCATCTTATCTAGCGTGCAGCAAAGCAGAGCCACAACACTGTAACTTACAACGCAAAAAAAGACTGGTCTGCGTCGACCAGTCTCCATTCAGTTTCCCGCACCAATGAGGCTCGGCGCGGGAATATACAAAAACAAGAAAACCTTAACGAACAATCTTGATGTTCTTCATATCCGACTTATTGTCAAGTTCCATACCGTTTCCAGGTGTGCTATCAGGTGCTTGTGACAAGAACGCAGCTGCATTATTAATGTCGGCATCAGTCAGGTTTTTAGCAACTGCACGCATTTGACCAATTGGGTCATTTGCACGTGAACTATCACGCCAGTGAGTCAACTGATTGACCAAGTATACATATTTTTGCTCGGCAATCTTCGGGTAAATCGGAGCGGCACCGCGACCATTAAAGCCGTGGCAAGACATACATGCGGAAACTCTGCCTTTATCACCATAACGAACCAGAGCTTGACCTAAGCTGGTCTCACCGACTGGTTTGCCGTCGGCTTTAAGCGCCTTCAGATCAGAGTTGTCGCTGACCCTTGGGAAGCTGTTCTCGTAGGCGGCCAAATCGCGCTTGTCTTGTACGCTAAGACTCTTGGCAATGCCATTCATTTGCTGCATTGTCTGATCGTTACGTGTGCCATCAGCGTAGTTCGTCAGTTGCTTGACGATGTACGCATATCCAACGCCAGCAAGCCTAGGCGAACCCATCGCATCCATGCCCATCGCATTTTCGCCATGGCATGATGCGCAAGCAGGAACGCCAGCATCCGGTTTGCCATTATCGTAGATATTTTTTCCATTAGTGACATTTGCCGTTACGGCTCCTTCTTCAGCAAAACTTGCACCTGAAAAAGCCAGCATGGCGACTGCACCCCAACATACTATCGCCAAATTGGATAATTTACGCATGTACCCCTCCCCATTCTAAAATTTTCAATTACCTGTATTTTGTACAGGTTAACGCTATTACGCTTTTACGCTAGACAAGCAAATCAGGAATTTTTCTTCAACAGAAAAAACGTCAGGCCAAATAAAAACGCGAAAATACCGACATACATCAAAATAACTTCGCTGGTTGTTACATCTGGTTCAAGCATTTGAGGCTCCCCCGGCAATGATGGTTATAAGAAATTTGCTACCCCTTAAACAACAAATCCTATTTCAAGGACCCTCCAAATATTAGCATTAAGAAAACCATGAAGCAAGTGGGTTATTTCATATATGTCAGCCTCAAAAGCACTGAACGCTTACATCCAATAAAAATGACCGCTGGTGACCCAATCTACTATGGTTAAAATTACATGTAGCATTTTGAAATGGACAAACATTTGTGTCAAATGAAGTTGATTGGGCGCAAATATTAAGCCTGAAGAAACATGGCCGGAGCCCATCTTAAAGGCTGCGTTTATTAATACAACTAGGTGTTATTGCCATTCAGAAAGGTATATGGCGTGCGAATTCCCCCCGCTGAGAGTCGCTATTCACCATGCGAGCAGGTGCGTTTCGGGTGGCTAGCTGGCATAATACTCATAATATTTTGGAGGATTTATGGATAAACCGGTCAATCAACTGGTAGTGGACTTGGAGCTGATACGCAGGCTGGATAAGAACGGTCCGCGCTATACTTCTTATCCCACGGCAGATCGCTTTGTAGGAACTTTTAATGCCGATAGTTATAGCGGGTGGCTTGCAAAACGCAAAAACAATAGTGTGGCGCGTCCGTTGTCTCTATATATACACATCCCATTTTGCAATACGCTTTGTTTTTACTGTGCATGCAACAAGGTGATCACCAAGGATCGCAGCAAGTCTGCTGAATACGTGCGCTACCTGATCAAGGAAATGGCGATGCAGGCGAAACTGCTCGGGCCGGACCAAGTCGTTGAGCAATTGCACTTTGGCGGCGGTACACCGACTTTTTTGAGCGATGATGAGATTCGCCAGATGATGGCTGCGATCCGTCAGCATTTCAAGTTGGTAAAAGATGGTGAGTACTCCATCGAAATTGATCCGCGCAAGGTCAGCGACGAGACTATCGCGCTGCTCGGCGAGGAAGGTTTTAATCGCATCAGCATCGGCGTGCAGGATTTTGATGAGGAGGTGCAGCGTGCGGTGAATCGCATTCAGAGCGAAGAAGAGACGCTGCGCGTGATTCATGCGGCGCGCGCCAACGGCTTCAAGTCGGTGAGCATCGATCTGATTTACGGCCTGCCCAAGCAAACCCTGAAAGGATTCGGTGCGACGCTGGATAAAATCATCTCTGCAAATCCGGATCGTTTGTCTATCTACAACTACGCGCACATGCCGACCATGTTCAAACCCCAGCGGCGGATTCATGAAGAGGACTTGCCTGCGGGACAATTGAAGTTGGACATTCTGAGCATGGCCGTGAATAAACTGACACATGCGGGTTATGTTTACATCGGCATGGATCACTTCGCCAAACCGGAAGACGAGCTTGCCGTGGCGCAACGTCAGGGCAGGCTGCATCGCAATTTTCAGGGTTATTCGACGCATTCAGATTGCGATCTGGTCGCGCTCGGCCTTAGTGCGATCGGCAAGATAGGCCCGACTTACAGCCAGAATTATCGCGAACTGGAAGATTATTACGGTGCGCTGGACAAAGACGTGCTGCCGATCATGCGCGGCATGGAGCTGAATGCCGATGATCTGGTTCGCCGCACGATCATTCAGGCTTTGATGTGCCACTTCGAGCTTACCAAGGAATCCATCAATAGCGAATTTCAAATTGACTTCGATAACTATTTCGCTACCGAGCTGGAAGAGCTGCGTGAATATGAGCGTGAAGGCCTGCTGGAAATGTCGCCGCAGAAAATCAGCGTGACACCCAAGGGGCGTATGTTGATACGCAACATCTGCATGGTGTTTGACAAGTACCTTCGTACACGGCGGGCGCAGGCGACCTACTCCAAGGTGATTTAGGCGTGCGGGCTAAACTTAGCCCTCATCCCCTTCAGTAAAACGGGGTGCAAAGCGAAGGGCGTTGGTGAGAATGTTTGACCAACCCTTTCGCCTCCCCTCTCCGCTATAATTCGCCCCTGTCTTTTTTCGCGGGTCGATCATGAATAAAATCCTTAAATACGGTTTGATTGGAACGGGCGCGGTGGTCGGTATTGCCGTGGCGGGCATCGCCTATGTGGCGGTGACCTTCAACCCTAACGACTACAAAGGGAAAATTATTCAGGCGGTGAAGGACAGCAAGCAGCGCAATCTGCGTCTTGACGGCGACATCAAGTTATCGTTCTTCCCCAGCATAGGCGCGAATCTGAGCCGGGTGTCGCTGTCCGAGTTTAAGAGCGAAAAAGAATTCGCCGCGATCGACTCGGCGCGCGTCTCACTTGCACTCTGGCCATTACTAAGCAAACAGGTGGTGGTGGATGAAGTGGCGGTTAGCGGTTTGAAAGCCACGCTGGTCAAACACAAGGATGGCACGACCAATATAGACGATCTGTTAGGTAGTCAGACTGAAAAGCCAGCCAAACCAGTTCAGACCGGATCGCCGGGTCAGACGGTCAAGTTTGACATTGCTTCCATTACGATTGAAAAAACCAATCTCGGCTACCTTGATGAAGGCAGCGGCGCGCATTATGCGATCAAGGATTTGAATTTGAAGAGCGGGCGCATCGCGAACGGCGTGCCGAGCAAGATAGCCCTGTCGCTGCGTGTGCAGGCCAACCAGCCCCGGCTTGATATCAATACCCAACTCAAAACCACGCTGACCTTCGATCTGGACAAGCAGCGCTACCAGCTGCAAGGCCTGGATCTGCAGGCCGATGGCGCAGTTCTCGATATCAGTGATCTCAAGCTGAAAGTGGGCGGGGATGCGAGCGCAAATCTGGGTACGCAAGAATTCACGGCTGAGAAATTTACGCTGAATGCGAGCGGCGTGAAGGTGAAAGATCACTTCGACGTCGCGCTCGACGCACCGGCACTGAGCCTTGCCAGCGACAAGTACAGCAGCGACAAGATCACGCTGAATGCCAAGCTGGACGGTGCGCCAGGCAACATCGCCGCAACCCTTGTGCTGCCGAACATACAGGGTAATGCACAGTCGTTCAAAATCGGCGCGCTGACTCTGGATCTGGATGTGAAGCAAGCCGAGCAGACCTTCAACGTGAAACTCAGCACACCGGTATCCGGCAATATCAAGGCGCAGCAAATCAACCTGAGCGATCTGACTTTGGCGGTACATGCCACCGGCGACAAGTTGCCGGGCAAGAGCATCAGCAGTGAACTGAAAGGCAATATTCAGGCCGACATGGCTAAGCAGAATATACAAGTGAATCTGGCCGGCGGCCTGCTGCAAAGCCAGATCAAGGCACGCGCGGCGGTAAATAATTTCGCCGTACCTGAAATTCGCTACGACCTAGAGATCGATCAGTTCGACGCAGACCTCTACTTGCCGAAGAAGACCGCCGATGCCAAGAGCAAAGACAAGAGCAAGACTGCCGAACCGGAGCAACCGTTTGATCTGTCCGCATTGAAGACGCTGAATCTGGAAGGCAGTCTGCGCATCGGTTCGCTCAAGGCGGCCAACATCAAGGTCGCGCAATTGCGCGTGGACGTGAAAGCGCATAACGGACTGGTGAACATCGCGCCGCTGACAGCTAAGCTGTATCAGGGCAGCATCGACGGCCGTGCGTCACTGAATGCCGGGACCTCCGGTTTTACGATCAACACGAAACTGGACGGCGTCAACATCGCACCAATGATGAAAGATGCAGCCGATCTGGAATTGGCCGAGGGGCGCGGCAACATCACACTCGATTTAACCACGCAGGGCAACACCGTTGGTGCGCTGAAGAAAGCGCTGAACGGCAGCGCGTCGCTGAATCTGGCTGACGGTGCGATCAAGGGCATCAACCTGTCCAAGCTGGTGCAAGGCGTGCAGAGTCTGGGCAAGAGCACCACGGTACAGACAATGGGCGTGGATAAAACCGAGAAGACCGAATTCAGCGAGCTCAAAGCCAGCTTCAAGGTGCGCAACGGCGTCGCACATAACGACGATCTCGCGGTGAAATGCACCGTGCTGCGCGTGACGGGCAACGGCGATATCGACATCGGACACGACAGCCTGAATTACAACGCCAAGGCGACTTTTGCAAAGACGGCTCAGGGCAAGACCGTAACGTTGCCGGTGAATGTGAGCGGCGCATTCGACGATCTTAAATTCAAGGTGGACTATGCTGCGCTGCTTGCCGACGTGGCCCGGCAACAACTCGACGAGAAAAAAGAAGAGCTGAAAGCCAAGGTTAAAGAGGACACCAAGGCGAAAGCGCAAGAAGAATTGAAGAAGGGCTTGAAGGGTTTATTCAATTAACGCTGCAACTGTAGGAGCGGGCCATCCCGCCCCTGCATAAACAGCCCTTTCGCAAACATGTGTTCAATGGATAGCTTCGCCTCACGCCTTATTGTCTGGCAACGCACGCACGGCCGCCACGACCTGCCGTGGCAATCTGCGAGGGCTTACTCTGTGTGGCTGTCCGAGATCATGCTGCAACAGACGCAGGTCGCCACCGTCATCCCGTATTACCAGTGTTTCATCGCCTCGTTCCCGACCATCGCGGCACTCGCGGCCGCGACGGAAGAGCAAGTGCTCGCGCACTGGAGCGGCCTCGGCTACTACGCGCGCGGACGTAACCTGCACCGCGCAGCAAATATCATCGTCGAGAAATATCACGGCGAATTCCCGCGCGAGTTCGAGCAGATCAATGAGCTGCCCGGCATCGGCCGCTCCACCGCCGCCGCGATTTGCGCGCTGGCTCACCATGAGCGCCGCGCGATACTGGATGGCAACGTCAAACGCGTGTTGGCGCGCTACTGCGGCATAACAGGATCACCCGGCATCAAGTCGGTAGAAGCGCAGCTCTGGCAACAGGCCGAAGCCTTGTTGCCTCAACGCGACATTGCCACTTACATCCAGGCACAGATGGACATGGGCGCGACGCTGTGTACACGCAGCAAGCCGAAGTGCGGCGGGTGTCCGGTGCAAAGTGATTGCGTGGCTTTTCAAACTGGACGCGTGAGCGAGTTGCCGACGCCGCGTCCGCGCAAAGCCGTGCCGGAGAGAAACGCGACGTTTTTATTGCTGATGCATGGCAACGATATCCTGCTGGAGAAACGTCCCGGCAGCGGCATATGGGGCGGGCTGTGGTGCCCGCCGCAATTTGACGATGAGGCTGCGGCAAGGGATTGGTTCGTGCGAAATGGAATGGATGCGAGTCATGGAGAAAGGCTGGAGACATTCACCCACACCTTTACTCATTTCAAGTTGCACATCACGCCGCTGAAGATTCAACTCGCGCGTAAACCTTTGCGTGCCGCACAACCGGGCAGTGTGTGGCTGGAGGTGGGGGAGGCGTTACGGGCGGCGATACCGACGCCGGTGAGGATGATGTTGAATAAGGCCGTTCGTGGAGAGCACCTATGACCGTTCGTCCTGATAACCAGCGACTTGGCTGTCGTATTTTGACAGCTTAGTCGAATGGCTAGTCGTTTTAACAGTGCCTTGCGCAGCAAGGTGTATCGAAGGATGGGCGAAGCCCGCTAGTCTGCAAAATTAACACCGCCGGTGGCAGACCGGCAACTGGCCCCTTTCTTTTGTGTGGCCAAAAGAAAGGGGCGAAAGAAAAAGCCACCCCGGTTTGCCGCCCTACGGGTACCCGCGAAAAATGCCGAGTGAGCGGGGCTGCGGAACTCGCGCTACGCGCTCAGACAGTCCTCGCCTAAGACTCCACTCACTCGGTATTTTTCGCGGCGGCGCACAGGGGGAAATCCAAAATCCAAGTTGTTTGATGGGCGACTCGTTGCTAACCATACCTGAGTAATCATATCCAGTAAACCACGATTGACATACGTGGGGGGGGGAGGAAAATGTAAAAGTGAACAGCCAATTCATTGAGAATCGACTCTGGGAGAAAAAAATGAAAACAACTAATTTGATTTTTGCAATGCTTTTCAGTATCGTTGTTACAGCATGCGGAGGAGGGGGTGGCTCTTCGACTCCACCTCCTCCATGCGCCTCTGTACCGGGAGTTGTTCAGGTCAACATGGGAACCGGCGTTTCCACGTCAACTGGGTCTGCAGTTATATCGTTCGATTACAGGACTCAAAATTTTTCCATTCCTAACTCTATTGTTGCTACCAAATACATTGCTGATGTCGGAAGCGGATGCCTTGCATCCATTTCAACATGGCCTACAAGCGGGCAATCAGTGGTGGCCATGGTCCTTGGTCACAATTATGTGATTGAAGCCTCAGATGGTACTCATTATAAATTTTCCGCAGATGCCTATTCTGCATCTCAAGGTTATGCCACTATAAGCTGGGTTAGGATGTAATGATTTTCATCGGGCCTTAGGAAATTAAAGTCTGGTAGGGTGGGCACATCATGCCCACGCGGTGTTTTAGATTTCCGCTTTTCTTCCCCTGTGCGCCGCCGAGTAGCGGAGACTAACCTTCAGGTTATGTCGTAGCCAACAACGCAGGGTACCGCGCAGCGGCGGCAAACCGGGGTCGCCTTCTTTTTGGTTACTTTTTCTTGGCGAGGGAGGCAAGAAAAAGTAACTAGCTGTCGTGCTACCCCCGACAACCTCACTCGCCCCACTTCTTCATCAACGTCTGCTCCACACCCAAATGATCCAGTATCCGCGCGACGACGAAATCCACGATGTCCTGCACGCTCTGCGGGTGGTGATAAAAACCCGGATTGGGCGGCATGATCACGGCGCCGGCATGCGACAGCTTGAGCATGTTCTCCAGATGGATAGACGAGAACGGCATCTCGCGCGGCACTAGAATCAAGGTGCGTTTTTCTTTGAGCATCACATCGGCGGCACGCGCAATTAAATCATCACTCATCCCGCCTGCGATCTTGGCAAGCGTGCCCATCGTGCAGGGGCAGACCACCATCGCGTCGCCAGGGTTGGAGCCGGAGGCCATCGGTGCGTACCAGTCTTGGATGCCGAACACTTTCAGCTCACCGCTGAATTTTCCGAAACGTTCTGCAAATAATTGTTCCGCATCTTGCGGGCGATTCGGCAGCGTAAAGTCCAGTTCCTGTTTGGCGACGATCTGCGCGGCCTGAGAGTAAACCAGATGCACGCGCTGCCCGCTTTGCAATAGGCATTCCAGCAGGCGCATGCCGTAGGGCAGGCCGGATGCACCGGTGAAAGCGATGGTGATGGTTTTCATTTATATATCCAGTTCAATCGCCCGATGAATCGGGCTCCTACAAGATAGCGCAACGTGCCGTAGGAGCGCAGCTTGCTGAGCGATGATTTCAATCCAGCTAAATCAATTTACCATCAACGCGGTATGTTGTCTGGTAGTTTATCAAGTTGCGGGATGGAGGGCGTGGATGTTTCTTCCATGAAACGTGCCGCGATCAATCCGTTTACGGTGCCGAACAGCAGTGCTGTGGTGGCGAAGATCGGGATCAGGTAGGCGATGCCGGCATGCGGGATCAGCCACAGATACACCACCAGCATCTGTCCGGTGATATGCGCGAACGCGGCGAGGATGCTGTGCGTGACCGGGCCGAACCAGCGCCGGGGTAAGTGCTGGCTCAGCGCAAGCAGGGCGAGGCTGCATACCGCACCGGACAGGCCGATAAAAAATCCGGGTGTCAGGAAATTGCCGAACAGCAAACTGCCCGCGACCACGCGCAACAGCGACACCCACGCCGCCACGCGCCAGCCGTAGCGCGACAGCACGATCAGCGTGACGATGTTGGCCAGCCCGGGTTTGACGCCGGGCAGCGGTGATGGGATCGCGTTCTCCAGTATTGTCAGGCCGAGCGCCACCGCCGCCATCCGAGCGATGTGGTGGTCCTCAGTGGTGGTGTTGAGCTTAATAGTTGAGGCTGTCATATTTTTTTCTGCTGCCCGTCAATTCCACGCTCACCTGATTGGGCAGACACAGTGCGATCTCGCCGGCCTGTTGCAGCCAGCCCTGGCGCACGCAATATTGTCTTGGGCTGGGGTCGGAGGAGATGCGCGCACGGCGGTTCTGTATCGTGATGATGCTGATGCCAAGCGGGCCGGGCACTTCAATCTGCTGGTCACGCGACAGTGGCACTTCGCGAAATATTTTTCCGCCGCTGCGGATGAGGGCCTTGTCGGCAAGATCGCCGCTCCATAATTTGAGTGTCAGCACAACCACGAAAATGCTGCCCAGCAACAGCGTCAGCCAGTCGCCGGGCTTGATGTGCTGCAATGCGGCCGCATACATGGGTTAGTGGCTCAGTTCGCGATGACGAACCAGAACTTGTTGCTGATGCTCAAAATGACGCGCAAGTTTCTCAGCCAGATAGACCGAACGGTGCTGACCGCCGGTGCAGCCGATCGCAACGGTGAAATAGCTGCGATTATCGGCGACGAAGCTGGGCAGCCAGCGTTCGACGAAATTGCGGATGTCGCTGTACATGTCCTGTGCGCTGGGGGTGTTGTCCAGAAATTCGATCACGGCGGTATCGCGCCCGGTAAGGGGCTGCAACTCAGGATTGTAATGCGGGTTGGGCAGACAGCGCACGTCGAACACCAGGTCAGCATCCAGCGGAATACCGTGCTTGAAGCCGAACGATTCGAACAATAATGTCAGGCGCGCGCGATCCACCTGGATGAATTGTTTGATCCAGGCGCGCAGTGCATTGGCGTTAAGTTCGGTGGTGTCGATGTGATGACCGATGTTGCTGATCTCGGTAAGCAATTCACGTTCATCGCTGACACATTCGGTCAAAGTGCGGGCAAGCTTGTCATTGGCCGACAGTGTGGCATCGCTGAGCGGATGCAGGCGGCGGGTCTCCGAAAAGCGTTTGACCAGCGTGTCAGTCTGCGCATCCAGAAATAGGACATGCACGTCCACGCCTTGCTGTTTGATCTGCTGCAGCAGAGGCGGCAGGCGTTGCACGCTGTTGGCACTGCGCACGTCGATGCTGACGGCAATATTGCTGTAACCGGCACGCTGCAAGTGTTCCACCAGCGCGGCCAGCAAATCGGCAGGCAGATTGTCCACACAGTAATAGCCGCTATCCTCGAGCACCTTGAGTGCGACGCTCTTGCCGGAGCCGGATAAGCCGCTGATCAAAAATAGCTGCACCTTAATCCTCCAGAAGCAGCTGGTCGTGGCGCGAAATGAATTCCTGCATGCTGTCGATGCCGCGTTGTTGCAGCACGAAGTTGCGTGCGGCGGCTTCCACCAATACGGCGAGGTTGCGTCCGGCGACCACCGGGATGTTGACCGTGCTGATGTTCACGCCGAGAATTTCCTGATGTGTGGCGTTGATCGGCAGACGTTCAACTTGCGACAGATCGCCGCCTGGCGGGCGATGCAGATGCACGATGAGCTTCAGACTTTTTTTGCGCCGCACGGCTGTTTCGCCGAACATGGTGCGAATATTCAATACGCCCAGACCGCGCACTTCGAGAAAATCGCGCAACAACTCCGGGCAGCGACCCTCCAGCGTTTCCGGTGCGATGCGATGCAATTCGACGATGTCATCGGCAACCAGACCGTTGCCGCGCGAGATCAGCTCCAGCCCGAGTTCGCTTTTTCCGACTGCGCTCTCGCCAGTGATCATCACGCCGACGCCCAGCACATCGAGAAACACGCCGTGGCGCGTGGTGGATTCGGCCAGTTCCTTGGCAAGATAATGGCGGATCAGCCACATCAGATGCACGCTGGCCTGCGGGGAGGCGAACAGCGGAATGTGTGACTGGTTGGCAAAATTGATCAGTTCGGGCGGGATGTCGGTTGTGCCCGCCACGATCAAACACGTCGTGCCGCTTTGTTCGATTTGGCGAAACGCGCCCTCGCGCTGTTCCGCGCTCAGATCGCGCAGATAATCCAGCTCGGTCTCACTCAACACCTGCACCCAGTTCGGGTGGATCAGGTTGAGATGGCCGACCAGTCCCTTGTTGGATGTATCGACCTCATCACTGTAGATGATGCGATCGGTGCCATCCGCTCCGGCAACACGGCTCAGTTGCAGGCGTTCCTGCTTGTCTTCGAATAATTGCCGGACATTAACATGACTCATGTCACGCTGTTCCAGTCATTAAATAATTGATGGATGCTGGACACGTCTTTGCACGCGAGCAGGCGATTGCGAAATTGCGTGTCGCTGAACATTTGCGCCAGCTCGCCGAGAATTTGCAGGTGCAAATCGGTGGCGCGCTCCGGCACCAGCAACACGAAAATCAGGTTCACCGGTAATCCGTCCGGCGCGTCGAATGGGATCGGGTGTGAGGTCATGACAAATGCGGCAGTCGCATCGCGCAACTTTGCGATACGTCCATGCGGGATCGCCACGCCATGTCCCAGCCCGGTTGAGCCGAGCTTCTCGCGCGCAAACAGACTGTCGAACACCTGGCTGCGCGCGATCTGCTGGTTGTTTTCAAACAACAAGCCAACGCGCTCGAACACGCGTTTCTTGCTGGTGGATTCGGTGTCCAACAGGATGTTGTCGGACAACAGGATTTTGCTTATCAGGTTCATTATGGGAGCGTATAAAAATGGGCGGCAATGCCGCCCGTTGTGATTACTCTTCTACTGCGACGTGTTTGCCCGAATCATCATGACGGCGCGCCGACAGTTTTTCCTTATGCTTGACGACCTGACGATCCAGCTTGTCCACCAGCGCATCGATCGCAGCGTACAGGTTTTCATCCTCGCATTCGACGAACACATCCTTGCCGCTGATGTGCACGGTGGCTTCGGCTTTTTGTTTCAGTTTTTCAACAGAAAGGATGATGTTCACGTCGATCACATTGTCGAAGTGACGTTTGATCTTGTCGAATTTGCCGGTCGCATACTCGCGAATGGCCGGTGTGATTTCCAGGTGGCGTCCTGTGAGATGAAGATTCATGGTGTGCTCCTTTATTAAAGTGATTTACGGAGATTTACCGGGAGTATGCGTAAAGCGTCCCGGTACTTTGCTATGGTACGCCGGGCAACTACGATGCCCTGCTGTGCCAAGATTTCTGACATACGGCTGTCGGTAAGCGGTTTATGCCCGTCTTCCGCGCTGACCAGTTGTTTGATCAACTCGCGTATCGCGGTGGAAGAACAGGTGCCGCCGCTTTCCGTGGTCAAGCCGCTGCCAAAGAAATGCTTGAATTCGTAAATGCCGCGCGGGGTCAGCATAAACTTTTGTGTGGTGCTGCGCGATACCGTGGATTCGTGCAACTCCAGCTCGTCGGCGATTTCGCGCAACACCAGAGGACGCATCCCGATCTCGCCATGCTCGAAAAAATTGGCTTGCCGTTCTACGATGGCTTCCGCGACGCGCAGTATGGTATCGAAACGCTGTTGCAGATTCTTGATCAGCCATTTCGCTTCCTGCAATTGCGTGGTGAGTTGAGAAGAGCTTTTGTCGCCGCGCTGCTGCAGGATGTTGGCGTAAATCTGATTGACGCGCAGCTTGGGCATCGCTTCCGCATTGAGCCTGGCACGCCATTTGTTTTTGTACTTTTCAACGACCACATCGGGCACCACGTAATCGGCGATGCTTCGTCCAAACTCGGCACCGGGTTTGGGATTCATGCCGGTGATCAAGTGCTGCGCGGCGCGCAATTCTTCATCAGAGCAGCGCAGCAGCCTTTTAATCTTGGTGAAATCGTGCGCGGCCACCAGATCAAGGTGTTGGTTCACCAGCCGAATCGCCAAATCGCGTTGCGGGGTATCTTCCGGCAAGGCCTTGAGTTGTAGAGCCAGGCACTCTCTCAGATTGCGTGCAGCCAGACCGGGTTGATCCAGGTGTTGCAGTTGCACCAGCGCGGTTTCCAGATCATCGAGCGTGATTTCAAGCTCGGCGGGTAACAGTCCAGTCAGCTCTTCCAGATCCTGAGCCAGATAACCATTTTCATCCAGCGCATCGATCAGCATTCCGACCACATGGCGATCCCGGCTATCCAGTGAACTGGTGGTCAATTGACTATGCAGATGTGCGCGCAGGCTGGCTTGTTCGGCGGCTTGTTCGGGGAAGTTGTCGTCTTCATCATCGGTGCTGCGCATCGTGCCGCCGCCGGTATTCCAGTCGGCGGGCTCGTTGCCAAAAGTATCCGGGCCAAAATCGTCCGCGCCCCGGTCCTCATTGCCGCGATCATCGTTACGCGCTTGTTCGGGTTCATTTGCGGTCGCACTGCTGTGCGAGGCTGAAGGTGCGGCATCCGGTGAGAAAGTGCCGATCACGGATTCACCGGCGGCAGATTCCTCGGCCGCTTCCAGCATCGGATTCTCTTCGAGCATGCGCGCGACTTCCTGATGCATATCCTGCGTGGATAGTTGCAGCAAACGAATAGCCTGTTGCAACTGCGGGGTAAGCGTCAGTTGCTGGGAGATTCGAAGTTGAAGAGTCGGTTTCATTGCCTGGGGGTTGTGTCTGGAATTTTTTCCGGGATGACTTCTCGTTACAGTTTGAAGTGTTCGCCCAGATATACTTTCCTTACACCCTCATTATAGATGATTTCGTCCGGCTTGCCTTCCGCCATCACAGCACCTGCATTGATGATGTAGGCGCGGTCGCAGATGCCCAATGTTTCGCGCACATTGTGGTCGGTGATCAGCACACCGATGTTGCGCTCTTTGAGAAAGTGGATGATTTTCTGAATGTCCAGCACGGCGATCGGGTCGACGCCTGCGAACGGCTCATCGAGCAGAATGAATCTCGGGTCGGTCGCCAAGGCGCGCGCGATTTCCACGCGCCGCCGTTCTCCGCCGGACAGGCTGACAGCCTGATTGTCGCGGATGTGTGTGATGTGCAGGTCTTCAAGTAATTTTTCCAGTCGATTCTGTATGTCGTTTTCAGAAAAGCCCTGAAGTTCCAGCACGGCCTGGATGTTTTGCGACACTGTCAGGCGGCGGAAGATCGAGGCTTCCTGCGGCAGATAACCGAGCCCCAGGCGTGCGCGGCGGTGTATCGGCAGATGCGTGATATTCTGGTCATCGATGAAAATCTCTCCGCCATCGGCCGCGATCAATCCCACGATCATGTAGAACGAAGTGGTTTTGCCCGCGCCATTCGGACCGAGCAGTCCCACCACTTCGCCGCTTTTTACCGACAGCGAGGCATCGTGCACCACGGTGCGAGAGCCATATTTTTTCTTCAGACCAACTGCGCGCAGTTCACTCATATTCATTTCTTGGGAGTTGGGGTTGTACCGGGCGTGAGGGGTAACTTGCCGGGCGCGGATGGGGGGGCGATATTTTCTTTGGGCTTGGGTTGCAGCACGGCACGCACACGTTGCGGCGGGCCATTCTTCGAGTTTGCATCGCTGCTGAATACCTGAAAGATTTCGGTGTTGGTGCTGTAAATTATATGGTCGCCGCTTACCTCATCCCGGTCGCGTTTGAGGCGTGCTTTTTCGAAGAAGTCTAACGTCTCGGTACGCGCTTCATATTCGATGCGTTCGCCATAGCCTTCCACGTACTCGTCGAGGCCTTCGCGCTTTTGCCGGAATTCGGCGACATGGCCATACGCCGTGGCGTGCTTGAAGCCACCCTTATCCTGTACCACGACGATCTTGTCACCGCGTAACAGCAGCGTGCCTTGGGAAAAGTGAACATTGCCGGTGAAGGTGCTGATTTGCTGCGCATCGTCCATCGTGACCTGATCGGCCTCCAGATGCATCGGCTTGTCGCGGTCGGCACGTTCGGCAAATCCCGCTGGTGCCCAAAGCAGCAAAAGAACCGGCAACAATAATTTAGGGTTTGCTCGGTACATATTCGCTTCTAACTTGGGAAAATAGTTTCAGGGTGCGTGTCTTGTTGTCCAATTCCATGCCGGTCGCATGCACGGTGTTGTGCGCATCGACGAGCGTGACGGCGCGGTCGGTGTTCGCCAAATCCTGATCCGGGATGATATGCAGATACTCCGTTTGCAAGGTCATGCCTTCTTGCCGCGCGCTTGCCTCGCGCAGCACTTCGACCTGGTCTTGCAGAAACACCTCATCGCCTTTGCTGGAGAGAGTGCCGTGATTGGCGCTGGCATGTAATGCCGGTTGTTCGGCGGATAACATGGTGATACGCGGCGATTCCAGAATCGTGCTGTCGTCATCCGGGTAATGCAGCATTTTGGTTGCAGCCATGAAGAAATGCGGCACACCCTGTTCATTGAGTTTGGTCGCGGAAAAGTTTTCCATAATCGCATCGGGATCATGGCGTTTGCTGATGTCAGGCTTGGCCAGATCCGGCAGCACCTGCTGGTTCAGCCAATAGGTGGCCCCCAGCAAACCGAAAAAGGGTAACAGCATCAGCCAGGCTCGGGCGCGGTGGGCAAAAATCATTGCAAATAGGGTGCCAGTTGCGCATCCAGCGTGCCTTGCGCCGACATGATCAACTCGCAGGCTTCGCGCACCGCGCCATGCCCGCCACCGCGTTGCGTGACATAGTGGGAATGTTTGCGCACCAGCAGCGGCGATTCAGGCACGCTGATCGCCAGCCCGACATGGCGCATCACCGTCAGATCAACCACATCGTCGCCCATGTAGGCGGCGGCATCACGCGACAGCTTGAGTTTGTTGAGCAGATCGACCATGGCGTCGAGTTTGTGTTCCACACCCTGAAAGACATGCTCGATGCCCAGGTTCTGCGCGCGCGCCGCGACGCAACGCGAGGTGCGTCCGGTGATCAGGGCCACTTCCACTCCGCTGGCGCGCAGCATTTTCAGTCCCTGCCCATCGAGCGAATTGAAGCGTTTGAATTCCTCGCCGGAATCGGAAAAGTACAATCCGCCGTCGGTCATCACGCCATCCACATCAAACGCGACCAGGCGTATCAATTTTGCTCGGCTTGTCAGCATGAATCTCTCCTAAAACAATTTAATCATCATGTCGGGCTGAAGCCCGACCTACTAAATTACTTTTGCGTGTAACAGGTCGTGCATGTTCAAAGCGCCGACCAGTTTATTTTGCTCATCCACCACCAGCATCTGGCTGATATTGAATTGCTCCATCATTTGCACCGCCTCGACGGCGAGGCTGTCAGGACCGATGCTGCGCGGGTTCGCCGACATCACGTCGCGCACCGGGGTGGCATTGAAATCCAGCTTCTTGGCCAGCGTGCGGCGCAAATCGCCGTCGGTATATATGCCCAATACATGTTGTCCGGCATCCACGATGGCGGTCATGCCCACGCCTTTTTTCGAGATTTCCAGAATCGCATCCCCAAGCGTCGCGTCCAAGCTGACCATGGGCCTGCGCTCGCCTGTGCGCATGATGTCGCTGACCCGGGTGAGCAAACGCCGCCCCAGACTGCCGCCCGGATGCGAGCGCGCAAAATCTTCCGCACCGAAGCCTTTGGCATCCAGCAGGGCCACCGCCAGCGCGTCACCCAGCGCCAACGCCGCCGTGGTGCTGGCCGTGGGGGCCAGCCCCATCGGGCAAGCCTCTTTATCCACTGCGGCATTGAGATGCACGTCCGCAGCACGGGCCAAGCTGGACACGGGATTGCCGGTCATGCTGATGAGTTTTGCACCCTGGCGTTTGATCACCGGCACGATGGTCATCAACTCCTGGCTCTCGCCGGAATAGGACAGCGCGATGATGACATCTGAGCTGGTGATCATGCCGAGGTCACCGTGGCTGGCCTCTCCCGGATGCACGAAGTAGGCGGGGGTGCCGGTACTGGACAAGGTCGCGGCGATCTTGCGCGCGATGTGCCCGGATTTTCCCATGCCGCTGACAATCACGCGGCCTTCACAATGCAAAATGACATCCAGTGCGTGCAGGAAATTATCATCCAGACGTGCGCTGAGCGCTTGGACGGCGGCGGCTTCGATGTTTAACACTTCCCGGGCGAGGGCTAGCGCGTGTGGCGTGGCGGAAAGGATTTTATTCATGGCGCGAATTATAGCAGTGCGTCGGATGCGCAGTGAAATTTCGCCGATGAGATTTGGGGCCGTGAAATTGAGTAAAGAAATTTGCCCAATGAAAATTTGCCAATAAATTTTGAAAGCATGCGCAACTTAAGGCATTATCCGTGCATGGCAATAATGCCGCTTGCATATAAACATGACTAATTCCTTACACTTGCTGCTGATTCTGCTCGCCGTCGCCGTTGGCGTGGTGGTGCTGTGCCGCATTCTGCGCCTGCCCGCGATGCTGGGCTATTTGCTGGTCGGCATCCTGATCGGGCCGCATGCGTTAGGCTGGATACCCGATGCGCCCGAGACGCGCCATCTGGCGGAATTCGGCGTGGTGTTCCTGATGTTCAGCATCGGGCTGGAATTCAGCCTGGCCAGGTTGCGCAGCATGCAGCGCCTGGTGTTCGGGCTGGGCATGGCGCAGGTGGTGTGCACCATTTTGCTGGTCATGCTCGCCTCGTTTTTCTTCGGGCTGGATTGGCGCGCCGGGCTGGCCTTGGGCGGCGTGCTGGCGATGTCCTCCACCGCGATCGTCAGCAAGATGCTGGTCGAACGCGCCGAACTGAACACGCCGCACGGCCAGAAAATCATGGGCGTGCTGCTGTTT
>JADGRL010000049.1 GCA_017880865.1 Gallionella sp.
ACTATCGGGTCAAAGTGGCCACCAGCGGCCAGTCTGCGCTTGAGATCGTGGCCAAACAAGAGAGGCCGGACATCATCTTGCTTGATGTGATGATGCCGCAGATGGACGGCTATGAGGTCTGCGCCCGGCTGAAACAGGATGCCGAAACAAAAAATATCCCCGTGATTTTCGTCACCGCCATGGATGAGGCGGTGGATGAGGAGCACGGCATCAGTCTCGGGGCGGTGGATTACATTACCAAGCCGTTCCATCTGCCCATCATCAAGGCGCGGCTGAAAAATCATATCAAACACAAATTGATGACCGACCAACTGGAATCCATGGTGTGGCTCGATGCTTTGACGAGTATCCCTAACCGGCGGCGCTTTGACGAGGAGCTGGAACGAGAGTGGAAGCGTGCACAGCGCAGCGGCACCACCCTGTCGGTCATACTGGTGGACGTGGATCATTTCAAGGATTTTAATGACCAGTACGGCCATGGCGCGGGCGATGTATGCCTGAAAAAAGTTGCGTCGACGCTTGCCGCCTCGGTCACTCGTGCGGGGGATCTGGTGGCGCGCTATGGGGGAGAGGAGTTTATCGTGCTTACGCCGGAAACCGATATTGCCGGGGTGCGCGTGCTTGCCGAACAGTTGCGCGGTAGTATCGAGGCGCTACAAATTACTCACGAGCACTCAAGCGTCTTGCACCGGGTGACGATCAGCGCGGGTTATGCTTCCGTCATCCCTGAACATGGCAAAAGCGCTTTGGTATTGGTGGAAGAGGCGGATCGTATGCTGTACTGCGCCAAAAGGGCCGGGCGGAACCGCGTGTACGGACTCCGCGAGTTAAAGGTTGCTCGGAAAATATCTGATTAAATCCTGCGCGTGTGCAGCTTCACGGGAGAATAATCCGTGGTATCTATACAGCCACCGGCGCTTGCCCCATAGGATGATTGGATCATCAGCTAAACAATACGGAGTTGTCCAGATTGCCATATAACCCATCGTCTGGCGCACACCTGCATTCGTATGAACCGTTCACGTTAAACATCAAGTCTTAAATTTTGCAGCGCGGCGCGGGCGTGGCACAATCGCGTCCTGTACACTTCCTGATTCACTACATGCTCAGTTATCGCCACGCCTTTCATGCCGGCAATCACGCCGATGTGCTCAAACACTTCATCGAGGTGCAGTTGCTGCATTATCTGGCCCAGAAGGACAAGCCGTTCTGGTACATCGACACCCATGCCGGGGCGGGTTGTTATGCGCTGGATAGCGGCTATGCCACGCAGAATGCGGAGTATGAAAGCGGCATTGCACGGCTGTGGGGGCGCGACGATCTGCCCGCACCTTTGGCGGAGTATGTGGCACTGGTGAAGCGCATCAACCCGGATGGGCAGATGAAGCTGTATCCCGGTTCGCCATTGGTCGCGCAGGAGTTGTTGCGGGAACAGGACAAGATGCGTTTGTTCGAGCTGCATCCGACCGACAGTGAACTCTTGCAGCAGAATTTTGCGGGGCATGGCTCGCAGGTGCTGATGCAGACCGCCGATGGCTTTGGTGCGCTGAAAGCCTTGTTGCCGCCGCCGCCACGCCGTGCGCTGGTGCTGATCGATCCGCCCTATGAAGACAAACAGGATTATCAGCGCGTGGTGTCGGCGCTACGCGAAGGGCTGAAACGTTTTGCCGGCGGGGTATATGCGGTGTGGTATCCGCAGTTGCAACGCGCAGAGGCGCGGCAGTTGCCCGAACAACTCAAGCAACTGCCGGTGAAAAGCTGGCTGCATGTCGCGCTCAGCGTACATGCACCCAGCGAAGACGGTTTTGGGATGTATGGCAGCGGCATGTTCATCCTTAATCCGCCCTGGCTGTTGCATGGCGTGTTGCAGCAGGTGATGCCGTATCTGGTGAAGCATCTGGGGCAGAATGGCGAGGGCAGCTATCAGTTGGAGTTTGAAGAGAATGCTGGGGCATGAAACAATGGGCGCAGCTGCGCAGAAAAATGAAGGATGCTTAATGTCAAAAATATCACTTGCCCGTAGCCTCGTCGAAACGCTTCCATTCGGCTTAACCGGCCTTTTCAATCCTTGGCAAGATAGGTGCCCGCATGACACGGCTAGCAATGGCCCTGCCGAGAAACTAAATCGTCTGGCGCTGCATCTGGATTGCGACCCCGAATTTATCCTTGCCGGTGAAGCACCCGGATATCAAGGCTGCCGCTACAGTGGCATCGCCTTCACCAGCGAACGACTGCTTTGCGAAGGCGTCATCCCGCGCATCCCGGCGCTATCGAACCGATTGTCAAATAGACGTTTGCCGTTTTCCGAGCCATCGGCCACGATCGTTTGGAAAACACTCAAGGGACTTGGGATTGAGGAACGCACCATCCTTTGGAATGCTTTGCAGTTGCACCCGCATCGCCCGGATAGTTTATGGTCTAACAGAACGCCGACTCCATCCGAGATCAGTCTTGGCGAACCGGCTTTGCGGATTCTTATTGCAGCATTCCCGTCGGCCAAAATTATCGCCGTGGGCAAGAAGTCAGAAAAGCTTCTGCTCGAGATGGGTATTCCAACCGCAGGTTCGGTGCGCCACCCTGCCAACGGGGGCGCGACGCAATTTGCCGCCGGGCTCAAGGATATGATGTGAAGGTTTTTTGCGGGCTGAAAAATGGCCTGAGCCGCGTCCGACAGCCCAATAATTACCGGACACTTGAGCACTGATATTTTGAGCACTGAGAAATTCGACCCTAAGCCCATACTCGACAGCCTGCCGTTGCTGCCGGGGGTGTATCGCTATTACGATAGCAAAGGCGAAGTGCTGTATGTCGGCAAGGCCAATCAACTGAAAAAGCGGGTCTCGTCATATTTTCAGAAAACCAATGTCTCGCCGCGCATCCGCTTGATGGTGTCGCACATCGCGCGCATCGAAATCACCGTGACGCGCTCGGAAGCCGAGGCGTTGCTGCTCGAAAATAACCTGATAAAATCATTAAGGCCGCGCTATAACATTTTGTTTCGTGACGACAAGTCTTATCCGTATATTGTACTGACAGGGGAGAAATTTCCGCGCCTGACCTACTATCGCGGTAAACCGAATCGTCAACATCAATACTTCGGCCCGTACCCGAATTCGTATGCGGCCAAGGAAAGCATGCAGCTGTTGCAAAAGATATTCCGTATCCGCACCTGTGAAGACAGTGTGTTTAATAATCGCACCCGTCCCTGTTTGTTGCACCAGATCCAGCGCTGCACCGCGCCGTGCGTGAAGCTGATTTCGGCTGAGGATTATCAGTCCAATATTCGCAATGCGGTGTTGCTGTTGCAAGGCCGTCATCAGGAGGTTGAACAGACCCTGCGCGCGGCGATGGAGCAAGCGGCAGAGGGGCAGCACTACGAACAGGCCGCCGCGTTGCGCGACCAGTTGCGGGCGCTGCATACTGTGCAACAAAAACAATTCGTCGAATCCACCGGTGGCGCGACGGATGCCGATATCATCGCGCTGGCTCAGAACGAGGCAATGGTTTGCGTAAATCTGGCGATGGTGCGCGGCGGGCGGCATCTGGGCGACAAGAGCTTTTTCCCGGAACATGCCGAAGATCTCACGGCGAACGAGATTGTGCAGGCGTTCATCGCGCAGCACTATCTGAACAGCAGTGTGCCGCCGCTGCTGGTGCTCGATGCCGAATGCGATGACGAGACGCTGGCACAATTGCTCAGCGAGCAGGCCGGACATGCGGTGAAGATCAGCCAGGCAGCGAGCGGGGAGCGTCGGCAGTGGCTGGAAATGGCGCAGCGCAATGCGCATCTGGCCTTGCAACAACGCAAGGCGCAGCAGGGCGGACAGAAGCTGCGCTTGGACAGATTGCGTGAATTTCTGGATATGCCGGATTTGCAGCGCGTCGAGTGCTTCGACATCAGCCACACGATGGGCGAAGCGACACAGGCTTCCTGCGTGGTGTACGAGAACCTCGACATGCGCAGCAGCCAATACCGCCGCTATAACATCAGCGGCATCACCCCCGGCGACGATTATGCGGCGATGCGTCAGGCGTTGATGCGCCGCTACCAGAAGCTGGCCGAAGCCTGTCCTGATGAAACTACTAGCCATTCGACTAGGCTATCAAAAAACGAAAGCCAAGTCGCTGGTTATGAGCCCAGTCGAAGGGATGGTCAAAAGGAAGAGGCTACGCGGCCCGACCTGATCCTGATCGACGGCGGTCTGGGGCAGCTACACATTGCGATGGAAGTCATGCACGAGCTGGGTTTGAACGATCTGGCCCTGGTCGGTGTGGCCAAGGGCGTGGAGCGCAAGGCCGGATTGGAACAATTGATTTTCCCCGACGGCACGGCGAAACAGTTGCGCAGCGATGATCCTGCGCTGCACCTGATCCAGCAGATACGCGATGAAGCGCATCGCTTCGCCATCACAGGGCATCGCGCCAAGCGCGGCCGTGCGCGCACCGCATCAAGCTTGGAGGAGATTAGCGGAGTAGGGGACAAGCGGCGACGCAGTCTGTTGACCCATTTTGGCGGGTTGCGCGAGGTAAAGCTGGCCAGCGTCGAGCAGCTCTGTCAGGTGGAAGGAATCAGCAAAGCACTTGCTGAAGCAATTTATCAGCAACTCCATTAAAAAATAATTAATATTTTGTTGCTGAAAAGATTTGTCAGCAGCTACACTAGCCCCCATGCCGCTCAATATCCCCAATCTGCTCACTTGGTTAAGAATCCTGCTCATCCCGGTTTTCGTCGCCGTTTTTTATTTATCTAGCGATACGTTGAGTCCCCATTTAAAAAACGTAATCAGCACCAGTGTGTTCATGCTGGCTGCGTTCACCGATTGGCTGGATGGTTATCTTGCGCGCAGACTGAACCAGTTTTCCGCATTTGGCGCATTTCTTGATCCGGTGGCGGACAAGCTGATGGTCGCCGCCGCGTTGATCGTGCTGGTCAAGCTGGGGCGCGCCGATGCGATCATCGCGTTCATCATCATCGGACGAGAGATCACTATTTCTGCGTTGCGCGAGTGGATGGCACAGCTTGGCGAAAGCCGGAGTGTCGCGGTCTCTATGTTAGGCAAGCTTAAAACCACCTTTCAGATGGCTGCGGTATTGTTGTTGCTGTATCACGATAATATTTTTGGGATTGATTGCCAGATGGTCGGTTCGTTGCTGTTGTATCTTGCCGCGCTGCTTACTTTATGGTCGATGGGCTATTATTTAATGCTCGCATCACCCCAATTAAAAAAACATCAAAAACTAAATTGATTTTTAAGCCGAGGTCTGTATAATTCGCGGCTTCGGGGTGTAGCGTAGCCTGGTAGCGCGCCTGCTTTGGGAGCAGGATGTCGGGAGTTCGAATCTCTCCACCCCGACCAAGTTTTAGTAGTTGTTTGCTTGTTCAAATAGCCCAAGAAAAGAATTGTGCCCGTAGCTCAACCGGATAGAGCACCAGCCTTCTAAGCTGGGGGTTGCAGGTTCGATTCCTGTCGGGCACACCAAGTGCCTGTCGGCTGCCGGGCAAATGTTCTTGTCCAGCAAAAGTTTCATAACCAGCGGTTTGCCTGTGTTTATTAGCGGCTTAGCCGAATGGCTATAACCAAAACTAATCACTTGGCAGCTCGTTGCCTTGGTGCGATGGTTAATAGTCTTATCAGTTTTGATCAATGGTGGCTGTAGCTCAGTTGGTAGAGTCCCGGATTGTGATTCCGGTTGTCGTGGGTTCGAGCCCCATCAGTCACCCCAATAAAATCAAGGCTTGCAGCGATGCAGGCTTTTTTTACGCCTAACGTTTTTATCTGTGCAGGCTCAATGTAGGATTTGCCGGACTGTGCGGCATTTTTCACCACACTGAATGAGGCTCAACAACTCATTGTTTATTGTTGTTGAACCCTATGAAACAAATTCTACCAGCACACCCAAAAATTCATCCCCATAGCGCGCCAGTTTGGCTTGTCCGACACCGCTGACCAGCGTCATTTCGTCCAGCGTGGCGGGGCGGCGGTTGAGCATATCCAGCAGCGTGCTGTCGTGGAAGATCACATAGGGCGGCACGCCCTGTTCGCGGGCGAGTTCCAGGCGTTTAGCTTTGAGGGCGAGCCATAATGGATCGTCATTCGCTCCGGCAAAAGGTTCGCGAGATTTGGCGGTGCGCTCGGTGCGTTGCGTCTTGCGTTTAATTGGGTCTGCATCGCGGCGTAGCCATACCGATTGTTCGCCGCGCAGGATCGGGCGCGCGGCTTCGGTGAGTTTCAGTCCGCCGTAGGCTTCGATGTCTGATTCCAAAATTCCACTTGCCACCAATTGGCGATACACACTGCTCCATTGCGCGGCATTCAACTCCTTGCCGATGCCGAAGGTGGAGAGCGCGTGGTGATTGAATTTCTCGACGCGCTCGGTGGTCTTGCCGATCAACACATCGCTCAAGTGTCCCGCGCCGAAGCGCTGTCCGGTGCGGTAGACGCAGGACAGCGCCATTTGCGCGGCCAGCGTCGCATCCCAGGTATCCACTGGTTCCAGGCAGTTGTCGCATTCGCCGCAATGGCCCGGATGCTCTTCGCCAAAATAGCGCAGCACGGTCTGATGGCGACAAGTGGTAGATTCGCAGTAGCCGAGCAGGGCATCCAGTTTCTGACGTTCAAGGCGCTTGCGCTCTTCGGGGGCCTCGCCATTGTCGATCATCTGGCGCATCTGCACCACATCGCCCAGACCATAAGTCAGCCAGGCATTGGCGGGCAGGCCGTCGCGTCCGGCGCGGCCCGTCTCCTGATAATAGCCTTCCATGCTTTTTGGCAGGTCGATGTGGGCGACGAAGCGCACGTTGGGTTTGTCGATGCCCATGCCGAATGCCACGGTCGCCACCATCACCACGCCTTCTTCGCGCAGGAAGCGGCTCTGGTTTTTGCTGCGCGTCGCGGTATCAAGGCCAGCGTGATAGGGCAGGGCATCCCAGCCGTGCTCTTTTAACCAAGTGGCGGTTTCATCGACTTTTTTGCGTGACAGGCAATAAACGATGCCCGCATCGTTCGGATGCTCAGCCTCAAGAAACGCCTGTAACTGGTTGCGCGCATTGTTCTTTTGCGTGACGCGATAGCGGATGTTGGCGCGGTCGAAGCTTGAGACGAACTGGCGCGACTGTTCTAGCGCCAAGCGTTCGACGATCTCGCCGCGCGTCGGCGCGTCGGCGGTTGCGGTCAGCGCGATGCGCGGCACATTGGGAAAGCGTTCATGCAATACCGTCAGCGCGCGGTATTCGGGGCGGAAGTCGTGACCCCATTGCGAGACGCAATGCGCCTCGTCGATCGCGAACAGCGCGATGCCGGAGGACTCTTGCACCTGTTCGAGCAGTGCCAAAAAGTTGGACATCAGCAGCCGTTCCGGGGCGACATAAAGCAGGTCGAGTTCGCCGCGCAACAAGCGGCCTTGCACTTCGCGCGCGGCATCGGCATTGATGCTGGAATTGAGGTATGCCGCCTTGACGCCCAGCAACAGCAGCGCGTCCACTTGATCCTGCATCAGCGCGATCAGCGGTGAGACCACAATACCCACACCGGGGCGCAGCAACGCGGGAATCTGGTAGCACAGCGACTTGCCGCCGCCGGTGGGCATCAGCACCAGCGCATCGCCGCCCGCCACGACGTGTTCGACGATAGCCTGCTGCTCGCCGCGAAAGGCGGCGTAGCCGAATACGTCGCGCAGGATTTGTGTGGCTTGCTGGGAAATGTTTGTCGTCACTGAATGAGGTCCGTTCGTGGTGGTAGCCGGTGTATTGCGTTGTTAGCGGCTGAGTCAAATGACGGGTGGCATTATATTGCAATGAAGCGGCTGGCTAGGTGAGATTCATGCATTTACGCCAGTTCCCAATTTGCCGATCTGGTGGGCGCACAATTGCTGGGCGCAAAGCGGGGTTCTGCAAGGATTTGCGCGAGATGCTCGGCTACCTGATGCCGCGCTGGAACCGGTATCCCTTATAGCTGAATATCATGCCGTCCGGCGTAATCTGTTCCAGCCTGAGTCCTAACATCAATGATTCGCCTTCACGCAACCGGATGGAATTGATACTGGCGAGACGTTCGTTGGGTTTGCTCGAATAGGCGTGGAGCTGAACCGTCATGGCCGGAATCTCTTGCTGTATCTGAATAGGCAATTCGTTCCAGGGTAGCGCCTGTTGTTCCTGTGCAACGCCTGCAGGTCTGATTGATTTATCCGGCATGGGTGATAGCGCGTCGGCTTCCCCGGAACTAGCGCGTGCGGGGTTGCTCGGCTTCATCGCATCGGCCACGGGTTGCACTGCTGGGGCAGGATTTTGTTTCAGAAATTCGTGTGCCGTGTTGCCAGGCAATTCTGGCGGCGCGGGTATGGGTGCCGGTGCGGCTTGTTGCTGCATCGAAATATTTGTTTCTGCGGCAATGGCTTCTGACACGGGCGGCATTTGCTCGGGCTGCCATGGATGCAGCCAGCCGATCATGATCCCGGCGCCGAGCAGTATCACTGCTAGCAGGCTGTAATAGATAAACAACGGACGTTTGGGCGCAGCCACTGTCACTTGTGCGACTTGCAATGTCGGCGTTGCGCCGCGCTGACGCTGCTGATCAGATTTTTTGAGCGCTTCCAGAATATACGACATTACAGCTTCGCTCCTTGCTTGCGGTTCAACTTTGGCACCGTCATGTCCGTCGCAGCGCTCAGATGCATCATGGTCTGAAGCCCGACAGAGCCATCTGGAATGAGTCCATGAGCGAGTTGAAACTGTTTGATCTGACGCATCATGGCGTCATCGAACACCGGATCCTTTGTTGTTTCCGCCGCCTTGCCATCGAGTTGTGCGAGTTGTTTGGCCAGCCATTCCACATCCGGCCCGTGATCTCCCGGGCGCAGCTTCTTGTGAGCAACCGGCGGCATGCGCCACAGCAGCGTGTAATGCCCCGACCATTGTTCGGCAAAAGCGGTCAGGGACACCGCCCTAGCTTCCTCGCCGATGGCAAGGGTGGCGGATCGTTCGTCCAGTTTGGTCAATGTTGCATTGAATTTCTGGCCTTGCCTGTCTTGCATCAGCAGGACTGCGGGCAGATTCAATTCACGCAGTTCATCCAGCCCGCCACGCTCATTCAGGCAACGCAAGCCGAAGGCTTCTGCCTGACTACACTCGACACCATCGTCCGTGTCCCGGTAATTCGCGCCCCATGCCTTGAATAACGCGGCGTAAGCGATCTTGTGACTGCGCGAGAGCGGAGTCGCCGACGGCCATTCGAGCACATCCGGCAATGCCGCAACCGGCTTGGAAGTCACTGCTTTAATTTCTGTTTTCGACTGAGGCGCTGTTTGCTCAATGGGCTGGTATAGCACTGCCGCCAGCACAGAACTGGCCAGTAATAAACCAGCCAGTAGCGGGCGCATCATGCTGCGCTGTACCATTGGATTGTGGAACACCTCGCGTGCCGCTTGCTTCAAGGTCGCGCCATCGACCCGCTCCCTGTTTTGCGCGTAGGTGCCCAGCAGCGCCCGGTCGCACAGCACGTTGATGATCCGGGGAATGCCGCCACTCAATCGATACAGCCGCCCCGTCAATCCGGTGGGAAACAGCAGGCGCTGCGCACCGGCAACCACCAGCCGGTGCTGCACATAGGCTGCGACTTCCTGCCTGCTCAGCGCTCCCAGGTGATAACGCGCGATGATCCGCTGCGCGAGTTGCCGCAGTTCCGGCCGCGCCAGCATCGCCGCCAGCTCGGGCTGGCCCAGCAATATGATCTGCAAAAGTTTGCGCTGGTTGGTTTCCAGATTGGTGAGCAGCCTCAATTGCTCCAGCACGTCGGTGGAGAGGTTCTGCGCCTCGTCGATGATCAGCACCGTGTGTCTGCCCCTGGCATGAGCGTCGAGCAGATAGGCATTGATGCAATCGATGTACACCTTGACGCTGGTGTTGCCGCTGGGCACAGCGATGCCGAATTCCGCGCAGATCGTCGAGAGCAACTCCGACACCGTCAGCTTGGGGTTGAAAATGTAAGCCACATCGCAGGCTTGGGGAATCTGCTCGAGCAGGCAGCGGCACACCGTGGTCTTGCCAGCGCCCACCTCGCCCGTGAGCAACACAAAGCCGCCGCCCGCATTCACGCCATAAAGCAGATGCGCGAGCGCCTCCTGATGGCGCAGGCTCATGTAGAGATAGCGGGGATCCGGTGCGATGGAAAAAGGCGCTTCGGCGAGGCCAAAGTAACTCTGATACATGGGCGGTCTGGAAGTGGGAATTGCGCCATTATAGCGGCAAGTCGCGCGCGCTCAATGTTTGTTGGGTGATGGCCATGCCAAGCCGTTTACCAGCATAGCCTGCGGGCTAAAGAACCCGCAAGGGGCCTTCGGTGCAATAATGATGTGCCCTTGCGGGCTGCAATACTGCATCGCAGCGATGATCTTGCGCCCTATCACCTGGCTGCAATTTTAGGCTGGGTTAGTGGTAAAAAAGTGGCCGTTGTGTCTTCAGCGAAATGACGAATAACGATGTATTGGCTACGTAGTAGAGTAATCGCTTCGTTGACGGTACTGTTTCCGATTCGTAGCCAGACTATTTTTGGAGGTGCTCCAAACACAAGACTTCGTTCGTAGAAATCCGTGTCCTTTGAAGCAAGCAAAAAACCATATTCAGCCGCATAGTTCCAAATGCTCAAGTCATCAGCACCTAAAAGTCCGACCTCCCGTACATGGCTTGAGTCAGGATAGATATCAGCAAGCGCCGCCACCAGCCTGAAAGAAAGGTTCTCATCGAACAGTAGTTTCATACAGCCGAAAATAGCCTTTGTTCCCGTTGTGCTGCAAATGCAAGCGTCGCTAAAATATCCTCGCGTGACAGATCAGGAAAGTCCGCAAGTATCTCACCCTCGGACATTCCGCTGGCCAAGTACTCCAGAACATCGGAAACCGTGATGCGTGTACCGCGAATGGCCGGCTTCCCACTACGTACAGCCGGGTTAAGCGTAATCCGATCTAAAAGCTCAGGCATGTCAGACTCCGTAGAAACAGAAATATTGAGAAAGTATAAGCGTAGCTTCATGCATAAGCAAACGCGCGATGCTACGAACCCTACGATTTTCGGTATGCTACTTTGCTAGACCGGCCCCCGAGGTTATACATCCTGAAACTGTTTTCCGGTTTCATATTTCCCCTCCGAAATTTACAAATTCAGTATGATCATGTGAGCAGAACATTTCAATTTCATTGGAATGGTTTTTTTTAAGTTCACGCAGGCGTTTCTGGTTGTTCATTCTTGCTTTATGATCGCTTTCCACAATCCTTTGAAATACATTAAGGGCAATAGTGCTGCGTGGTGTCTCAGACATCTCTTCATGAAAGAAATAAGAATCTCCGCAATGGAGAATCCATTTGTCGGATGTTTTTACAGCTATACCGCAGTGTCCGTTGCTATGACCTCTCAATGGAATTAATAAAATTTCGGTTTCTTTATTATTAAGAGCACTTACTGCATCGAATCCAAACCATTTATCGCCTTCTGCTGTATGTGTTTTCCATTTTGGATTATTAGACCAGTGCTTCGGGACATATCTGAAATTATCCCTGAACGATTTACTCCCATTCATTGCACTGTTATATTCTGTTATGGAAGTATGGATTTCCGCGTTTGGAAAATCGGGAATACCGCCGGCGTGATCAAGGTCAAGGTGCGTTAATATAATATGCCGGACATCGTCAATTTTAAATCCGAGTTTTTTTATCTGCTCAACTGCTGTTTCGTCTGGAGATAATTTCGGCCGGGCAAAATTTCGAAACAAGGGACTTAAGTTTCGAGGATGTGCAATATCGTTGAGACCGAATCCTGTATCAACAAGAATAAGATTATTATCTGATTCGATAAGCAGGCAATGACATATCATGATCCCGTAAGAGAAATAACCCCCAGTTCCATTTACCAGTCTTGAACATACCGGGCATAGCGTGGCACAGTTTAAATGATGAATCCGCATTTATTTTTCTCTGAAAAAATTGGGGTCAAGTCTAGCAAAGATGCATTCATATCCGCCCACATCATCCTTCTCATCGAACAATTTTACCCTCCGTTCAGCGCGTGAGGTAATGGTTGATCAACCCGTTCGTCGAAGCATCATGCCCGTTCGCCGAGCCCGCATCGCGCAGTTCCGACAATATTTTCCCGGCCAGTTGCTTGCCCAGTTCCACGCCCCACTGGTCGAACGGGTTGATGTTCCACACCACGCTTTGCACGAACACTTTGTGCTCGTACAGCGCGATCAACATGCCCAGCGTGTGCGGGTCGAGCCGGTCGAACAGCAGGGTGTTGGTCGGTTTGTTGCCCTGAAACACCTTGTGCGGGAGCAGGGCTTCCAGCGATTCGCCTCGCAAGCCTTGCGCTTCCAGTTCGGCGCGTGCTTCCATTTTGGTCTTGCCGCGCATCAGCGCTTCGGTCTGCGCGAAGCAGTTGGCGATCAGGATGGCGTGATGCTCACCTAATGGATTCTGCGAGTGCATGGGTGCCAGAAAATCCGCCGGGATCATCCGTGTGCCCTGATGGATGAGCTGGTAGAAAGCGTGCTGGCCGTTGGTGCCGGGTTCGCCCCACACCACCATGCCGGTGTCGTAATCCACCGCATTGCCTTCGCGATCCACGCCCTTGCCGTTACTCTCCATATCCAGCTGTTGCAAATAGGCGGCGAAGCGGTGCAGGTATTGGTTGTAGGGGAACACGGCATTCGAACCGGCGCCGAAGAAATTGCCATACCAGATGCCGAGCAAGCCCATCAGCACCGGGATATTTTTGTCCAGCGGCGCGTGGCGAAAATGTTCGTCCATCGCATATCCGCCGCCCAGCAATTCCTCGAACCGGTCCATGCCCACATACAGCGCGATCGGCAGGCCGATGGCCGACCATAAGGAATAACGCCCGCCGACCCAATCCCAGAACTCGAACACGTTTTGCGGGTTGATGCCGAATTTTGCGGTGGCTTCCAGATTGGTGGATACGGCGGCGAAGTGTTTCGCTACGGCTTGTTCATCGCCTAGTTCTTCGACCAGCCAAGCACGCGCCGAACGGGCATTGGTCAGGGTTTCCTGCGTCGTGAAGGTCTTCGAGCTGACGATGAACAGCGTGGTTTCGGCATCCAGTTTTTTCAGCGTTTCGGTGAGATGCGAGCTGTCGATGTTGGACACGAAATGCGCGCGCAGATTTTCATTCGCGTAGGGTTTGAGCGCTTCGCACACCATCAGCGGGCCGAGGTCGGAACCGCCGATGCCGATGTTGACGATGTCGGTGATCGCTCGGCCGGTGTGGCCTAGATGCGATCCGTTGCGCACCGCATCGGAAAAACGACGCATCAGCCCGAGCACGCGCCGCACATCGGGCATCACATTTTTTCCGTCTACATAAACGGGCTGGTCTGAACGGTTGCGCAGCGCGGTGTGCAACGCGGCGCGCTGCTCGGTGGAGTTGATTTTTTCGCCATCGAACATATGTTCGATGCAGGCGGGCAATCCGGCTTGTTCGGCGAGTGCCACCAGCAGCCTGACGGTTTCGGCGTTGATGCGATTCTTGGAATAATCGAACAGCAGCGTACCAAGTTGCAGCGAAAATTCATCGAAACGCGCCGGATCGTCCTGAAACAACTGGCGCATCTGGAGTGGTTCGATGGCCGCATGATGCGCGCGGAGTGCTTGCCATGCGGCCGATTGGGTGAGTTTGGACATGATGGTTAGTTCAAATCAACAGCGAACGATTATGCCGCAGGCGCAAGCGCCACTGGCACGAGCACAACACCGGCCAGCGGCGGCAACGTAATCTCGGCGGAGTAGGGCAGACCCATCCACGGAATCGCTTGTGCATTAATCAAACCGGCATTGCCCATATTGCTGCCCGCGTAATACTGCGAATCGCTGTTGAGCACTTCACGATATTGGGAATTGACAGGCAGGCCGATGCGATAGTGGTTGCGCGGTACCGGCGTCAGATTCAGCGCGATAATGGCGCTGGAGCCATCGCGGGCACGGCGCTGGTAGGACAACACCGATTTTTCCGCATCATTGCAATCTACCCAAGCGAAACCTTCATGATCGAAATCCAGATCATGCAGCGCGGACAGACTGCGATAGAGTTGGTTGAGGTCGTGGGTCAGATTTTGCATGCCGCGATGCAACTCTTCACCCAATTGCCACCATTCCAGTTCCCATTTCGATTGCCACTCGCGCCCTTGGGCGATCTCGTTGCCCATGAAGTTGAGTTTTTTCCCCGGGCTGGTCATTTGATAAGTCAACAGCAAACGCAGATTGGCGAATTTCTGCCAGGCATCGCCGGGCATCTTGGACAACAGCGAACCCTTGCCATGCACGACTTCATCATGCGAGAACGGCATCACAAAGTTTTCGGTATAGGCGTAAAGCTGACCGAAGGTGAGTTCATTGTGGTGGTAGCGGCGATGCACCGGCTCGTGCTGAAAATAGCCCAGCGTGTCGTTCATCCAGCCCATGTTCCACTTGATCGAGAATCCCAGCCCGCCAAGATAGACCGGGCGCGACACACCCGGCCATGCGGTAGACTCTTCGGCCATCGTCAAGGCACCGGGAAACTCTTCATGCACCATCACATTCAGCTCGCGCAGGAAATCCACGGCTTCGAGATTCTCGCGACCACCGTATTTATTGGGTATCCATTCACCGGCCTTGCGCGAATAATCCAGATACAACATCGAGGCGACCGCATCCACGCGCAAGCCGTCGAAATGGAATTCGGACAGCCAGAAATGCGCGCTGGACATCAGGAAGCATTTAACTTCGTTGCGTCCGTAGTTGAAAATGTGCGTGCCCCAATCCTGATGGAAGCCGAGGCGAGGATCCGCGTGTTCGAACAATGCCGTGCCGTCAAATTTTGCCAGCGCCCAGCTATCCTGCGGAAAATGCGCCGGCACCCAGTCGAGCAGCACACCGATACCCGCCTGATGGCAGGTATCGATCAGATGGCGCAACTCGTCGGGAGAACCGAAGCGGCTGGTCGCGGCGAAATAGCCGGTGGCCTGATAGCCCCAAGATTCATCCAGCGGATGCTCGGAAACCGGCATCAGTTCAATGTGCGTGTAGCCCATGCTTTTGACGTAAGGCACGAGGTCGGCCGCCAATTCGCTATAGGTATAAAACCGGCCATCGGGGTGGCGCTTCCATGAGCCGGCATGCACCTCGTAAATATTGATCGCCCCATGCAACCAGTCCCAGAGTCCGCGCTGCTTCATCCATTCCGCATCGCGCCATTGATGCCGGTTGGCGGCGGCGGCTAGGGCGGCGGTACCGGGACGCAATTCGTAACCTTGCGCGTAGGGGTCGGTTTTGGTCAGCACCTGTCCGGTGTCACGATTGCGGATTTCAAAGCGGTACAGCGCGTGTTGCTGAATCTCAGGAATGAATAATTCCCATACTCCGCTGGAACCCAATGAGCGCATCGGATGCAGGCGCCCGTCCCAGTTGTTAAATTCGCCCACCACGCTGACGCGTTCCGCGTTGGGCGCCCAAACGGCAAATCTGACACCCTTTACACCGTTAATTTCTATGTCATGCGAGCCCAGCATCCGATAGCCTTGACGCAACCGGCCTTCGCTGAATAAATACAAATCCTGCGAAGAAATATGGGATGGGAATTGGTAGGGGTCGAAGATCTCGTGGGTCGCGCTGCCATAATGCATACGCAGACGGTAGGGGCGGGCCGGTTCTGTTTTGCCGCGCCATTCAAACACCCCATCCGGGTGGATCCGCATCAGGGGCTCGCTACCGATCTTGGAGAGCAGTGCGACTTGCGTGGCATTAGGCTCATATACGCGGATGACCCACTCTGGGCCTTCATGATGCAGACCGAGTAAAGCGAATGGGTCGTAAAGACGGGTTTGTAGCAGCGATTCGATCAGCATATCCACCTAAGTCCCTCATTTATCTTGTCTCGTGTGGCGATTGTAAACGATAATGCCAGCACGCCATAAGGTTTATCAAAGGGTGTCAAAATATGAACGCTGAAACTGGTTACCTTCAAAAAAAGTATCACGTGGCGGTGGGAAATCCGGCACCACGGTTTGTCAGTCGTATCACCAAAAACACCTATGCGATGGTGCTGGCAGGTGGTCGCGGCAGCCGTCTGCATCAACTCACCGATTGGCGTGCCAAGCCGGCGGTTCCTTTTGGCGGCAAGTTCCGCATCATCGATTTCGCGTTGTCCAATTGCGTCAATTCCGGTATCCGGCGCATCGGAGTGGCGACGCAATACAAATCGCACAGTCTGATTCAACACATCCAGCGTGGCTGGTCATTCCTGAATGGACAATTCGGCGAGTTCGTCGACTTGTTGCCCGCGCAGCAGCGTGTCAGCGAAAACTACTGGTATAAAGGTACCGCCGATGCGGTGTTCCAGAATCTGGACATCCTGCGTGCCTCGAATCCCGATTTTGTGTTGATACTGGCCGGGGACCATGTATACAAAATGGACTATGGCAAGTTGTTGGCTTTTCATGTGGATAGTAAAGCCGATATGACCGTAGCCTGCCTGGAAGTCCCCATTAATGATGCGACCGCGTTTGGCGTGATAGGCGTAGATGAACATGCTCGCGTCGTTGAATTCGCTGAAAAACCTGATCACCCCGCATCCATTCCCGGTAAGCCGGACAAGTCGCTGGCCAGCATGGGCATCTATGTGTTCAACACCAAATTCCTGTTTGAGCAGTTGATTCGTGATGCCGACGACCCGAATTCCAGCCACGACTTCGGCAAGGATTTGATTCCGTATCTGGTTGGAAAATATCGCGTGTACGCACAAAGTTTCGAGCACAGTTGCGTCGGCATGAGCAATGGCAACCTGCCGTATTGGCGCGATGTAGGAACCATCGATTCCTACTGGGAGGCAAATATGGAGCTGACCAAAGTGCTTCCTGATTTGAATATGTACGACCAGGAATGGCCGATCTGGACGCACCAAGAACAATTGCCGCCGGCAAAATTCGTGTTTGACGAAGAGGATCGGCGTGGTATGGCCATTGACTCGCTGGTTTCCGGCGGCTGCATCGTGAGCGGTTCGACAGTGCGTCGCTCATTGCTGTTTTCCGATGTGCGCGTGAATGGTTTTTGCACTATCGAAGATTCGGTATTGTTGCCCAACGTGGATGTGGGTCAACATGTCACCTTGAAGCGCGTCATTGTGGACAAGAACTGCAATCTCCCGGATGGGTTGATAGTCGGCGTCAATCAGGAAGAAGATCGCAAGCGTTTCCATGTCAGCCCGAACGGTGTGACGCTTATTACCCCGGACATGCTCGGGCAAAAAACGCATCGCTTCCGCTGATATTATTTGCCAGCCACCGCAGACGGGTTTCCCATGATGAAAAAAACCGTTGATTTAGTTTTTCTCTGGCACATGCACCAGCCGGATTACCGCGACTATGCCAGCGGCGACTTTGTGTTGCCGTGGACCTATCTGCACGCCATCAAGGATTACACCGACATGGCTTATCACCTTGAGCGACATCCCAAGGTCCGTGCCGTGGTGAATTTCGTACCGATCTTGCTCGACCAATTGGATGATTACGCTGATCAGTTTGCCTCGGGACAATTGCGCGATCCCCTGTTGCGCCTGTTGATACACGAAGATTCAGCTAATTTTTCTGCAGAACATCGGAAATTGGCCTTTGATTCATGTTTTCGCAGCAATCACACCAAGATGATTGCACCCTATCCGAACTACAAACGTCTGTGGGAGCTGTTCAATCTTTTACAAGCCGAAAATGAGGCGGCGTTGTCCTATTTATCGGGACAGTATGTGGCTGATTTGCTGACTTGGTATCACCTGGCTTGGTGTGGCGAAAGCGTGCGCCGCGAACATGCCCTAGTTGCGCGCTTGATGAGCAAGGCCGAAGGCTTCAGCCTTGATGACCGCAAACAATTGTTCGATCTTATCGGTGAATTAATTGCTGGCATCATTCCACGTTATCGCAAGCTGGCCGAATCCGGGCAAATCGAAATTTCCGCGACCCCGCATTTTCATCCACTCGCTCCGCTGTTGATTGATTTCGCCAGTGCCAAAGAAGCGATGCCGGATGCGCCTATGCCGAATTCCCCACATTACCCCAAGGGCAGACAGCGCGTAACAGCGCACATTCAGTCAGCCAAGCGAAGCCATCGCGCACGTTTTGGCGCAGAACCGCAGGGAATGTGGCCAGCCGAAGGGTCGATTTCATCGGAGACTCTGGAAGTGTTTGCGTCCGAGGGTTGTCGCTGGGTAGCCAGCGGGGAGGGCGTGCTCGTCAATAGTTTGCATCGCATGCAGCAACCCATTCCGGAGCACGCGCAATACCTGTACCGCCCCTATCAACTGGAGAAGGGCGCGGATGGCCTGAGTTGCTTTTTTCGTGATGACCGATTGTCTGATTTGATTGGATTTGAGTATTCGCGCTGGCATGGCAAAGATGCGGCAAGGCATTTTGTCGACCAGATTGAGGCGATTGCCCAACGTGCGCCGAGTGATGAAACGCCTGTCGTCAGCGTCATTCTGGATGGTGAAAACGCGTGGGAATATTATCCCTACAACGGCTTTTACTTCCTTGACGAGCTTTATGCCGAGCTCGAGGCGCACACCCAGATTCACACCAGCACTTACAGCGACTATCTAAAATCAAGTTCGACCGATGCCGGTAGTGCCAAGCCGCACAGCCTGCCCAGTATTGTTGCGGGAAGCTGGGTGTATGGTAATTTTTCAACCTGGATAGGCTCCAAAGACAAAAATCACGCATGGGATATGTTGTGTGTCGCTAAGCAAAGTTTTGACATGGTTATGTCTAGCGGCCGACTCGACCAAGCCGAACAGGATGCTGCCGAAAAGCAGCTTTGTTCTTGCGAAAGCTCGGACTGGTTCTGGTGGTTTGGGGACTATAACCCATCAAACTCCGTCGCCAGCTTTGATCGTCTGTTCCGCCACAACTTGACCGAGTTGTATCACCTGTTGAACTTGCCGGCCCCGATGAATTTGTCTGAACCGATCAGTCAAGGCGGTGGGGCTCCCGAGGCAGGCGGTGCGATGCGCCGCGCCTCCGAATAGCAGGCGACTGATGCTAACGGAACGCGCCAGCGGCATATTGCTACACCCGACTTCCCTTCCTGGTCAGTTTGGCGCGGGTGACTTCGGCGCAGATGCATACCGGTTCGTCGACTGGCTGGTCAGTACCGGACAAACTTACTGGCAGATTTTACCACTAGGCGAAATCGGTCCGGGAAATTCTCCCTACATGAGCAGCTCGGCTTTCGCCGGCAGCATCCTACTGATAGACCTGGCAGAACTGTCCCGTAATGGTTGGCTCAGCTCCGAAGATCTAACGCCACATCCTGATTTTCGACCTGACCGGGTGGATTTCACGCTCTTGCGACCATACCGCATCGAACGATTGCGCCGCGCCGCAAAGAGTTTCTTTGCGAGTATTCAAGAAGATGAGCGCCGTTCTTATATCGAATTCTGCACTACAGAAAGCGCATGGCTGGATGATTACGCGTTATTCATGGCAATTGCGGAACGTGAAGATTGGCGCGAATGGAGTCACTGGCCCAAGGCATTTGTTCACAGAGATCCGCAGGCGCTACGCCAAATTAAAAACACTTGTGCCGACGAAATTGGTTTCTGGAAATTTTGCCAATGGTGTTTTGCCCGTCAATGGTCAAATTTACGGCTATATGCCAATAAGCGCGGAATTAAAATCATCGGCGATGTACCTATATTTGTGGCCTACCAGAGCGCCGACGTATGGTCACATCAAGAACTGTTCGAATTAAATGAGGATGGTCGCCCATCTGTCGTGGCGGGTGTACCACCCGATTATTTCAGCCAGACCGGGCAGCTGTGGGGCAATCCGCTCTATCGCTGGGATATCCACGAAAAGACCGGCTACGCATGGTGGATAGCTCGCCTCAGACATGCGCTGCAACTGGCTGATTTGGTAAGGATTGATCATTTTCGAGGCTTTGTCGCTTATTGGGAAGTACCAGCAGATGCACCCAACGCGATCCATGGAAAGTGGGTAGCCGGCCCTGGAGAGAAGCTGTTTGATGCATTCGAAAAAGCCTTTCCGCACTTGCCCATCATCGCCGAAGACCTGGGGTTAATCACGCCAGAAGTCGTTGCACTACGCGACAAATTCAAGCTGCCGGGTATGCGTATCCTGCAGTTCGCCTTTGCAGAGGGCGAGGGTAACCACTTCTTGCCGCACCATTATGTGCCCAACACGGTGGCCTATACCGGGACACATGACAATGACACTATCCTAGGTTGGTGGAACACAGCGTCTGACCGGGAAAAATCTTTTGCCCATCACTATCTGGACAGTGACGGGCAAAAGATTCAATGGGATATGATGCGTGCGATTTCCAGCTCGGTGGCGAATATAGTCATCTTCACCATGCAGGATGTGCTTGGGTTATATGGCGAGCATCGGATGAATTTTCCCGGTCAGCCGACGGGAAGCTGGGAGTGGCGCTTCTCCTGGCATCAAGTTCATCCTGAGCATACTCACGCCTTAGCGAAAATATCTCTAGAAGACGGACGCAATACCCTCTGACCAGATTAGAGTGGTTGCGGGATAACGCCAACTACAAACAAGCTTTACCAACTCGTGCGCAAAGGGAGCATGTCCGCACCGTCAGATGCCCTTAATAAATTCTGGCTTGAGTTGCGCGAGAAAAGCCGGATTAGGATTGAATCCCCGGATATTCCAGAGGAGTTGAAAGAATCAGCAAGCAACCTTATATCTGCGTTATGGAGGCAGGCCCAGGAAGCCGCCATAGCGACCTTCGCCGTACAGACGGCCGAGTCAAACGATAAAGTGGTACAGAGTCGGATCGAGGCGGAATCCGCAATAAATGAAAAGGCCGTTCTGGAGGCAAAACTTCATACGACAATCGCGCAACTGGCCAGCTCAGACCTGCGCATCGCTGAGCTCGAAAAAATACATGCGGCTGATACAAGTACCTTAGCCGCCCAAGAAAAAATGCTCAAAACGCTTTTAAACGAGCGCGACAATTTGGCTCGATCTCTTGAGGACGTTAGAAGCACCTTTAGCCAAGACCTTGATAAATTGAATGCTTCCCTGGGAAAGGCTAAGACGCAATACCGTTCTTTGGAGAAAAAATCGCTTTTGGAGATCGATAGAGAGCGGCAAAATATCATCAAGCTGGAAAAGGTTAATTCTAAGATAAGCTGGAAAAGGTTAATTCTAAGATTCGCGAAGCATCAAGATCAGACCAAGAGAGATACCAAAAAGATGTCGCTTTACTACAAAACACTATTTCCGACCTGAGG
>JADGRL010000073.1 GCA_017880865.1 Gallionella sp.
TGTGGTGCGGCGATGATCGTGACTGGAATCTTGGCACGCACACCAAACATCCGCGCGCCACCACCGTGTCGAGGTGTGACATGAACATCAGCGGGTTTCGACAATCCAAACGACATCGGTCAGCGCCGATACGGAAAGGTGTTGCATGGCGCTGTAAATATCCTGTTTCTGGCGCTCCGTTGCAACGAGAAGTCGCAAAGATTCGCTTCGATACGACGCGCCTGCCTCACCTGAACGACGTCATCGTTAAACCAATCGGCTTGATCTTCGTATCCAACGGCAGAGCAATCATTCAAATCCCCATAGGCTGCCGCACTCTCTAACGCGCACCGGTAACATCACGCGGTTTCCTCCCTCGATGCTTGTCCGACGCCTGCCCGCTGAGGGTCGCTGCATCTTGTTCGGTCTGCGGCTGAGGGCAGGCATCTGACAACCCTTAACAAAAGCGCCACTTGGCGAACAGCAGCTTGGGGTGACCTGAATGGTTGAGATGAACTCGATGCGACAAGTGGCCTCAAGATAAAAAGCTGCCGAAGAAGTAGCAATCGTTTCGAGGTGATCCAAGATATTTTTGGAAAACAAAAGTTACTTTGTAGTCTTATGAGGAGGCTGAAGCGCTTGTTATCTGTGGTTGCGTATGGCCATTTTTGAGGTTCAACGGATCCCGTATTTAAAAACGGGGACAAAACGGGGACAGTGAAGTCGTGGTAATTGGTGTTTTGCCGTTATTTGCAGTTATCAGCCGTTGCGATAACTCATTGATTTGGCGGAGAAGGGGGGATTCGAACCCCCGGTGGGATATTATCCCACACACGCTTTCCAGGCGTGCGACTTAAACCGCTCATCCACCTCTCCGAAGGGCGCGAAGAATATCCCATAACGTCTGTTGCCGCAATCAAAAACGGTTTTTCCATTCGCGCAGGGCGGTGAATACACCTAGCTCGGTGGTGTCGGTCAGGCCGCGCTGTTGCAGGTTGCGGATGATTTCAGGCTGGGCGCAGCGCAGGAAGGGGTTGGTGGCCTTCTCCAGCGCGATGGTGGAGGGCAGGGTGGGGAAATTCGATGCGCGCAGTTTTTGAGTGTCGGCGACGCGCTGTTGCAGTTTGGTGTTATCCGGTTCGCAAGCCAGCGCGAAGCGCAGATTGGCGGCGGTGTATTCGTGGGCGCAATACACGCGGGTGGAGCCGGGCAATAAGGACAGGCGTTGCAGCGAATAGTGCAGTTGTGCCGGTGTCCCTTCAAAGATTCTGCCGCAGCCCGCGCCAAATAATACGTCGCCGCAGAACAGGATGGCCGGGGAAATACCCTGCGCGATGTAGGCGATGTGATCGTCGAGGTGGCCGGGAGTTTCGATGATATCGAACACGATGCCCCAATTGATATTGGGTGTATCGAGTTTGAGTTGCCCGCCCTCGCGCAGATCATCGGTGATGTGCGGATTGTCGGGATGTCTGCGCCCATACACCGGCACGTTGTATACTTCGCACAATTTTGCGATGCCGCCGATATGGTCATTGTGGCGGTGGGTGCATAAAATCGCATCCAGATGCAGGCCGCGCGCATGCAGGAAGGCCAGTACCGGCGCAGCCTCGCCTGGATCGACCACGACAGCATGCTGATCGTCGTGGATGGCCCATATGTAGTTGTCTCGCAGGGCGGGAATCGCGGTGATTTCAAATATTGGGCTGGGAAACATGGAGCGAGTGGAAGTTGAGCGATGCCGAATTGTAAGTTAACCGCAGAAAGTTTGAGCGAATGGTTTACCACCCCGCAGGGCGGCTATGTGCTGGCGCGCGAACAGGCGTATTTCGACCGTACCGTGGGCGATATTTTTGGCTACAACGCGCTGCAACTGGGTTTGCCGGAGCATGATTTTTTGCGCCGCAACCGGATGCCGTTGCGCTTTTGCGGTTCGGATCAGGCCGGGGCTGCGGTGCGACTGTGTGACGATGAATTACCGTTCGACAGCGAGAGTCTCGATCTGGTGTTGCTGCCGCATATTCTCGAATTCGCCGAACATCCGCATCAGATATTGCGTGAGGTTGAACGGGTGCTGATGCCGGAAGGCAATTTGATTATCAGCGGTTTCAATCCACGCAGCTTGTGGGGGCTGCATCGCGCATTAGGCCGACATGAGGGTTATCCGTGGTGCGGCAAGTTCATCACGTTGCCGCGCCTCAAGGATTGGCTGGCGTTGCTGGGTTTTGAAGTGGTGGGCGGACGCTTTGCCGCGTATGCGCCGCCGTTGCATAAAACCAAATGGCTTGAGCGGTTTGCCTTTATGGAAGCGGCGGGAGACCGCTGGTGGGCTGTGAGCGGCGGAGTATATTTTTTGCATGCGGTAAAACGTGTGCCGGGGATGCGATTGATCAAGCCGAAGTGGAACAAGGGGCTGGTGAGCAAGCTGATGCCGGTGGCACCAAAAATGAATAACAAGATTACCCAGCGTAGAGAGCACGATTCAAAATGACCAAAGATGTGGTTGAAGTTTTTACCGATGGCGCATGCAAGGGCAATCCCGGTGTGGGCGGCTGGGGCGCGCTGCTGCGCACCAAGGGCAAAGAGCGCGAGCTGTGCGGCGGTGAAGAACACACCACCAATAATCGCATGGAGTTGATGGGCGCGATTGCCGCTCTGGAAGCGTTGACGCGGTATTGCCATGTGCGGCTGCACACCGATTCGAAATACGTGCAGCAGGGCATCACCACCTGGGTGCACAATTGGAAGCTGCGCGGCTGGAAGACTGCGGACAAGAAGCCGGTGAAGAACGAGGATTTGTGGCGCAGGCTGGATGCGCTTGCGGTGCAACACACGGTCGAATGGGTGTGGGTCAAGGGACACTCAGGACACGATGGCAACGAGCGCGCCGATGAGTTGGCAAATCGCGGCGTTGAAATGATATCCGAAAAACGTTTGGCCGGGCACCCGTCCGAAGAACGTTTGGCCGGGCACTGGCAGGGGGGCGACAATGCGTAAGGTCGTACTGGATACCGAAACGACCGGGCTGGACCCCAAGCAGGGTCATCGCATCATCGAGCTGGCGGCGATTGAGCTGGAGGGGCGCCGGGTGTCGCTGCGCCGCTTTCATCGCTATCTTAATCCAGAGCGCGAGATCGATGCGGGCGCGGTGGCAGTGCACGGCTTGACTTACGAGCGTTTGCAGAACGAGGCAAAGTTCGCCGACATCGTGTCCGGCTTTTTGGAGTTCATCGAAGGCGCCGAGCTGATCATACACAACGCGCCTTTCGATATGGGTTTTCTCAATCATGAACTTAATTTGCTGGGACTGTCGCCGTTGCAAAATGCGGTAGTGGATACGCTCAAGGTCGCGCGCGAGATGCATCCGGGCAAGAAGAACAGCCTGGATGCGCTGTGCAGCCGTTATGAAATAGACAACGCGCATCGCAGCCTGCACGGCGCGTTGCTCGATACCGAGCTGCTCGCCGAAGTGTATTTCGCGATGACGCGCGGGCAAAAAAGTTTGCTCGGTGAGGATGCGCCAGCGACGCGCAAACCGGCGGTGTTGAGTACCGATGCTTTGCGCCCTAAACTGCGCGTGTTGCAGCCGAGTGTTGAAGAACTGGCCGAGCACTTGCTGCAACTTGCCGACATCGACAAGGCGAGCAAGGGCGCGTGTTTGTGGAAAAAAATGGAGGGTACGCTATGAAAAAATGCAGTTGGTTATGTGGCATGACTCGTGTGTTGGGCGTCGTTGTAGTGCTGTATGTCGCCGTTTGCGGGTATATGTGGGCCACGCAAGCAGAGCATGTGTTTGAGCCTACCCCCGTTTTCCAAACCACGCCGGACCGACTGGGCATGAAATTCGAGGTGTTGCGCATTCCGGTGGGCAGTGGCGCGGATCAGGGCGAGCTGTATTGCTGGTGGGTTCCAGTGGAGCAGTCCAATGCGCCGACCTTTCTTTATTTGCACGGCAATGATCACAACATCGCCAATCATCTGGAGCATACGCAGCGCTTGCATAACTTGGGCTACAACGTACTGCTGGCGGAATATCGCGGATATGGCAAGAGCAGCGGCGGCAAACCCAGCGAGACCAAGGTGTATGAGGATGCCGAAGCCGCCTGGCAATACCTGCTCAAGGTGCGCGGCGTGAAGCCGCAGCAAGCCTTTATCTACGGACATTCGCTGGGTGGCGCGATCGGCATTGATCTGGCGCTGCATCATCCTGAAGCTGCGGGACTGATTGCCGAAAGTACCTTCACTTCGATGGCCGAAATGGGTAAATTGTCTTACCCATTACTTCCCGTGGACTGGTTGCTCGATCATCGCTTCGAGTCGCTGCAAAAAATTGCACAACTCAAGATCCCCGTGTTGCTGATTCATGGCACATGGGACAGGAGGGTGCCGGTCGAGATGGCCAAACAGCTTTATGCCGTCGCACCGCAACCGAAAAGACTCACATTGATTGAGGGTGGGGATCACAGCAACAGCGGGACAGTAGGCTGGATCGAGTATCGCGATGCGGTGTCCTCTTTCGTCAAACAATACGCACAATAACTAAACAACCGCTCGTTTTGAGCATCACGGAACAACTATGAAAACAGATGTAATTATTATCGGTTCAGGCGCGGCAGGCCTGATGTGTGCACTGCAAGCCGGAGCGCGCGGGCGTTCCGTGGTTTTGATCGATCACGCCAAGAAGCTCGCGGAGAAGATACGCATCTCCGGCGGTGGGCATTGCAACTTCACCAATCTCAACACCAAGCCGGACAATTTCATTTCCGACAATCCGAATTTTTGTCGTTCGGCACTGGCGCGCTACACGCCGCAGGATTTCATCGCGCTATTGCAAAAGCACAACATCGGTTTTCAAGAGAAGACGCTCGGGCAATTGTTCTGCGATGACGAAGCGGAAGTCATCGTCGCGATGCTGCGCGGAGAATGCGATGCGGCGGGCGTGAAACGCTTCATGAACTGCGAGATCGAGGAAATCAAGCACACCCCGTACGAATCGGATGTCGGCCCCAATTCAAATATTGGCAACGTAAAGAAAGCCAAGTTTTATGTCAGCACCTCGCGCGGTGAATTCGAGGCGGTGTCGCTGGTGATCGCCACCGGCGGCCTGTCCATCCCGAAGACCGGTGCGACCCCGTTCGGCTACCACGTCGCCGAACAATTCGGCATCCCAATCACCAAGCTCAAACCCGGCCTGGTGCCGCTGACTTTTGCTCCCGATGACTGGAAGCCTTATGCCGACCTGACCGGTGTTTCGCTCGATACGATCGTGAGTTTCGGCAAGCATTCGTTCCGCGAAAATATGCTGGTCACGCATCGTGGCCTGAGCGGCCCGGCAATATTGCAAATCTCGTCTTACTGGCAGCAAGGTGAGCCGCTGCACATCAATCTGTTGCCGGATTGCGATATGACGACTTTATTGGACGAACAAAAAACAAGCAAAAAATTGCTGAGCAATTATCTGATCCAGTGGTTCCCCAAGAGCTTCTCCGATGTGTGGTGCGCCGAGCTCACCGTTCATAAGAAAATCGAGAACAAGCCGCTCAACCAATACAACGATAAAGAGCGTAAACAGATTGCCGCAAACTTGCACGACTGGCAGATCATCCCGTCCGGCACGGTCGGTTACAGCAAGGCCGAAGTGACCTGCGGCGGCATCGACACGCGCGCGCTGTCGTCGAAAACGATGGAATGCACCGAAGTACCCGGTCTGTATTTCATCGGCGAAGTGGTGGATGTCACCGGACAGCTCGGCGGCTACAACTTCCAGTGGGCGTGGGCTTCCGGCTACGCGGCAGGGCAGGCGGTTTAGTGCTATAGGGCACCTCTATAAATCGCATTTTTTTCACGCCAGTTGTTCCGCATTACGATTTTTTGCCGGAATTTCTCAGCCCATTTTTTCTTTCACTCAAA
>JADGRL010000074.1 GCA_017880865.1 Gallionella sp.
ACCAGATACTGGCTGATGCGGTTGCTGTGCAAATCCGCCGCTTGCTTGAGTCGCGTGAGGTAGGGCAGCAACGCGGGGGAGGCTGCGAGATAGCCCAGGCGCAATCCCGGTGCAAGGCTCTTCGAGAACGAACCCTGATAAATCCACGGCGCATGCTGAAGGCGTGCACAGACCGGGGTTCGTTCGCACGGGTCATACACCAGGTCGCGGTAAGGGTCGTCCTCGAACAGGGGGATGCGCGCAGCATCGCAGGCGTCGGCAAGTGCCGCGCGCTGACCGGCATCGAGACATCGTCCGCTGGGATTTTGAAATGTCGGGATGGCGTAGGCGAAAGCCGGTTTGTCGCGCTGTAATGCCGGCACATCCGGTTCGCCCGCATCGTAGGCCAGGAAGCGTGCGCCGAAAAATCGAAACACTTGCAACGCAGCCAGGTAAGTCGGCGATTCTACGGCCACCACCGTGCCAGGATCGATGAACAGCTTGGCGACCAGATCGATGCCCTGCTGCGAGCCCGACAAGATCAGCACCTGTTCGGCAGTGCAACGCAATCCTCGACCCAGCAATTCCTCGGCGACCCGCTGGCGCAATTCCCACTCGCCCTCGGATGCGCCGTATTGCAGGACGGTTTGCGGCATGGCATCCAGGCTGAATTGCGGAAAGCTGTCGGGTGCGGGTAATCCCCCGGCAAAGGAAATCATGCCGGGGCGGTCGAGCACGGACAGGATTTCGCGAATCGCCGACGGGTGCAGATCGCGCGTGCGCTGTGAAAGGCGGGGGCCGTGAGACTCGGGATGTGAATTCATAACGGGCTATCCATAAATGTCAATGAAGTTGACCTATGGACAGATTAACGGCAACTCCTCTATCATGTCAATATGGTTGACCAATCTTCCCCCATCGACAAGCAAGCTGTTTTGCTGCGCGAAGCCTTGTTGCATCAGGCTATCGAGCAGTTTTATTTCGGCTATCGCGCCTTCACCGCGCCTCCAGACCGCATTCTGGAACAGCGCGGTCTGGGGCGGGTGCATCACCGTATCCTGTACTTTGTCGCGCGCAACCCGCAACTCTCCGTCAATACTTTGCTTTCTTTGCTCAATGTCAGCAAGCAGGCGTTGAATATCCCCTTGCGGCAGTTGATCGAAATGCATCTGGTGGCAATGGAAACGGCCGAGCATGATAGGCGCGTGCGCCAGCTGACTCTGAGCGCATCCGGTGCCAAGCTGGAAGCGCAGCTTACCGGCACTCAGATGAAGCAGCTGCAAACGGTATTCGAGCAGGCAGGTGCAAACGCCGAAGCGGGTTGGCATCGAGTCATGCTGCGCTTGAGCGCGCAAAACTGAGAGTCTTACTGGGCGCTCCCGAGCCCGGGGTAATTGGCGGGACTCGGTGTGCTCCTGCCGTATAATTCTTCGCCGCAAAGCCCGGCGGTTTGCGAGGACTGGTCCGGGAATTATTTTTAGCGAATTTTTGGGGAGTAGAGATGCCTGTCACCCGAATCGAAGTGAAGCGAAGCTGGAATCCAGAGCAAGTGCAGGCGATCATCGAGGCGATCTATCTTGCCCAGCGAGAGGCATTGCAGCTTCCCTCGCACGACAGGCAGATCCGCTATGTCGAGCACAGCCCGGAGCGCTTCCACGCACCGCCCGGCAAGACCGACAATTACACGCTGATCGAAATCAGCCTTTTTGCTGGCCGCTCCATAGAGGCGAAGCGCGCACTCTATCGGGCCATCGTAAATAATCTCGGAGCAATCGGCATCACGCCCGCCGACATATTTATCGTCCTGCATGAAGTGCCAATGGAGAACTGGGGGATACGCGGCGGTGTGCCCGCTTCGGAAGTGGAGCTGGGGTTCGAGGTCGAAGTATAGGCCAGCCGGAATGAGTCATTCGATCGCGGTGCGGTCGGCCTTGAGTACCGCAAAAATTTTCCATCGAGAGAGACACGACCATGCAGGAAATAGTCATCGCCGATTTATCTTTGCCAGCCCACGCCTCGGCCATCGTTCAACTGTTGAATGAATATGCCAAGGACGACATGGGCGGCGGCGCGGAATTATCCGAATTCGTCAAAAGCAATCTGGTAGCCGAACTGCAGAAACGGCAAGGCGTGCATGTCGTGCTCGCCTTCGTTGATGGATCGACCGCGGGCATGGCGCTTTGCTTTGAAGGATTTTCAACATTCGCGTGCAAGCCGCTGCTGAACCTGCACGACATCGTCGTGGTGGCAACCTACCGGGGGCGCGGCATTTCAAAACGCCTGCTGGCCCGCGCCGAGGAAATCGCGATACACCTGGGTTGCTGCAAGCTCACGCTGGAAGTGCTGGAAGGCAATGCCGTTGCGCAAGCCGCATACAGAGCCTGCGGCTTTGCCGGATATGAGCTCGACCCCAGGATGGGCCGGGCGATGTTCTGGCAAAAGAAGCTGGGGCTAGACGATCAGGCATCGGACGCACGTTGAGGCTCGCCATGAACAAAACACTTTTCCTGGCGGCCAGCGACGTGGTCGATTTTCACCATCCGCAGATCGCAAAATTGGCCGCCGACTTGCGCGCCGACTCTCACGCAACCACGGCAAAAAATTGTTTCGTATGGGTGCGCGACCATATCCAGCACTGTGTCGACTTCAAGCGCGAAGAGACGCCTTACATCGCGTCCGATGTGCTGGCCGTGGGCACCGGCTTCTGCACCGCGAAGAGCCACTTGCTGGTTGCGTTGCTGCGCGCCAACGCTATCCCCGCCGGATTTTGTTACCAGCGCCTGACCTTCGACGGTCCCAACCCGCCGTACTGTTTGCACGGATTTATTGCCGTCCACCTGGAAGGGGTTGGCTGGTATCGCTGCGATGCACGCGGCAATAGCAAACCCGGCATCCATTGCGAATTCGCCCCGGGACATGAAACGCTGGCCTATCCGATTCAATACGCGGGCGAATGCATTTACCCCGAAGTGTGGGCGGAGCCGTGGCCGGAATTTATACAGGCCAGTCGCGAATTGGGATCGGTATCGGATTACATGGCCAAGCCCATCGATGTCGCCCCGCCCTGGGCCGAACCGCATCTGGTTCGGATTGCGATAAGCTGATGAACCAAGGACAAAAGTCAAATTCGCCGGTGGCAGACCGGCAGCTGTTCACCTTTCTTGTCTTGCCAAGAAAGGTAACCGAAAGAAGGCGTCCCCGGTTTCCCGCCGCTCTGCGTGGTTGTCGGGGCTGTGTCAATTCCGTCCAGCCTTTGGCTGGTTACGGATTGCCTGACTTTGTTATTAGCCCCTTACAACCACGGCGCACCCTTTACGGGTGTTCGCGGTGCCCTGCGTTGCTCGACAGGTCATGCTTCCTCATAAACTCGCACGATCCGCTACGCGGCCACGTGCTCAAACATATTCGTCAGAATTCCCTGACCCGTCTGCGCTACTCGGCGGCGCACAGGGGAATCAATGCGGCAATACCCAACCAAAAAACGCCGTCACTGATCGGATGGGCTGACAGCAGCAGCGCGATACAATAAATCCGTTTCTGAATTAAGGATTAAATAAACAAGGGGGCGGTATACTGACGGCGAAAAATTCGAACCCGGCCCATTTAATCCAGAGGCGTGAAATCGCCCCTTATGTCTATCGAATCAAATAGAGAAAAGCCAATGAGACTTAGCGCATTTGTAGGCCGAAGTTTTTTAGAAGCTGACAAGAAAGTTTGGCATGATCTGCGCGATATTCTCGACAGCCATAAATCAATAGGATTTGAATACGAGGATGGGAAGGAAGGGCAAATCCGCCCAATCTCTGAAAAGGTACGGGAATTAATTCTGCGCCATGAAATATATATTGGCGTCTTGACAAAACGCTACCCAATTTGGGAATTACCGTCTTCTTGGCATGGGCGCTGGATGTCCCCTCTGGGTTCATATACTCCTAAAAAATGGACAACGTCGGAATGGGTAATTGAGGAGGTTGGCTTTGCAATTGGCAAAGACCGAAAAATTCTTCTTCTTATAGAAAAAGACGTCAATTTCCCAACAACTGACTTGGATGGCGACACACAATGGATTTCTTTTAATCGACAAAATCTGTCTGCAAGTCAAACTGAAATAAGTCAGATGATTTTGAATTTAATCTCACAAAGAGTGACATCTATTTCTGAATCTGCATCGGTTGCTACTAGCGCTCCCAGCGACAAAGAAAAAATTATTTCGTTGCAAGAACCAACATTTATCGATCAGATGAAAAGCATAAAAGAGTGTGCTTTGAACGGAAACTTCACTGAGGCAGACCGAATTCAAGGCGAAATGATCAAGTCTTTGCCAGATACGGAATTTCACGGCTTTTGGAATGCGTTCTTACTACGTGTTCGCGCATGCAATAATGATAATGGAGCGTTAAATCAGCTAATTCAAAAATGTACTTCTGACCAAAGCGACTTCAATGCGGTTGAGCAACTGGCAAGTGTCTATTCAAGTTTTAAGCAGCACCAGCAGGCATCGCAGCTTCTAATTTCTCATTTGGACAATGTCCCCTCGGAGCGGCGCAGCAACCTCGCAATCAGCGCAGCAACAGCACTGTGCGATGACAGCAAGACCACCGAGGCGATTATTCTTCTCCTTGAACAACTTCGAAAGGAGCAAGATGAATCAGTTCGCGTTACTCTGTATAGAGGAGTGGCCCGCGCAGCAGAAAAGGCTGATAACTTAGACTTGGAGATATCCTTTCTCGAGAAGGTTGTTAAGTTGGTCCCAACTGATAATGACGCGAGGTTCCGCCTTGCTTATGTATACAGCAACAACAACCTAGATAGACAAGCTGCGTACCATTATAAGTTAGTGGTTGATCATTCTGACTGGGTGGGCGCATCCAATAATCTTGGTGTTGTCTATGAGGCACTCGGTTATAAAGCCAGTCAATGCAAGTCATACAAGAAAGTTGCGGGGAAATATCCATTGGCAAAGGCCAACTTAGCTGTTTTATACGCGAACGCAGGCATTCTATCCGAAGCGGAGGATTTGGCTAATGCTGTCCTACCTATTCCCAATGATGAAAGTGATGCGAAAATTGCAATTAACCGTGCACGTTTTGCCCTCGATGAAATCGCAAAATCTGAAAAAACTGAAAAGGAAGCTATTGATCGAATAGCTGATGATACAAAAGATGAACGTGAATTTATGTGTGCATATGCCGAAGCTTACTGTCAGAACCAACTGAATAGTGCCAGTGGAATATATTCTACAACCCATGGCCAAATGGTAATAGTTCGCGAACAAGACAAACTAAAAGGTGATGGCACCTTCACTAAGACTATACCTACCGGGTTATTGTCACTTGCAAACCCATATTTGGGAGCAGTAAAGAAAGATACTCAAGTACCTGAAGTCACCACATACGTATTGTCTCTGACAGCTCAGGTGCATGGCCAAGCAGGTACGTTTGAATTAAATATAGCGCCCAGCACGAAACCCAGTACCATTTTGGGAGATTCGTCTCGCGTCATAAAAGGATTCCTGTATTTTCAGGACAATGGAAATACGATTCAGTTCTTGGAATGTGGCGATACCAAACGTACTGTTACAACAGCACAGTGCATAATGTATAGGGCACCTCTATAAATCGCATTTTTTTCACGCCAGTTGTTCCGCATTACGATTTTTTGCCGGAATTTCTCAGCCCATTTTTTCTTTCACTCAAA
>JADGRL010000016.1 GCA_017880865.1 Gallionella sp.
GCTACGTCAAGAACGCGTCTGTGACGCTGGATATCAACGATGATCGAATCTGCAGCCCGACAGAGCCGAAGACCGTGACCGATGCATCCGGTAATTTTATATTTACTGCTGCGCAAAATTCAGATGGCGGGCAACACATGACCTGTGCAACTGGCGGCATTGATCTGAGCACTGGTTTGCCGCTGGCCGGTCAGTTGTTAGCGCCTCCCGGGGCGACCCAGATTACGCCGCTGACCAGCGTGGTCATGGCGCAAATCAACAGCACGCTTCCGGCTCCGGTTTTGGGTACACCTTCTGCTGCCTCTGCCACGGCGGTCAATTCGGCATCGACAACAATCGCGACCAGCCTCGGTTTGACCACCAATGAGCTGCTCAATACAGATCCGATGACATCGACCAACCCGGCATTGCTTCAAGCAACCGTCGCCGTACAGGTTCTGACTGAACAGGTTGCGGCTATTGTGGAAACGACGACAGGCGCGCCCAGCTCGCAAGGCAATTCAATCTATCAGAATGCGATGAATGGGGTAGCGGCAAAATTGGCTGCCCTAACAACACCTGTTAATAGCACTACGTTGTCCAGCATTACCAATTCTGTAGTCAGTGCTACAGTGACCAGCACACAAACCAGCCTAGCTGCTGCCGCTGCGGCTAATACCAGTGATGCGATTCTTGTTGCGGCGTCTGCAAAAGCCGCGACTCTGGCTCCAGCCAGCATGGCGGCCTTTGTAACAACATCACTCTCGAATCTGGTGAACAGTGTTGCAACATCAACTGTTCTGGCGACGCCGGGTCCGACTAATCCCGCAGCCGTAGCCCAAAGCACTGTTGAAATTGCCAATGCGGCCAATCTGGCATCTTCTGTCCTGACTACCGCTGTTGCCACCGGCGCTTCAGCGACACTGCTGACCGATCTTGCCACACTTGGCAATACCATAGTGCCCGCTTTGATAGCAACAACCAATTTAGCCACTGCTGGCACGGCGTCAACCACAATTAACACTGCTCTTACTACGTTTGCAACAGCAGAGCCAGCAGCCCCAGTTGTTCCGGCAACAACCGCAGCATCAACTTTGGCTGCAACTTTTTTGCAGAACGTAGTGCCGATCACACCGATCGCGGTAAACGGCACGACCGCAACCAATGCGAATGGCGTGCCGACGGTATCGACAGCGGCGGGAACGGGGATTACTTCTGCAACACTGAATCTGGGCTTGGCCGTTCCGACCACCCTCACTCTTCCGGCTTCAGCTGACATTGCTTTCGAGGTTATCGACGGTGCGCGACAATTTACTCTGGTAATCAAGGGGCTAACTGTTACGCCAAATGGGGCGGGCGCATTTACTTTGACCGTTCCAGCTTCAGGAGCCACGTTGACTGCCTATGGTGTCAAGGCTGCAGGGAACACGGTCAATGCGACAGTGTCTCAGGCCGTCTTGTCGGCGGCCATAACTTCAACTGTAAGCGCATCGGGAAGTGCCATCACAGTGAACGTCGGATCTCTGCTCACTGCACTGGGAACGGCCAACAGCGGATTCAGCACGTTGACATCCCAGAAAGGCACCTATACCGTCACCGCCGCAATCAGCGGTATTCCTCTGGCAGTCAGTACCACGGTAGCCGCGTCGACCACGACGATTGCGATACCGAATACTACAAATTCTGTTACGGGTTCCAGCCAGTCAGCCTCCGTTACGGTAAATTGATTGCTGGCGGTTAGTTTTTGTCTAAATTCGGGAAGCGGTTGAGCCGCTTCCCGTTTTTTATGTAAATCCATGCGTAAAAAATACTCTAAAGCATTCGCTGTGCTTATGCTTGCGACAGGCCATGTGGACGCTGCGTCGCTCGATGCCCTATTGAGCGCCCATCCCTTCCATCAGGCAGGTGATATGGCCTTCGAGGCTTCCTATGATGCGATGAATAACACGCTCGATGTGCTCGGGGTGCGTGCGAAGGATACTCAATATGCCGGGACTAATGTGGGTGACTACTCAGGCGCGCATGTGCGTGCCGGATACGCTCTGACAGATAATCTTTCTCTGGATGGCGGATATTGGAAGCGCAAAATATCCTATCGTTCAGATAATGAGTCTATTGCAAGTTGGCAGGCGGCCGCCCAATACCGTTTGTATGGTGACGAAAACAGCAATGCACACTACGCAATTCGGCTGGGGGTTTGGGGTAACCAGTCCGGGGTATTGAGTAAAACCTCTCCGACATTGTTCATGGGCAAGACGCTAAATTCGGTGAACGTAAACAACCCGCAAGATGCCCAAATACAGCTCGATACCATCGGCACATGGAAGCTCGCCGAACAAACCGAGCTTTCAGCATTTGCCGGTGCCGGAAGCAGTTGGATTGCGACAGGGGATATGACCGCCAACTATACTAATGGAGCAGGTTGTAACTATAACCTCACATTTACACCCAATGGCACCAGTGGTGTGCTGACCGTTCCCTGCTCCGCACCAGTCGTGATTACAAACTTCACGACAAACCAATCTATCACACAGGAATTCAGTTACCGTTCGAATTACTACCAGTTGGGCGGGAGTCTGCGCTGGCAGAAAAACGACTGGATCTTGCGCGGAGGCTATCAGTTCCAGCATTTGAATCGGAATAATGTCGATGTGCTGATCGTGAGCAGTGGCGGGGTTGCGTATAAAAACAACCATATCCTCCTGGCGGATGTTTCCTATAAGTTGATGCCCAAGGTTGCCGTATTTACCCGGGTGCAAGTGATGAGCAATCAATTTGTCGGCGAGATTCCATTTGCTTATAACGCGGTGACCGCGGGCAAATTCAACCGGCGTTACGGCTTTGCGAGTTTTGGTGTAAACGTCGATTTTTGATTGCACCGCGACTATAGGCGGATATTCAATCGGCCTTTTTACTATTCAGTTTCTTCAGGATGGAAGCACTCCGGGCCGATGGCTCACATCGGCTACAATCTCGACTTCGTAAATTTTCCCCAGTTGTATTCATGCGCACCGAAGAATTCGATTTTGTTTTACCCGAGCGCCTGATTGCCCAGCATCCGCCTGAACAGCGCGGCACCAGCCGTTTGTTATATGCACATGACGGTGAATTGGAAGATTGTCGCTTTGCCGATTTATTGAAAATGGTCAGGCCAGACGACGTGTTGGTGCTGAACGATACGCGCGTCATCAAGGCGCGTTTGTTCGGCGAAAAACAGAGCGGAGGCAAAATCGAGGTGCTGGTCGAGCGTGTGCTCAATGCGCACGAGGTGTTGGCGCAAGTGCGCGCCAGCAAATCGCCCAGAGCCGGTTCCATGTTGTATTTGGCTGCTGCGCCAAGACCGTCCGAAGGACGAGTGTCTGGCGGCGTACCCCTTGCGGGTGATGCTGCTGTTTCGGTCGAGGTAATAGGACGCGAGGGCGAGTTTTATCGTTTGCGTTTCACCTCCAATGATGATGTACTGGACTTGCTGGAGCGCTATGGCCGGTTGCCCCTGCCGCCCTACATCACACACGCGGCTGATGGTGACGATGAACAGCGCTATCAGACCGTGTTCGCGCGCCAGTCGGGCGCAGTGGCCGCGCCCACGGCGGGGCTGCATTTCGACGAGGCGATGCTGCAAGACTTGCGCGACAAGGGGGTGCGGCTCGCCTATGTGACGCTGCATGTCGGTGCGGGCACCTTCCAGCCGGTGCGCGTCGAACACATCCATGAACATATGATGCACAGCGAACGTTATGAAATTTCGCAAGCGACCGTGGATGCCATCGCCAAAACGCGCGATTCAGGTGGACGCGTGATCGCGGTGGGAACGACCAGTTTGCGCGCGCTGGAGAGCGCAGCTGTGCGAGAGGGTGACGCTGCAAGCGTCGGGCACCCTTCGGCCTCCCCCTTGCGGGGAGTTGGTGGTACGTTACAAGCCGGAAGCGGCGAGACAAGAATTTTCATTACGCCGGGCTATCAATTCCGCGTGGTGGACGTGCTGCTGACCAATTTTCATTTGCCCAAGTCCACGCTGCTGATGCTGGTGTGCGCGTTTGGTGGCATGGAGCAAATGCTCGCCGCGTACCGCCATGCGGTCGCGCATGAATATCGCTTTTTCAGTTATGGCGATGCGATGCTGATTGAGCGGCAGCGGGACTGAATCTGTTAGCATTGTGTATCGTGTTGGCATAGAGGGAGGTTTCATGGCGGATTATATATATTGGTTCATGCTGGCTCTGGTGCTGGCAGGTTTGGAGATGTCGACCGGCACGTTTTACATGCTGGTGCTGTCCGGTGCGATGGCGCTCGGCGGTGTGGCCGCGCTGGTGGGCTTGGAGCAGACCATGCAGATGGTGGTGACCGGTGTGGTCGCCGTCATCGGCGCGCTGGTGTTGCGCCGCATCAAAGGCGCGCGTCCTGCATCTGTGGGCAGCAATAGCTTCGACATCGGCCAGCCGGTGAAGGTGCTGACTTGGAACGCGGACGGCACTGCGCGGGTGCATTACCGGGGTGCCGAGTGGGATGCAGAGCCTGAATCCACCCACACGCCGCGTGAGGGTGTGCTGTACATCAAGGCCATACAGGGCTCGAAATTGATCCTGACGCAACACAAATCATAAAGGAGACATCATGGGAATCGCATTATTATTATTGCTCGCAGCCGTCGTTTTCGTCATCAAGGCGCTCAAGGTCGTGCCACAGCAAAACGCCTGGGTGGTCGAGCGGCTGGGTAAATTTCACGCCGTGCTGTTGCCGGGCTTAAGTATCGTCGTGCCCTTCATCGACCGCGTGGCATACAAGCACATGCTCAAGGAAGTCCCGATGGACGTGCCCAGCCAGATTTGTATCACCCGTGACAACACCCAGTTGCAGGTGGATGGCATCCTGTATTTTCAGGTCACCGATCCCAAGCTGGCCTCCTACGGCACCAGCGATTTTCTTTTCGCCATCACCCAGCTCGCCCAGACCACGCTGCGCTCGGTGATCGGCAAGATGGAGCTGGACAAGACTTTTGAGGAGCGCGACGACATCAACCGCGCCGTGGTGGCCGCGCTGGATGAAGCCGCGTTGAGCTGGGGCGTCAAGGTGCTGCGTTACGAGATAAAGGATCTGACACCGCCGAAAGAAATCCTGCACGCGATGCAGGCTCAGATCACCGCCGAGCGCGAGAAGCGCGCGGTGATCGCCACCTCCGAAGGCAAGCAGCAGGAGCAGATCAACCTCGCCAACGGCGCGCGCCAGGCGGCGATTGCCAAATCCGAAGGCGAGAAACAGGCCTTCATCAACCGCGCCCAGGGCGAGGCCGAAGCGATCAAGACCGTGGCCGACGGCAACGCGCAGGCGATACGTATCGTGGCCGCAGCCATCGAGGCGCCCGGCGGCATGAACGCCGTCAACCTTAAAGTCGCCGAGAAATATGTCGAGGCGTTCGCGCATGTCGCCAAGGAAGGCAACACCCTGATTCTGCCCGGCAACTTGGCCGATATGGGCGGCATGGTGGCGGCGGCGATGAGTATTGTTAAGGCGCAGACTGCGTGAGTTGTTGGGGCTGCGACAATTATCACGCATCATATAGAAGCGTGATAATTAGCCCCTTACCCCCGCAGGGGGCGAGAACCTCTTCGAGGCAACCACGGCGCACCCCTTGCGGGTGAAAGGTGCCTGAAGAACTGAGTCAGTGCTGCGATGGAATGAGCAAGCTGGAGTGGCTGCTTTTCGGCCAACAAGAGACATTCACATTGGTGAGTTATTTAAAATGTTTTCTATAACCTCGTAAGGATTGATATGCGCTCATTCATTTCATTAATTCTATGTTTTAGTCTTTCAACCTCAGTTTTTGCGATGGCAGTTGAAAATTGGGATTTCGCAAAGCCTCACAAAGAAAAATGTACTGGCAAAGGCCAGCACGCGGATAACGATTGCTTATCGGAAGCATATAAGGAAACCGATTTAAGACTTAATAAGCTTTATAAGAAACTCAATGAGGCTTTGGTAGACTCGAAGCCATTATTAGAATCCCAGCGAGCATGGCTAAAATTCAGAGACTCTCAGTGTAAATTTACGGTTGGGGCGGATGATGGTGGGTCTTCTTATATATACTCATTAAATGCGTGTTTGATTGATCTTACTGAGAAGCGAATTTTGGATATTCAAACAATTAGCCCTTGTAATGGGTGTGTCGAATTTAAAGAAGAGTATTATAAAAATGGGATGTGGCCGTAGCTTCAAGTTAGCTTAATGACTGTTTTCGGGATGCCGCTATGTCCGGCATGGGTTATTTGCTGACATACGTTCAGCGAATTAATAATGTCCGCTTGGGTCGATAGCTGTCGTTCGGAGTTGATTTGAATTTCTTAGCTCATGCGCTGCTGGCAGGCGATGACCCGGCACTGATCGTGGGCGGGGTCGTCGGGGACTGGATCAAGGGCACCTTGCCCGGAACGCTGCCGGACGATCTGGTGCGGGGTGTGGCGCTGCATCGCGCCATCGACAGCCACGCGGAAACGCACCCCGCATTTAATCGAAGCCGCGCGCGCATTTCTGGGGAACGCAGGCGTTATGCCGGTGTGCTGGTCGATGTGTTCTACGATCACCTGCTGGCGCGGCACTGGGCCGACCTGCACCATCAGCCGCTGGAGGTGTTCACGGCCAGCGTCTATCGTCTCATCGAGAACAGAATGAGCGAGCTACCCATTACATCTCATCCCGCGCTGCGGATGATGGCGCGGGAGGATTGGCTGACGAGTTACGCCCAGATCGAGGAGATCGCCGATGTGTTGGCGCGCATGTCGCGCCGGGCGCGCCAGCCCAACCCGCTGGAGAGCGGTGAGCAGGAGTTTCTCGCCGACGTCGAGGGGTACACCCGCGATTTCCATGCATGGCTGGATGACACGCGGACGTTCTGTCAGCAGTGGCGAGCTATCGGGTAGAATCGCACCTGATAATCTTGAACGCTCCAAGTTGTTTGTCACTTATAAAGTCACCCGAATGAAATTTACTCTGCATAAAACCGACGGCCTCGCGCGTCGCGGCACACTCCAACTCGCGCACGGCACCGTCGAAACCCCGGCCTTCATGCCGGTCGGCACTTATGGCACGGTGAAGGCGATGTCGCCGCTGGAACTGAAAGAAATCGGTGCGCAGATCGTGCTGGGCAACACTTTTCATTTGTGGCTGCGTCCCGGTCTGGAAGTCATCGAGGCGCATGGCGGGCTGCACCGCTTCATGGGCTGGGACGGGCCGATACTCACCGACTCGGGCGGTTTTCAGGTGTTCAGCCTGGGGGCGCTGCGAAAGATCACCGAGGACGGCGTGAAGTTTCAGTCGCCGGTGAACGGCGATAAATGCTTTTTGTCGCCGGAAGAATCCATGCGCATCCAGAAAGTGCTGAACTCCGACATCGTGATGATCTTCGACGAATGCACGCCTTATCCGGCGGACGAGAAGACGGCGGCGGAATCGATGCGCCTGAGTTTGCGCTGGGCAGCGCGTTCCAAAAAATCGCACGAGGGCAACACCAATGCGCTGTTCGGTATCGTGCAGGGCGGGATGCACGAGCATCTGCGCGACGAGTCGTTGCGAGAACTTGAGCGTATTGGCTTCGACGGTTACGCCATCGGCGGGCTGTCGGTGGGCGAGCCCAAGGAAGACATGCTGCGCATCCTGAAACACACCGCACCCCAGTTGCCGCAGGACAAGCCGCGCTACCTGATGGGCGTCGGCACGCCGGAAGACCTCGTGGATGCGGTGACACAGGGCATCGACATGTTCGACTGCGTGATGCCGACGCGCAATGCGCGCAACGGCATGATGTTCACCCGCAATGGCGACATCAAGATCAAGAACGCGCAATACCGGCTGGACCTGCGCCCGCTGGACGAGCAGTGCGCGTGCTACACCTGCCGCAATTTCACCCGCGCCTATTTGCACCACCTGCACCGCCTCAACGAAATACTCGGCGCGCGCCTCAACACAATCCACAACCTGCATTATTATCAGGAACTGATGCAGGACATTCGTGCGGCGATCGCGGCGGGTGAGTTTGCCGATTTTGCGGCGCGTTTCCACCAGATGCGTAACTCGTGCTGAGGCGGGTTGATTGACCTTACCTGTTTAGAGACCCCGGGGTTTAGAGACACTGTGCTGTCTCGACCCGCAGAGAGCAGGCCTGAAAGCCGCGCGTCAACCGGCGGCTACTTCGGAGGGTGGAGTGGAATCAGCGACTGGGTGATGCGCATGTCGCGCTGCTCCAATACCAGCGATAAAAATTCATCGGGTGGCAACGGACGGCTGAACAAGAATCCCTGCGCAAGGTGGCAGCCGAGCTGCTGCAAGAACGCGATTTGCGCGTCGGTCTCGACTCCTTTTGCGACGACGGCCAGGTTGAGACTGTTCGCCAGCGCGATGATCGTTGTCACGATCGCGGCATTGTCGGCGTTGTCGGGCAGGTCACGCACAAATGTTCGATCGATCTTGAGCATGTCGATCGGGTGGTGCCTCAAATACCCGAGACTCGAATAGCCTGCGCCGAAATCATCGAGAGAGAACTTGATGCCGATGCGTTTGAGTCCTTCGAAATTGCTCAGAACGGATTCGTTCATGCCTTTGATCATATCCTCGGTGATGTCAAGGTGCAACCACCTCGGATCGATTTCGGCCTGCTCAATCACACCGGCGATCATCGTCGCCAGACCCGCGGTTGCGAAATGGCGTGGCGACAAGTTGACCGCCATCGTGAAATCGCCCGGCCCAATTCCATTCTCTCGCCATGTCTGCAACTGCGCGCAAGCCTCGCTGAGCACCCATTCGCTGAGCGGCACGATCAGGCCGCATTTCTCGGTCAGCGGGATGAATTGTGCCGGTGAAAGCCAGGCTCCATGTGCATTGGGCCAGCGCAGCAAGGCCTCGGCGCCGACGATCTTTCCCGACTGCAGGTCGATGATGGGCTGATAATAGAGCACGAATTCATTGTTCTTCAGGGCGCGCCACATTTCATCTTCCAGTTGCACCTGCTGCTGCACCTGCTCATCCATGTGCTCGACGAACATCTGATGCCGGTTGCGTCCGAGCCGCTTGGCGCTGTGCATCGCGATGTCGGCCTTGCGCATCAGCGTATCCACATCTTTTCCATGCTCAGGGTAAAGGGCGATACCGATGCTGGCAGTCAGATGAAGCTCGCGTCCCTCTGTCTCGATAGGCAACGCGATGGCCGTGAGTATCTTCTTGGCAATCTGGAACAGATTCACGTTGGAATGGATGTCGGGCAAACTCACGACGAATTCATCGCCGCCGAGGCGGGCGACGGTGTCGCCTTCGCGCAGGCAGTTTTGCAGACGTTGCGCTACGGTTTGCAGCACCTTGTCGCCGATGTGATGCCCCATCGAACTGTTGATGTTCTGGAAATTATCGAGATCGATAAAAGCCACCGCAAGCAGATTGTTGTGGCGTTCCGCCGCCGTCAGCGATTGTTTGATCCGGTCCAGCAGCAGTACCCGGTTCGGCAGGTTGGTCAGCGTGTCGTGGGTGGTCACGTGCCGCAGACTCTGCTCGGTGCGGCTTTGTTGCTCGGACTGCTTTCTGATGGCGCGGTCGGCATGCCTGACGAAGAAGAGCAGGATGACATAGAGCGCGGTCAGCACGGAGATCACGCTCAAGGTGACGAGACGCTGTTGCCTTTCGTCACTGGCCAGCAGGTCGGTGATGTCGGTATCAATCGTCATCACGCCCTCAATCGGCGCGCCCGCGCTGCCGCGCAGCGGGATGGTGCTCGACAGCACATCGCGGTTCACCAGCTCCCCGTTCAAGGCGCTGAATTTTTCATGGTGAGCGATTTCGCTCAGCGCCACTCCCAGTCTTGCCGAGACAAAGCCTGCATCGCCGCTATGGCTCGCCCCAATCTGTGTGGCATCCGTTGAGAACAACGTTCGCCCATCGAGCAGGTAAATATTCACTCTGACCGTCTGGGTATTGCGCACGGCATCGCGCACACTCAGGCTCAGCTTGGCGAGGTCGGGATCGAGCCTCAGGGCATCGGCATCCAGCAGTTTCGCCGCATTGGCGAAGCCGCGAAACTGCGGCCAAACGCTGCCTGAAAAAGCCTGTGCGAGTGTGACGTTCCGCCCTTCGCCAAATTCGAGCAGATGGTTTTTTTCAAATAAATGATGGAGCGTGCCGAGCACGATTGCCGCCAGCACCATTGAGATCAGGCTCGCGATGGAAAAATAGCGCAGTAGTCGAAACATGAGTTTCCCTTGTGGTGCGGCGTCTTAGGCGTCCCGCTTCTTGCTTGCAGCTATTATTTTTAGAAAGTGGTTTGTGTCTTGTGTGCCGGATGCCAGGATGAAGATATAAAGCGGCTCCCCTCGCCTCATTGATCGCTTGACACGAGCACGCGCCTCTTGATGGGCGATTCTGCTCGGAATCATAGGGGAATGTTCCGGATGCTGTCAACACAAAGGATGCCCGAGGTTCGGCCTTTGGAAGGCCCGTGGCATCCTGCGAAACAATCACCCCGCGCAGGCGAGATGCAGCTTCTCGTTCTTGCCCGCCGTGGCGGGGAGCGTGGCGGAATACACCGTGCTGCCGCTGCCGCATTTCCATTCGGCGGCGAAATCCTTGCTGCAATTCGGCGCCGGGTCATCCATCGTGAGCGCGTCCAGCGCGAAGTCGCAGGCTGTGTGGTCGTCGCAGGTTTTGGCCAGCGGCGCAGTGGCGTTGCCGACCTTGGCGTTGCAGCTGCGGCCATAGGTGCCGGATGCGATCTTGATCGACGGTTTGTCCGCCGCCGCATCGGCTAGTTTAGCCGCCGGGAATAGGGAGCGGGATTGTTGCGTGATTCTTTCCTGGGTGCCCGGGCCCATTTCGATGGTTTGCATCGCGATGCCGACGACCATCAGCGCTACGCCGAGCAGCAAAGCGCCTAACCTGCCGACGTTGCCCGGATCGATCTTGCCTTCCACTTTGCCCAGCACCGCGACCAGTAGGAAAACGATGCCGGACAGTACGAACATGCGCGCGAACGGCACGTCAACCAGCCTTGTGATGACTTCTTGCATGAGTATCTCTCTATTCCAAGCCAGGAGCGGCGCGGGTATTTTAGCGGATATTCCTGTTTGCGTTTACGCTGAATAGGGCGCGGGTAGAGATGTTGAAGATGGTGTTGGCGGCGTGAAAATAAACCGTGGTGAGTCACCGAATATTTCGCTCGTCGAATATTTTTTGCGACATATCCTATAAAACCGTTCGTGCTGAGCGTAGAGGCGGTTATTGCCGCGAAGTCGAAGCATGAATGAATAAAGTCAACTTAGTCGTGCTACTACGGCGGTTTTGATTTCGGCTATTCATGCTTAGACATAGCCATTCGACTAAGCTGTCAAACGGCTTTGCATAGCCATTCAGCTAAGCCACCAAAAGACGGTGACTAAGCTACTGGTTAACGACAGCCAAGTCGCTGGTTATCATCACTTCAACTCGTTGAAGAAATTCTTGATCGCCAGCACGCGCTGGGCGACGTCGCCGTACTTTAATTCGATGCGCAGCTTGTCCTGTCCCGACATTTTGATGTGACGTTTGCTCTGGATCAGCGTGATTATTTTCATCGGGTCGATCGGCGGGTTCGGGATGAACTGGATCTGGATCGCCTCAGAGGAGGCATCCACCTTGCTGATGCCGAGCGGTTTGGCTGCGATGCGCAGGCGGTGGCTGTCGAGCAGCGTTTGTGCGGGTTCCGGCAGCAGGCCGAAACGGTCGATCAATTCCTGGTGCATCTCGTCGAGCTCGTCCGGTGTGGCACAATTCGCGAGACGCTTGTAGAGCATCAGGCGCTGGTGGATGTCGCCGCAATAATCGCTGGGCAACAAGGCCGGGCAGTGCAGGTTGATCTCGGTGGTGATGCCGAGCGGGTGCGCCATGTCCGGTTCGCGTCCCTGACGCAACGAGGCGACGGCGGCGTTGAGCATGTCGGTATACAGGCTGAAACCGATCTCCTGCATCTCGCCGCTTTGCGATTCGCCCAGCACTTCGCCCGCGCCGCGTATTTCCAGATCATGCATCGCGAGATAGAAGCCCGAGCCTAATTGCTCCATCGCCTGAATCGCCTCGAGACGCTTCTTCGCCTGTGCGGTGAGCGCTTCGGTTTCCACCAGCAGATAGGCGTAAGCCTGATGGTGCGAACGCCCGACGCGGCCGCGCAGTTGATGAAGTTGAGCCAGGCCGAAACGGTCGGCGCGGTTCATGATGATGGTGTTGACGGTGGGGATGTCGATACCGGTTTCGATGATCGTGGTGCACAGCAACAGATTGAAACGCTGCTGGTAAAAATCGCGCATCACGTGTTCCAGATCGCGCTCGCCCATCTGCCCGTGCGCCACGCGGATGCGCGCTTCAGGCAGCAGCGCGGTCAGTTTCTCCGCCATGTTGGCGATGGTGTCCACCTCGTTGTGCAGGAAATACACCTGCCCGCCGCGTTTGAGTTCGCGCAGCACCGCCTCGCGGATGATGCCGTCGCTGTTCTGTGCGACGAAGGTCTTGATCGACAGTCGGCGCTGCGGCGCGGTGGCGATGATCGAGAAATCGCGCAGACCTTCCAGCGACATCGCCAGCGTGCGCGGGATCGGCGTCGCGGTCAGCGTGAGCACGTCCACCTCGGAACGCAAGGCTTTCAGGCGTTCTTTCTGCTGCACGCCGAAGCGGTGCTCCTCGTCGATGATGACCAGCCCCAGGTCGTGAAACTTCACGCCCTTCTGGATCAGCTTGTGGGTGCCGATGATGATGTCGAGCTTGCCGTCCGCCATGTCTTGCAAGGCTTGCGTCTGCTCCTTTGCGGAGCGAAAGCGCGACAGCTCGGCGATCTTGATCGGCAGATCGGCGAAGCGGTTGGAGAAATTCTGGAAATGCTGTTCGGCGAGCAACGTGGTCGGCACCAGCACCGCCACCTGTTTGCCGTCCATTGCCGCGACGAACGCGGCTCTAAGCGCGACCTCGGTCTTGCCGAAACCTACATCGCCGCAAATCAGCCTGTCCATCGGCTTGCCGCTTTGCAGATCGTTGATCACGGCGGTGATCGCGGCGGCCTGATCGGGCGTTTCCTCGAAGCCGAACCCGGCGGCAAATTCCTCGTAATCGCGCGGCGTGAGTTTGAAGGCGTGTCCCTTTCGCGTGGCGCGCTGCGCGTAGAGATTCAGCAATTCGGCGGCGGTGTCGCGCACCTGCAGCATCGCGCGGCGCTTCGCCTTGTCCCATGCGCCGCTGCCCAGCTTGTGCAACGGCGCGGTTTCCGGCGCGCCGCCGCTGTAGCGGCTGATCACATGCAGTTGCGCGACCGGTACGTACAGCTTGTCGCCGCCGGCATATTCCAGCAGCAGGAATTCTCCCTCGCCTTCGCCGAGGTCGAGATTGATCAGTCCCGCATAACGCGCGATGCCGTGCTGTTCATGCACCACCGGGTCGCCGGTCTTGAGTTCGGACAAATCGCGCAACATGCCTTCCACGTTGCTCTTCTTCGCGGCACGGGCGGCACGGCTGCGCGGTTGTGCGGCGTAGAGCTCGGTCTCGGTGACGATGGCGAGCTGTTCATCGGGCAATACAAAACCGGCGTGCAGCGAGCCGATGCCCAGCTGAAATTTTTCGCGGCTATCGATGAATTCCGCATAGTCTTGGCACACGGCTGGTGTGAGGCCGTATTCGTGCAGATAGTCCGCCATGATCTCGCGTCGGCCCAGACTGTCCGCAAGCAGCAGCACGCGTCCATCGAAACTTTTCAGGAACTGCGCGAAGGCATAGGTCGGAATGTCGGCGCGGCGGTTGACCGCGATGTCGGGAATCGCGCGGGTAGCGCAGGGGGTGAGCGTCGCGCCACTTTCGCCAGCGACGATGTCCAGCCGTGCGAATTCTTTCGCGCGAGTGAAAAACGCTTCGCCATCCAGAAATAATTCTTTGGGCGGCAGCAGCGGACGCTGCGGATCGCCTCTGAGCAGGTTGTAGCGCGACTGCGTATCCGTACCGAACTGTGTGATCGCCGCATTCACATCGTGATGCAAACACAGCGTGGCATTTTTAGGCAGATAGTCGAACAGCGTCGCGGTATGCTCGAAAAACAGCGGCAGATAATATTCGATACCTGCCGGTGCGTTGCCTTTGCTGACATTCTTGTAGATGTGCGATTTGGACGGATCGCCCTCGAAACGGTCGCGGAAACCCTGGCGGAAGCGTGCCTGCCCGGCATCGTCCAGCGGAAACTCGCGCGCCGGCAGCAGGCGAATCTCCGGCACCGGATACAACGAGCGCTGCGTGTCTACGTCGAAGGTCGCGATGGTCTCGATCTCGTCGTCGAACAAATCGATGCGATACGGCAGCACGCTGCCCATCGCGAACAGATCGATGATGCCGCCGCGCACGCAGTATTCGCCGGGAGACAGCACCTGCTGCACATGGCTGTATCCGGCGAAGGTCATCTGCTCGCGCAGTTTTGCCAGGTCAAGCTTCTCGCCGCGCTTGAGAAAAAAGGTAAACGCGGCCAGATATTCCACAGGCGGCAACGGATACAACGCGGTGGTCACCGGCACCACCAGCACGTCACACGACTGGCTGCGCACATGATGCAGCGTCGCCAGGCGCTCGGAGATCAGATCCTGATGCGGCGAGAAGTGATCGTAGGGCAACGTCTCCCAATCCGGCAGCAGATGTACGCGCAGTTTCGGTGCGAAAAACGGAATTTCTTCCACCAGCCGCTGCGCCTCCAGCGCGTTCGCGGCGATTACGACCAGCGGCTGCGCGAGGGTGGTCGCATATTGCGCCAAGGCCAGCGCGTCGGACGAGCCGATCAGCTGCGAGTAGCGGGGGCGGGAATGAGAGGATGAGAACAGCATCGGAACAGCCTGAAACAAGGACGCGCATTATAAGGGAAACGATGCCCAACCGTTTTAACGAAACGGTACCCCGCCGTTTTCAATTACAATTCACCCATGTCAGAATTCCACGCATTGGTTCCTGCCGCCGGTTTCGGCGCGCGCATGGGACATGAATTACCCAAACAGTATTTGTCGCTGGCCGGACAGCCGATGATTTTTCACGCGCTGAATACACTGTGTGCCTGCCCGGAAATATCCACGGTGTTCGTGGTGCTGGCTCCCGATGACACTTTGTTCCACACCTATGACTGGTCGCGTTTCGGCGACAAGTTGCAACCGTTGTATTGCGGCGGACAGATGCGTTCGGATACGGTGCTCAATGGCTTGATCGCATCCGAGCTGGAGCCGGATGATTGGGTGCTGGTGCATGACGCGGCGCGTCCCTGCCTGACGCAGGCGCATCTTTCCAAGCTGATCGAGGAATTACGCGACGATGCGGTGGGCGGCATACTCGCCGTGCCGGTCGCGGATACGCTTAAGCGCGCCGATGAACTGGGGCGCATCGCGCGCACCGAGGAGCGCGCGGGATTGTGGCAGGCGCAGACGCCGCAGATGTTCCGTGCCGGGTTGCTGGCACAGGCATTGCAGGCCGCGCCGCGACTAACCGACGAGGCTTCGGCGATTGAGGCACTGGGTTTTAAACCTAAACTGGTGTCGAGCGAACCGACTAATTTTAAAGTGACTTATCCGCAGGATTTACTGCTCGCGGAATTGCTGCTGACCCAACAAGGAAAGTGAACATGCGTATCGGCCAGGGATTTGATGTTCACCAGTTGGTAGAGGGGCGCCGGTTGATTATCGGCGGGGTGGATATACCCTATGACAAGGGATTGCTCGGACATTCCGATGCGGATGTGCTGCTGCATGCGATCTGCGACGCGCTGCTAGGTGCGGCAGCGCTCGGCGACATCGGTAAACACTTCGCCGACACCGATGCGAAGTTTAAGAATATCGACAGCCGCATCCTGTTGCGCGAAGTACTGCATCTGGTTCGAGAACAGGGGTATCGCGTCGGCAATGTGGATGCGACCATCATCGCGCAGGAACCGAAAATGGCGCCGCATATTGCGCACATGGTGGCCAATATTGCAGCCGATTTGCGCGTGGAGAAAAGCGCCATCAATGTGAAGGCGACCACCACCGAGAAGCTCGGCTACACCGGGCGAGGCGAGGGCATTGCGGCGCAGGCGGTGGTGTTGCTGCTGGCGGATAATTGATGCGCATACTGGCGTTAGACACTTCCACCGAATATTGCTCGGTTGCACTGTGGCAGGATGGCGCGGTCGTGGAACGTTGCGAGCTGGTCGGTCAAAAACATTCCGAGTTGTTGATCGCGATGCTGGACGCGCTGCTCAAAGATGCGGGATTTCGGATCAAGGATATGGATGGCATCGCGTTCGGTAAAGGGCCGGGTTCATTCACCGGCGTGCGCATCGCCTGCGGTGCGACGCAGGGTCTGGCGCTCGGCGCGAATCTTCCGGTGGTCGGCGTGTGTACCTTGCAAGCGTTGGCCGAAGCGTCCGGAAAGTCGCGCGTGATCGCCGCGCTCGATGCGCGCATGAATGAGATATATCACGCCGCGTATGAAAAACGTGACGAGGTTTGGAATACCGTTTGTGAACCGAGTCTGTGCAAACCGGAAGCTGCGCCGCAAGTGCCGGGCGAAAATTGGTTCGGAGTGGGCAGCGGTTTTGCCGCGCATGGCGCCGCTTTGCAGGCGAGATACGACGGGAAGTTGCAGGGCGTGGATGGCGCCGCAATACCGCAGGCCGCCGCGATAGCCGCGCTTGGCGCTGCGCAATTCGTACTGGGTCACGGCGTGGATGCGGCAGAGGCCTTGCCGCTTTACTTGCGCGACAAGGTGGCTTTAAAAACCAGCGAGAGAGAGCAGCGTTGATGCGCGACATGACACTGGCCGATGTCGATGCGGTGCTCGCCATCGAGCAGGCGGTGCAAACTTATCCGTGGACGCGCGGCAATTTTATGGATGCGCTGAACTCTGGTTATGTATGTCGTGTGGACGAGATGGGCGGCGAGATACGCGGCTTTGCGGTGCTAAGACTGGTGCTGGACGAGGCGGAACTGCTGAGCATCGGTGTGGCGGCAGATCAACAGCGCAAGGGTCTGGGGCGGGCGCTGCTGCTCGAAATGCTCGACCTGGCATGTCAAAAAAATATGCTCAGGGTGTTTCTCGAGGTGCGCGCATCCAACGTCGCCGCGCTGGCCTTGTATCGCAGTGCCGGTTTCGGCGAGATCGGCATACGGCGCGATTATTATCAGAATGCGAACGGCAGCGAGGATGCCATCACGATGGCGTGCGAGTTAACGGGTGAAATAAATGGATAGACGAGAAGCGGTGCTGCGCGAGTTGAACCTGTATCCGCAGTGGGGGCTGCGAAATCAGCCTGCGCCCGTTGCGGCGGAACAGCCTGCACCAAAGGTAGGCAATCCACTATCTGCTGAAGCAGATGTGGAATTGACACTGCCGATTGCGGCAGAAATTGAAGTGGTTGTTCCAGCTGTTGTTGCCCCAACGTCTCCCGCGCGGACTTTAGTTGCGCCCGAAGTAGAAGGGGCGCTACTAACGGGAATAAATAATATTCATGCCGGTTCATCCGCCGCAGCCCAGGTATCTCATGTAGATAAACTCGATTGGCCCGAACTCAAACAACAGGTGCGTGGCTGCACCGCCTGCCAGTTGCGCGCCGGATGTACGCAGACGGTGTTCGGCGTGGGCGACGAGAAAGCCGACTGGCTGTTCGTCGGTGAGGCTCCGGGAGCGGACGAGGATGCGCAGGGTGAGCCGTTCGTCGGCCAGGCGGGCAAGCTGCTGGACAGCATGTTGATGGCGATCAAGTTGAAGCGCGGCAAGAATGTGTATATCGCCAATATCGTCAAATGCCGCCCGCCCGACAATCGTGTTCCGGCAGCGGATGAAATCGCGCAGTGTCTGCCGTATCTGCAACGCCAGATCGAACTGATCCAACCCAGGCTGATCGTGGCCTTGGGCAAGACGGCCTCGAATGCGCTACTGCGTGGGCAGCCATCGCCCGATAAGGACGCGACCCTCGCCAGTCTGCGCGGCACAGTGCATGACTACCACGGCATCCCGCTGATCGTCACCTACCATCCGGCATACCTGTTGCACAGTCCGATGGAAAAGGCCGAGGCATGGCAGGATTTGTGTCTGGCGGTCAAGACGTTCGCTGGCGATATGTAGTTTTCTGCGCGGCTCGGTTCGCAGTATCGGTAATTGTTGAATAGATTACTCGGGTTTGTTAAAATCCGGCCGCAGCTTGAAAACGCGCTGATCGAATCATTTTTGCGGTAGGATAAGTCATGTTACTGAATAGCCGGTTATCCCGATTCTCCCGCAACCTCTGGTTAACGGCGGGCATACTCGTTGTTCTCGCCATCCTCTTTGGCTTTTATACGCGATCCGAAAAAGAGATCGATCGCGCCAATGACCGACGGCACTTATCATTTTTGCTGGCCGATGAGTTGCACCAGTCTTCGGATGACATGACCCGAATGGCGCGCCTGTATGTGGTGACCGGAAACCCCATCTACAAAAAATACTTTCAGGATATTCGGGATATCCGCGACGGAAAAAAACCGCGTCCTGAGGACTATCAAAATATCTACTGGGATTTTGTGCTGGCAAACGGCAAGCCGCCGCGTCCTGATAGCACGCAGACGGTGCCGTTACTGGAGCTGATGCGGCAGGCGGGGTTTACCCCGGTTGAACTGCAAAAACTGGCGGAAGCCAAAGCCAATTCTGATGCGTTAGCCGTCACCGAATACGCGGCTATGAAGCTGGTCGAGTCTGGCGGACGGGATGCCGAGGCTCATCGAACCCGAGGGCGCATGCTGTTGTTTGGCGACAGCTATCATCAGGCCAAGTTAGCCATCATGAAACCCATCGGCGAATTCAATGGCTTGATGGAGCAGCGCACTCGCGACGCGGTTTTGGCTGCCGAAAAACAGGCCATGATCTGGCGCGCTGTATTCATCGTGTTTGGCATGGGTTTGATGCTGTTGCTATGGAAGTCTTATGCGGTTCTCAATGCAACCTTGGGTGGCAGTATCAATGATGTTTATGCGCTGATCGACAGAATCGGCAGCGGGAATTTTTCATCCGCCATTTCCTTTGCCGAGGAAGGGAGTGTGCTCGGATGGTTGTCGAAGACCCAGGTTAAACTCAATGAAGCCGAAAGCTGGCGCGAATTGGCCGAACATAAGCTGCTGGCGAGCCGCGAGCGTATGCGCTTGATCCTGGATTCCGCGCTGGATGCGGTCGTCAGCATAGATAGCTCCGGTTTGATTACCGGCTGGAATAGCGAAGCCGAGCGGATGTTCGGCTACACCGGCGATTATGTTTTCGGGAAGAGCTTGGCTGAGCTGATCGTTCCACCGCGATATCGCGAAGCGCACAACCGGGGCTTGGCACATTTTATCAAGACAGGTGTGGGACCCCTGATCGGTCAGCGCATCGAGCAGACCGCCATACGCTGCGACCACAGCGAGTTCCCCGTCGAGTTATCGATCGTGGCTTTGCACCGTGATCAAGATATTTTCTTCAGCGCTTTTATACGCGACATCACCGAACGTAAGCGTGCCGACCAGGCGGTGCGCGAAAGTCGTGAACAGGCTATGAGCGCACTTGAGGAATTGCGCTACCAGAAATTTGCGCTGGATCAACACGCCATTGTCGCTGTGACCGACGTGCGTGGCACGATTACCTATGTCAATGAAAAATTCTGCGAGATCAGCGGCTATTCTCAGGAAGAGTTGCTCGGGCAGAACCACCGCATGCTCAATTCCGGCACACACACTAAAGAATTTTTCCGCGATATGTATAACACCATTTCGACCGGCCAGGTGTGGCATGGGGATTGTTGCAACCGTGCCAAGGATGGCCGATTGTACTGGGTGGCGACCACCATCGTCCCCAATATGGATAGTGATGGGAAACCGTTTCAGTATGTCTCGATACGAACGGATATCACCGAGCTCAAGCGGGCCGATCAGGTGCTGCGCGAAAGCGATGCGAGCATGCATGCCATTCTGGATAACTTTCCCTATCTGGTTTGGCTGAAAGACTCTGAGGGGCGCTATCTCACGGTAAACAAGGTTTTTTCCGAGTACTTCAAGCTGGGTATTTTGCAGATCATCGGTAAAACCGATCTTGATTTTCAGGACAAAGAGCTGGCGGAAAGATACCGCGTCGATGATGCCGAGGTGATGGCGTCACGCCAGCAGAAGCATGTCGAGGAACCCTCGTTTGATGGCGATGTGACACACTGGGTAGAAACCTTCAAGACTCCCATCATCGACAAAAACGGCCAGGTGTTGGGTACCACTGGCCTTGCCCGCGACATCACCGAGCGCAAGCGCATCCTGTCCGAGTTGCAGCGCAATCAGGATTTGCTCAATGAAGCGCAGCGGCTGGGACAACTGGGCAGTTGGGAACTGAACTTGCAAAGCGGCGAGCTGCGCTGGTCGGACGAAATCTACCGGATATTCGAGTTTGATCCGGCACAGTTCCAGCCAACTCAGGAGAATTTTCTGAACGTGATTCATCCGGATGACCGCGACCGGGTGAACCGGGCGTACACGCAATCTCTGGAGAACAGGCAGGCATACGATATCGATCATCGGTTGATGATGAGCGATGGTCGTATCAAGTGGGTGCGCGAGCACTGCAGCAGCGATTTCGATGCTTCGGGCAAGCCGCTGCGTTCGGTGGGCGCGGTGCAGGATATTACCCGGAAAAAACTGGCGGAAGATCGCCTGCGCGTTGCGGCGGTGGCGTTCGAGACGCATGAAGCCATCATGATTACCGATGCAAACTCCAATATCATTCGCGTCAATCAGGCATTCCAGCGCATCACGGGTTACAGGCCGGATGAGGTGTTGGGCAAGAATCCGCGCATCCTGAGTTCTAACCGTCAGGACAAAGCCTTTTATGCGGACATGTGGCAGCAGTTACTGAACGCCGACACCTGGAGCGGCGAGATTTGGGACAAGCGCAAGGACGGGGGAATATATCCGAAGTGGCTGACCATTTCCGCAGTTAAAAATGAAAGTGGCGAGGCGACCGGATATGTGGGCATATTCAGCGATATCACGGCGCGCAAGCAAGCCGAGGAGGAGATACGCAATCTGGCGTTTTATGACACGCTGACCAAGCTGCCCAACCGGCGTCTGTTGCTGGATCGTTTTCATTCGGCGCTTTCGTTGTCGGTGCGCAACCATTATTACGGCGCGGTGTTGTTCCTCGACATGGACAAGTTCAAGACGCTTAACGATACGCTGGGCCATGATTATGGCGACCAGATGCTGATCGACGTGGCCGAGCGTCTTCAGCATTGTGTGCGTGAGGCGGATACCGTGGCGAGATTGGGCGGGGATGAGTTTGTGGTGCTTTTCGAAGAAGTCAGCCTGAACGTGCAGGAAGCGTCGCAAAGAGTCGCGCTGATCGCCGAAAAAATACGCCTGGCCCTGTCCGAGCCTTATCAAATCAAGGGACATGAATACCATAGTTCACCGAGCATCGGCTTATGTTTGTATCGCGGCAATGAAGAGCCGGTAGAGAAGTTGCTCAAGCATGCCGACATGGCGATGTATCAGGCCAAGGATTCGGGGCGGAACACGGTGCGGTTCTTCGATCCAATGATGCAGCAGGCCGTGGAAACACGCGCCGCACTGGAAACCGACCTGCGCCGTGTCATATCCAGGCAGCAATTGCGTCTGCATTACCAGATCCAGGTGGACAACGAGCATCGTCCGCTGGGTGCGGAGGCGCTGGTGCGCTGGTTTCATCCTGCGCGCGGACTGGTCCCACCCGCGCAATTCATCCCGATCGCCGAGGAGAGTTCGCTGATGCTGGAGATCGGGCATTGGGTGCTTGAAACAGCCTGCCAGCAACTCGGTGTATGGAGCCGACACGAGAAAACGCGTGACCTGACCATTGCGGTCAACGTCAGCGGACAGCAGTTCAAGATGCACGATTTCGTGGATCAGGTGGAGGCACTGATTCGATCTCATGGGATCAATCCATCCTGCTTGAAGCTGGAATTGACCGAGAGCGTGGTATTGAATGATGTCGCCGATGTCGTGGCAAAGATGCATGCGCTCAAAGCGCTCGGGGTGATGTTGTCGATGGACGATTTCGGCACGGGTTATTCTTCGCTGTCCTATTTGAAACAGCTGCCGCTTGATCAGCTCAAGATCGATCAGAGCTTTGTGCGCGATATCGCAACCGATCCCAATGATGCCGTGATGGTGCAAACCATTATCGGCTTGGCCGAGAATTTCCGCCTGAACGTGATCGCCGAGGGGGTGGAGACCGAAGCGCAACTGGCCTTCCTGAAGCTTCACGGCTGTATGGCCTATCAGGGTTACCTGTTCAGCAAGCCTGTGCCGATCGAGGAGTTCGAGGCGTTGCTGGATAAATTATTGTAGGAACCTACATCTGCCCGTGATCCTGATCATGCCCGTGACGTCTGTACAGCACCGTCATGACGCTGGCGAGCAGCAGGCCGAACACCAGAATGATGATGTAGATGTTGAGTTCCAGCTTTTCCATCGCGGCATACAGTCCTAGCATCACGAAGATGCTCAGGTTCTCATTGAAGTTCTGTACCGCGATCGAACTGCCTGCGCCCATCAGCAAATGGCCACGGTGTTGCAGCAGGGCGTTCATCGGTACGACGAAATAACCGCCCATCGCACCGATCGCGATCAACAGAATAGTGGCCAGCAAGCTGTTGGTGATCGGAATCATCACCAGCACCATCAAGCCCATTGCTATGCCGACCGGCAGCACTTTCACCGAGTTTTGCAGCTTGACGAATTTAGCCGCCAGCATCGCGCCGATGGCGATCCCGACCGCCACCCAGGCCGTCAAGGCTGCCGCGCGGGCCATGTCGTAATGCAGTGCGATGGCCGCCCAGCTGAGTACCAGCAGGCGCAGCGTGGCCCCGGTACCCCAGAACAACGTGGTGACCGCGAGCGAGACTTGTCCCAAGGGATCCTTCCACAGCAGTCTGAAGCAGTGCCAAAAATCTTTGGTCAAAAAAATCGGATTACGACTGAGCGGTTTGTGGTCGATCGCCACGCGCGGGATGTAGAGATTGAACCAGGCCGCGATGATGTAAATCCCGACGATGATCGCAATTGCCAGTTCCGGCGGAGTGTCGATGCCGGTGTCGAAGAACGGCACGTCCCACCAATGCAGCATGGGTTCGGAAATGGATGGGCTAATCAAGATGCCGCCGACGACTGCGCCCAGAACGATAGCCAGCACTGTCAGTCCTTCCATCCAGCTGTTGGCCAGCACCAGTTTTTCCGGGGGCAGATATTCGGTCAGGATGCCATATTTGGCGGGCGAATAAGTCGCCGCTCCCAGGCCGACCAGACCGTAAGCTAACAGGGGATTGACCCCGAACAGCATCGCGACACAGCCCAGGATTTTGATGTTGTTGCTGATGAACATCACGCGTCCCTTGGGCAGCGAGTCAGCGAATGCCCCGACGAAAGGGGCCAGCACGATGTAGGAGAAGATGAAGGCTTCCTGCAATACCGGCGTGTACCAATTCGGTGCCTGTAAGGACTGCAATAACGCAATGGCGGCAAACAGCAGGGCATTGTCCGCGAGCGCGGAAAAGAACTGCGCCGCGAGGATGAGATAGAAACCGGGTTTCATGTTCTTTCGGCGGAGGCTAATGTGCGTAGCACGTTAAAGTCTGCAACGCAGTCTGGCCGTAGCCAAAAGAACTGCGCCGCGAGGATGAGGTAGAAACCGGGTTTCATTCAACTAGGATTGTTTTTATCAGGTCGTTTTATAACACGAAACTATAGCCCCTGCTATCATTCATTCCTGTTCAAATATTCTTGCGGTAAGTCAGTTTTCATGGCACGTCCTATACAAGCCCATATCGATTTGAGCGCGCTGGAGAATAATCTCCATGTGGCGCGCCGTACCACCTTCGCACGCATCATGTCCGTCATCAAGGCTGATGGCTATGGCCACGGCCTGCTGCATGTGGCCGAAGCGCTGGCTGCAACGGACGGATACGCGCTGCTGGATATTCGGGATGCGGTGCGTCTGCGCGAGGCGGGCTACCGCCAGACCATCCTGCTGCTGGAAGGTTTTTTCGGTGCGGCGGAGTTGCCCGTCATCGCAGAATACGATTTGACCAGCGTGATCCATAGCGCTTGGCAGATCGACATGCTGGACGCCTATCCTGGAAACGGGAAGTTGGATGTCTGGCTCAAGGTGAACACAGGCATGAATCGCCTGGGTTTTACGCCCGAGCAGGTATCGCTGGCGATGGAGCAATTGCGCCGTCATCGCGCGGTGCGCGACATCACGCTGATGACTCATTTCGCCAATGCCGACGAGGCGCGCGGCGTGGCCGGGCCGCTGGCCTTGTTCAACGATGTCGCCGCAGCTCATCGCGTCGCGCGCTCGATGGCAAATTCTGCCGCCTTGTTGCGCTACCCGGCAACCCACGGTGACTGGGTGCGCCCCGGTATCATGTTGTATGGCGCGTCGCCCTTTGTCGACGTCAGCACGCAACAACTGGGTCTCAAACCCGCGATGACCTTGAGCAGCCGCATCATCGCGACGCAGGAATTACGCGCCGGTGACGAGGTTGGTTACGGCGCGCTGTTCCGTGCCGAGCACAACATGCGTATCGGCATCGTCGCCTGCGGCTATGCCGATGGCTATCCTCGTTCCGCACAGAATGGGACCCCGATACTGGTGGACGGTCAGCGTACCCAGATGCTGGGGCGTGTCTCGATGGACATGCTGTACGTGGACTTGAGCGCGTTGCCGCAGTGCGACGTCGGCAGCCGTGTCGTGCTGTGGGGTGAGGGATTGCCGATCGAAGAAGTCGCGCGTGCCGCAGGTACCGTCAGTTATGAATTGATGTGCGCGTTGACCCCGCGTGTGCCGATTAAATTATGAAGGAGTGACCATGAGCGACGATTTGCAGTCCGGTTCTGGCGTTAATGACCCAAGCGGTTATGAACAACTCGACAATTTGTTGGCGCTCAATCTGAGTGTCGGCGATGCGCTTCAGTTACAGGTTGTCTCGGCATCTAATCGGGCTCCGAACCGGCGTTATTACGTCAAGCTGATCGGTTTTTTGAATAAGTCGGGCATCGTTGTTTCGCACCCGATGCAAGATGAGAAATTGCTGCCCATCGAGGATGGGCAAGGTTTTCAGGTGCGCGGATTTTCGGGCAGAAAAGTTTATGAGTTCAATGCCAAAGTGCTGTCTGCATCCCCTCGCCCATATCCGCATTTGCATCTTTCTTTTCCAAACCAGATCGAGTGCCTGACGATGCGCAATGCGTTGCGTATCCAGCCGAAATTGGCGGGCTGGATTGAGGTGATGGGTGCCGCTCTCCCCCCGGTCAAAATCCCTGCAATCGTGGTGGATCTGAGCACTTCCGGCGCGCGTATCCATGCCAACAGGAAATTTGGCAAGATAGGCGATAAGGTAGGCGTGGGTTTTCGGTTGCCAATCGATGGCGAAGGCCAGGTCTTTTCAATACCGGCGGTGATACGAAAATCGTACAGCGAAATGTTGCCGCAAGAACATGGTGGCGCTGAGGTCATAACGCACGGCCTGGAGTTCATCCATCCGGAAGGATGCATGCGTATGGCGTTGCAGAGCTATATATATAAAACCATGGCGGAAGGTTAAATGCAATGCTGTTCACATTAGCCGTTCGTGGTGAGGTATCGAACCACTTGATGCATGCCCTTCGATACCTGATGTAACTACTAGCCATTCGACTAAGCTATCAAAAGGCGATAGCCAAGTCGCCGGTTATTAGGGCGAACGGTTGGGCACTGAACAGGTCTTGAGGCTAAAGGGTTGAGAATGCAAAGAGGGGGAGGGGAAATGCCAAAAGAAATGTTGGCCATCATCGGCGGCAGCGGCGTCTATAACATCGAGGGTCTAGAGCACACCCGCTGGGTGAAGGCGAGCTCTTCATTCGGCGAGCCGTCTGACGAAGTCCTGATCGGCGAGTTGAACGGACAGGCCATCGCCTTCCTGCCGCGGCACGGGCGCGGGCACAAGATACCGCCGTCGGAGATCAACTTCCGCGCCAACATCGACGCGCTCAAGCGTCTCGGCGTCACGGACATTGTATCGGTCAGCGCGGTGGGTTCGCTACGCGAACACCTGGCCCCCGGCACGTTTGTGATCGTCGACCAGTTCATCGACCGCACCTTCGCAAGAGAGAAAAGTTTTTTCGGCAACGGCCTGGTCGCGCATGTCTCGATGGCGCATCCGGTGTGTCATCGTCTGGGCGATCATCTGCATGCGGCGGCGCAGCAGATCGATATTCCGGTGATGCGCGGCGGCACGTATCTGGCGATGGAAGGCCCGCAGTTCTCCAGCCTCGCGGAATCGGAGCTGTACCGCTCGTGGAATTGCGACGTGATCGGCATGACCAATATGCCCGAAGCCAAGCTCGCGAGAGAGGCCGAAATGTGTTACGCCACCGTCGCGATGGTCACCGACTACGACTGCTGGCATCCCAACCACGACAACGTCACGGTGGACGCGATCGTCAAGGTGCTGCTGGCGAATGCCGACAAGGCGCGTTCTCTGGTGAAGCATGTCGCACCGCTGTTGAAAGCCGATGCGAAAGCGGGCGCCTGTTCCTGCCGCAGCGCATTGCAATACGCGATCCTGACCGCGCCCGAGGCGCGCGATGCGGCGATGCTGGAAAAATTGTCCGCTGTCGCCGGGCGGATGCTCAACACCAACAACTAACAACTTACGTCTGAATTTACCATGTCTATAAAATCAAAAATCCGCACCGTCCCGCACTACCCGAAACAGGGCATCCAGTTTCGCGACATCACCACCTTGCTCAAAGACCCGGCAGGCTTTCGCGCCACCGTCGATGAGCTGGTGGAGCGCTACAAGGACGTGAAGATCGACAAGATCGCTGGGATCGAGTCGCGCGGATTTATATTGGGTTCGCCGCTGGCCTACGCGCTGAATAAAGGCTTCATCCCGATCCGCAAAAAAGGCAAGCTGCCTGCCGAGACCATCGGCCACGACTACGAACTCGAATACGGCACCGACCGTATCGAGATCCATGTTGATGCGATCCAGAAGGGCGACCGCGTGCTGTTGGTGGACGACCTGATCGCCACCGGCGGCACGGCGAATGCGGCCTGCACGCTGATCGAAAAAATGGGCGGCAAGATCATCGAATGCTGCTTCATCATCGACCTGCCGGATATCGGCGGACGGGCTAGGCTGGAGAAGCACGGGCACAAGGTGTTTGCGCTGTGCGAGTTTGAGGGTGACTAATCGAAACCTGTAAAAATCTACTGCGCGGCTCGATAGCGGCGTTGCGCGGTACTCGAAATCCTCATGTACCTTTAGTACATTCCGGTTTCTGCGTTGACCAGTGACTTAGCCGGCGTATTGTTGCCAGCTTAGTCAAATGGCCATGCAAAGCTCCGTGCGCCTTGCTCTCGAACCGCTCGCTACGATTTTTATCAGGTTTCATGAACTGGCAGTTGTAGATCAGTGAATATTGGAGGCGGTGCAAATGGAGTCTCATAATGAGCTAAAAGAGCTAGACGAACGAGCTGTAGGAGAAAGATTTGTTGAATGGCTCAATACTAAATTTGGCTTGAAATACACTTTTTTGAAGCGAGCAGGTGAAGCTCCTGATTTAGTTTATGCGTTGCCTGATAGCACAGAGCTATTTGTCGAAGTTACTTCAGCATCCTACGGAAGGGAGTATCAGAAATTTATTTGGGGTGGAATTAGAAGCTCTGAAGATCAGGTTTTAGTAACTGAGGGTGGAGATGACGACAGTAGATTGGTGTCCGATATTGTGCGTATAGTTGATCAAAAATGCAACAAGCGCTATGAGAAGCACTGCATTTTAGTAGTCAGCGTCACGTCTTTTTGGACGCCAGCCAAGACACTTGCTGAGTTACTTTCACAACATGAATTTCCTGAAAATAACTTTGCTGGAATTTATGTGCATGGTCGCTTTTCCCGATTAGACACAGGTCTAAAGGAGAATGATTACTTAATGATTCCAATTAAGGCGTATTCCATTAAATAAATCTACAAACTATGAAAATCAACGGCACCCCTTATCGCACCATCTGGCCCACCGCTGACAACGCGGCGGTGGAGATCATCGACCAGACCCAACTGCCGCACATCTTCACCACGCTGCGCCTGGACACGATGCGCGATGCCGAGCGCGCGATACGCGACATGCAGGTGCGCGGAGCGCCCTTGATCGGCGTGACGGGGGCTTACGGCGTGGCGCTGTCGATGCGCCATCATGCTTCGGATGCCGCACTAAAGGCGACCTGTGACATGCTGCTCGCAGCGCGTCCAACGGCGGTGAACCTGCGCTGGGGCGTGGAGAAAATGCGCGCGTTGCTTGCACCACTCCCGGCAAATGAACGCGCTACAGCGGCATGGATTGAGGCCGCGCGCATCGCCGACGAGGATGTGGCAATCAATGCGAGCATCGGCCAACATGGCGGCGAGATCATTCGCGCCCTTTATCAAAAGAAGAATGCCACGGTCAATATTCTCACCCACTGCAACGCGGGCTGGCTGGCGACGGTAGATTGGGGCACGGCGTTAGCACCCATCTATACCGCGTTCGACGCAGGCATTCCGCTACATGTGTGGGTGGACGAGACCCGCCCGCGCAATCAGGGCGCGAGCCTCACCGCGTGGGAACTAGGTGGGCACGGCGTGCCGCATACCGTGATCGCGGACAATACCGGCGGGCATTTGATGCAGCACGGCATGGTGGATATGGCGATTGTCGGCTGTGATCGCGTCACCGCGCGCGGCGATGTGTGCAACAAGATCGGCACTTATTTGAAAGCCTTGGCCGCATTTGACAACGGCGTGCCATTCTATGTCGCGCTGCCGACCCCGACGATAGACTGGACGTTGCAGGACGGCGTCAAGGAAATCCCGATCGAGGAACGCGCGGCGATCGAGGTGACGCACATCTCAGGGCTGTGCGACGATGGGCAGGTGCGCACCGTGCAGCTCACGCCGTCTGGTTCACACGCAGCCAACTACGGCTTCGACGTGACCCCGGCGCGGCTGGTGACCGGGTTGATCACCGAGCGCGGCGTGGTGAGGGCGAGCGCCGATGCGATGCGGGTGTTGAAATAAATCCCTCTCCACCAACCCCTCTCCCACTTGCGGGAGAGGGTATTCGAAAGGTGAAATGATGAACGAAACCGAATTGCGCAGCGAACTGGTGCGCGTCGCCAACAAGCTGGACACCCAAGGATTGAATCGAGGCGCGTCCGGCAATCTCTCCGCCAGGTTCGGCGAGGGCATGCTGATCACCCCGTCCGGCATGGGCGCGGAAGGCCTGACGGAAGACGACATCGTGTGGGTGAATTTCGACGGGACGACACGCGGACGCTGGCAGCCTTCCAGCGAGTGGCTGTTCCATCGCGACATATACGTGCAACGCCCGGAATTCGGCGCGGTCGTGCATACGCATTCGGTCGCGGCAACCGCGCTGGCCTGCTTGAGGCGCGACATCCCGCCGTTCCACTACATGATCGCGTTGATGGGAGGCGATACGATACGCTGCGCGGACTATGCCACGTTCGGCACACAAGACTTATCGGTTAACGCGCTGGGCGCGCTGGTCGGGCGCCGTGCGTGTCTGCTGGCGAATCACGGCATGATCGCGGCGGGTGCAGATCTCGCCGAGGCGTACAGAATCGCGGTAGAGGTGGAAACGTTGAGTGAACTTTATTTGCGCACACTTCAGGTCGGCCAAGCGGTGCTGCTGACGGCAGAGGAATTCCAGGCGGCACAAAGCCGGTTCGCCACTTACGGCAAACCCGAGCACACGCACAAAAGTGATTAGAAAAACGGAATAGATGCCGCGCCAGCCGGGAGGAGAAAAAGCCGGCGCGGCCTTTAAGACACTACACGGAAGTACCGAAAGAAGCGAAGGTGGGCAGCGCGACGATGAAGGATACGACACCGGCGACGACCCAACGCACGAATCGGGAAATCGTTTCTTTCACTGCGGAATAAGCTCTTTTCATTTTCGCACTCCTTATAACAATTGGAATTACACACTCGATCCAGCACCGCTTTGCTACACGATGCAATTACGAGCATGAAATAAGATAGGGATAAGGTTAAAGAGTTCCATTCGCCTGAAAAACTTGCGTTCCGATGATCTAGAGATGACTGATTATATTGGTTTATTGGTATGCCCAATGCCAGCACATTTGCCCTGAAATAAACAGCACTGAGGTTCAGACCTGACAGGCATTCTCATCCTGAGCTAGCCGTTACTTTGTGGAGACTATTGTGTCTGGGCCAAGACCCGCCGCAACCGTCGCTGTGGCCACGGGTGTCAACGCCCCATCCGCGCCGATGGTGTGTAACGTGACGTTGTTGCTGCCATAGTTAGCCACATAGGCATATTTTCCAGTGGGGTCGACGGTGACTGATGCCGGAATCAAATCCGTGGCAACCGTCGCGGTGGCCATAGGCGTCAACGCGCCATCCGCACTGATCGTGTATTGCGAGACATTGGCGCTGCCTGAGTTCGCCACATAAGCATATTGTCCCGATGGATTGACGGTAACTGAGTATGGTTTCGTGCCTGCCGCAACCGTCACTGTTGCCATTGGCGTCAACTCGCCACCCGCGCCGATCGTGTATTGCGATATGTTGGCGCTGTTCAAGTTCGCCACATAGGCATATTTACCCGTCGGCGCGACGGTGATGAATTCCGGGTTTGTGCCCGCCGCAACTTCTGCTGTGCCCATCGGCGTCAACGCGCCATTCGTGCCGATCGTGTATTGCGATATGTTGTTACTGGTGTAGTTAGCAACATAGGCGTACTTGCCCGAAGGGTCGACGGTGATGGACACCGGATTTTTGTCTGCCTCAACCGTTGGTTTATCCATCGCTGTTAACGCCCCATCCGCGCCGATGGTGTATTGCGAGATGTTGTTGCTGGTGTAGTTCACCACATAGGCGTACTTTCCCATCGGTGCAACGGTGATCGAGTATGGGCTCATACCCGCTGCGACTGTCGCGACAGGCATGGGCTTCAACGCACCATTCGAGCCGATGGTGTATTGCGAAACGTTGGCGCTGTCCAGATTAGCCACATAGACATATTTATTGGAAGGATCGATCGTGACGGAGTATGGGGTCGTGTCCGTCGCAACCGTCATTGTTGCCATGGCTTTTAATGTGCCGTCGGTAGCCACGGTATATTGCGAGATGTTGTTGCTGTTGGCATTCGCCACATAGGCGTAGCCCGAAGAGGCCGTATTCTGCGGGGCGGTGGCATGGGTAGATGTAGAACCTCCACTGCCCCCACCGCACGCGGCGAGCAATAGAGCTGCTAAAGGCAGCGCGTGACATTTCAGTTTTGTGATGTTGAAACGCATTTTGAACGTCTCCGCTACATGAGATCGCACGATGCGCTTCAAGACGCAGTTTATCTGTTCGGTAGTACACGCAGTGCGATCCTGCACCTTGAGGATGTCGATGCCGTATTTCTCGTAACCAGATGTGAAGGTCGATAGATGGCGGCTCTCGCTGGTGACTTTGTGCTTCAGGTTCGTTTGCATATTGGCCTCTCAATTTGAATAGAATTGCGGCTTGAATCTGACAAAAAAAATGCTAAACACGTGGCGATAATATATGAGTGATTTAATCAAGAGTCAAAGACTTTTGTTTTTAGTTTAGACAACGTTCGTTGTGTTTTTGACTATAGAGTGCTTTAATGACTGTCGATTAATGAATTGCCGGATTTGATATGCATAAGCCGAAAATTGGATGCGAACTGAAGATTTGTCGCAGACGTTTAAGAATGACTCTGGTTGAAATGGCAGCCAAGCTCAAGGTCAGCACCACGACGATCGTCAATTATGAAACGGGCAGGCGAATACCTGACATAGACTTTCTGATTGCATTTGCCGATGTCACGGGCGAGGACTTTATTTACTGGCTGGGACTTCGGGTTGCAGATAGCACGGCATCGGGATCCGCGAAGGTTAAAGCGAAACTGGATACCGTTGCCGATCATAATCTCGCACGCGATTCTTTAGCCACCCTTGAGGACAAGCCTTCTGTTGCAGTGCCGCTTTACAACATAAAAAACGTTACTGGCGCCGGTGCTAAGGTTGAACATTGGCGCGCCGATGATGCGCTGAAATTCAGTGAATCGTGGGTCAGGCAGGAGCTGGGTGCAGTCCCATCTGATTTGTACCTGGTTCGTGTAGACGAGGAGAGCATGAAACCTACGCTGCGATCCGGTGATACGATTCTGCTGGATCGGAGCGCCACCAAGCCGGATCGTGAGGGCATCTACCTGCTTATGATGGATGGGCTGCTGCTGGTGAAACGCCTGCAAGCCCTGCCGGGCGGGATCATCAAGGTTGTCAGCGATAATCCGGCTTATGAGGCTTTCACCGTTCGTCCTGCAAAGCTGCGCGAACAGGATTTCGCCATCCTCGGTCGCGTAGTCTGGGTGATGTGGGCAGGTCGCAAGATGTAGGCGTTGGGATTAAATTGAAATCGAATCGATCCGGCGTTTTATTATTTCTGAACGCATGCCTGCGAGTAATGAATGGGGTTGTACCGCAATTTGGTGTCCTCGACAGGAATCGAACCTGTAATTGACCCTTAGGAGGGGCCGGTTATATCCATTTAACTACGGGGACAGCGGCGCGCATTCTAACGGAAATACGCTGTAATCAAAACTGTCACGCTGGTATCATGCGCGACTTGGGTATCCTTCGTGTTTGAGGAGTGGGAATGAAATGGTTCGCGGTCGTTGCGGCACTGGTTGTATTTGCCGCGTTGTTCGTGGCTCGCGCGGCACGCGCCGGCGAGTTGCCGGAAGTGGGTAAACCCGCGCCGGATTTCAATCTGCCCGACCAGAATGGTAAGCCGCACACTTTGCAGGAATATCGCGGCAAGTGGCTGGTACTGTATTTTTATCCCAGGGATGACACGCCGGGCTGCACGCAGGAGGCGTGCGCGTTTCGCGATGACCTGAACCAGATCACCGAGCTGGGCGCGCAAGTGGTGGGCGTGAGCGTGGACGATACCGACAGCCATGCGGGATTTGCCAAAAAGTATCATTTACCGTTTCCGTTGTTGGCGGACAAGACGACCGAGACGGCAACGCGTTATGGCGCGCTGCTGGATTTGTTATTCATGAAAGTCGCGCGGCGCTACACTTTTCTGATCGACCCACAAGGCAACATCAGCAAGGTTTATTTGAGCGTCGAAACCTCGCGCCACTCGAAACAGATCATCGAGGATTTGCAGAAATTATCCAAAGGATCGTAGGTGTGGTTTTAACCAGCGACTTGCGGCCTAGTCGAATGGCTATGAAAAGCTAACCCGACGTGTCGGGTTGAAACCCGACCTACGAAATGTTTGCCCTAACCTTAATTTTATTAATCAATCTTTTCAGAAAATAATTTATGCCGTTTATTACTTTGGATAAGGCGAGTCTCGCCTTTGGTCATGTCGCGTTACTGGATCATGCCGATTTTCAACTCGATGAGGGCGAACGCGTCGGCCTGATCGGCCGCAATGGCGGGGGCAAGTCCAGCATGATGCGCGTGCTCGCAGCCCAAGGCACTCTCGATGACGGTCAGGTGTGGCGCGCTCCGACGGCGCGCATCTGCTATGTCAGCCAAGAGCCGGTGCTGGAAGCCGACGACTCGGTGTTCGATGCCGTGGCGAAAGGTCTGGGCAATCTGCAAAAGCTGCTGCACGATTATCACCATGTCTCGCACCAACTCGCCGAGCCGGACGCGGACTTCGACAAGCTGCTCGAAGAAATGCAGCACTTGCAGACGCAGCTCGAAGCACAGGACGGCTGGTCGGTACAAGCGCGCATCGAGACCGCGATCAACAAACTGGATCTGGATCCGGACAAGCGCGTTGGCGACCTGTCCGGCGGACAGCGCAAGCGCGTGGCTCTGGCGCAGGCGCTGGTGGCCGAGCCGGACGTGCTGATCCTGGACGAGCCGACCAACCATCTGGATTTCGCCTCGATCGAATGGCTGGAAGGGCTGCTGAATAATTTCAAAGGTGCGGTCTTGTTCGTCACCCATGACCGGCGCTTTCTGGACAATGTTGCGACCCGCATCGTCGAGCTGGATCGCGGAAAACTGGCGAGTTTTCCTGGCACTTTTACCGCCTATCAGGCGATCAAGGAACGCATGCTGTCTGACGAGGCAGTGGTGAACGCCAAGTTCGACAAGGTGCTGGCGCAGGAAGAGGTGTGGATACGCCAGGGCGTCAAAGCCCGCCGTGTCCGCAACGAGGGTCGTGTGCTGCGTCTGGAACAGTTGCGCCGCGACCGCTCCGCGCGCCGCGAGAAAGTCGGCAAGGTCGAGATGGCCGTGGATACCGGTGAGCGTTCCGGCAAGCTGGTTGCCGAGCTGGAGCATGTCAGCAAAGCATATGGCGGGCGCACGCTGGTCGACAATTTTTCCTGCCGCATCCAGCGCGGTGACAAGATCGGTTTGCTAGGTCCCAACGGCGCGGGCAAAAGCACGCTGCTGAAAATGATACTGGGCAATCTGGAGCCCGATAGCGGCACGGTGAAACTCGGCACCAAAATTTCGGTGGCCTATTTCGACCAGTTGCGCGAGCAGCTCGATGACAATGCGACGCTGGCCGATACTATCAGCCAGGGCTCGGATTTTGTCGACATCGGCGGTCAGAAAAAGCATGTCATCAGTTATCTGGGCGATTTTCTGTTTCCGCCCGAGCGCGCCCGTTCGCCGGTGAAGAGCTGTTCGGGCGGCGAGCGCAACCGCTTACTGCTGGCGCGGCTGTTCACCCAGCCCGCCAACGTGCTGGTACTGGATGAGCCGACCAACGATCTGGACATCGAGACGCTGGAGTTGCTCGAAGAGCTGCTCGCACAATACGACGGCACGCTGTTTCTGGTCAGCCATGACCGCGCCTTCCTCGACAACGTGGTCACGCAGGTGATCGCGTTCGAGGGCGACGGCAAGTTGATCGAATATGTCGGCGGCTATGAGGACTGGGTGCGGGTCAAGAAATATCAGGCAACGGCAGCATCAAACAAACAGCCTGCATCAACCCCGCCGCGTGTCGCTGCCGTGCCGGTCGAAAAGCCGAAAGCCAGTAGCAAGCTCAGCTTCAAGGATGCGCGCGAACTGGAAGAGCTGCCCAAGCGTATCGAAGTGTTGGAGCGCGAGCAGGTGGATATCGCCGCGCATCTGGCGGACGGCACGCTGTTTCGCAGCGATGCCAAACGCGCAAAACAACTGCAAGCGCGCAACGAAGAAATCGAGGCTGAAGTGTTGAAGATAATGGCGCGTTGGGAAGAACTGGATAAGCGTTAAAGCTATAACCAATCACTTGGCAGCTTGCTGCCTTATAACCAGCCACTTGGTTGTTGTTCTTTGACAACCTAGTGGAATGGCTATAACCAATCACTTGGCAGCTTGCTGCCTTAGTGAGATGGCTAGTTGTTTTACCCGTAGCTTCATCAGTGAGATGGCTAGTTGTTTTACCAGTGATTTCATCAGTCGGATGGCTAGTAGCCCTACATATTGTTGACGATTTAAAATGACCGCTAATAAATAAACCGTTCGCGCAATTCTTCTAGATTCAACTCGCGCAAAATCTGCTCCAGCCTCTCTTGTGCATTCTTTCTCGGTGTGCCTTTTCGACTGGCGACAATCAGCTCGTTCTTCATCGAATGCTCCCAGCCGACCAACTCGGTTACAGTGACTTGATAGCCATGCGCCTCCAGTTGCAGGCAGCGCAGCACGTTGGTGAGATGGCTGCCGAATTCTCTGGTATGAATTGGATGCCGCCAGATTTCAGAAAGCGGTGTTTTGCCGAACGACTGGTTTTTATTTTTGTTCAACACCGCCGCCACTTCGGCCTGACAGCATGGCACCAGCACGATGAATTTAGCCTGTTTGTGCAAAGCGAATTTGATCGCGTCGTCGGTGGCGGTGTTGCAGGCGTGTAATGCGGTGACGACATCAATCTGTTCGGGCAGTTGCGTTGAATGGATAGATTCTTCCACGGACAGATTTAAAAACGACATGCGCGCAAAACCCAGCTTGGCAGCCAACTGCTGCGATTTGCTGACTAATTCCTCGCGGGTTTCGATGCCGTAAATATGTCCGGCCTCGCGTGCCTTCAGAAATAAATCGTAGATGATGAAACCCAGATAGGACTTGCCCGCGCCGTGATCCGCCAGCGTGAGATCGGGCTTGCCCGCGAACACTTCATCCAGCAGCGGTTCGATGAAATGAAACAAGTGATACACCTGCTTCAGCTTGCGCCGACTGTCCTGATTGAGCTTGCCGTCGCGCGTCAGGATATGCAACTCTTTGAGCAACTCGACGGATTGATTGGGTTTTATTTCTGGGATGAGGGTCATGGTTAACTCAGAAAGTGACTAACCGAGCCATTATAAATGGGCATACGGAATCCAGTGCAAAAAGAACCGGAACGCACCCCCTTGGCCGTGTTAATTCTGCGTTGAAAGCTGAGTGAGAGACTAATTCGGGGCCGATTCAATCCGAAGTCGGCGTTGGGATGAACTTGTTTTCTACTTAATGTCTTTGTCAGGTTTTGTTAGCACCGAGACTCGGTATTAAGAGGGCAAGTTATGCCAACTACGCGCCATCGCCATCGGGGTGTGCTGCAATGCGATAGTTATTTTTTCCTGTGCGCTTAGCTTCATACAAGGCCAGATCCGCGTTTTTCATCAGCGTCTCCACCTCCTCGCCATGCGTGGGATAAATGCCGACGCCGACACTGACGGTCATGCTCACGCTGCCGCCTTGAATGCTATAAGGTTGCGACACGGCCTGTACCACTTTCGACACCAGCTTAACCACATCGTCAGCATCACTTATTTCCCACAGCGCGATCACGAATTCGTCGCCACCCAGGCGCGCCACCGTGTCCTCTTGACGCACCGCAGCCACCAGACGAGCGGCTACCATGGTCAGCAGCGTGTCGCCAGCATCGTGGCCCAAGGTGTCATTGATCTGCTTAAATCCGTCCAAATCCAGAAACAATACCGCCATCGTGCACTTGTTCCGGCGGGCATGGGCGATGGAAAACGAAAGTCTGTCCATTAAAAGCCGCCTATTAGGCAGCCCGGTCAGTTCATCATGCAGCGCCAAGGATTTCAACACCTTGTTGGAATTCTCGAGTTTTGCATACAATAACCGTACTTCCAGCATGTTGTGAATGCGCGTCTTGACTTCGACCAGATCAAACGGTTTGCTGACGAAATCTTTCGCGCCCGCAGTGAGCGCACGCAGCTTGTGATCCGGTTGGGCGGTGATTACGAGTACCGGAAGGTAACTATCCATTTCGATTTTCGTAAGCCCCTCCATCACCTGAAAGCCATCCATGCCGGGCATCTTGAGATCAAGCAGAATCAGGTCGTAGCGGTTTTTATGATGCAGCTCGCAAACCGCATAGGGATCCATCGTCGACGCAATGCACCGATAGCCGGCTTTACGCAGCATTTGCCCCAACAGAAGTACATTGGATTCCTGATCGTCCACGATTAAAATACTGGCGTTAAGAATCTCTTGTTCGCTAATCATCGTATTTGTTCGTTTGCATTTATGCCATTCAGGAACCAGGTGTTCATCTCGCCTTTGCCTTTGACATCAATTATTCCGCGTTCTTCAAATATGAATGGTTCACCCAACCGCTGCCGAGTAGTGTCCGTTATCTGGATACGCCCGGCCACGCCATGTGATTCCATCCGGCTAGCGGTGTTCACGGTATCGCCCCACAGGTCGTAAATAAACTTGCGCTTGCCGATGACGCCGGCCACCACCGCACCGCTGTTAATGCCTATGCGCATCTGCAGCGAGTGGCCGCTGCGCTTATTGTATGCGTCCAGCGCATCCATCATGTCCAATGCCATGTGTGCCGTCCGCGCCACATGATCGGCCGCAGGAACAGGTATTCCGGATACAGCCATGTACGAATCGCCGATGGTCTTTATCTTTTCGAGACCGCGAATATCGGCAATGCTGTCAAATTCGGAGAATATTTCGTTGAGCAAAATCACCAGTTTCTCGGGGTGTACACCCGCAGAAAATTTGGTGAACCCCACGATGTCCGCGAACAACACCGTCACATCCGGGAAGCTGTCGGCAATGAGCGGCAGATTGTCGCCGATCATTTTCAGCAAGCTGTCGGCAAGGATGCCACTCTGTTTTTTTAGACGCTCGGCAATGACCTCGGGTAGCACGTTGAGCAGCAGTCGATCCGACACCCTCTGTTCCATCACGACTCTGTCATAGAGTTGTTTCGTTTCCAGATGCAGCAGGCGGACTTCGAGCATGTTGTGAACGCGCGCCAGCACCTCGGATAGATCAAACGGTTTGCTGATGAAATCCTTCGCACCTGCTTTCAAAGCGCGCAGTTTGTGATCAGGTTGGGCAGTAATCACAAGGACTGGAAGATAACCTTCCGTTTCGATTTTTTTGAGTTCCTCCATCACCTGGAATCCGTCCATGCCTGGCATCTGAAGATCGAGCAGGATCAAGTCGTAACGATTTTTAAGGTGGAGTTCGCAGACTTTGCGCGGATCCATCGTGGACTCGATAGATGTATAGCCGGCGCCTCGCAACATACGCTCCAGCAGCTGCACATTGGCTGCCAGATCGTCGACGATCAGGATTTTTCCGTGAAGAATGTCCGATGAACTGATCATGAAAATCTCAGTGACTTATTTGTTCTTGGCGGATTTTTCCGCGAATTCCAGCTCAATGCCCTGCGGTCCCATGAACTCATGGCGTTTAAACACTTGAAATAAAAAATATCTATCAAAGTTGATACATGTTTGCATTGAAGATGTCGCGGAACGCCAGGTGATTTTTCTTGAACGCTGCCAAAATAACCGGGTCGAAATGTTCCGGCTGAGTGCGACCATCGCCGGACGTAATGATGTCCATGGTCTTTTGATGATCATATGCGTTTTTGTAGGGCCGCTTGCTGCGAAGGGCGTCATATTTGTCGCACATATTCATGATGCGCGCCGCCAGCGGAATATCCAAACCACGTTTACCATTCGGATAACCCCCGCCGTCCCAGCGTTCGTGGTGATTGAGCGCGATCATGGCGCCCATCTGGAGATAGGGTGACTTGCTGTTGCCAAGGATATTCGCGCCTATCAGGGTATGCCCCTTCATGATGTTCACCTCATCCGGCATGAGACCGCCCGGCTTGAGCAGGATATGGTCGGGGATGCCTATTTTTCCTATATCGTGCATCGGGCTCGCTAAAAAAATCTTGTCAACGAACGCTTCATTCTGGTCGAGCATCCTGGCAAGCTCGCGGCAATAATAGCTGATGCGTCTCACGTGAGTGCTGGTGTTTTCATCTTTGTATTCCGCTGCACGCGTTAACGTGAAAATAGTTTCTATATAACCATCCTTAAGTTCGGCCGTGCTTTCCCGCACCCGCTGTTCCAACACGTCGTTGTAATTGTGCAATTGCTTGTGTAACAGGCGCACTTCCAGCATGTTGTGAACCCGCGCCAGTACCTCGGGCAGATCAAACGGCTTTGCGATGAAATCCTTCGCGCCAGCCTGAAACGCGCGCAGTTTGTGACCCGGTTGAGCGGTAATGACAAGCACCGGAAGATAGTCATTCGGTTCAATTTTATTGAGCCCTTCCATCACTTGAAACCCGTCCATGCCGGGCATCAGGAGATCGAGCAGGATCAGGTCGTAGTGGTTCTTGACGTGAAGTTCGCAGACCTGGCTCGGGTCCATCGTGGACGTGATGGAAGTATAGTCGGCGCCGTGCAGAATCCGCTCGAGCAAAATAATATTGCTCTCCTGATCGTCGACGATCAGAATTTTCCCATGAAGAATGTCGGATGAACTTATCATAAGAATCGTAGTGCCTTATGTGCTCCCATCAGATTTTTTACCTGCAAATTTCAGCGCCTCCTCCAGCGCCTCCATGAACTCATTGACCCGGATCGGTTTGGTTATATAGCGGAAGAATCCTTCCTTCAGACCACTCTCGATGTTAAGCGGCATGCCATTCACACTGAGGGCAATCACGGGGATGTGCGTCGTGGTCACGTCTGATCGCAGGATTTCCATGGCTTTGAAGCCGCTGATGTCAGGCAGATTGATGTCCATCATGATCACATCCGGTTGGGAGACGCGCGCAATTTTGATGCCGCTATTTCCACTCACCGCGGTCAGCAAGCGCATATCGGGGTGGCGTGCGATGATTTGTTCGACCAGTCTCCTGTCCGCCGGGTTATCCTCGACATAGAGCAGGGTGTGTAGCCTTGCAGCGCTTGGTAACTGCGGTTCGGCCAATGCTGCAGTGTCGCCTCCTTCCAAGGACAAGATTTTATCGTAGAGGCTTTTGATCTTGTTATTTTGGCGACGGATCAGATCGCGACTGGCTTCAACTTCCATAACCTTTTGTTCCAGCGCCTTGATGTAGTTCATCGTTTCCACGTGCAACAGTCGTACTTCCAGCATGTTATTTACCCGTGCCAGCACCTCGGCCAGCTCAAACGGCTTAGCTATGAAATCTCTGGCACCGGCCTGGAGTGCGTGCAGTTTGTGGCCCGGTTGGGCGGTAATTACGATGACAGGAAGATATCCACCTGGTTCAATCTCATTGAGTCCTTCTATCACCTGGAATTGATGCTTCGTGGACAATTCAACAAGCAGATCCTGTGGTTCAATTTCCTTGAGTCCCTCCATCACCTGAAAGCCGTCCATGTCTGGCATCATGAGATCGAGCAGGATCAGGTCGTAGCGGTTCTTGAGGTGAAGCGCGCAGACTTCGCGCGGATCCATGGTAGACGTGATGGAAACATAGCCAGCTTCGCGCAGCATCCGCTCCAGCAGAAGGATATTGGCTTCCTGATCGTCAACGATCAGGATTTTGCCATGAAGAATGTCAGATGAACTTATCATAATAATTTCATTCCTGTGTGTTTTTTCCAGAATTTTTTTCCGCAAATTCCAGCGCCACATTAAGCGCCTCCATGAATTCATTGACCTTGATGGGCTTGGTTATATAGCGGAAGAAACCCGCCTTCAGACCATTCTCGATGTCACGAGGCATGGCATTGGCACTGAGGGCAATGACGGGGATGTGCGCCGTGGCCGGATCTGCGCTCAGGATCTTCTGGGCTTCGAAGCCGTTTATGCCGGGCAGATTGATGTCCATCAGGATCACATCAGGCTGGGATACGCGCGCAATCTCGATGCCGCTATTCCCATTCACGGCGGTCAGCAGGCTTATGTCGGTATGACGCGCGATGATTTGCTCGACCAGTTGCATGTTTGCCGGGTTGTCTTCTACATAAAGCAGGGTGTGTAGCCGCGCAGCGTGAGGCGCTTGCGGTTGGGCTAATACCACTGCATCGCCTTCTTTCATGGAAACCAATGCCGCTGCTCCGACTCCTTCCATGGAATGGCGTGCGTCTCCTTTCATGGAAAGGCGTGGCTCGGCAACTGAGAGGAGTTCGAACCAGAACACGCTTCCCACCCCAACAGTACTTTCCACGCCGATGGTGCCCCCCATCAACTCGATCAATCGCTTGGCCACCACGAGGCCGATGCCGGTGCCTTCCTCGGTGCCAGCCTCCTGTCCGAGACGGTTGAATGGTTGAAACAGCTGCGCCAGCTGTTCCGGAGTCAGTCCTGCGCCGGTGTCTTTGATGCTCACGCGAATGCGTCCCGGCACGCTCTCGGTGCATTCCACCTCGACCGTTCCTCGTTTTATGTTGTATTTGATCGCGTTGGAAAGCAGGTTGATCAGCACCTGCTTCAAACGGGTTCGATCGGCCAGGACAAAGTAAGGAATGCCGAACCGGGGAAAGGTCAGTTTGATGCCGCTCTGCTGCGCCTGCGGTTCGATCATGGCCTGGCATTCGAGCATGACTTCGGACAGTAACACCGGTTCCTCCGACATCGGAACCTGTCTGGACTCGACCTTCGCGAGGTCGAGGATCTCGTTGATCAGTTTCAGCAGATGCCATCCTGCCTGAAGAATCTGGGCTACGCTTTCCTTCTGGGAGTGTGTGGGCGGCGGGGAATCGGACTCCATCAGCTGGGCGAAGCCCAAGATGGCATTGAGCGGGCTGCGTAACTCATGGCTCATGCTGGAAAGGAATTCAGATTTTGCGAGGTTGGCCTTTTCCGCCACAGACCGGGAGCTTTCCAGCTCGACGTTCTTTTCCTGCAGCACCTGATCCAGGCGTTTTCGCTCGGTGACGTCGCGCGCAGCGGCGAACACGCCCTGCAGCCTCCTGTCCCGATCGTAGAAAGTGGTCGCGTTGAAAGATACGACCGTTTCCTTGCCGTCACGGGCGCGCGCAGTAAGCTCGTAGTTGGTGACTTTCTTTTCGCTCAGTACCTGTTTGATGGCCGCCTCGGCCCGCTCCGGATCGGTGAAGTAATTTTTGAACGGCGCACCGATCAGCTCGTCTCGCGTGCAACCGGTGAGTGCCTCCATTTGCTTGTTGACGTCGGAAATGATGCCGGACGGATCGGTGGTCATGATCGCATCGATGTTGGATTCGATCAGTGATCGGGTGTAGAAATGCTGGTCGCGTAGACGCTGATCGAGCAGTTTCTGCTCGGCCTCAATTTGCTTGCGCGCGGTATTGTCGGTGCCGATCAGCAGATAGCCGATGATGTTGCTTTGATCATCGCGCAGCGCAGTGACCGATACGACTGCCGGGAAGCGGCTGCCATCCTTGCGGATGTAGGTCAGCTCGTAAATATCCTCGATACCGCGCGAGGCCTTGAACACCAAGGCCTCAAAGCCAGGAGCAATCAGGGTGCCCAGTTCGCTGCTCAACGTCTTGGCGCGCGCGATTACTTCTTTAGGATCGGAAATGTCGGCTGGCGTGATCTTGTTCATCACGTCGCTTGCCGAATAACCCAGCATGCGTTCCGCGCCGACGTTGAAAATCTGGATGACACCCTTGGCGTCCGTGGCGATACTCGAGAAGTTGGCGCTGTTGAAAATCGCGCTCTGCAAAGCACCCGCCTTGAGTAGCGCCTCTTCAGCCTGCTTGCGGGCGGTGTTGTCGGTGCCGATCAGCAGGTATCCGATAATGGTGTTTTGAGCATCGCGCAGCGCGGTGACCGACACGACTGCCGGGAAACGGCTGCCATCCTTGCGGATGTAGGTCAGCTCGTAAATGTCCTCAATGCCGCGTGAGGCCTTGAACACCAAGGCCTCGAATCCCGGTGTGATCTTTGTTCCCAGCTCGGTGCTCAACGCCTTGGCGCGCGCAATCACTTCCTGCGGATCGGAAATGTCGGCCGGCGTGATCTTGTTCATCACTTCCAAGGCGGAGTAGCCCAGCATGCGTTCCGCGCCGACGTTGAAAATCTGAATCACGCCCTTTGCATCGGTGGCGATACTCGAGAAGTTGGCGCTGTTGAAAATCGCGCTCTGCAAAGCACCCGCTTTGAGCAGCGCCTCTTCCGCATGCTTACGGGCACTGTTGTCGGTGCCGATCAGCAGGTAACCGATGATGGCGTTTTGAGCGTCGCGTAGCGCGGTGACCGACACGACCGCAGGAAAGCGGCTGCCGTCCTTGCGGATGTAGGTCAGTTCATAAATATCCTCAATGCCGCGTGAGGCCTTGAACACCAAGGCATCGAAGCCCGGCGTGATCGGGGTGCCGAGCTCGACGCTCAACGACTTGGCGCGTGTGATCAATTCCTGAGGATCGGAAATGTCGGCCGGGGTGATCTTGTTCATCACTTCGGCAGCCGTGTAGCCCAGCATGCGCTCGGCACCGACGTTGAAAATTTGGATGACGCCCTTCGCGTCCGTGGCGATACTCGAGAAGTTGGCGCTGTTGAAAATCGCGCTCTGCAAAGCACCCGCCTTGAGCTCGGTGCCGATCAGCAAATAGCCGATAATTTCGTTTTGGGCATCGCGCAGCGCGGTGACCGACACCACTGCCGGGAAGCGGCTGCCGTCACGGCGGATGTAGGTCAGTTCGTAAATATCCTCAATTCCGCGCGAGGCCTTGAACACCAACGCCTCGAAGCCCGGCGTGATCGGTGTGCCGAGCTCGACGCTCAACGACTTGGCGCGCGTGATCAATTCCTGAGGATCGGAAATATCGGCCGGGGTGATCTTGTTCATCACATCGCTGGCTGCATAGCCCAGCATGCGTTCGGCGCCGACGTTGAAAATCTGAATGACACCCTTGGCGTCCGTGGCGATACTGGAGAAGTTGGCACTGTTAAAAATAGCGCTCTGCAAAGCATCTGCTTTGAGCAGCGCTTCTTCCGCACGCTTGCGGGCGGTGTTGTCCGTGCCGATCAGCAGGTAGCCGATAATGGCGTTTTTAGCATCGCGCAGCGCGGTGACCGACACGACCGCCGGGAAGCGACTGCCATCCTTGCGGATGTAGGTCAGCTCGTAGATGTCTTCAATGCCACGCGAGGCCTTGAACACCAACGCCTCGAAGCCCGGTGTGATCGGGGTTCCGAGCTCGATGCTCAACGCCTTGGCACGCGCGATCACTTCCTGCGGATCGGAAATGTCGGCTGGGGTGATCTTGTTCATCACCTCCAAGGCCGTATAGCCCAGCATGCGTTCCGCACCGACGTTGAATATCTGGATCACGCCTTTCTCATCGGTGGCGATACTTGAAAAGTTGGCGCTGTTGAGAATCGCGTTCTGTAAGGCGCCAGTTTTAAGCAAGGCCTCCTGGCGTCGGACCTCGGTAATGCCTTCCGCCGTGCCAGAGGCAGGTTTGAGAATGGTGAGCTCGCTGGTTTTTTTTAACATGGCTTACCTATAATGCAATCGTAAAATGGTCTGAAGATAAATCACCCGGACGAAGGTGTGAGAAATACTTCACCCGTTTATATGTTCATCCCGCACAGAAAAAAACAAGCTTGGTCTGCAGGCGTCGGGGGTAGATTAAATCCGTGGATGAATTTCGAGCAGCCTGTCGCATCATGGCAATTAAGTCTGTCGTTCTCCGTGCGTTATCGCACATAAGGTGGAGATTTAATGCAAAGCATGAAGCCGGGCCAGGGTGTTGAGTGATCAGGGGCGATTTATGTGGGACGCGCGTTGCTTGAATTTTGCGAAAGAATTATGGCGAGCCTGTGTGAAGGCATACCCTGAGTATTCGTTGACGATCTTAGGCGTACCAGCAGATTCGAAACCCAAGCGGATAACCTCGAACGTTGAGGCACAAATATTTGTAATCCGTAGGTGCCTGTCCCGCTTTCATCACCCGATAATTTTAAGCTGTGCTTAGTGTCACTGAAAGTACGACGGAATAACTGCAATGGCATGAAGCGGCCTAGGCGGACACCACAGAAAATTAACCAAATTTCAGTTTCATCGCCAGCACGGTACCCGCCAGAAGCAGCGTAATGCAGTTGGCGATGATGATCGGCCATGATTCGAGCAGGATGCCGTAGGCCAGCCACAGTGCGACGCCGAGTGTGAACAGGGCATACATGCCTAACGAAATGTCAGCGGTATGACGCGTGCGCCACACTTGCCATGCCTGCGGAATGAAGGCCGTCGTGGTCAGTGTGGCGGCAGCACTGCCGATCCAATCAATGGGGGTCATGAGGGGAGGCTTCGTCATGCTCATCCAGCGGCCACAGTTGGTGCGCGTCAAGCAGCAAGCGATAGCGCGCTTCGTTGGCATCCAGCTGTGCAAGGTTTTCCGCTAATGAGGATTCCAGCGCGAAGCGGCGTGCGGTGAGACTGTCCAACAGGCTGCTTTCGCCCAAACTGTAGGCCTTGCCGACCAGTTCGGCGTTGCTGCGTATCGCCAATGCTGCTTCATGCGCTTGTTGCCATGTGTCGAAGCTCTTCACCGCTTGGGTGTGTGCCGCGTAGATGTCGCCTTCCAGTCGATGTTTGACGAAAGCCTCCTGATCGGCGGCGATAGCGGCTTGCTGGGCTACGCCTTCCGCTGTCGCGCTGCGATGCCCGAACGAGAGCGGTATCGTGAAATATACACCAGCGATTTTTTCATTGCCGGCCATTTCATTCGAGTATCGCAGGCCAACGGTGGGGTCGGGCAACTGGTCGGCGCGGCTGCGCTGTGCCAGCAACTGTTGCACGTGGCGTTGTTCTTGCACCATGCCGAGTTCGTGGTTGTCATCGAATATGTGCGACTTCCAATAAGCGTAGTCATGCTCGATGGCTTCCGGGGTTGCGGGTGGCAATTTCTCTGGCAACTGGATCGCAGGGAATGATCGCGTCAGATCATTGCCCGCGAGTTGTGCACGCAACTGGGCTTGATGCCATGACACGCCCGCTTGTGCCGCAGCAGCTTGTGCCTGATTCAATTCCAGCTTGGGCGCATCGCCTGCCTTGACGCGTTTCTCGGTCATTTGCGCCTGTTGTTTGAGGATATCTACCTGCTGCTGCCACAGTGTGGCCTGGGCTTGTTCGCGTTGCCATGCGAACCATTGCTGCAGCAGGCTGCGCCCGGCTTCGTGGCGCGCATCACCGAGCGCGTATTCGGCACGTAAAACACTGGCCGCACCGATGTCTTCATCAATACCGACCTTATTGAACAGGCGCACCGGGCGTTCCAGCGCGACATCCCATTCCTTCAGGTTTTGTCCGCTGCTGACGATTTTGCGTTGCGACGAGCCGGCACGCAGGTTGAATTCATAATTGCCGCTGTTCCACTTGCGCTGATTGGCGTGTTCCATTTTCAGACTGCTGGTGGCGTTGAGCACCAGCAGATGATTGCTCAATGCGGCATCCACCTGCACCATGGGTGGCAGATCGGGGCGGTTGATTTCTACGGCAGTCGCAAACCCGTTGCAAAAGCCAGCCGCTAGTAGCAGGGACGTTAAAAGAACCGTCACGGGCAGTAGGTTATTTATCATGCCAACCTCCCGAACTCGGTCACCGGCGTTATCCAGTAGGCAATTTCCGGGTTGGCCTCACGGCGCTTGAGATGCGTGATGAGTTCGCGTGCGTCATCGATGTTCATCACGGTGATGATTTGAATGCGCTGCGAGCGTCCGCGTACTTGTTCCAGCATGCTGGGCAATTTCTCTTTTTGGCTGCCGCCTTCGATGCGCGTCAGGGAAAATCCGCGCACCCAGTCGGGATGCTCCAGCAGGTGATCGACCAGTCGTTCTTCTAGCGAGCGATGGCATATCAACGTCAAACAACAATTCATTTCTTTCATTGGGTCATTCATTTGTTTTCCTTGGCACGTTCTGATGAAACCCCTCGCCATTCCACTTGGTCGCCAAAAGACGGCAACCTGGTGGCTGGTGACAGGCCGAAGCGGCGATACAGGATGGGCAACATGATCAGCGTCAACAGCGTCGAGCTGATCAGTCCGCCTGTCACGACGATGGCAAGCGGTTTCTGGATCTCGGAGCCGGGGCCGGTGGCAAATAGCACCGGCAACAGGCCAAAGGCCGTGATGCTGGCGGTCATCAGAACCGGGCGCAGACGACGCTTCGCGCCTTCGAACACGACCTGCGTAATGTCCATCCCCTCAGCGTGCAACTGGTTGAAGTAGGACACCATCACCACGCCGTTGAGTACCGCAATGCCGAGCAGCGCGATGAAGCCGACCGATGCGGGAACGGACATGTATTCGCCACTGATCCACAAGGCCAGTATGCCGCCGATCAGCGCGAACGGGATATTTGTCAGCACTAGCGCGGCTTGTCTGACCGAACCGAACGTGGCGAACAGCAGCATGAAGATCATGCCGAGTGCCACCGGCACCACCACGGCAAGCCGTGCCGCAGCGCGTTGCTGGTTTTCAAACTGGCCGCCCCAGGTCAGGAGGTAGCCTTGCGGAAGCGTGATTTTTTCCGCAACGGCAGCTTTGGCTTCTTCCACAAATCCGACAAGATCACGGCCTCGCACGTTGCTCTGCACCACCACCATGCGCACGCCATTTTCTCGATCCACTTTCACCGGGCCGTCCACACGTTCCAGTTTGGCGACCACCGATAACGGTACGCTTTGTCCGCCAGGTAGTGGCAGCGTGAGCGCGGCAAAAAGCGCCGGGGATTGCTGTACCTCGGCTTCGCCGCGCATGATCAGCGGTGTGCGGCGGCCATTCTCGATTACCGTGCCGAGTTGTTGTCCCTCGATCTGGCTGCGCAACGCATTGCCGATGTCATCCACGTTCAGCCCCAAGCGACCGGCAGCCAGGCGGTCTATCACCACGCGAAAATACTGCACGCCGCTGTTTTTCACGGTGAACACATCCTCGCTGCCCTTGATGCCTTCGAGCACCTTGACCATTTGCTCGGCGGTTTCGTTGAGCTTGTTCAAGTCAGCGCCGAAGATCTTGATCGCGATGTCGCCGCGCGCACCCGTCAACATTTCCGATACGCGCATTGCGATCGGCTGGGTAAAGCTGTATTCCACGCCGGGGAAATTCGCCATCACTCGGCGAATGTGGTCGACGATGGCGGTCTTGTCCTTGTTGCGCCATTCTGCTTGAGGTTTGAGCACCAGAAAGTTATCGGTCTCATTCAAACCCATCGGGTCGAGACCGAGTTCATCCGCACCGGCGCGCGAAACAACGCCTTTGACTTCAGGTACCTCTTTGAGGATGGCTTGCTGGATGCGCTCGTCGATATTGGCGGTCTGCGCGAGGCTGATGGAAGGTAGTTTGGCGACTTGCATGATCAGGTCGCCTTCGTCCATTTCCGGCATGAAAGCCTTGCCGATCTGGGTATACACGCCGCCACTAATCACAAGCATGGCCAGCGCGGCGCCAATCACCACGCGTTCTTTGTTCAGCGCGCGTTCCAGCATCGGCGCATAAATCGCCATTGCACGGCGTACTAGCCACGGTTCATCGTGTCCGGCTTCCTTGAGCAGGAAGGATGACAGCATCGGCACGACGGTCAGTGACAGCAACAGCGAGGCGGCCAATGCGAACACAATGGTCAGCGCGACCGGAATGAACAACTTGCCTTCCAGTCCTTGCAGCGTCATCAGTGGCAGGAACACGATGATGATGATGGCGACTCCCGCCGCCACCGGTGTGATGACTTCTTTCACCGCACGGTAGATGACGTGCAGATGAGGGATATGCGGACGCCTATTGGCGAGATGGTTGATGATGTTCTCCATCACCACGACCGAGCCATCCACCAGCATCCCGATGGCGATCGCAAGCCCTCCCAGACTCATCAGGTTGGCGGACATGCCGAACTGTTGCATCAGGATGAAGGTGAACAGCACCGCGAGCGGTAAGGTGATAGCCACCACGACGGCGGCACGCAAGTTGCCCAAAAATAGCACCAGCAGTATCACCACCAGCACGATGGCTTCGGTAAGCGCTTTGGAAACCGTGCCGATCGCGCGCTCGACCAAACTGCCGCGATCATAGAAAACTTTGGTGGTGACGCCTTGCGGTAACGAGGGTGCGAGTTCCAGTAATTTGGCTTGCACTCCGGCGACCACTTTTTGCGCATTCGCGCCGCGTAAGCCCAGCACCAGGCCTTCTACCGCTTCGCCCTTGCCGTCTTTGGTCACGACACCATAGCGCGTCAGACTGCCGATGCGCACAAGGGCCACATCGCCGACGCGGATCGGATTGCCAGCCGGGCTGGCGATGACGATGTCGCGCACATCCTGTAAATTTTTGACGCTGCCCTCGGCGCGAACCAGCAAGGCTTCATCACCGTCGGTGATGCGTCCCGCACCATCGTTGCGATTATTGGCTTGCACCGCTTGTTGTAGCATCGCAAAGGAGATGCCATGCGACGCGAGGGCGTTGTGATCCGGTACCACTTCGAAACTGCGCGCAAAACCACCTAGCGAATTGACATCGGCCACACCGGGCAGGGTGCGCAGCGCAGGGCGTATCACCCAATCCAGAATGGTGCGACGTTCTTCCAACGAAATATTATCGCCTTCCACTGTGAACATGAACATTTCACCCAGCGGTGTGGTGATGGGTGCGAGACCGCCTGAAGCGGAAGGGGGCAAATCCCCTAGAGCGTTATTCAGGCGTTCAGCGACCTGCTGGCGTGCCCAATATATGTCGGTGCCATCGTTGAAATCGATGGTGATGTCCGCAATCGCGTATTTTGAAATCGAACGCATGATGCGCTGATTGGGGATACCGAGCATTTCCAGTTCGATCGGCGTGACGATGCGCGCTTCGACTTCTTCCGGAGTCATGCCCGGCGCTTTCATGATGAGTTTGACCTGTGTCGAGGAGACATCGGGAAACGCATCTATCGGCAAGTCGCGGAACGACGAGATGCCCGCGCCTATCAGTAACAGCGTCAACGCTGCCACTAACAACCGCTGTGTCAGGGCGAATTCAAGCAGTTTGGAAAACATCATTCACCCCCGCCGATACCCATCATGCTCGATTTGAGCGCCGAAACACCGCGCACGGCAATTTTTTCGTCACCCTTGAGCGCGCCGCTGATGACGCTGTTTTGCGCGCCTTCATTGAGTACGTTGATAGCTTCTGCATGGAATCCTTGCGGGGTTTCCACGAATACCACGGTCTTGCCAGCGATGCGTGATATCGCGCTGTTGGGAATGTTCCATTGCGCCCCCTTGTTTGCGCTGATGCTGATGCTGGCTTCAACAAACTGGCCAGGACGCAGGTTTTCTGCGCCTTGCTGGATCATGGCGCGCAACAAGATAGTCTGATTGGTGCCGGTCAGGCTGCGACCAATCGCAGTGAGCCTGCCGCTGGCCGAATAAGCCGGAACCGTAATCCTGGCACCTATCTTAAGGTCGCGGGTGTAAGCCAGCGGAGCCTGGATTTCCAGAGCGAGCGGATTGAGCCGTGCAATCTTGAAAATCGGCACGGCCGCATCGAGGCGCTGTCCCGCATTGGCAGATTTTTCTAACACCACGCCATCAATCGGAGCGGTCAGGGTGAGCAGGCTGCTCAAGTTGTTACCGGATTGCAACTGAGCAATCGCAGCATCGGACATCCCGGAAAGACGCAGCATTTGTTTTCGTTCTGATAAGGCTGCCTGAGCTTCGAGCGCCAAGACCTTGGTGGCGCGATAGCGGCTCTCGGCGATGATGCCATCTTTCAATAATGATTCGTCGCGTGATAAATTCTCTTTGCTGAGTTGGCTTTGCACGTTGGCCTGCAACAAACCACGCTGTGCTTCGGCCAAGGCAGGACTTTGCAAGCGCGCAATCGGCTGACCTTTTTTAACGTTATCGCCAACACCAACCAGGGTTTGTTCGACCACAGCCGGAAGGGGGGCACTGATAACGAACAGTTGATTGCCGGGAATGACCACTTGTGCAGGTAGTCCAGATACCTCACCAGATTGTTTGCTGGGTAAGTTGGCTGTCTCAATGCCGAGTGCTTGCACTTGTTTTGCACTCAGTGTGATGTCATCACTCGCCCATGCGAGTTGAGTGACAAACAGGACAATAAGTCCTAAAGCGGGGAATGTTTTTTTCATGATGATCTCCGGATTGCGCATAGAGGTGCCGCAATCTTAACTTGTTGCGAAGGAAAAGCTAACTACTTAAGCTGAGGTTGCTATGCGCGGAGGGGCTTGCGCCCAAGGGGAAGAAAATCGGGCGTTCGAGATGGTAAAGCGAGGTGTTTCTAGCGAGGCAGATGTGGCCCCACTCATATTGAGCGGGTTATATGAGTTGATTATGTAGGCCGTTGGTGAGGGCAGAGAAAGGCTGGCACTATATAGATAGGCCTGTGGCATCGGAATAACCGCGCCTTCATTATTATTTGCTGCATAGATATCGCCCGTAACTGAGCGATCGCCTAACTCATATATATAACCAGCATGTCCAATGTTTATTCCGTCGGCATGGGCGTGCGCGAGCGGCGACACGCACTGCAGTAGCGAGAATATAACGAGTAAAGCCTGTTGGATGCGCTGGTTCATTATTATGTGAATCTGTCCCGCAAGATTTTAGATGCCGGCTCTATGCCACCGGAAAGGCAGAGATAGATATAGATAAAGAGCATTGGTTCAATCACGTGTATCGGAATAATTATTTCAGATAGTGTTTGACGAGGCCAAGATGCTTTGCTATAGTCTTTGGCTCAGACGCGGGGTGGAGCAGCTCGGTAGCTCGTCGGGCTCATAACCCGAAGGTCATAGGTTCAAATCCTGTCCCCGCAACCAGATTTTTAGAAGCAAGGTTTTGGAAGTAAAGATTTTGCAATAAGTGTTTGACGGGAAGTTTTATATCTCTATAATGCGCACCTCTTTGCTGAGACGAAGTTTGAAACGGAGCTTGATGGGAAACCAGAAAAGCTTTAAATATAAATGGTTATTACGTTTCTGTGGTTTTGGTAAGTGTTGCAAAAGGTTTTAAATGTAGTTGACAAGAAGTTTTAAGTCTCTATAATGCTGACCTCTTCGCTGCTTCGGCAGCCGCTCTTTAAAAAATAAATTAAACAACCGACGAGTGTAGGTACTTGGTTTTTGGGAAGTTTCCGTGTCTTTCGGGGCGCGCAAACGACTTTAAAAATATAGTAATAAACCTACACGAAGTCGAAATAAATCATGCAAGTGGTTTACTTTGAGTAGGACCGTTCTAGCAATAGAACAAAACAGGTATTAAACTGAAGAGTTTGATCCTGGCTCAGATTGAACGCTGGCGGCATGCTTTACACATGCAAGTCGAACGGCAGCGCGGGG
>JADGRL010000017.1 GCA_017880865.1 Gallionella sp.
GCCCTGTTCTATTCCGCCGAAGCTCAGGTGGTGCAGGCCGAAGGCTTGCACGCCGGGGCAGTCGATCAGGCCGCTGGTCTCGTCTATCCGGTACAGCCGCGCATGGGTGGTGGTGTGTTTGCCGGAATCCAGCGCCGTGGAGATTTCACGGGTGGCGGCTTGTGCGTCGGGTAGCAGCGCGTTGATCAGCGTGGATTTGCCCATGCCGGATTGTCCGACCAGCACGCTGGTGTGCCCGGTCAGGAATGGGCGCAGCGCTGATACATCCTGCTTCGCGCTGAGTTCCAGCACGCGATAGCCGATGGCGATATAGGGAATGAGGCGCTTGCGTGCGGCGGCGGCAGTAGCGGGCAGGTCGCATTTGTTCAGCACGATCAGCACGTCGAGCTTCTGTTCGTATGCGGCAACCAGGCAGCGCGCCAGCAGTTCGTCGCTGAACGAAGGCTCGGCGGCGACCACGACGATGATTTGTGTGACATTCGCGGCGATGAGTTTTTCGCGGAACGCGTCGGAGCGATGCAGCAGCGAGCGGCGCGGTGCGATGCGTTCGATCACCCCCTGCGCGCCCGTGCCGTTCCCGGTCGAAGCTTCTGAGGTGCGTTGAATTTCTACGATGTCGCCGCACGCCACTTCGCTTTTTTTGCCGCGCGTCAAACAGGGTATTTCGCTGCCATCATCCAAACGCACCAGATACTGGCGGCCAAACGCGGCAATTATTTGCCCGTGTAAAACCTGTCCTGAGCCGTGCCGAAGGAGCCCGCTCAAGGTTTGAACAGTGCGTCCACTTTTGCGGCGCAGATGAAATCGTTTTCCGACAGGCCGTGGATCGCGTGGGTGGTGTATTCCACCTGGCAGCTGTTATAAGTAACGGTGAGGTCGGGGTGATGATCCTCACGATGCGACAACCATGCGACCGCATTCACGAACGCGATGGTCTGGTAATAATTCTTGAAGTGGAAAGTCTTGTTGATCAAATGATCGTAGCGCCGCCAACCATCGAGTTGGTGCATCAGCTTGTCGGCTTCGGGTTGTGTGAGGGCCGGGGTGCCGCCTTCGCAAGGTTTGCATTGCTCGCTGGTTAAATCACATGTTTTGTTCATGGCATGACTCACTTGAACTTGTAAAAAATGTTGAGATAAGCGGCGAGGTTCTGTTTTTCCTGCGCAGAAAAGTGTGCGTTGACATTGCCGCTGCACAGGCCGATTTGCTCGATCAGTCCGTCAGGGGTGTTTCTCTTGCGGTCAAAGCGGGTGAATATCTTGTTGCCGTCCCCGCCCATCATCGAATCGTGGCAGCTGTTGCATTTGTAATGTTCGAACAATTGCTGTCCGGCCTGTGCGTTGCCGTCCGGGAAGGGGTTGGCCGATGCGGACGTTGCCGCGCCCAATAGAATCATTGTGGTAAAAATCAGCGTGCCAAATAGTTTCATTGCCAGTTTCATGACTTACCTCCTTTATTGCGCCTGCAGATGAGCGATGCGCGCCATGGCCGGTGGGTGCGAATCGTAAAATTTGGAATACAGCGGGTCGGGAGTTAGTGTCGCCGCGTTGTCCTGATACAGCTTGACCAGCGCGTTGATCAGATCGGCCGAGGCTGTTTGCTTTGCGGCGTAGGCATCGGCTTCGAACTCATGTTTGCGCGAATAGGCTGACATGATCGGCCCAAGCAAAAAACTGAATATCGGCAGGATCATGAAGAACAGCAGCAGTGCGAGCGCGGTGCTGTGCCCGAGGCCCGTTGCGGGGTTGACGCCCAGACCCTGATAGAACCAGTCGGCCTGCATCAATTGCGCCAGCAGCCACAGGAATCCCAGGCTCATGGCGAAGGTCGCCGCGATACGTTTGATTACATGGCGGCGTTTGAAATGTCCGAGTTCATGCGCCAATACCGCCTCGATCTCATCAATGCTCAGGCGTGAGAGCAGCGTGTCGAAAAATACGATGCGCTTGGTTTTGCCGAAGCCGGTGAAGTAGGCGTTGCCATGTGCGCTGCGCTTCGAGCCGTCCATCACGAACAGGCCTTGTGCGGTGAAGCCGCAACGCTTGAGCAGGGATTCGATGCGCGCCTTCATGACCTCGTCTTGCATCGGGGCAAATTTGTTGAACAACGGCGCGATGAACGACGGGTAGATAAATAAAATCAACAGACTGAACGTCACCCACACCAGCCAGACATACAGCCACCAGTATTCGCCCATACGCCCCATCAGCCACAACACGCCGAACAGCAGCGGCAGGCCGAGGGCAGCGCCTATCAATATGCCTTTCAGTGCGTCCAGCAGATAAAGTTTGAACGTCATTTTATTGAACCCGAAACGAGCCTCGATCACGAAGGTGCGATAAAGGCTGAATGGGGCTTCGAGCAGCGAGGACAGCACCAGCACCGCGACCAGCGTGGCCATGCCTTGTGCGATCGGCGCGCTGAACCAGATGTTGCACCGATCGGCGATGAATTGAATGCCGCCGCCCAGCGTGAATGCCAGCAGCAGCGCGGCATCGAACAGCGTTCCCAACATGTCGAAGCGCGTCTTGGCCGAGGTGTAGTCGGCCGCTTTTTGATGGTCGGTCAGCGGGACTTTTTGATGGAACGCCTCCGGCACTGCGGCGCGATGCGCGGCGATATGCGCCAGATGGCGGCGCGCCAGCCACAACCGGGCCAGCGTGGTCAGCGCCAGTGCGGCGATAAAAATAAAAGTGAATTGCGTCGCGGTCATAGGGTGTTATTTCAGTGTTCTTAAGGGACGTGCTTGTGACACAATAGGCGTCTTAGCGTTCAACGGCAGATGGTCGAATTATGGCACAAAATCAGAATTACCTTATCTGGATAGACATGGAAATGACCGGCCTGGTCCCGGAGACCGATCGCGTGATCGAGGTCGCGCTGGTGATCACCGACAATAATCTGGAGACGATCGCCGAGGCGCCGGTGCTGGTGCTTCATCAACCGGACAGTGTGCTGGACGGCATGGATGCATGGAACAAATCCACTCACGGCAAATCCGGATTGATCGAAAAGGTCAAAGCGTCCACGCTGGACGAGGCGATGGTCGAAGCGCAGATGATTGAGTTTCTCAAGGAATATGTGCCGATCCGCACCTCGCCGATGTGCGGCAATTCGATCTGCCAGGATCGGCGCTTTCTTGCGCGCTGGATGCCGAAATTCGAGGACTATTTCCATTACCGAAATCTCGACGTGAGTACGCTAAAGGAACTGGCCAAGCGCTGGAAACCGGACATGGCGCAGGGAGTAAAAAAGCACGGCAAGCATGAGGCGCTGGCCGACATTTACGAGTCCATCAATGAAATGAAGCATTATCGCGAGCATTTCATCAAGCTTTAAAACACTGTTCCAGATTTAATTTTGCAGGACATATTCCGCCCTGCAAAATTAAATCTGGAATGGACTCAGCGGCTCCAGCCTACACGCAGCAGGTTTCGATCCGAGTCATAGTGCAGCTCCAGCTCACCCTGATAGGCATGATGCAGTGCCTCACCAATACCGCGCGCCAGATGAATGTCGGTAGTGGTCACTTGGGTGCCGTGTTTCGTCTTCTCGATGGCCATGATGCGCTGTAACGGGTGTTCGGCTTTTTCGCGCGTTTCCCGATGCTGTATCAGTTGCAGGATTTCCGGTTCGTGAGCGGCGAAAAATGCACCCTCCAGCGTCACATATCCCGCCGGAAAATTATCGCGCACCCGATGGCAGGCCGGGCAGGTCGCCTGGTGTGCATCCTTGGGCTTGGCCAACCACTGCCAGTGTCCGGCGTGGAACACCGCGCCACAGTCCGAACAGACCGTTGGCTCGGAAAGTTTGCCCTTGGATTTGTAGCTGTCCATTTGCGTTTCCATGAGCGGCTGGTCACGCCGGATGGGATGGAAGCCTGCAGGTTGTGATTGTTTGGTCATGGTCATCTCCTAGAGTTGAGCAGTGCCTCTTCATCAGCACGGTGTAAGCATACCAGCTATTCGGGCAGAGGGAAAACTCCTGTTTTTTTAGTTCGGCAAGCTCTGCACATCGACTTCCATCTGCCACAATTTGAAGATGACCGGCCGCGTTACATCTGGTGCAGCGCTGGTCCAGAAGCGCTCAGAACCTGCACGATTCTCGACCGATAATAGCTTAGCGCTTGTTAAACGGCGGCGCAGTTCGCGCGCAATCGCGGCGGCTGGGTCGATGATCGCGACCGTCGGTCCGGCTATCTGATGAATCAGCGCGGCGAGGAACGGGTAGTGCGTGCAGCCCAGCACGAGGGTGTCGGCACCTTGCTCCAGCAACGGAGTTACATATTGCGCTATCAATGCGCGGGTCTTGCTACCTGACAGATCGCCGGCTTCCACTTGTTCAACGAGTCCGGGACAGGCCTGTATCAGAATTTTGACATCGGCACCAAACCGGTTGTGCAGTTTCGCAAAGTTGTCGCTGGCCAGCGTCCCGCTGGTGGCCAGCACACCGATCACGCCGGACTTCGTGTGCGCCGCCGCCGGTTTGACGGCCGGCTCCATAGCAATGATAGGCACCGGAAATTTTGCGCGCAGTGTTGCTATCGCGGCACTGGTTGCGGTGTTGCAAGCCACGACGATGGCCTTGGCGTTCTGGCTCACCAGAAATTCGACGATGGCGATCGCACGGGTCTCGATCAATTGCACGGATTTATCGCCATACGGCGCATGGCCTGAATCGGCCACATACAGCAGGTCTTCACCGGGCAGTTCGCGGCGGATTTCACGCAGCACCGACAATCCGCCCACGCCGGAATCGAAAATACCGATAGGATTTTTTTTGAGATTTACGGCGTTCATTACTAATAACCTTAATTCAAGCCACAGAGATCACAGAGAATACAGAGAGGAATATAGTTCAGAAATGTTTCGGCTTGCCCCGTCAACGAAGGTCATATTAACAGCTACCAATTGTTTTCTCTGTGAACTCTGTGTTCTCTGTGGCTAACAGTTCTTTGAAGATTTTTTATTGACTCCGCATTCCCTGTTCAGCGCACACGCTTGTGCCCCGACTTCGAGTGTTCCGGTACATGGTGCCCGGATAGCTGGCAGGCGCGTCTATAGGCCAGCAGAGTTTTTTGGGCGTTGCCCAGCACGCTGTCAGATGGATAATCGCCCGCTTCGTCAGCTACACCAAAAGGGCATCCGGTGAGCAGCTCCATGCCATCGCTCACATGCTCCGCAGTGTGGATATGGAATAAACCTTGCGCGACGGCCTGGGCGATTTGGCGATCCAGCATCAGGTGGCGGCGGTTGCGCTGCGGGATCAGCACGCCCTGGCTGCCGTCCAGTCCAGCGGTCGAGCAAATGCGAAAGTAGCCCTCAATTTTTTCGTTGATGCCGCCCACCGGCAGCACTTCGCCGTGCTGATTGACTGCACCGGTCACCGCGATACCCTGCTTGAGAGGCAGGCCAGACAGGGACGAGAGCAACACATAAAGTTCGGCGCAGGAAGCCGAGTCGCCCTCAACGCCGCTATATTCCTGTTCGAACACGATGGAGGCATTGAGCGCCAGCGGCGCGTTGTGGGCAAACAGCGCGGACAGGTAGTTGTGCAGAATCAGCACGCCCTTGTCGTGGATCGGCCCGGACAATTCCACCTCGCGCTCGATGTTGATCAAACCGTCCTCGCCGGCAAAGGTGCGCGCCGTGACACGCACCGGAAAGCCGAAACGGTAATCGCCCAGGTCTACCTGGGTCAAGGCGTTCAGATGCCCCACTTTTTCGCCCTGCAACGAGATCAGCAAATCGCCCTCGGCAATGGATTCTCGCAGGCGCTGGTCGGGATAGTCGTGGCGAAGTGTGCACGCAGTTAACGCCGCATCAACATCGGCCGCCTCGACCAGACGAGCGTTACGAGCACGGCACAGCGCCGCGCTTTCCATCACCAGCGCCTCGGTGCGGGCGAAGTTCGTGCTTTGGCGCGACTGGTCGTCCACTTCACGATGCCCATCCTCTAACAGGCGAGCCACGGCGGTGGCGGAGAAATGTGGTAGCCCGAGATTGCGGCAAGTGTGGGCGACAAAGATTGCCGAAGCGCGGCGAGTCTCGGTGTTGGGAACAAAACTTTCGGCAAAGTCCACCTTGACGCGGAAACTACGCGCGAATTCCGGGTCACCCTCCTGCAATTCATAATACTGTTCGCGCGAACCGATCAGGATAATCTTGACATCGATGTCCACCGCTTCGGGTTCGAGCGAAACAGCCGCAATCGGCGCGAAGGCCGTACCCGGCTCCTCGATCTGCAACCTGCCGCTACGCAAAAAGCGCCGCAGCTTTTCCCACACCAGACCATCGGCCAGCAGGTCGCGCAAATGCAGCATCAGAAAACCACCGTGCGCCTTGAGCAGGCTGCCGGCGCGTATCCGGGAAAAATCGGTCATCAGCACATCGTTTTCGGACTGATATTCGATGCTGCCGAACAGCGGTCGGAACATCGGATTGTCTTCGACGATCACCGGTGCGCCGGAGAGACCGGCGTTATCCACCACCAGATTGACCCGGTAACGGGACAACACACGGCTCATCGCCTCCTGCCGGATTTCCTCGTCGCCATCGGAAACATGAAACAGTTCAAGATTTTCCAGCACGTCATGCATGACCTGATCCAGATAAGCGCCGAGCTTGACGGAGTCCTTGATCTGCTTCTTCAGCCCCAAGCGGATTTCCTGCAATGCGTGTTCCAGCAACGGCTTTACCGCCTGGCGCCGCAAAGCCGCCAGCGCCTCGTTCATCACCCGCTCCATGGGCCGGGTTTTTTCAAAATAGCGGCTGATCTGGGCGCGCAGTTCCTGCTCGGATCGCTCGATCTCGGCGCGGCGTTCCTTGGGCAAGGCCAGCACTTCGTCTTCGGAATAGGCGCGGCCTTTTTTCCCTAGCAACGTGAATAATATGTGTCCGGTTTCGCGGTGCATGGTGAAGCTGCGCGCTTCGGCAAAGGTCTCGAGTTCGGCGTAGGCCTTGGTTTCTTCCGCCTTGTGGGCTTTCTCGATGCGCTCGCTTTCAGTCTTGAAATCCGGCCCGTCCAGCAGTTGGGATATTTCCGTTTGCAAAGATTTGGTCATGAGCGCCATGAATTGCCGCAGCAGCCGTCCCTGCCCGGCAGGCAGGCGCAACGCGAGCGGTCTTTCCGGCGTATCGAAGTTGTGCAAATAGCAAAGATCCGGCGGCACTGGCCTGTTCGCGGCGCTCGCCTGCATCGCCTGCTTGAGCAGTGAGGAGCGGCCGCTGCCGACCTCGCCCAGTACAAACAGGTTGTAATCAGGCTGGTCCATCCCGAGGCCAAAGCGGGCGGCTTCTTCCGCGCGCGCCTGCCCGATCCACGGCAGCGCATGCTCCAGCAATTCAGAGGTATCGGAGAAGCCCAGCGTATCGGGGGCGATAGTGAGGCGAAGCTCGGCGGGTGTCAGGGTTGAGATCGGCATTTTTTAATCACAAAGATACGGGGTATGCCCGAATTGTAACCATTAACCGGACTACATTTCCATTAGCGTGCATTCTGGGCAGCCAAAGCCACTAGGGCGGCCATCTGTGCCGCATCGCGCAGACCGCTATTGTTGAGCCCTTCGATGACGCTGGCCTGATTTTGTGCGGGCTGGTTCTGGTTTACTTTCCATTTGCCGGTCAGTTTGGTGATGACGATCTCGATGCCGACGAGGTTGGCGATCAATCTTTCGGTAAATTCAACGGGCGCGTCCGACACTGCCCACGGATGTGCGAAGCCAGCTTCATGGTGAGTGGTGAGCGTTTCGAGCTGGGCGCGCACCCAGGCCGCATCGTCGATGACGCGCAGCGTGCCATAAGCATGGACGACGGCGAAATTCCAGGTGGGCACGACCTTGCCGGTTTCCGGTTTGGTGGCGTACCAGCTTGGCGTGATGTAGGAATCCGGCCCATGGAATATCGCTAGCACCTCAATGTCTTTTGAGTAATCGCTCCACAGCGGATTTGCGCGCGCGAAGTGGCCGCGCAAGGTACCGAACGGCGCAGGCGTATCCGAAAGGTGCAACGGAATGTGATTCGCTTCGAGTCCGTTGGATGTCAGCATGACCAAGGTGGATAACGGTCGCGCGCGCATCAACTCGTGCATGACCTCGATACGCGGCTCTTCAAAATGTTTGGGGGTGTACATGAGGTTGGCTCGAATAGGCGTTATCTGTTTGGTCGAATTGTATCCAAAAGCAACGTCGCGGGGTGCGGCCCCGCACGCCGATCACTTTCTTTGTGCGGCGAAGCAAGAAAAAGTAACTTGCTGCCGGGCTACCCCCGGCGGTTTTTATGTTGGAGTGAGCGCTACGCTCAATCCAACTTATTTCTTCGCCCCCATTGCCAACGCCCTTAACCTTCCTTGCTCCAGCTCCACCGCATTCGGCTCGACCAGCCAGCCTTGCAAATTATCTATCACCAGATCGGTCAGCGCGTGCATCCAGTCGTTACGTTCGTTCAGGCAGGGAATGTAGTTGTATTCGCCGCCGCCCGCGTGCTGAAAATCATGCTTGCCTTCCATCGCGATCTCTTCCAGCGTCTCCAGGCAGTCGGCGACGAAGCCGGGGCAGATGACATCCAGGCGTTTGGTCTTGTGTTTGCCCAGCTCCTTGAGCGTGGTGGTGGTGTAGGGCTTGAGCCATTCGGCTTTGCCGAAGCGCGACTGGAAACTGATGACGTATTGCTCGGGCTTCAGGCCGAGTTGCTGCGCGAGTAGGCGTGCGGTCTTGTGGCATTCGCAGTGGTAGGGGTCGCCTTTGTCCAGCGTATATTTCGGCAGGCCGTGGAAGCTCATCAGCAATTTTTCCGGGCGACCGTTTTTCATCCAGTAGTCGTTGATGTTGTTCGCTAGCGCCTTGATGTAACCGGGGTGGTCGTGGAAGTTTTTGATGGTGCGCAGCGCGGGTGTGTTGCGCATTTGCTGCAGCTCGGCGAACACGATGTCGAACACCGTGGCGGTGCTGCTGGCGGCATATTGCGGATACATCGGCACAATTAAAATGCGCTGGCAGTTTTGTTCTTTGAGTCGGCGCAAAACCTCGGGAATTCCGGGGTTACCGTAGCGCATCGCATAGTCCACGACCAGCGGCGCCTGGGTGCGCTGGCTCAGATAACCTTGCAGCAGCACGGCTTGCTTCGCGGTATAGACGCGCAATGGCGAACCTTCTGGCAGCCACACTTGAGCATATTTTTCGGCGGATTTTTTCGGGCGCGTGTTGAGGATGATGCCGTTCAGGATCGGCCACCACAGCGCTTTGGGAATTTCCACGACGCGCGGGTCGCTCAGGAATTCTTTCAGATAGGAGCGCACGGCCTGTACCGTGGGTGCATCGGGTGTACCGAGATTGACCAGCAGGACGCCGGTCTTGGCAGTTGCGCCGTGCGTGTATGCAGGTTCAGTCTGATAGGTCATGAATGAGATCCTTGAAATAGTTAATGCTGCGGGCTTCAGTTCTGCGACAGCGCGTTGCCCAGCAGGCGCGCGGTGATGTCCACGACAGGAATCACGCGCTCGTAGTCCATGCGTTTCGGGCCGACCACGGCGAGCGTGCCGACCACCTGTCCGTCGACGGAATAGGGTGCGGTGATCACGCTGCATTCGTCCAGCGAGGCCAGCCCGGACTCGCTGCCGACAAAAATATGGATGCCTTGTCCCCGGCGTCCGGCGTCGAGCAGTTGCAGCAGTTCTGTTTTTTGTTCGAATAGATTGAACAGGCCGCGCAGGCGGTTCATGTCGGTAGAGAAATCGGCCACATGCAGCAGATTGTGTTCGCCGCTGATCACATAATCATCGGCCTGTTTCGCTTCGGCCGCATCGCCTGCGGCCAGCGCCGCCGTCATCAGCGTGCTCATGTCTTGATGCAGTTGCTGCAACTCGCCGCGCAGACGGTCGCGGATCTGCGAGAAGCTGCAGCCGATGTAATGCTGGTTCAGGAAGTTGCCCGCTTCAGTGAGTTGCGACTGGGTGTAGTCGCGTTCCAGCGACAGCACGCGGTTCTCCACTTCGCCGTCCGGCATCACGATGATCAGCAGCACGCGTTTTTCGCCCAGACGCAAAAAATCGATCTGGCGCACCGTGATTGCGCCGCGTCTTGCGGTGGCGACCACGCCGGTGAAATGGGTCAGTTCTGAAAGGATGTTGGAGGCCTGCGCGATCAGGCGCGACGGGTTGTCCGGTTGCAACTTGTGTTCCATCTGCTGCATGCTGACGCTGTCGGGCGGTTTGGTGACCAGCATGGTGTCGATGAACAAACGGTAGGCCATCCCGGTCGGAATTCGGCCCGCCGAGGTGTGCGGGCTGCTCACCAGTCCGATGTCTTCCAGCTCGGACATCACGTTGCGTATTGTCGCCGAGCTGACCTCCAGACCGGAATACTGGAGCAGCGCGCGCGAGCCGACCGGCTGGCCGTCGCAGATATAGCGTTCCACCAGAGTCTTGAGCAGGATTTGCGCGCGGTCGTTGAGCATGGGCTAGATTCTACCACCGGCAATGCGCTGCCCAGTCGTCTTTACATATACGGGATTGAAGTCGCGTGCGAACATTTTCTTTTGCCCGGACACCGATTCCGACTGATTCTGAATTTGTTACAAATATTAACAATTTTGTGGCGAGCATATTAAGCACCCATTTGGCCGTGGCGCATAGAATGTATGCCGCTTCGTTACTGCATCTATTGCGCATAAAAGATGTCCATAGCATAAATCTTTCGAGCAGTGGGCATAAAAAGTTAATAATTAAAATTGAACTTCTATCTTGTAAGCTGTTCAATGGAGCCTCAATTATCAGGAGGTGTATTTATGAATCGCTTATTCTTTGTATTTGGTTTGTTTGTCACGGCAGCAGGGTTCACGGCTAATTCGGCGTTCGCGGAAACACCTGTCGAGGTGCTGGCCGCGATAAAGGCCGAGGCGTCGGGCACGCCGGGTTTTCAGGGATTTTCGGCCACGCGCGGGGAGAGTTTTTACAAGACCAAGCATAACCACGATTTGAGCTGTGCTTCCTGCCATACCGACAATGCTGCCGCACAAGGCAAGCATTCCGAGACCGGCAAAGTCATCAAGCCGCTCGCTCCTGCCGCCAATGAGGAACGCTTTACCGACATGAAAAAAGTGGCAAAGTGGTTCAAGCGCAATTGTAACGATGTGCTGGATCGGGAATGCACCGCGCAGGAAAAGGGCGACGTGCTCACTTATCTGCTTACCGTGCATAAATAAACCAGGGCGCAAATAAACTAAATAAACCAGGAGGCTGTCATGCTCAGAGCTAAAGATTTCATTCGGATGTTCGCCGTTGCAGTGCTGGTGATGGGCATGTCTGTTGCCCCTATTTCAGGCGTATATGCCGATGACGACGAAGATGAAGGCGACGACGAGGGGCAGCAGGTCGTGGTCAGCAATGCCCTGTGGAAGACTGAGTGCGGTGCCTGCCACGCGGCCTATCCGCCGCGCATGTTGCCTGCCGAATCATGGCACGCGGTGATGTCGGGGCTGGACAAACATTTTGGCAGTAATGCCGGTCTGGATGCCGCATCCGCGAAAGAGATAACGGCTTTCCTGGAAGAAAATGCCAGCACCAAGGGGCGTGAAGCATCGGGGAAACCGTTGCTGCGCATCACCGAAACTCGCGAATTCAAGTCCGAGCATGACGAGGTGGCCGCGCGTGACTGGAAGAATCCGAAGGTCAAGAGCCCGGCCAATTGCGGGGCTTGTCACACTCAGGCCGAGAGTGGCGATTTCAGCGAACACAATGTAAAAATACCCAGGTAGAAAGAGCACAACATGATTAAACGTATTTTGGTTTGGGACGTACCGACGCGTGTTTTTCACTGGCTGCAGGCGTTGTCTTTCGCTGCGGCCTATTTGACGGCCTTTTCGGAACGTTCGCGCAATTATCATGTGGCGCTAGGTTTTATTTTGCTGGGCCTGCTGGTATTCAGATTGCTGTGGGGTTTTGTCGGCACACGTTATGCGCGGTTTCGCTCGTTCCTATTCAATCCCAAGGAAATCGTCGCTTATTTGCTGGCGCTGGCCAAGGGCAAGCCCGCGCATTATCTGGGGCACACCCCGGTGGGTAGCGTGGCGATCTGGATTCTGATGTCGCTAGGCATATTTATTTGTGTGACGGGGGTGCTGGCGCTCCAGGACGATGCAAGTGATGTCGTGGTTCAAATGCACGGTGTGGCGACCAATGTTATGCTGGGCGTCATCGTGCTGCACCTCATCGGGGTGGTGATGAGCAGCATCCTGCATCGTGAAAATCTGGTGGCTGCCATGCTCACCGGTTTTAAACCCGCCAAGTCGGGCGAAGGTATCCAGCGCTCGTATACCTGGCTGGGTGTGTTGATGGTCGTCGCTGTTGTCATATTCTGGTTCGCTTATGTAAGGAAACCGCTTGGGTGAAGACCTGCCAGCGGGTCAACAGTATTGTGACGACAATTAGTTTAATGAAAGGGTAATGCATGAAATGCAGAGTCAAGTTTAGAAATATGGCCGCCGGTATCAGCCTGGCGGCTTTGTCGGGGATGGTATACGCAGACGATATGGCAGTGAATCTTATCTTGCCGACGGACGCCAGTTTTTATACCCATAATTTTCAATCCTTAAAATCACCGTCCTACCTGCTGGCCGCGAATGAGGGTGAAGCCGTCCCTGATGCCGTCAAAGGACCTGCGAGTGTAGCTCCTGTCATTCCGGCGGCGGAATTCAAGCCGCCGATGTTCACGGGCAGAAATGCTCACAAATATCTGGGGTTGGGAACCATCGTGTTAGCCGGATTGACGGCCGCGACCGCGCCGGGCGAAGCTTGCGAGACCAACTGCCCGCCCCCTTCATCGCAGCCGAGGCAAACATCCGGCACCGCCCACTCGAGGCTGGCCCGTGCTACCGCTGCGATGGCTGCCGCTACGGTAATGACTGGACTGCTGTATCACTGGGACGACTTTCATATGGAAGACGGCTGGACTGATCCGGATAATCTGCACGCGATGCTGGGAACCGCCGGTGCGCTGCTGATGCTCTATGCCGTGGATAAATCGGCAAAGTCCACCGTGCCGACCAGCCATGCGGCTACGGCTGAGTTGGGCGCGGTGGCGATGGTTGTCGCAATTAAATTGACTTGGTAACGGGGTGACATGATGCAAAAGAAATGGAAAATCGCAGCCATATTGGCCGTCGCTCTGTCATTGAGCAGCACTTATGCCATGGCGGAAGAATACTTTTGGCTCTGGGTGGTTAACCCTAGCCGTCAAAAAGGCGTGAAGCCGGTTACTGACAAGCCCTATCAAAACGAATGCGGGGAATGTCACTTCGCCTACCAGCCCGGTTTGTTGCCGGCAAAGTCCTGGGAAGCGCTGCTCAATGCCGACGCGTTGCGCAAACATTTCGGTGCCAATGCCGAGGTCGACAAAGATACTCTGCGAGGCATACATGATTACGCGGTGGACAACGCGGCGGAAAAATCCTTTTACAAACGGGCGCGCAAGATCGCCGTTGCCACGGAAGAAGGCCCGGCTCCGTTGCGCATCACCGAGCTGCGCTATATCTCCCGCAAGCACCATGACATCCCCGAGAAAATGATCAAGGGCAACCCGGGAGTGAAGTCGTTGAGCTTCTGCGACAAGTGCCACACTCAGGCCGCGCAGGGTGTCTATGATGCGGATACCGTGAATATCCCGAATTATCCGAATTGGGATGGCTGGTTTTCCAAGTAGTTCGCACTGAGTCAAGGTTCGGCGATTATCTTGTGTGGTGTGATGAATGAGCCGAATCATTTTAATTGTGTTGGCAACGCGGCCAACTCCAGCTCGCTGAATCCCGCTGCCCGTCGCGCCGCCAGATTGAATGGACCGCGCATGACCGGTGCCCGGTATTCGGCAGCCAGGCGGGCATAGGTGGCGACCGGCTCCAGGCCGCGCTGATCGCACAACCAGTGGTACCAGCGGTTGCCGATCGCAACATGGCCGATCTCATCGCGCAGGATGATGTCCATGATCGCAGAAGCTTTCATGTCACCGGCCTGCGCCAGTTTGTCGCGCAACGAGGGCACGACATCCAGTCCGCGCGCTTCCATCGTGCGGGGCACCAGCGCGATGCGGGCGAGGATGTCGTGCCGGGTCTTATCGGCCATCTCCCACAGACTGCTGTGCGCGGGGAAGTCGCCATAGACGTAACCCATGCCTTGCAGGTGTCCGGTCAACAGGGAGTAATGCACCGCTTCCTCATCGGCTACTTGCAACCAGTCGGCGTAATACTCCGGTGGCATGTCGGCGAAGCGCCAGACCGCATCCAGCGCTAAATTAATCGCATTGAACTCGATATGCGCCAACGCATGGATCAAGATGGCGCGCCCCTCCGGCGTGATCATCGAGCGATGCTTGACCAGACGCGGCGCCACCAGTTCGGGTTTGTCCGGTCGGCCCGGAATGGACTGGGTCGCGGTCAGATCCGCGTGCGTATCGAGTTCAATGTCACCGGACGACCATGATCGCGCCAGCAGGCGCACCCCTTCCGCTTTGCGGGCGGCATCGCGCTCAGCCAGCCAGAAAAGCGCGGCCAGCCTTAATTCTGCCGGTTGCCATAATTCTGCAGTAGGAGATTCGTCACGAATGGGCAGTGGTATATTCAAAAAATAGGCTCCGGTATGCTGCGATATAAATTGGCAAAGCTTCTTATACCGCCCATCGTCCGCTTTGTCATTGCCCGGACGATGTGGTTTAATCGCGCCCATGAAATTTCCCTTCCAGAATGTCGCACTGATCGGCAAACACAAGTCACCGGAAGTCGCCGTGCCGCTGTTGCGGCTGGCCGCGTTTTTGTCCTCCCGAGGATTGAACGTGGTGGTGGACAGCCTGACTGACGAGCATCTCAAGGGCAATCCCTATCCGGCCCTGTCTCTGGTTGAAATAGGCCGCACGGTGGATCTGGCGATCGTGCTGGGTGGAGATGGCACGATGCTGAACATCGCGCGCACCTTGTCGCTTTGCCAGGTGCCGCTGGTCGGTGTGAATCAGGGTAGGCTCGGTTTTCTGACCGACCTCACGCTCGATAACATGCAGGACAACATCGCTGCGATGCTGGACGGCAAGTTCGTGGCCGAGCAGCGTCTTTTGCTGGCGGCAAGCGTGATGCGCCGCGATGTCGAGGTGTACAGTGGCCGGGCGTTCAACGAAGTGGTGGTGCATCGCAACAATACCAGCACCATGATCGAGTTCGAAGTGCGCATCGATGGCGAGTATCTCTACAACCAGCGGGCCGACGGGTTGATCGTCTCGACTCCGACCGGTTCCACGGCCTATGGGATGTCTGCCGGCGGCCCGATACTGCATCCCAGTCTTGATGTGCTCGAACTGGTTCCGATCTGTCCGCACACGCTGAGCAATCGTCCCATCGTGGTGAATGGCTCGTCGGTGCTGGAAATTCTGGTGCAACGTACCGGCGATATTCACGTGCGCTTCGACAGCCATACCAGCTATGACTTGCAGATGCATGACAAGATTGTCGTCACGCGTCATCCCGAATCTGTTTGCCTGCTGCATCCTGTGGGGCATAGCTATTACCACATGCTGCGCGAGAAGCTGCTCTGGAATCAAATGCTCTAAATGCTGAAATTCCCTGATAAATGTTGAAACGGTCAGACAAATGCTGAAGTTCATGGCCATACGCGATTTCGTCATCGTCTCCTCGCTGGAGCTGGATTTCTCGGCCGGTTTCACCGCGCTGACCGGCGAGACTGGCGCGGGCAAGTCCATTCTGCTCGGCGCTCTGTCGCTGGCCTTGGGTGAGCGCGGCGATGCGACCATGGTGCGCAACGGCTGCGAGCGTGCCGAGATCGCCGCCGAATTCGATGTGAGCGCGCAGCCGGAAGTGCAAGCCTGGTTGCGCGAGCACGAGCTGGAAGGCGATAAAAATGTGTGTTTGCTGCGCCGCGTGCTGGATGCCGGAGGGCGTTCGCGAGGCTTCATCAACGGGCGCAGTGCCACCTTGCAGCAGCTGCGCGAAGCGGGCGATCAGTTGCTCGATATTCACGGACAGCACGCACATCAATCGCTGGTGCGCGCCGATGCGCAGCGCGTGTTGCTGGATGGTTATGCGGGCATGGCGGATGTAGCAGTGCAAGTCGCAGCCCTGTACCGCGATTGGCAAACCTTGCGCCGCCGCCGCATCAGCCTGAGCGAAAATGCCGATGCGGTGGTTGCCGAGCGCGAGCTGTTGCAGTTCCAGCGCAACGAGATCGAAGGGATGGGCTTCAGCGTTGCGGACTGGCGTGTCTTGCAGGAAGATTATGCGCGCCTGGCCCATGCGGCGAGCCTGTTGGAGACCGCCGCATTCGGCCTTGAGACCTTGAGTGAGTCGGACACCGCGTGTCTGGCGCAGCTCAACGCGCTGACAACGCGTATCCGCGACGGCATGGAGCATGATGCCAGCTTGGGCGAAACGCTGAAGATGCTGGAAAGCGCGCAGGCCGAATTGCAGGAAGCCGTGTATGCGCTGCGCCATTATCAGCAGCGTCTGGATGCAGATCCGCAGCGTTTGCGCGAACAGGAGCAGCGCATCGGGAGCGTGATGGATGCCGCGCGCAAATACCGTGTTGCACCGGAACAACTGGATGAGGCTTTGCAGCGCATCGTGGCGCGGCTGACCGAGTTGGGCGGTGATGCCGATCTGGCCGAACTGGAACAGCAGGAAAAAGCAGCGCGTCAGATTTATATGGATGCGGCAAAAAAATTGACGGTGGCACGCAAAAAGGCTGCCGACAAACTGGCGCGTGAAATCACCGAGGCGATGCAGACGCTGGCGATGCAGGGCGGCAGTTTTACTGTGGTCTTGTTGCCGCTGGCTCAGGATGAAGCCAACAGCGGCAGCGCGTACGGGCTGGAGACCATAGAGTTTCAGGTCGCCGCCAATCCCGGCGTGCCGGCACGCAGCTTGGCCCGTGTCGCATCGGGCGGCGAGTTGTCGCGCATCAGTCTGGCGATCCAGGTCGCCACCTCGCAGATTGCCAGTGTGCCGACGCTGATCTTCGATGAAGTGGACAGCGGCATCGGCGGGCGGGTTGCGGAGATTGTCGGGCATTTGCTGAATAAACTGGGCAAGGGTTATCAGGTGTTGTGCGTCACGCATTTGCCGCAGGTCGCGGCGGCGGCCGACCAGCAGTGGCAGGTGAGCAAGGCGGTGGAAAATGGCATCACGCTGAGCCACATCACCGTGCTCGATGCCGAGCAACGCGTCGAGGAAATCGCACGCATGCTGGGCGGTGTGACGATCACCGAGACTACGCGCAAACATGCGGCGGAAATGTTGGGTGCCACGGCCTGAATATAGCATGCGGCGGGCTTGAGGTATCATGCTGCTGATTTTGGATTTTATTGAAGAGATTATGATGATGCGCACCAAACTGATTTTGCTTTCCCTGATGTTGCTTTCTTCCGTGCTGGCTTCATGCGGCGTAGTGCCGTTTTTGACGCCCTACAAGATGGACATCCGTCAGGGGAATTTCGTGACGCCTCAGATGCGCGAAAAACTCAAGCTTGGCATGTCCCGGCAGCAGGTGCGTTATGTGCTGGGTACGCCGATGGTCAACGATGTCTTCCATGGCAACCGCTGGGATTATGTGTATCGTCTGGAACACGGCGGAAAAATGGTCGAGCAGCAAAATTTGACACTTTATTTTGTGGGCGACAATCTGGCGCGCATGGTTGATGGCAATCCGCCTGTTGAGACTGCGCCTGCAAAATTAGAACTGCCAGTAAAAGGATAAAACATGGGAAAAATCAAAATTGCCATCGCCGGCAGCAGCGGACGGATGGGGCGCACCTTGCTCGAGAGCGTGTTTCAGTCGGATGATATGGTGCTGCACGCGGTGCTGGAGCATAGCAGCAGCACGTTTTTAGGCCGTGATGCCGGAGAGCTGTTCGGCACATCCTGCGGTGTAAAAATCAGCGCGGATGTGGCGGCGGTATTGCCGGGCGCGGACGTGTTGATCGATTTCACGCGCCCCGAAGGCACGCTGTATCACCTCGATATTTGCCGCAGGCTGGGCGTGAAAATGGTGATCGGCACCACGGGTTTTAATGGGCAGCAAAAGGCTCAACTCGGTGCGGCGGCGCAACACATCGGCATCGTGTTCGCGCCCAACATGAGTGTCGGCGTGAACCTGGTGTTCAAGTTACTAGAGACCGCATCGCGCGTGCTGGCGCAAGGCTACGACATCGAAATCATCGAAGCGCATCACCGCCACAAAGTGGACGCGCCGTCCGGAACCGCGCTGGGCATGGGTGAGGTGATCGCGAAAACGCTGGGGCGCGATCTTGCGCAATGCGCCGTGTATGGCCGCGAGGGTGTCACCGGCGAGCGAGACCCATCCACGATCGGTTTCGCCACGGTGCGCGGCGGCGACATCGTCGGCGACCATACCGTGCTGTTCGCAGGCACCGGCGAGCGCATCGAGATCACCCACAAAGCCAGCAGCCGCGCCACTTTTGCGCTGGGTGCGTTGCGTGCGGCGCGCTTTTTGCAAAACAATGCGGCGGGAATGTACGATATGCAGGATGTATTGGGGTTGAAATAAACCGAAGGCAACACCGCCGTTGGTTGACCGGCAGCTATAACCATAACCAATCACTTGGCAGCTTGCTGCCTTATAACCAGCCACTTGGCTATTGTTGTTTGATAGCCTGATAGAATGGCTAGTAGTTTCATCAGTGATGATGGCTAGTTGCTTCATCAATGACTTAGCCAGCGTTAGCCAATAACTTGGTTGGCGTAGTCTGCCAACTTAGTCAGTTGGCTATGCAAAGCTATTCGTCAGAATTCCCTGACCAGCCTGTGCGACTCGGCGGCGCACAGGGGAGGTAAAACGAAAAGCTAAATTCGTTTAATCGTGGGCAACAAGTTGCCCGGTATTTTTTGACTGACGGGTGGGCACTCGGTGTCCACACGTCAGAATGCAAAGCATCAAGTGCTGCTTTCAGATAGGCTCACAATGCTTGACGGGCTGTCCTGTGCCAGAATCAGTCACTCGCGAACGTCTGCAAATGGGTGGGCAACTTGTTTTCCACCCGGTTATTAGGTTTTTGATTTTCGCTCTTCTTCCCCTGTGCGCCGCCGAGTCTCGCAGACTGGTCAGGGAATTCTGACGAATAGCTTTGCATAGCCATTCGACTGATGAAACTACTGGTGAAACAATTAGCTATCATCACTGATGAAACTACTAGCCATTCTACTAGGCTATCAAACAACAATAGCCAAGTGGCTGGTTATAAGGCAGCAAGCTGCCAAGTGATTGGTTATGGTTATAGTCGTCGGGTGGCACCAAGACCGTCTCCGAGGGCGAGTGTCTGGCGGCATACTCTTTATGGGTACTGCCCCCTGCGCCGCGCATCCATGCTGGAATTTTGAGGGCGGATGCTTTTACGGTATCATCGCTCCTTACGAAAGACATTTGTCCGGGCACCCGCATGACCAAGTACATATTTATTACCGGCGGCGTTGTCTCTTCCTTGGGGAAGGGTATCGCCGCCGCTTCTCTTGCAGCTATCCTTGAATCGCGCGGACTCAAGGTGACGATGCTCAAGCTCGATCCTTATATCAACGTCGATCCCGGCACCATGAGCCCGTTCCAGCACGGCGAGGTTTTTGTGACCGAAGACGGCGCCGAGACCGATCTGGATCTGGGGCATTACGAGCGCTTCATTTCCGCGAAAATGCGCAAGACCAACAACTTCACCACCGGGCAGATATACGACAGCGTGATCAAGAAGGAGCGGCGCGGCGAATATCTGGGCAAGACGGTGCAGGTGATCCCGCATATCACCAACGAGATTCAGGCCTTCGTCGAGCGCGGTGCAGCCGCCTCGCATGATGGGCTGGCTGATGTGGCGATTGTCGAAATTGGCGGCACGGTCGGCGACATCGAGTCGCTGCCGTTTCTCGAGGCCGCGCGCCAGATGGGTTTGCGCCTGCGTCGGCATCAGGTCGCGTATGTGCATCTCACGCTGGTGCCCTATATCGCCACCGCAGGCGAGCTGAAGACCAAGCCTACGCAGCACAGCGTGCAGAAGTTGCGCGAGATCGGTATTTTCCCGACCGCGTTGATCTGCCGCGCCGACAGGCCGATACCCGATGATGAGCGCGCCAAAATATCCTTGTTCGCCAATGTGCGCGAAGAGGCTGTGATTTCGATGTGGGACGTGGACAGCATTTACAAAGTGCCGCAAATGCTCAACCTGCAAGGGCTCGATCGCATCGTGTGCGAAGAGCTGGGTCTGGATTTGCCGCCAGCCGATTTGTCGGTGTGGGCAAAACTGGTGACCGCGCTGGAAAATCCGCTGCATCAAATTACCATCGGTATGGTCGGCAAGTATGTCGATTTGACCGAATCCTACAAGTCGCTGATCGAGGCGTTGCGTCACGCCGGGATACATACCCAGACCAAAGTGAATATCGAGTACATCGATTCCGAAGTGCTAGAGACCACCAGCATGCAGGGGTTGGAGCACTTCGATGCGATACTGGTGCCGGGTGGTTTTGGCGTGCGCGGCACGGAAGGCAAAATTTCCGCGATCCGTTTTGCGCGCGAAAATAAAGTGCCTTACCTGGGTATCTGTCTGGGCATGCAGCTGGCGGTGATCGAGTTTGCACGCCATGTGGCCGCGATGCCCGATGCGAACAGCACCGAGTTCAATTTGGAGTCCGAGCATCCTGTGGTCGCGTTGATCACCGAATGGCGCGACCGCGATGGTCGTGTCGAGACACGCAACAACGATTCTGATCTGGGCGGCACCATGCGTCTGGGTTCGCAGCGTTGTCCGGTCAAGCCCAGCACGATGGCGCAAACGATTTACGGCGATGAGGTGAATGAACGTCATCGCCATCGCTATGAAGTCAACAACCATTACGTGCCCGCGCTGGAAAAGTTCGGACTGATTATTTCCGCACGCACACCCAGTGAAAATTTGCCCGAGATCATGGAGCTGCCTCAGTCCATGCATCCGTGGTTCGTCGGGGTGCAATTTCATCCCGAGTTCACTTCCACGCCGCGCGCAGGACACCCGTTATTCAAGGCCTTCGTTGAGGCGGCCTTGCAACGTCAGGCAATAAAAGAAAAGGTGGCAGCATGAAACTTTGCAACTTCGAAGTCGGTTTGAATCATCCGCTGTTCCTGATCGCCGGACCCTGCGTGATCGAATCAGAGCAAATGGCGATGGATACGGCCGGCAAGCTGCAGGAAATCTGCCGCGAGTTGAAGATCAACTTCATCTACAAGTCGTCCTACGACAAGGCCAATCGCAGCTCCGGCAAATCGTTTCGAGGCTTCGGTCTGGATGCAGGATTGAAAATTCTCAGCGAAGTAAAAGCGCAATTGGGCGTGCCGGTGTTGACCGACGTGCACAGCATAGACGAGATCGCGGCAGTCGCGGCAGTCGTGGACGTGTTGCAGACTCCGGCGTTCCTGTGTCGCCAGACAGACTTCATCCACGCGGTCGCGAAATGCGGTCGTCCGGTGAATATCAAAAAGGGGCAGTTTTTATCGCCCTGGGATATGCAGAACGTCGTGGAAAAAGCGCGCGAGGCCAGCGGTGCAAATAACATCATGGTGTGCGAACGCGGCGCGTCATTCGGTTACAACAATCTGGTGTCGGATATGCGCTCGTTGGCGGTGATGCGCGGCACCGGTTGCCCGGTGGTGTTCGATGCGACGCATTCGGTGCAGTTGCCGGGCGGGCAGGGCACCGTCAGCGGCGGGCAGCGCGAGTTCGTGCCGGTGCTGGCGCGGGCGGCGGTCGCGGCGGGGATTTCCGGTCTGTTCATGGAGACGCATCCGAACCCATCGCAAGCGCTGTCGGACGGACCGAACGCCTTTCCGCTCGGGCATCTCAAGGCATTGTTGCATACGCTGAAAGTGTTGGACGAAACGGTCAAGCAGCAGGGCTTGATCGAAGAAAAAATCGATTTGAAGAACGTTTAAAACGAAAGAAGAAGGAAAAAGTATGAGCGCAATTGTTGATGTCATCGCCCGTGAGATTCTGGATTCACGCGGCAACCCTACCGTAGAAGCGGACGTATTGCTGGAGTCTGGTGTGATGGGGCGTGCCGCCGTGCCGTCCGGCGCATCCACCGGCGAGAAGGAAGCGATTGAATTGCGAGATGGCGACAAGCAACGCTATCTGGGCAAGGGCGTGCTCAAAGCGGTGGAAAATGTGAACACCGAAATCGCCGAGGCGATCATCGGCCTGGATGCCGCTGAGCAGGCTTTCATCGATCAGACCATGATCGATCTGGACGGCACTGAAGACAAATCGCGTCTCGGCGCGAATGCGATCCTGGCGGTGTCGATGGCGGTGGCACGCGCGGCCGCAGAAGAAAGCGGTTTGCCGCTGTACCGTTATCTGGGCGGTGCCGGCAGAATGGAAATGCCGGTTCCGATGATGAACATCATCAACGGCGGCGCGCATGCCACAGGCGGGGCGGACATTCAGGAATTCATGATCATTCCGGTCGGTGCACCGAGTTTTCGCGAAGCGCTGCGCTACGGTGCGGAAGTATTCCATGCCTTGAAATCGATCCTGCACCATCGCGGTTTGGCCACGACCGTGGGCGATGAAGGCGGTTTCGCTCCAGCCCTGGGTTCTAACGAGGCGGCGCTGAAGGTCATCGTCGAAGCCATCGAAGCTGCGGGTTATGTGCCGGGCGCGGATGTGGCGATCGGGATCGATGCCGCAGCATCCGAATTCTACAAGAACGGGAAATATCATCTGAAGGCCGACGGCTTGACGCTGACCTCGGCGCAGATCATCGACATGTATGCAACGTGGGTCGACAAATATCCGGTGATCACGCTCGAAGATGGCATGAGCGAACATGATTGGGACGGCTGGAAGCTGTTGACCGACCGTCTGGGCAAAACCATACAATTGGTTGGCGACGATGTGTTTGTGACCAACACCAAGATTCTGCGTGAAGGCATCCGTCAGGGGTTGGCGAATTCGATTCTGATCAAGGTCAACCAGATCGGCACCTTGACCGAAACCTTTGCGGCGATCGAGATGGCCAAGCGTGCGGGCTACACCGCCGTGATTTCGCATCGTTCAGGCGAGACTGAGGATTCCTTCATCGCCGACCTTGCGGTAGCAACCAACGTGATGCAAATCAAGACCGGCTCGTTGTCGCGCTCTGATCGCATGGCGAAGTACAACCAGCTGCTGCGTATCGAAGAAGACTTGGGCGACACCGCCAGCTACCCAGGACGCGACGCGTATTATCAGCTGGGCTGATGCGTGCGGCCACACTGATACTGCTCGTTTTGCTGCTGTTGTTGCAGTACCCGTTGTGGCTGGGCAAAGGAAGCTGGTTGAAAGTGTGGGATTTACATCGCCAGGTTGAAGTGCAACAGCAGGTTAACCAGCAGTCCCAAACGCGCAATGCCGTGCTGGATGCCGAGGTGCGCGACCTCAAGCAAGGCACGGCGGCCAGCGAAGAACGTGCACGCAGCGAGTTGGGTATGATCAAACGCGACGAAATATTTTTTCAGATTCTGGATGATATGCCCGTTCAAACGACAGCCAAGCAGGCGGTACCGGCATCTGCTGCTGTTTCAGGCGATCACCACTAACTGCAATTTTTTCTCCGGGAAAATTCAATTTGAATCTCAGCAAAAAACTTTTTCTGACCGCGCTCGCGCCGATGCTGATTGTTTTGCTCTTCGGAGTATTTGCTGTTTGGCAAACCAACAAGATACTCAATGAGTTCGCTTTCGTCAGCGAGAACATCGATTCCAATACCCGTATGGCCCTTGAAATGCAGGTCGATTTCAAGGAGCAGATCCATCAGTGGAAGGATGTTCTTCTTCGCGGCGACAACCCCGATGACTTGGCAAAACATTGGGCGGAATTTCAGCGTCTGGATCAGAAAATAGATCTGGACGGAGCCGCGCTTGTCATCAAACTGGGCAAATCCCGAACCGCGCCGCTGGTTCGGGATTTTCTTGATTTGCACAAAAAAGCGAGCGACGGTTACAAAAAATCTCTGGACGTTTTCCTGGCAAGCCACTACAACATTCACAAGGCGGACAACCTCATCAGAGGCATAGACCATATGCCATCCGAGAACCTTGTCATCATCGTTGATATGATTACAGCCGAATCTGATGCCTTCACACAGAGGGTCATGAAAGACGCATGGCGTGTCGCTATATTCAATTTTTTCGGCATGATTGTTACCTCGCTGATCTCAGCGATTATTTTCCGCCGTTCGCTAAAAAAGCATGTGCTGAGTCCTCTTGGTATTTTATTCGGTTTCGCCCGTCAATTCGGCGCAGGCGACTACAGCCAGCGCATCAACTTCAAGTCGGGCGATGAATTCGGGATGCTCACCGGAACATTCAATCAGGCTTCAGAGCGGATCGAATCCCTGGTTGCCAATCTTGAAATTTCAAATTTGCGATACCGCAGCTTGATTCAGGGGATAGACGCGATCATTTGGGAATGGGACCCCAGAACGAATACCTATACATTTATCAACCAGCGCGCAGAAGAATTGCTGGGTTATCCGATGTCAAGCTGGATCAGCGAGCCTGGGTTCATGAGAAAATACTGCCACCCCGACGATTTTGCCGCAAGCCAGGAAAAGATTTTCGAAACCCTGAAGGGGGAAATCACAGGAGAATATACCTGCCGGACGATCGCAAAAAATGGAACCACAATCTGGTTCAATAACCGCACCAAGGTAATCAGGGACGAACAAAGCAATACCACTTCCGTTCTCGGGGTGATGGTGGACATCACAAGGATGAAGCAATACGAAGACCGGATGACTTACCTGTCCAGCCATGACGAGCTCACCGGCCTGGCAAACCGTAATCTGCTCGTTGACCGGTTACAGCGCGCCATCGCTCATGCAAAGGGTGTGAAGGATGCGAACGTCCTGATGCAAAACACATCCCAAACCATGAAATTTTCGGCTTATAACGCGATGGGAACGGGGAGCATGGCCGCCTTGCTGCTGGTTAATATCGATCGTTTCAAGTTGATCAACGAAAGCCTGGGCCAGCAATTGGGCGACGAAGTGATCAAGTCTTTCGCATCGAGATTGCAGACCATCATCGGCACGGATGACACGTTGGCGCGTCTCGGGGCGGATGAATTCGCGATTGTTTTGCGGGATGTTTTCAAACCGGAAGATGTTGTTGAAACCGCCAGAAAAATCCTTCGTCTGATTTCGCTGCCATTGGAAATTGCGGGAAATTCTCTGGTTGCGAATTGCAGCATCGGTATCAGCATGTACCCCAAGGATGGCGACAATGCCAGCGACATGCTGAGAAATGCAGGTTCCGCGTTGACCCGCGTCAAGCAGCAAGAAAAGAATAATTTTAAGTTTTACACCGAAGAAATGAATGCGATGGCATTGGCCTCGCTGCAACTTGAAAACAAGCTGCGCAGCGCGATCGAGAACAAGGAGTTCGTGCTTTATTATCAGCCCCAAGTCAGTCTTTCCGAAAACCGGATGATAGGTGCCGAGGCATTGATACGCTGGATTCCGCCCGGTGAAGCCATGATTTCACCGATGAGTTTCATTCCTCTGGCTGAAGAAACCAACCTGATCCTGCCCATCGGGGAATGGGTTCTACGCGAAGCCTGCCGCCAGAACAAGGCGTGGCAAGACCAGGGGTTTGCGCCATTTTGCGTCGCCGTCAACCTGGCTGCCAGCCAGTTCTCCCAGCCGGGCATCATTGAGCTGGTGGCACGAGTGCTCGACGAAACCGGGCTCGCTCCCCAGTATCTGGAACTTGAAATCACCGAAAGCGTGATGCTGCGCGATACAGAGTTGGTCATCAAAAATCTCGAGCGACTCCATGGTCTGGGGGTCAAACTCGCCATCGATGATTTCGGCACGGGTTATTCGAGCCTGAGTTACCTCAAACGCTTGCCGATAGACAAGCTGAAAGTGGACCAGTCTTTCGTGCGGGATATATCCATAGATTCCGATGATGCGGCCATCGTGGCGGCCATCATCGCGATGGCCCATAGCCTGAAATTAAGCGTGATCGCGGAAGGCGTCGAGACCGAAACACAGCTCCAATATCTGCGCGACAAAAAGTGCGACGAGGTTCAAGGCTATTTTTACAGCAAGCCTCTGGCCGCCGATAGGCTCGAAAGCTATTTATCCAGCTCTGGGCTATTGGGCAACCCCCAGAGAAGCGCCCTGACGTCCGAGCCCTGCTGAGATGCATTCCACTTGAGCCACATTCAGGGAAGGTAGGATCAAGTGAGAATTTTATTCTTCACGTCGAATTTCATTCAGTGCCAAAATCAGCTCTTCATTCCGGATGACCGCTCCGCCGCACGCACGGTATTTGCCACCAGCATCGTGATGGTCATCGGGCCGACGCCGCCTGGCACCGGGGTGATGTAGCCCGCGACTTCCTTAGCCGATTCGAAATCCACATCGCCGCATAGCTTGCCGTCGGCCATGCGGTTGATGCCGACATCGATCACGGCTGCACCGGGTTTGATCATGTCGCCGGTGATCATCTTCGGCTTGCCGGTGGCGACCACCAGGATGTCGGCATCGCGGGTGAACTTGGCAAGGTCGACGGTCTTGGAGGTGCAGATCGTCACGGTCGCGTTGTGCTGCAACAGCAACAGCGCCATCGGTTTGCCGACAATGTTGCTGCGGCCCACGATGACGGCGTGTTTGCCTTCGATGGATACACCGGATTTTTCCAGCAGCACCATCGCGCCGTAAGGTGTGCAGGGCGCGAAGCGCATGTTGCCGGTAACCAGCGCGCCGACGTTCAGCGGATGGAAGCCGTCCACATCCTTGTCCGGGCTGATCGCTTCGAGCACCTTGTTGCTGTCGATGTGTTTGGGCACCGGCAGTTGCACGAGGAGGCCGTGTATCTTCGGGTCGGCATTCAATTCTGCGATCTTCGCCAGCAGCGCGGCTTCAGGTGTGTCGGCGGACATGACGATGTGCTCGGAGTGCAGGCCCAGTTCCGCGCAGGCTTTCACCTTGTTGGCGACATACACCTTGGAAGCCGGGTCGTCGCCTACGATGATGACCGCCAGCCCCGGTGTGATGCCGCGCGCCTTCAGCGCATCGGCGCGCAACTTCCATTCTGCGCGTACCTGCTGCGCGATGGTCTTTCCGTCAATAATCTGTGCCGTCATGTTCGCCTCCTAAAATTCAGATTTCATCCCAACTAATGGAACTGCTAGCCATTCCACTAAGTTGCCAAAAAGCTTTGCATAGCCATCTGACTAAGTTGGCAAACTACGCCAACCAAGTCATTGGTTAACGGCAACCAAGTGGCTGGTTATGCTGCGTTGCGTAAAAAATTTCTTGCTTACATATAACCCATATGCGGCGCGGCGGAATTTTTGACGCGCCTTGCATTTGGGCGAACTCTGAGTTTTAGAGTTGCTTTACTTCTTTGCGGAGGCCTTGTACGCCGCGATGCCCTTGGTGATCTCGGTGTGGGCGGCTTCTACGCCTTCCCAGCCACGGATCTTGACCCACTTGCCCGGCTCCAGCGCTTTGTAGAGTTCGAAAAAGTGCTTGATCTGCTCCAGCGTGATTTCCGGCAGATCCTTGTAGGTCTTGATGTTGTGATACAGCGGGGTCAGCTTGTCGGTGGGAACGGCGATGATCTTGGCATCGTCGCCGCCTTCATCCGACATTTGCAGTACGCCAACCGGGCGGCAGGAGATGATCGCACCGTGCACAATCGGGAAAGGGGTAACCACCAGTACATCCACCGGGTCGCCATCATCGGCGATGGTTTCCGGGATGAAGCCGTAGTTGGCCGGGTAGCGCATCAGCGAACCGATGAAACGATCCACCACCAGCACGCCAGAGGTCTTGTCCACTTCATATTTGACCGGGTCGGAGTGTTTGGGGATCTCGATGATGACATTGCATTCGTGGGGCAGCTTGTCGCCGGGGCGGACATTTAAAAGACTCATGCGACTTCCTTGAGGTTGATAAAGGCCGCGATTATAAGCGATGAGGGACTAAGCCGAGAAGCCGTAATAGGTTTAGAATGCGCCGGGTTCAATCCAAGAACCTAACGACATAAAGGTGATGCGATGACAACCCAAGGAAAATTAATCGGCAAGATGGTGATCGGGCAATCGGGTGGCCCCACCGCTGTCATCAACCAATCCCTGGTCGGCGCGGTGCTGGCGGCCCGCCGTCAACCCAACATCACCGGCATCCTCGGCGCGCGCCACGGCATCGCGGGCATCATGAAAGAAGACTTCATCGACCTGACTACGCAGAGCATCGCCCAACTCGAACTGGTCGCGACGACTCCGGCGGCGGCTTTGGGTTCGGTGCGCCTCAAACCCGGCAAGGAAGAGTGCGAAAAAGTGTTCGAGGTGTTCAGGAAAAACGATGTGCGTTATTTTTTCTACATCGGCGGCAACGATTCCGCCGAGACCGCGCACATCATCGCCGAAATGGCGAAAGAGGCGAATTACGATTTTTGCACCGTGCATATTCCCAAGACCATCGACAACGATCTGAAAGTGACCGACCACTGCCCGGGCTTCGCGTCCGCCGCGCGTTTCGTCGCGCTGGCCTTCATGGGCGATGACCGCGACAACCGAGCGCTGGAGGGCATCAAGGTCAACGTGGTGATGGGACGCAGCGCAGGATTCCTGACCGCCGCATCCGCACTGGCGCGCCAGAGTGCAGACGACGGCCCGCACCTGATCTATCTGCCGGAGCGCGTGTTCGACATTGAAAAATTTAAGCAGGACGTGCGCGCCGTGGTGGCAAAATACGGCCGCTGCGTGATTGCGGCGTCCGAAGGTATTTCAGACAAGGACGGCAACCCGATCTCGACCAGCGGCGAAAAAGATTCACACGGCAACATCCAGCTATCCGGCTCGGGTGCGCTGGGCGACACGCTGGCCGCGCTGGTGAAGGAAGCGTTCGCCGGACAAAAGGTGCGCGTGCGCGCCGACACCTTCGGCTATTTGCAACGCTCTTTCCCGACCGTCGTTTCCGAAATTGATGCGAAAGAAGCGCGCATGGTCGGCGACTTCGCGGTGAACCACGCCGCTGGCACGGGCCAACCCGGCTCGGTGGCAATACGCCGCCTCTCCAGCAAACCCTATGCCAGCGAATGCTTCATCACGCCGTTGGCGACGGTGGCAAAAGTCGCCACCAAAATGCGCGACGAATACATCAATGCGGCGGGCAACGACGTGACGCAGGCGTGGCTGGATTATGTCGCGCCGCTGGTCGGCGAGCTGCCGAAGATGGGGCGGCTGTAAACACAACTACCGATGGAACAACTAGCCATCTGCCTGATAGAACAACTAGCCATTCCACTAAGTCACCCAATAACGGTGACCAAGTGGCTGGTTATAAGTTGCCAAACTACGCCAACTAAGGCATTGGTTATTCGCTCGCTGTGCAGAGGACTAGTAGGGCAGAGTTAACATCAATATAAACCGAACGAGTTTTGAGTAAAAAGCAAGTATGAAAGATACACAACATGGCGCAGAGATGGCGATAGCCGCTCCTGCCGAAAAAACCAGCCTGCATCCGCGCAACCTGCATCGGGGACGTTACGACTTCAAGCAACTCATCGCCTGCACGCCTGAACTGGCGGCATGTGTGGAGCAGAATGCATACGGCGGTGAGTCGATCGATTTTGCGAACCCGGCTGCCGTCAAAGCGCTTAACCGCGCGTTGCTAAAACAGGTGTACGGCATCGAGGGCTGGGATATTCCGGCGCAGTATCTCTGCCCGCCTATCCCGGGCCGTGCAGATCATCTCCATTATCTGGCCGATCTGTTGGCTGATAGTAACGGTGGGGTCATTCCGCGCGGTAAATCTGTTCGGGTGCTCGACATCGGTGTCGGTGCCAACTGTGTCTATCCGCTGATCGGTCATAGCGTATATGGCTGGCAGTTCGTTGGGACCGACATCGATCAGGTTGCACTCGCCAACGCGCAACATATTCTGGATGCGAACAAGGGTTTGAGCGATGCCATCGTGCTGCGCTTGCAGGCATCCCCCTCATTCATTTTCACAGGCGTGGTGCAGCCGGATGAAGTGTTCGACCTGACCATGTGCAACCCGCCTTTTCATGCGTCGCTAGCCGAGGCGAGGGCCGGTACGCAGCGCAAATGGAAGAATCTGGGCATCGAGTCCAACAAGAAAAAAATACCGGTGTTGAATTTCGGCGGGCAGGGTATGGAGCTGTGCTGCGAGGGTGGCGAGGAGGCTTTTGTGTGCCGGATGATAGAGCAGAGCGTCCAGCATGCGGATCGCTGTCTGTGGTTCACCACGCTGATCTCGAAGTCGGCCAGCCTGCCCGGTGTTTATCGCGCGATCAAATATGCGGGTGCGCTGCATAACAAAACGATAGAGATGGCGCAGGGGCAGAAGAAGAGCCGGATCGTAGCCTGGACTTTTCTCGACAAGAGTCAGCAAAGTGCGTGGCAGCAGGCGCGCTGGAATAAATAACGGATCAATAACGACAGGAATTTGTATGCACACAATAATGAACATTTTTTATAATAACGTATTTTGCTGCGGTGTCACACGATGAGCGAGCACACAACCATCAGCTGGAATGAGGCAGGCAAAGCGTGCTCAGCGCGCTGGCGTTCGGAGAGTGGCACACCGCCGCCCAAGCGTGTGGTCGTCGCCGACGACACGATGAAGGCGGATGAAGCCTATCGTCTGGCCTGTGAAGGAACCGCGCTGTTGTGGCGTGGCGATTATCAGAATGCGCGCCAGTTGTTGCTGGCGATGTCGCGGCGCGTGGATCGCAAGAAAGCGCGCAAGGCTGTCCTGAGCTTGGTCGAAGGGACTTCCACTGTGCCTGCCGAGGCGTTCAACTTGCATCGTCAGGCGCAGTCGCAACGCGCCCGCACGCTGGCGATGATTCTGTTGCCACTGGATGGCGACTACACGATTCCGCTGCGCCGTGCGCCCGATATGCGTCAGGCTTGCAATGAAGCTTATGGTGCAGGCGGCAAGCCTTCGGTGGCCTCGCTGCGCGAGCTGCTGGGGCTGATTGGCGCGCATGAGTGGCGTAAAAAAGGTGTGGAGATTCCGGCGCTGGACGCGCGCATCCATCCGCACTACGGCGTGTTTTCGCCGGTGCGCGGCGAGTATGTGGGGCTGGTGAACGAAGCGCCGCTGACCCCAAATTTGGAACTGGCCTTCGACATCGGCACCGGCACTGGTGTGCTGGCCGCAGTGCTGGCACGCCGTGGCGTGAAGCGCGTGGTCGCGACCGATCAGGACCCGCGCGCCCTGACCTGCGCCCGCGAGAACCTCGCGCGCTTGGGGCTGACCGAACAGGTTGATATTGTGCAGGCGGATATGTTCCCATCTGGGCGCGCGCCGCTGATCGTGTGCAACCCGCCGTGGATTCCGGCGCGGCCCAGTTCCCCGATCGAGCAGGCGATATTCGATCCCGACAGCCGCATGTTGCGCGGCTTCATCGGCGGCTTGGCCGCGCACCTGGAGCTGGGCGGCGAGGGCTGGCTGGTGCTGTCGGATATCGCCGAGCATCTGGGGTTGCGCACCCGGGACGAACTGCTGGCTTTATTCGAGGCGGCGGGATTGCAGGTGGTGGGGCGGATGGATGTGCAGCCGCATCATCCCAAAGTTTCAGATGCCACCGATCCGCTGCACGCCGCACGCGCGGCGGAGGTCACCTCGCTGTGGCGGCTGGCGGTTAAAACCTGATGGCATATAGCGGCTAACGACACCGAGACGCACATCGTATTCTCAAAAGCAGTTCGTGAACGTGAAGCCAAAGGGCTGCGCGCTTTTGCGCAGGTTGGGTAGAGTACGTGGGGAAATGGCCTCTGAGACCAGGGTTCAGTTCCTCAGGATCGAGTCATACTCGTCGATATCAGAAGCGAGCCAATCATTTCCTTCAGAGTCAACAAAGACATTGCCCCCCTCTCGATTTAAGATGTTTGCGCTACCCTTGTTTTTAAAAACTAGGTCACCCTCTAAATTTTCTTTGTCGTATGAATATACGAACTCGCAGGCCGTGCCATCCTCCATGCGGATTCCGACGAGGGGAAGATCGTTCGGAGCGATAAGTTTTATTATTTTGGCGGCCATTTTATTTTCCTCTCAGTACGATTGAAAAGATAAGAGTGAGCCTGTTTTCGATCAGTGATGGTTTCATTGGAAACCCCTCAATTTTGTCTGCCCGCATATGCATTAATAGTCCAGGCTGAAACGTTGAAGGAAATCTTACACTAAATTCCCTTGCTAACTACAAGGAAATTATATAGGCATTTTCCGTCGGCAATTGTGAACCGCACGGGCGATTACTATCTGGCGGCGTTTTTGAGGGGCAGTTATTGGCGGATAAAAAAACAGGGCGGAAATATCCGCCCTGTTTATTATTTCGACAACTCCAGCTAAAGCAGCGGCACGATCATCAGCGCAACGATGTTGATGATCTTGATCAGCGGATTCACGGCAGGCCCTGCGGTGTCCTTGTACGGATCGCCCACCGTGTCGCCGGTCACGGCGGCCTTGTGGGCCTCAGAGCCTTTGCCCCCAAAGTTGCCTTCCTCGATGTATTTCTTGGCGTTGTCCCATGCGCCGCCGCCGGTGGTCATCGAGATCGCGACGAAGATGCCGGTGATGATGGTGCCGACCAGTACGCCGCCGAGTGCTTGTGCGCCGAGGGTCAGGCCGACCACCACAGGTACGGCTACCGGCAGCAGCGAGGGCACGATCATTTCCTTGATCGCCGCTTTGGTGAGCATATCCACGCAAGTGCCGTATTCGGGTTTGCTGGTGCCCTTCATGATGCCGGGAATTTCCTTGAACTGGCGGCGCACTTCAACGACCACCGAACCTGCCGCGCGCCCGACCGCTTCCATCGCCATCGCGGCGAACAAATAGGGCACCATGCCGCCGATGAACAGGCCGATGATGACCATGTGGTTGGATAAATCGAAACTCAAATCATGTCCGCTCGCGGTCAATGCATGGGTGTAGTCGGCGAACAGGACCAGCGCGGCGAGTCCGGCGGAGCCGATCGCATAGCCTTTGGTCACCGCCTTGGTGGTATTGCCGACCGCGTCGAGCGGGTCGGTGATGTTGCGTATCTCTTCGGGTAGACCGGCCATTTCGGCGATGCCGCCGGCGTTGTCGGTGATCGGGCCGTAAGCGTCAATCGCGACGACGATGCCCGTCATCGACAGCATCGCGGTGGCAGCGATCGCGATGCCGTACAGCCCGGCGAATTGATACGCACCCCAGATGGCCAGACATACCGAGAGCACGGGGGCTGCGGTGGCGCGCATCGACACGCCCAAGCCTGCAATCACGTTGGTGCCATGCCCGGTGGTCGATGCTTGCGCGATGTGGCGCACCGGGCTGTATTCGGTGGCGGTGTAATACTCGGTGATCCACACCAGCGCTGCGGTCAGCAGCAGGCCGATCACGGCAGCGCCATACAGTGCGTTGACGCTATACGTGCCGTTGTCGCCCATGATCCAGCTGGTGAGCGGGTAGAACGCGATCAGCGCCAACCCGGCTGCAACGCCTAGCCCGCGATACAGCGCGTTCATGATCCGACCGCCGTCGCGCGTCTTGACGAAGTACGTGCCGATGATGGACGCGATGATCGAGAAGCCGCCCAGCACCAGCGGATAGATCACCGCGTTCGGCCCAGCATGGGTCATCAGCAGGCCGCCCAGCAGCATCGTCGCGATGATCGTCACCGCATAGGTCTCGAACAGATCCGCCGCCATGCCCGCGCAGTCGCCGACATTGTCGCCGACGTTGTCGGCAATCACCGCCGGGTTGCGCGGGTCGTCTTCGGGGATGCCCGCTTCGACTTTGCCGACCAGGTCGGCGCCGACATCTGCGCCCTTGGTGAAAATGCCGCCGCCCAGACGGGCGAAGATCGAGATCAGCGAGCCGCCGAATCCCAAGCCCACCAGCGCATGTGTCGCTTCAGTGGAGGTGTCCCCGATGCTGGTCAGAAAAGCGAAATAGCCTGCGACGCCGAGCAGCCCCAGTCCCACCACCAGCATGCCGGTGATCGCACCGCCCTTGAACGCCACGTTCAGTGCGGCGTTCAGGCCATCCGAGGCCGCAGCCGCAGTGCGTACGTTGGCGCGCACCGAGACGTTCATGCCGATGAAACCGGCCGCACCCGAGAGCAGCGCGCCGATCGCAAAACCGATCGCGGTTTGCCAGCCCAGTGCGGCGAAAATGATAATGAACAGCAGTGCGCCGACCATCGCGATGGTGGTGTATTGCCGGTTCAGATAGGCTGATGCGCCTTCCTGTATCGCTGCGGCGATCTCGCGCATCCGTTCGTTGCCGGTGGGTTTAGCCAGAATCCATTTGATGGAAAACGCGCCGTACAAGATTGCAATGACCGCGCATAACAATGCAAATCCCAGACCATTTGACATGACACTTCTCCCCAAAGATAAATCAGCCAACCGCTCCGGCATCCCCAAAGAATGCTAGAGCACCCATATGTCATTGCTGGTGTCTAGGATACTTCGGATTCCGGATGCTGGCACGATATTTTGTGCGGGGGACTCTAGGCTATGGGGGACAGTCCGTCTGCATAGCGCGCCATCAGTTCTACGTAGTGCGCGGTGTTGGCGTGTAGCGCGGAGATCTCTGCTTCCGTCAGTGTGCGCACCACTTTCCCCGGCGAGCCGATGACCAGTGAGTTGTCGGGAATCACTTTTCCTTCGGTGATCAGTGTGTTCGCGCCGATCAAGCAGTTTTGGCCGATGATGCTGTGATTGAGTATCACCGCCTTGATGCCGATCAGGCTGCCTTCGCCTATCGTGCAGCCATGCAGCGTGGCCTGATGTCCCACCGTGACGTTTGCCGCGACCGTGAGCGGCGCACCCGGATCGGTATGCAGCATCGCGCCATCCTGGATGTTGCTGTTTGCGCCGATGTGGATAGGTTCGTTGTCGCCGCGCAGCACCGCGTTGAACCACACGCTGACCTTGTTTTCAAGAATGACGGAGCCGATGACGGAGGCATTGCCGGCGATGAAATGTTTGTCTCCGCGAAGTTCGGGACAGCGCTCGCCGAGTCGATACAGCATGGTTACTCTTGCGTCAGCGCAGCCACACCGGCTGCCGCGATTTGCCCGTCTTGGGACGATCGCACGCCGCTGATACCCAGGCCACCCACGACCACACCATCAATTTGCAGCGGCACACCGCCTTCGGCAGGGATCACGCCGGGCAGGGCGAGATGGATCAGACGTCCGCCCGTTACGGCATCCTCTGACATCTTGGTGGGACGTTGAAAAGCCACGGCCGCGTGTGCCTTGCAGATCGCCGTTTCCACGCTGCCAAACTGGGTGTCGTGGCTGCGTTCCAGATACAACAGATGGCCGCCGTCATCTACCACGGCGATCACGACGCGCCAGTCGTTGTTCAGCGCTTCGGCTTGTGCCGCTGTGGCGATGCGCTTGGCATCATCCAGCGTGAGGATGGGTTTTTTGGCCATGATCATTTACCTTTCAGTGCAGCAAAAATCTGGTCGCGTATTTTCTCAACATTTCCTACGCCGTGAATTTTCACGCACCTGGGTGCTTTCGCGTCGCCGGATTTCTCCCAAGCGGTGTAGTAATCGACCAGCGGTTTGGTCTGATCGTGGTAAACGTTAAGGCGTGTTTTGACGGTCTCTTCCACATCGTCGGGGCGCTGCACCAATTCCTCGCCGGTCAGATCGTCCCGGCCTGCCACCTTGGGCGGATTGAACGCCACGTGATAAGTGCGACCGGAAGCCGGATGCACGCGACGTCCGCTCATGCGCTGGATGATTTCGCTATCAGCCACTTCGATTTCCACGACATCGTCGATCGGGATGCCAGCATCTTTCATCGCCTGAGCTTGCGGGATGGTGCGCGGGAAACCGTCGAACAAAAACCCGTTGGCGCAATCGGCTTGCTTGATGCGCTCTTTCACCAGATTGATGATGATGTCGTCCGAGATCAGGCCGCCCGCATCCATGATGGACTTGGCGGCGATGCCTAACGGCGTGCCCGCCTTGACTGCCGCGCGCAGCATGTCGCCGGTGGAAATTTGCGGGATGTTGAATTTTTCCTTGATGTAATTCGCCTGTGTGCCTTTGCCTGCACCCGGTGGGCCTAACAGTATCACTCGCATTTGTGCTTCTCCTCAGATGGGTTGTTAGTCGTTAGTTGGTATGCAGGACGTGCGCAGCACACCAACAATTAACGACTCGTAGTTGCTTCAAAAATTTGTCGTGCCGCGTGTAAATCCTGTTCGGTGTCTACGCCAGCTGGCGGAGCTTGCTCGGCGATGAACACGCCGATTTTGTAGTCATGATACAGCGCGCGTAACTGTTCCAGCGCCTCAAAATGCTCCAGCGCGCAGGGTGCTAACTGACTGTAGGCACGCAAGAAGCTGGCGCGATAAGCGTAGATGCCGATATGTCGCAGCACGGGTAATTCTGCGGGTAACTCAGCCTGATGTGCGAACGCATCGCGGGGATAGGGAATCGGTGCGCGGCTGAAATACAGTGCGTTGCCGTTTTTATCCAGTACCGTCTTGACGATGTTCGGGTTGCGCATCAATGCTTCATCGTGAATCGCATGGCAGGCCGTGGCAATCGCACATTCGGGATGGGCGTGCAGATGTTCGGCCACCGAGCGTATCAGCGCGGGCGGAATCAGCGGTTCATCACCCTGCACGTTTACGACTATCGTGTCGTCCGCCCAGCCTTGCTGTTCAACCACTTCGGCGATGCGATCCGTACCGCTGGCGTGGCTGTCGTGGGTCATGCACGCTTTGAAGCCATGCTCGTGTACCACGTTGGCAATCGCGTGATGGTCGGTGGCGATCCAGATTTGTTTCGCGCCGCTTTGTGCCGCCTGTTCGGCAACCCGCACCACCATCGGTTTGCCGGAAATCAGCAGCAGCGGTTTGCCCGGCAAGCGTGTGGAAGCGTGGCGCGCCGGAATGACGACGTGAAAAGCAGTCATTTAATCTCTTCGATTTCTTCGGGCGTGAGCTTGCGCGCTTCATCGACCAGCATCACCGGAATGCCATCGGCGATTTTATAGGCCAGCCGGTCAGCTTTGCAGATCAGTTCCTGCGCGGATTTTTTATAGACCAACGGAGATTTGCACAGCGGGCAAACGAGGATATCAAGCAGTTTGGTGTCCATGGGCGGCGATCTTTCGAAGTATGTGATCTATCAGAGCAGAATTGATTTGGGCATCCACACGCAATACCCAAAATCTCGCATCGGCGAATGAGGCGCATTTTACCGCATCTTTTTCGGTCAGGAGTAGCGCATCGCAATCCGTGAAGGACAGGTCGGCTGCACTGTAGGGATGATGATCGGGAAAAGCGTGCGGCGTGAACGGGATGCCCAGCGTTTCCAGATGCTGGAAATAACGTTGCGGGTAACCGATACCGGCCACGGCATGGATATTCGGTTTGTGAAAATCAGCGGGTGTAGCTACTTGGCCGGGATTGAGCAGGTTGTAGAAAATGTCACCCGATAAGCGCATCGCATATTGGTCTGAAGATGTTGTGTCGCCATTCACCACTACGGCATCTACGGTTCGTAAACGCGATACCGGTTCGCGCAGTGGGCCTGCTGGGAGCATCAAGCCATTGCCAAATCTGCGCACGCCGTCGATGACCGCGATTTCCGCGTCGCGCTGAAGGCGGTAATGCTGCAAGCCGTCATCGCACAGCACGACATCGCATTGGGCATGAACTTGCAACGCCGCGCGCGCCGCAGCGACGCGATCCGCGCCGACCCACACCGGACAAATATCGCGTTGCGCCATCAACAGCGGCTCATCCCCGACTTGTGCGGTGGTGCTGGTCAGGCCGACTGGTTGCGGGCTGGAGAGGGTGCGGCCATAGCCGCGACTGACGATGAGCGGATGCCAGCCGCGTGCGATGAGCTGTTGTGCCAGGGCAAGCGTGAGCGGGGTTTTGCCGGTTCCGCCGACGCTGATGTTGCCGACCACGATGACCGGGATGCCTAATCGATGGCTGGTCAGGATGCCGCTGCGATACAACGCGCGGCGCAACGCCACCAGCGCCCGAAAAATCAGGCTGATCGGAAGCAGAATCAGGTGCAGCGGGGTGATGCGGTACCAGTGGTGTTGCAGCCAGTGCATTTTCGGGAGCCTCTAAAAATTCAGAGTTCGCCCAAATGCCCCACAAGGGGACGCCGATCCACTACGTGCAAAAGTAGCACGTGTGGAATCGTCAGCAAGGCGTGTAAAAAATTTTGCAGCGCCGCATATGGGGTATATGCAAGCAAGAAATTTTTTACACAACGCAGCAGTTGGGATGAAATGTGGATTTTTTATTTGGGTTGGCTCTGCGTGGTGAAAGTGATGCGCCCAAACCCGGCGCGCCTGGCAGCTTCCATGATGTTAATCACGGCTTGATGGGGAGTCTTGGCATCGGCGTTGATCACGATGGTGGGATCGGTCTGATTGCCCGCCGCATTTTTCAGGGAATCGGCCAACGCGTCTACGCCGGTGTAAGGCAGGCCCTGATTGTTGATGGCATAGTGTTCAGTGGCATCCACCGCGACGTTGATGGGCTTGATCTGCGTGCTGGCTGCATCGCCGCCCGCTTCAGGCAGGTTGATCTGCAATTCTGAAAACTTGGCGTAGCTGGTGGTCACCATCATGAAAATCAGAATCACCAGCAACACGTCTATCATTGGAATCAGATTGATCTCCGGTTCTTCGCGGCGGCGAAGGCCTCGTTTAAAGTTCATGGTTTTAGTCTTTGCGTTGGCCGTGCACAACTTCAACCAGCTTGATCGCCTGCTGCTCCATCTCGATGGTCAGGCTATCAACTTGCGCACGGAAATGGCGGTAGGCGATCATGCTCGGAACCGCCACGATCAGGCCAAATGCGGTGTTATAAAGCGCCACGGAAATGCCGTGAGCGAGTATCGCCGGGCTGTTTCCAGCTGCATTCTGCGAGCCAAATATCTCAATCATGCCGACCACCGTGCCGAACAGCCCCAGCAGTGGACTGATTGAGGCAATCGTACCCAACGTGGTCAGGTAGCGATCCAGATCGCGCGCAACCGAACGTCCCGCTTCTTCAATGGATTCTTTCATCATCTCGGGCGGGCTTTTGATATTCCTCAAGCCTGAGGCAAAAATGCTGCCCAATGGCGAGGCGCTGGCAAGCTTGGCCAACATGCCGTCGCTGACGCCGCGTTGCTTGAGTTCCTTGACGACTTCATCCAGCAGCGTGGGCGGAGCGATTTTCTTGCTGCGCAAAAACATCGTACGTTCAATAATCAAGCCAAGAGCTATGGCTGATGCCAGAATCAAAAAATAAATCGGCCAGCCGGCCGCTTCAACAATTGCAAACACGCGGATTCTCCATTTGTGCTTAAATTAACAGGGCGCAACTGTAGCGTGTCGCACCGAGTTGAGCAACCTTTCTCAGGATTTACTTCAGCTTTATTTGGCTAAGCTGCCATTTGAAAAGAGTATTTCTGTTTACCCACAAAACCTGTGGATAACTTTGTGGATGAATCGGGTGGATAGGCCTTTAACTTGGCGTGGCGCAAGGAGTTTTGTTAGTTTGCCTGTTTTTTAGTTCCTTGCAATATTTATATAAATCAGTTGGTTACCGTAAGTTAAGGATTTCGTCAGTAGGGCAATTAGTAAAAAGTGGCGAATTGCTTGGCTTTGTGGATTATTTAGAGATGTCAATATGTCTTCTGTACTTTTTTTTGAAGAAAAATCACGCGTTTTGCGCGTCACGGAACTCAACTTAGCAATCAAGCAGTTGCTGGAAAGTAACGTCCCTTTGCTGTGGGTGCGTGGAGAGATTTCTAATTTAGTCAAGGCCGCTTCCGGGCATTTTTATTTTTCGCTGAAGGACGATCAGGCGCAAGTGCGCTGCGTCATGTTCCGGCATAAAAATGCATTGCTGAATAATCCAATCAGCAATGGTCAGCTGGTCGAAGTGTTGGCGGTTGCGACCTTATATGAACAACGCGGCGATTTTCAGTTGACCGTCGAGCAGATGCGCCCGGCCGGGTTGGGCGTGCTGTACGAACAATTCGCCAAGCTAAAACAATTGCTCGAAAGCCAGGGCTTGTTCGATGCCACACGCAAACGCCCATTGCCCGCATTTCCCAGGCGCATCGGCATCATTACCTCATTGCAGGCCGCTGCATTGCGCGATGTGCTCAGCACCTTGAGGCTGCGCCTGCCGAGTGTGCCGGTGGTGCTGTATCCCACGCCGGTGCAGGGCGCAGGGAGCGCGGACAAGATAGCCGCTGCGATCAAAATAGCCAACCGGCGCGCGGAGTGCGACGTGCTGATCGTGTGTCGCGGCGGCGGCAGCATCGAAGATTTGTGGGCGTTCAATGAAGAAGTCGTCGCGCGCGCGATAGCCGTCAGCGAAATACCCATTATCAGCGGGGTAGGCCACGAGACCGATTTTACGATCGCCGATTTCGTCGCCGACGAACGCGCGCCTACCCCCACCGCCGCCGCGCAGCGCGTCGTGCCGGATCGCCATGCGCTGCTCAGGGGCCTGAGCGACATGGCGCAACACCTGCAGCGCGCGCAGCGCAACCGCCTGCAAAATTCGATGCAGACCGTGGACTATCTGCAGCGTCGACTGATTCACCCCGAGCAACAGTTGCAACGCCAGACACTGCAATTAGACCAGCTGCAGCAACGTATGCAGCGCGCCTACGCCTATCGAAAACAGCATCAACACTGGCAGTGGCAATCCATCGCGCAACGACTGCGCGCGGCAAGCAGCGACTTCGCCCGTCTGCACGACCAGCAGGCCAATCTGGCGCAACGTCTGGATAAGTCGATGCGCACGAAACAAGAGCAACGATCAAGGCGAGTGGACAATGCCGCGCAGCACTTGGTCTTACTCGACCCGAAACAGGTCTTGGCACGGGGCTACAGCCTGGTGCAAAATGCTGGCGGCGGCGTGGTGTCCGATGCGGGGCAGGTGGTGGTGGGCGCTGAACTGCGCATCACCTTTGCCCAAGGTTGGGTGCTGACTGAGGTGAAAGAGCGTGGCTGATCGCAGCATGTAGGTTGGGTTGAGCGCAGCGATACCCAACAAAAAACCAAAACCGCAGGGGGTAGCACCCGTAACGAGTACACCAAAGGTAGGCAATCCGTTACCAGCCACAGGCTGGACGGAATTGACACCGCCGCCATAACCAGCGACTTGATTGGTGTTGTTTTCCATTCTAGTCGATTGGCTAGAAGCTTCATCAGACGCTCGCCCTTGCGGGGGTCTTGGCGCTGCCCGACAGCTATAACCATAACCAATCACTTGGCGGCTTACTGCCTTAGTGAGATAGTTAGTTGTTTCATCAATGAATTAGCCAGAGTTAACCAATGACTTGGTTGGCGTAGTCTGCCAACTTAGTCAGATGGCTATGCAAAGCCGTTTGCTGGGTTATAACCAGACACTTGGTTGTCGTATTTTGACAGCCTAGTGGATTGGCTAGTAGTTTCATCAGTCATTTTCTTGTGCCGTATAAAGAAAGTAATCGGGGTGCGGCCCCGCGACGTTGTTTTGGCATGAGAAGAAAGGTAGCTTGCTGCCGGGCAGCGTGGCTATATGGAGCTGAAGTCCCAACAGCACACGCAGGCTGGTTATCAGTACTCAGCGCGACAGCCAATAAAATCATTGCAAACATATCTGGTGCTTTTCAATTTGCCCGGTCAAAATAGCGCCACCTATTACGGTGGGCGCAGGAGTGCAGTATCGTGTCGCGCCAACCGTGAACGATTCACGGATACATTGGAAATTCTGATCTTGCGGGAGTGATTGCGATGTTGTTTGTTTCCTCCGGGGTAGCCCGGCACATTAAAAAACTGCTCTTGCTGCTGTGTATTTTTTACCTGCCCGCCGCTGTTGCAAAAACAGACCCGTCATTTTTCTGGATGACGCTGAGTTCGCCGCATTTCTTGATCCATTATCACCAGGGTGAAGAGGCGCTGGCACAGCGTGCGGTCGTGATCGCCGAAGAGGTGCATGCCAAGCTGGTGCCGCGCATCAAGTCGCAGCCTCACGAGCGCACCCACATCGTTCTGGTCGATGCGTTCGATGATGCGAACGGGCAGGCTACGCCGCTCCCCTATAACCGGATCAAGCTCTACATCACCCAGCCGTTCGGCGAATCCATCTTCGGCGAAAGCAACTATGACGACTGGTTGCGGATGTTGATCACCCACGAATACACGCACATCGTCCATCTGGACATGGTGAATGGCCTGCCTGAAGTGCTGAGCAATATTTTCGGTAACCTGTATTTCCCCAACCTGCTCCAGCCGGTCTGGCTGATCGAAGGTCTGGCGGTGTATGAAGAAACCGAATTGACCGGCGGTGGCCGCAACCGCTCTCCCGCATCCGATATGGTGTTGCGCATGGCGGTGCTGGAGAACAACTTCCCGCACATCAGCCACGCGGCGAATTACACCGAAGAGTGGCCTGCCGGGGAAATCCCCTATTTGTTCGGCGGCAGCTTTACCGGTTTTATCGCCAAAAAATACGGGCGCGAAAAGCTGGCCGATCTGTCGATCGCCTACAGCGGGCGCTGGTGGCCTTTTCTGGTGAACGGTACCGCGCGCCATGTGCTGGGCAGCGATTACAGCGAGTTGTGGGACGAATGGAAGCGCGAGCTGTCCAGCCGGTATGAAGCAGATCAACAGAAAGTGGTGGCTCAAGGCTTGAGTGCATCGCGCGCGCTGACCCCGAATGGATTGAACAAGGGCGGCTATATGAATTTGGCGCCGTCGATTTCCCCGGATGGCAGACAGATCGCCTATTTTGTCCAGAACGCCGATCAACATTCGGCGATTCACCTGATGAACATCGACGGCAGTGCTGACCGCAAGCTTATCAATAATGCGAATTTTTCGGCACCGGGAATTGCCTGGCAAACGGATGGCCGGGGTTTCTATTACACCAAAATCGAGATAGTGCATAACACTGATCTTTATCACGACATCTACTATTACGATCTTGATCGCCGCCAGGAAACCCGGCTCACAAAATATCTGCGCGCCCGTGATCCAGCACCGTCGTCGGACGGCACCAGTCTGGTATTTGTGACCAACCGGCTCGGCAAGACGCGGCTCGCGACGATACCGCTGGCGCCGGATATGTTGACTGAAAAGACCGCGCGTGCAGAAGACATAACCTGGCTGTCCGATGAAAGCGAGAACCAGTTTGAAACGCCGCGCTTCAGTCCTGATGGACAGAAAATCGCCGTCGGTGTCCGGCAGCCGGACGGATATAAAGACATCTGGATACTGGATAGATCGGGCAACAAGCTCGAAGAGCTGATGCACGACCGCGCCATCGACGGCGGCGCGGTGTGGAGCGCGGATGGTCGCAGCATTTATTTTTCTTCCGACCGTAGCGGCATATTCAACCTGTATGTGTACGAATTTGACAGCAAACAAATCTCTCAGGTCAGCAACGTGCTCGGCGGCGCTTTCATGCCGTCAGTCACGCCGGATGGCAGCGCGATTGCATTTGCGAATTACAGTTCACGCGGCTTCGACATACATGTGATGGACAATCAGCCATCTACTCGCAAGGTGATGGACAGCTACCGCGATCCTTATCCGGTGATGAAGTATGACGAGAAGAAGGTCGATGCCATGCAGAGCCCTTACAATCCTCTGCCGACTTTGTATCCGCGTTTGTGGTTACCCAATTTCGGCTACAGTGCCTATAGCGGTTCGCTGGCCGGTCTGTTTACGTTCGGTGCCGATGCGGTCGAGCGCCACAGCTACACGTTGAGCGCCTTGTATGGCCCAACGAAACAGCGCACTTGGTACGATTTCAATTACCTCTACGATGGCTGGTTCCCCAGTTTGAAATTACGCGCGCAGGACATCGACATGAGCTATGCCAATCTGCTTTCGCAGCAGGTGGGTTTCATTGCACGGAATAGCTACGTTGAGCGTTCCCGGATGCTGGATGTTTCCTTGACCTTTCCGATGCTGGAGCTTGATCGGCAGCATGCCTTGAGTCTGGGTTATCGGCACAAGAGCGTATCGGGTCTCACACAGATGCCACCGTGGGGCGGCTATGACGGGGCGATCCCGGCGCAAGGCCGGCAGGTTTCCGGTAGGGTGGAATACCAGTTTAATAATGCCCAAAGATATGGCTATTCGATCAGCCCCGAAGATGGCCGCAACATTGAACTGGGCTATGAACAACTCGATAAAAAAATCGGGAGCGATTTCAACCTGAAAAAATACAGCGTCGACTGGCATGAATATATCGACTTCCCCTTCGAGCACCATGTCCTGTTGCTGCGCGGCTATGCCGGAAAATCAACCGGCGATGTGGTCCCTCAGCGCGCTTTCCAATTGGGCGGTGTGGGTCCCGGCGACTTGGCCATCAACGTCAATGACACCAACGTCTATTTGCGCGGTTATCCAGTCAACCAATACCTCGGGCAAAAAGTCGGGCTGGCCAGCATGGAGTACCGCTTCCCGATCCGGAACATCGAATGGGCGGGCGGTAATACCCCGTTCTTTTTCAAACGCGTGCACGGTGCAGTCTTTGCCGAAGCCGGTAATGCGTGGGACGATGTTTTTATGCGCAAAAACTTGAAGAGATCGGTGGGCGCCGAAGCCAGTCTGGACATGACGCTGGGTTATTACCTGCCGACCACGGTGCGCTTCGGGCTATACAAAGCGCTCGACGACCAGCGCGACAAGATGTTCAGCATCACCATCTGGGCGACGTTGTTTTAACCCGGATGGTTTTGCATCATTATCAAAACCAGCTTTGCAAAATGGCTGCGGTGTGATGGTATCGGTAACATCCGGTAACCAGATTGCTTTCATTTTTTCTTCATTGTCATATATCATAACTTTTTGTTCTAATCCGCAGCTTAAAGTGATTTTTAAGCGGGTTTCGAAGAATGGTCTGCTGGTATAAATTTCATTGCGACAGTGCGTTTTTAGGAAATCTGTTCCGTCGTTTAAAATCGGCACAGCGAATACCGCAATAGAATAAATCCCTCTTCAAGGAATTCAATAGTGAAAAAATTGTTTTGTATATTAATTGTTGCAATGATGACAACCTTGTTCAGCGGGTGCAACAACGGGTCACCTGCCGCTCCTCCATCGGCGATGGCGGCCACGGCGGGAGACGGCAGAGTGAAGATCACTTGGACAGCCAGCCCTGGTGTCGAATACTGGCTTTTCACTGCAACTGATCCAAGTCTTACAGCCTTCAATGTGTCTGGTTTGCCAAATGCGCATACTTACTACCCGGTTACTTCGCCGTTTTATATGTGTGGTTTGCTTGATAGCGATCAGTATTATTTTGCAGCCAATGGTCGGAGCAATGGCGGACCCGGCGGCACAAGCAGTCCGACAATCAACGCGATTCCTTATAATGCCGGTACTAACTGGATCGCCAATTCCGCGGCTTTATCCCAAAATTCAATATCCCCAAATCTTAATGGTGTGGGATATACCAGTTTGGCAACCTGCTCGAATAATGCAACCAGTGCCACCGGTAGTTTTGCCGCCGTTGGTGCTGGCGGCGCAATCTTCACCAGCAACGACGGGCAGAATTGGAATACTCCTGCATCTCTACCGCTAGGATTCTCATCTGACCTTTATGCGGTGACTGGCTATGCGGCGAATCTCAACAATCCAACTACTCCAGCACTACGCTGGATAGCCGTTGGTGCTGGGGGAGCATCGGTGTATAGCACCGATGGTGTCTCCTGGTTTGTTGGGAGAGCTAATTTAGGTAATCCGGCATTACATTCCCTGACTCAAGTTGCAGGCACATTTTTCGCAGTGGGCGACATGGGATCGATACTCTCGACTACCGATGGGATCACTTGGACGACTCGCACCTCGGGTTCGACCAATAATCTGCAGGGAGTAACTCATGGCAGCATTTATGTTGCCGTAGGCGACAGTGGCACGATTCTTACAAGTGGCGATGGCAACACTTGGACAGCCCAGGCATTCGGGGCTCCCAATATTATTCTGCGGAAAGTGACCTCCAACGGAAGCATCATTGTGGCGGTAGGCGACGCTGGCACAATTGTGACCAGCATCAATGGAGGCGCTACATGGACTGCACAAATCCTGCCTGGAACGCCGAATCTGGTTGGTGTCGCAGCTGAGACTCAGTTTATGGCTGGTGCCATTGCAGATCCTCTGTTGGCTAATGTCATTCCAAGCGCTCAGTTTGTGGTTGTCGATAGCACCGGCCATGCCTACACCAGCGTGAACGGCATCACTTGGTCGACTGCAATCGTCACAGGCACACCCAGCCTGAATGCTTTGGTCAGCAGCGGTTTTGGATATGTCGCCGCAGGAAACGTCGGTGCTACTGCATATGCCTTCTGAAATCGACAGTGGACTGTCAGCGCGACCAATTTGAGTGCTATTGCGCGCCAATAGGATGACCGTCCATTTTTTGCACATTCCTGTTATTCACCAGTGGCAGCTTTGGAGGAGGATGCTGGGTGTGGTCGCCCCCATTACTGCGTGCCCGGACGGGGCTCCGGCACAGCAGGTCACCCTCGGCCAACTTCCCGGCCAACTTTTTGGATTGATGCTCCCCCTCCAATCGGCTATAATGCGCGTCAATCCAAAGCGGGATGAACACATTGTTCGTCCCGCTTCTTTATGTCATCTGAGCTATCAGTCTTTTTTTGGGGAGTCATCCGGTGTCGCTAACGAACCCTGCCATTCTTGTGCTTGCCGATGGGACGGTGTTTCGGGGCGTTGCTATCGGGGCTTCCGGCAGCAGTGTCGGCGAAGTGGTGTTTAATACCGCAATGACCGGCTATCAGGAAATCCTCACCGACCCTTCTTATTGCAAGCAGATCGTCACGCTGACCTGTCCGCACATCGGCAACGTCGGGGTGAATACCGAGGACGCGGAATCGCGCCAGGTGTTTGCCAGCGGATTGATCATTCGCGATCTTTCGATGACGGTGAGCAACTGGCGCAAAACGCAATCGCTGCCGGACTATCTCAAGGCCAACAACGTCGTGGCCATTTCGGGAATCGACACGCGCAAGCTGACGCGCATTTTGCGCTCCAAGGGGGCGCAGAACGGCTGCATCGCGACCGGCACGGATGAGGCGGCGGCACTGGTTGCTGCGCGCGGTTTTACCGGGCTGGTCGGCATGGATCTGGCACGGGAAGTCAGCTGCGCGCAATCCTACTCGTGGACGCAGCGCGAATGGGAGTTGGGCGTGGGCTATCCGGAGGCGGAGCAAACGAAATTCCATGTGGTGGCTTACGACTTCGGCGTGAAGCGCAATATCCTACGTATGCTGGCCGAGCGCGGCTGCCGCATCACCGTGGTGCCCGCGCAGACCACCGCTGCGGCGGTGCTGGCGATGGAGCCGGATGGGATATTTCTGTCCAACGGCCCCGGCGATCCTGAGCCGTGCGATTACGCGATTGCGGCAACCCAACAATTTTTAGCGGCGGGCGTGCCGCTGTTCGGCATCTGTCTCGGGCAGCAGATCATGGGGTTGGCTGTGGGCGCCAAGACGATGAAGATGAAGTTCGGACATCGCGGCGCGAACCATCCGGTGCAGGATCTGGATACCCGTCACGTGATGATCACCAGCCAGAACCACGGCTTTGCGGTGGATGCGGCGACGCTACCCAAAAACGCGCGTGTCACCCACGTGTCGCTGTTCGATGGCACGCTGCAGGGTTTTGAGCTGACCGACAAGCCCGCGTTCTGCTTCCAGGGGCATCCGGAGGCGAGCCCCGGTCCGCACGACGTGGATTATTTGTTCGACAAGTTTGTTGGATTGATGGAGAAAAGTCGCTAGTTATTTAGTCGATGTAGTCGCTTCGCGGCTTTAACTAACGACTAGTCTCATGACTAAAAAATATGCCAAAACGTACCGACATTAAAAGCATCCTGATCATCGGCGCCGGCCCTATCGTCATCGGGCAGGCGTGCGAGTTCGACTATTCCGGTGCACAGGCCTGCAAGGCGCTGCGCGAAGAAGGCTATCGCGTGATTCTGGTGAACTCGAATCCGGCCACGATCATGACCGATCCGGACATGGCGGATGCGACCTACATCGAGCCGATCACCTGGAAGATGGTGGAAAAGATCATCGCCAAAGAGCGCCCGGACGCGATCTTGCCGACGATGGGCGGGCAGACCGCGCTGAACTGTGCGCTGGATCTGGCTAAACACGGCGTACTGGAAAAATACAATGTCGAGATGATCGGCGCGTCGCGCGAGGCCATCGACATGGCGGAAGACCGCGAGAAGTTCAAGCAGGCGATGACGCGCATCGGCCTGGCCTCCGCCCGTTCGGCGATCGCCCACAGCATGGAAGAGGCGTTGCAGGTTCAGCAGGTGATGGGCTTTCCGACCGTGATCCGTCCGTCCTTCACGATGGGCGGTTCCGGCGGCGGCATCGCTTACAACCGCGAAGAGTTCATGGAAATTTGCGAGCGCGGGCTGGAAGCTTCGCCAACGCGCGAGCTGCTGATCGAAGAGTCCTTGCTCGGCTGGAAAGAATTCGAGATGGAAGTGGTGCGTGACCGCAATGACAATTGCATCATCATCTGCTCGATCGAGAACCTCGACCCGATGGGCGTGCACACCGGCGACTCGATCACGGTTGCCCCGGCGCAGACGCTGACCGACAAGGAATATCAGATCATGCGCGATGCATCGATCGCGGTGTTGCGCGAGATCGGCGTCGAGACCGGCGGCTCCAACGTGCAGTTCTCGATCAACCCGGATGACGGGCGCATGGTGGTGATCGAGATGAATCCGCGCGTATCGCGCTCATCCGCACTGGCCTCCAAGGCGACCGGCTTCCCGATTGCCAAGGTGGCGGCCAAGCTGGCGGTGGGTTACACGCTGGACGAGCTGAAGAACGACATCACCGGCGGTGCGACCCCGGCCTCGTTCGAGCCTTCGATCGATTACGTGGTGACCAAAATCCCGCGCTTCGCATTTGAGAAATTTCCGCAAGCCAATGACCGCCTGACCACGCAAATGAAATCGGTCGGCGAGGTGATGGCGATCGGCCGCACTTTTCAGGAGTCGTTCCAGAAAGCGTTGCGCGGTCTGGAAGTCGGCGTGCACGGCCTGGACGAAAAATATACCGAACGTGAAGCAATTTCCGCCGAACTCGGCAGTCCCGGACCGGATCGCATCTGGGCGGTGGGCGATGCGTTCCGCATTGGGATGAGCGTGGACGAAGTATTCGCGTTGAGCAAAATTGATCCGTGGTTTTTGGTGCAAATCGAAGACCTGATACTTCAGGAAAAATCCCTGACTGGCCGCACGTTGGAAAGCCTGAGCAAGGATGAATTGCGCACGATGAAACGCAGCGGTTTTGCCGATGCGCGTCTGGCAAAGTTGCTGGGTACCGACAATGCCGCCATGCGCGCCTATCGTCATGCGCTGGGCGTGCGTCCTGTGTTCAAGCGCGTGGATACCTGTGCGGCCGAGTTTTCTACCGACACCGCCTATATGTATTCCACCTACGAGGAGGAATGCGAGGCTGCGCCCACCAACAACAAGAAGATCATGGTGCTGGGCGGCGGGCCGAATCGTATCGGGCAGGGCATCGAGTTCGATTACTGCTGCGTGCATGCCGCGCTGGCGATGCGCGAAGACGGTTATGAAACCATCATGGTCAACTGTAATCCTGAAACTGTGTCCACCGACTACGATACCTCGGACCGTTTGTATTTCGAGCCGCTGACGCTCGAAGACGTGCTGGAAGTGGTGGCGGTGGAAAAACCGATCGGCGTGATCGTGCAGTACGGCGGCCAGACCCCGCTCAGTCTGGCGCACGGGCTGGAAAAGAATGGCGTGCCTATCATTGGCACCTCGCCGGATATGATCGACTGCGCGGAAGATCGCGCGCGCTTCCAGAAAATGTTACACCAACTGAATTTGAAACAACCGCCTAACCGCACTGCGCGCACCGTGGAAGATGGCCTCGATGGAGCCGCCGAAATCGGCTATCCGCTGGTGATGCGGCCTTCCAATGTGCTGGGCGGTCGGGCGATGGAAATCATTCATGCTCAGGTTGATCTGGAACGCTACATGCGCGATGCCGAGGAGATGTCCAAGACATACCCTGAGCGCATGCCGATTTTGCTGGATCGCTTTCTGGATGATGCGATCGAAGTGGACGTGGATGCGGTATCCGACGGCAAGGACGTGATTATCGGCGGCATCATGGAACACATCGAGCAAGCCGGTGTGCATTCCGGTGACTCGGCGTGTTCGCTGCCGCCGTTCAGTTTGTCGAAGGCCTTGCAGGACGAGCTGCGCCGCCAGACCGTGGCGATGGCCAAAGCTCTAAACGTAGTCGGATTAATGAACGTGCAATTCGCGATACAGCGCGACACGGTGTATGTGCTGGAAGTGAATCCGCGCGCCTCGCGCACCGTGCCATTCGTGTCCAAGGCAACCGGTGTGCCGCTGGCGAAGATTGCGGCGCGTTGCATGGCCGGACAAAGCCTGGCGCAGCAGGGCGTCACAAAGGAAGTGATTCCGCCTTATTACTCGGTCAAAGAAGCGGTGTTCCCGTTCATCAAGTTTCCCGGCGTGGATACGATCCTCGGGCCGGAAATGAAATCCACCGGCGAGGTGATGGGCGTGGGCGATACTTTCGCCGAAGCCTTCGTCAAGTCGCAACTGGCGGCCAGTGTGAAGCTGCCGAAAGAGGGTAAAGTATTTATCAGTGTGCGCGGGGCGGATAAATCAGGCGTGGTGGAAATCGCCCGTTCGCTGGTACAGCTGGGCTTCAGCTTGCTGGCCACGCGCGGCACGGCGGCGGTGATTAACGCTGCGGACGTTGCGGTGGAAGTGGTGAACAAAGTCGCCGAGGGTCGTCCGCATATCGTGGACATGATCAAAAACGGCGAAGTCAGCCTGATCATCAACACCGTGGACAGCAAGCCTTCGGTAATGCGCGATTCTTATTCCATCCGGCATGCCGCGTTGCAAGGACGGGTCACGTATTACACGACACTGGCCGGTGCTCGCGCCGCCTGTGTCGGGATGCAGCATCTGACCGCGTTACGCGTTTATGATTTGCAGAGTCAACACCAACGGCTAACAACAAAGAAAGTTCCAGCATGAGCACAATCCCATTAACAGTGGTGGGCGCAGAGAGAATGCGCCAGGAGTTGCATAACCTCAAGACGGTAGAGCGCCCATCGGTGATTAACGCCATTTCAGAAGCGCGCGCACAGGGCGATTTATCAGAAAACGCTGAATATGATGCCGCGAAAGAACGCCAGTCGTTCGTCGAAGGCCGTATCGTCGAGTTGGAATTCAAGCTGGGCAGCGCACAGGTCATCGATCCCAAGACGCTCAATGCCGATGGGCGTTGCGTGTTCGGTTCGACCGTGGTGCTGGAAGATGTGAACAACGGCGACGTGGTCACGTATCAGATTGTCGGCGACGACGAGGCTGACATCAGGCACCGCAAGGTTTCCATCAGTTCACCGATTGCCCGCGCGTTGATCGGCAAATACAGCGGCGATGTCGCCGAAGTGCAGGCACCGGGAGGGGTGAGGGAATATGAAGTGGTAGAGGTTCAGTACATTTAATCCGGTGGTTGACCGGAAGCAAGTCACCTTCTTTTGCATCGCCAAAAGAAGGTAACCGAAGAAAAGGCTAGCCGTTCCGCAAAGGTGTGTAATATAAATGTTTGATCCCTCTCAAACCGGCTCGGAGCTTGGCTTTCACCAAGTTTGCTACTGTGGC
>JADGRL010000050.1 GCA_017880865.1 Gallionella sp.
GCCGGCGGATGCGGTCAGCTGCGCCTCAATTTCAGCCACGCCAGCGAAGCGCAGGCCGAGGTGGGTTTAAGAAAGTTGGCCGCGCTGATTCGCGATTTCACCTGAATTCACCATCATCCATTCGGATGGTCGCGTTAATTTCACTTTACGTTTATGTTGTTATTCACAGATGAAATTCAAGCACAGCACCATCCTCCGGGACGAGCAGGCGATTCATCAAGCCCGCACGCTCGGCGGCGATAACCAACTCAGCTCGTGAAGTCGGGCAGTGATCCAGCGCCTCCAGATGGTTCACCACGACGATACCCGATGACAAAGTGCAAGCATCGATCACATCCGTCGCGTTCATGATTATCTCGGCACCAAAGTCGAACCGAGCACCGCCTCCGGGCAGTATCGACACGCTCGGTTGGCGTTGGGTCAGGCATAAACGTACTTCTTCGGTGAGCAGTGTGTCTCCTGCGATGTAAACACTGGGTTCGTTGGGCAGATCGATGAAGTAACCATGCCCGTGTTCCATCAGGCATCCAACCAGACCACGGCCGTGCACGCACGGAGTTGGTGTTATGTGTCCGTGAAAGAACGGTTGCATTTGCTCATCGAGCAAGGGCTGTGCTGCAATGCCGCGTGCCGTGAGATAAGCTGAGTCGCGTGGCATACATATCACCGGCACACCTGCATTACGCAGAAACTGCTTGCCTGCCCTGTCCAGATGATCGAAGTGGCCGCGCTGGCAATGAGTGATTAAACCGTGAGTTGCTCTCTGCAATAGTTCTGGTGTCTGGTGTGGCAATTCCACCAAAGGATTGCGTCGTCTCTGCTCCCCCATATACTTGAGTGAGGGGAGCGCTCCACGGGGTGCGAGCATGGGATCGACCAGCAGGCCGATGTTGTTTCCATTTGATTCGAATTCAAGCAAGACGGTGGCATTGCGGATTTGAGTGATTTTCAATTTACAACTTTCATTGGTCAGATATATGCATTGTAAGGATTGATGCGACTCGCCTACAATGGCAATTATTGCCAATTAGTTACCGATATATGCCATCTCAAAATCGTAGCTCCGCCGACCCATTGCGACTGGGATTAGTTCTATATCCGGGTTGTCTGCCAGCAGGATTGTTCGCAGTCTCCGATATAATCAGAGCGTGCAATTTGCGTGCGGGGCGTGAGCACATCACGCTCGTTTGGGTTGGTGTCGATGTCAAACCTGTAACCACTTGGCAAGGCCCGGCGTTGCAACCGCAGGCAACGCTTTCCAACGCAAACTGTGATGTGTTTCTGGTGCCCGGACTGTGGCTGACTTCGGCTGAGGGGTTGGAGTCGGTACTGCAACAGCAACACCGTCTCATCGACCAACTGCGCGCATTGCCACGCATAACGAAACTATGGAGCTATTGCACAGGAGTGGCTCTTGTGGCGGCAGCGGGCAGGCTGGACGGAAAGGATGCTGTCATGACATGGTGGTTGCGTGAGTGCGTGGCCGATAGATTTCCAAAAATCCGCTGGCGGCGAGATGAAAGCTTGATCGTGGAGGGACGGACAATTACCGCATCGGGTGCCAGCGGCTATCTTCCACTGATGCTGGATCGCTTGTCTAGGTTGTACGACGAAGACGTGTTGCGCGAAGTGCGCGAGGTATTGATGCTACCGCAACCGCGTGTTCGTCACGATGCGTTTCGTGCTGCTGACATCATGACCTTGCAGGATGCCAACCTGCGCAAGCTGCTGCTGTTTGCCCAGCTCACGCCCGCGCGCGAACTGAATCTGCACTGTGCCGCGGAGTACCTGAACGTGTCTGTGCGAACACTGTGCCGACAAGTACAGCTCGCCACGGGATTGGCCGCAGGCGATTGGCTGCGCCGAATTAAGCTCAGACAGGCAAGCGAGTCTTTATGTAGCATGAATACTCCCATCAAACACATCAGCGACGAGCTTGGCTACAGCAGTGAAGCCAGCTTGCATCGCGCATTCAAGAAAACGACGGGGCTGACACTCGCTGTGTATCGGCAGACATACGGCGAATAAGTATCTACACGTTATCAGCAAATATCCTCCGGCAAACCGGGAACATTAATTTGCGAGCCGCTCAAAGAGGCTTAACGGATCGCTTACGCAGCCCCTGCCATCGCAGACCGAAACGGGCTTGGCGAAACTATCCGCGTTGGTTCTCAGCTACGATTGAGCATTATCTCGAAAATGGGTGGAAACTCGGCTCACAATTTAACCCCTTCGACAGCGATAACCTCAAAACTCCCAACCCCTTCGCGAAGTTTGCGCGCCTCCGTATACTCGGGTGAATGATAAAACGCCTGCACATCGGATAGCTCCGGGAATTCTATGATAACGATGCGACGGGAATCCACTGAACCTTCCAACGTAATAGTGGTGCCGCCCCTTACAATGAATTTGCCACGGTATTTTGCGATGATGGGTGGGGCCGCCGTCTGATAAGCCTTGAGTTGTACCGGATCATCTGAGGCGACTCTGATGAGCATATATGCGGGCATTGGATTTCCCTTTCTTGGAATTGGTGAGTTATAGTTTAATGGCCTATGCTGGCTGAACCGATCATTCAATCGCTTTACCTCTTGCCGTAAGAGTTTCAGGTTTCGGTATACATGCTAGATTGCCTGCGCGAGATGCGATAATATTTGCGTGCCATTCCAGCCCCCCTCTAATGCCTAAAAAATCGGATGATCTCTTTGGAGATCGGCTCGATATCCTCCTCCAGCGCAAAGTGTCCGGTGTCGTAGTAATGAATTTCCGCCTTGGGCACATCGCGCTTGTATGCTTCCGCTCCCGGCGGAAGGAAGATTGCATCGTTCTTGCCCCAAACGATCAGCGTCGGCGGCTGTTCGGTTTTGAGAAATTCTTGCCACCTCGGGTACTCGTCGAGGTTGGAGTAATAATTGACGATAAGTGCTGACTGTATCCTATGTCCGTCTGAATTCTGCAATGCGTAGGCATCCATATTCAAACCATCGGGACTCAACCCTTCTGGATTGCGTGTTCCATGCTGGTACAAGAATCGGGCGCCTTCCAGAGAGACAATATGATCGACAGCGGACTTCTGTTCGGCTGAGAGTTCTCCTGCGCGCGCTCGGGCGTCCTTGATAAATTGTGGGGAAAGGCCGTCCAGGTAGGCGTTGGCATTCTGTACGATCAGCCCGTCGATCCACTCGGGATGCTTGACCGCGAGACGAAAACCAACCGGGCCTCCGAAATCCTGCATATAGACCTTGAAGTGCGTGATCTTCATCTTCACAACGAAGGCTTCCATCACGTCGGCTAGGTTCGCAAAGGTAGGGGTAAACTTATCCGCCGTCGGCGCGTCGCTATTTCCGAATCCCGGATAATCGGGAGCGATGATGTGAAAGCGGGGCGAGAGCCTGGTGATCAGCTCACGGTACATATGGGACGAAGACGGGAATCCGTGCAGCAACAGTATCGTTGGCTTTCTGGAGTCGCCTGCCTCGCGGTAAAAGATTTTTATGCCGCTCACGTCGGCATAGTGGTAAGTGGTCTTCTGCTCTGGCATCGACGCCTGATCAGCCGCACCTGCGGCCAACGCAGTGCCTGTAGCCAGTACCTCAATTGCTGCAATGATCATCGCAGCCACGCAATTAGCGGACCACTTCTTTATAATAATTTTAATAACCATGGCTAGTCTCCTTTACATTCATATCCCGTGCCAGATGAACTCAACTCGAATGCCACTTGGTTCATAACACATCATGTGTTTTGCAGGCCCCTGCCCCGCAGTCTCCGGTGAAAACTCGATATTGATTCCGCTGCTCTTTAACTTTTCATAAATGCCAATTAAGGCGTTTTCACTTCCAACCTGAAAAGCCAGATGGTGCAGCCCAATATTCTTTTTTCTATCGAACCCGTTCGAAGGCTCATCTTTTGCCGCCCAGAGAGAAAGCATCATTTTTCCATCGCTGACATAGATGGCAGGATATTCATCATTCCTGCGCACCTCTTTCCAGCCCAGCAGCGAATTAAAAAAATCCGCGCTTTCCTCAAGTCTGGAAACAGTTAAACCCATGTGATGGATGCCTTGGGTGATGGGTGTGCCCATAATTTTTCCTTTAATAATTATTTTCTAGCGTATACCTGCATCCAGCCTCAGATAGCAAAAACGCAATCGCATATTACGCGGCCAGATGACATTTCGTAAGCATAGAATGTGGTTTATACTGTTCCAAAAATGGAACGATTAAACATACCCGCAGACGATTACATTCTGTTCGCTACTATCGCTGAACAGGGCAGTTTGGTGGGCGCGGCAAAATATCTGGTCATGCCCAAAGCGACAGTTTCCCGCCGCCTGTCCAACCTCGAATCATTGCTCAAGCAGCGGCTGCTGTTACGCACCACGCGCATTCTGATGCTCACAGAGTTCGGCAAAGAATTCCTCGTTCATTGTCGCGCCGTCGCAAAGGAGGTTTCCTCTGCACAGGATTTCGTGAGCGGCCAGGAAGTGCGGCCTCAAGGGAGATTACGCGTTTCCATGTCCGAGTCTTACGCCAAACAATGCTTCTTGCGTAGCGTCAGCACGTTCATCAAGGCCTATCCGGAAATTCAACTGGATATCGATCTGTCTTCGCGGCTCGTCGATCTGATCGGCGAACGCTTCGATGTGGTGATACGCATAGGATCACTGGAAGACGATGCGACCTTGGTGGCACGCAAGATAAACGAACTAGGCAACGGCCTGTATGCCAGCCCCGCCTATTTGGCACATCACCCGGAGCTTAAACACCCGGATGACCTGAAACATCATATGTCCGTTCGCCTGCTAACCTCGGAAGGAAGCACAGTCACCTGGAAACTGAAACGACGCAAGGCCTCATGGGAAGGAGTTCCACCCGGACAGCTCGCCCTGACCTCTCCCGATCTAATTTTTCAGATGGTGTTGAATGGCGAAGGCATAGGCGCAATAGCCGATAGCTTTGTGGCGGAAGAAATTCGGCACAAGCGCCTGGTTCGCGTGTTGCCGGAATGGTCGCTCCCCTCCTCCCCCGTTTGGGCCGTGATGACCATGCGCCGTTATCTACCCGCCAAGACCCGCGCCTTCATTTCTCATCTTGAGAAATTCAGCAACAAGCGCGTTTAAAGCACTAGGTAATGTAACTACATTCATCGCCCCTTTGTAAGCGACAAACTATGGACTGGCATTTAGGCCAATCAATCTGCCTGTATTAGATCGGCTTGCGCGCCATCGCGCGCGATCAATGCGTTTTCTGCCCAGACCCCAGCGATAGCAGCTGATTTCACCAGATTCGCGAATGACGCGGTGACAGGGGATGAGCGGTCTGACGAAGTTGGAAAGGCTTACGTTTGATCCATCTGGTTTGCGCAGAGAAAATATTATTTTACGCATGGTGAATTTTCGCGAGGGGCTGCGCGAACCGTTACACTTTAAGGCGTTCGCCCTGAGCCATTCGACAGGCTCAGGGCGGACGGCTGACTTAATCGGCGCTTCCTTAATAATTCACACGACTCGTGAGTCCTCCGTCGACAAGGAGGTTGGCGCCCGTGACGAACGATGCTGCAGGCGAGCACAAAAACGCGGCGGCATTCGCTACCTCTTGCGGCGTGCCCATGCGCCCCAGCGGGTTGCGCTTGAAATACACCGCATACCTTTCCGGCAGGTGCCGTTTTACACTGCCCCAGAACCCGTCTTCAGAATAAATCGTTCCGGGGGAAATGGAATTTACCCGAATCTTTTTCGCAGCCAAACGCCGCGCCGCACCTTTGGCATGGTAAACGAGTGCCGCCTTGTAAGCACCATACGCACTTTCTGCATCGGCTTCTGCGATACCGGCAGACGAGACAACTAGAATTGCCGCATCGCCGGACTCGAGAGCTGCCTTCTCCAGATGCGCCTGAGCCGCCTCGATCAGATGCACCGTGCCCATCAAATCCACCGCGTAGCCGCTCTGCCAATCCTGCTCCGAGACGCCCATCCCGAATGAGCTTGGATTGGCGACAACTACGTCGATCCCGCCCATCGTGTCGGCAGCCTGAGCTATCCATGCTTTAAGCGCATCTTGATCTGCAACATCCACGGCGCTTCCCGTTACCGAAAACCCCTGCAGCTGGAAAGCTGCGACAGTTTCGGCCACTTGCTGCGCATTGCGCGCGCACAAGGCAACATGTCCGCCTTCTTGCGCAATGGTTCGCACAATCGCCAGACCAATCCCGCGCGTACCGCCAGTTACCAATACTCTCTTTCCCTTCAAACCGAGTTCCATGCTAAATTCTCCACCGTAGTTAATTAGTCGCGATCGCGGCGCAGAGTATGGTACGGGCTATTTAGCCCGGCTATGTTCGGGCGTCCTTAATCCTTGTTCAATCGGCTCGATATGGATGCCTTAGAAAATCTCATACCCGGACTCAGAGTTCACAAAGCGGCTTACACCCGCGTGGAGGGCAAAGCGCCTTGGGGGCTCGATCTCAACGCATACCCGCACACCAAGTTCGGCATCGTCACCGAAGGGGGCTGCTATATCGACATCAAAGACGGCGCCCAGCCCGTCAAACTGGTGCGGGGCTCGTGCTATTTGCTACCCAGGGGCAACGCGTTCCGTATCCGCCATGCGGCGGATGGCGGCACCGTCAAGTTTGAAGAAGTCATCAAACAACTGGAGGGGCGAACGCTGCGCTGCGGAAAAGACGGCGAACGCACCACAGTCATCGGCGGACAGTTCATCTTCGCCGACGACCGCCACCCGCTCGCACTCGATCTGTTGCCGCCACTGATCTGCTTCAATGTGAACGAACAAGAACTGGCCGCATTGCAAAGTACGTTGCAACTGCTAGAAAAAGAAATCGCGATCCCCGCACCGGGCACGACCGCGATGATCGACAGCCTGGCCGACATTTTCTTCATTCAGACCCTGCGCGCATACTTGCTCGACTGCAACACGCGCAATACCGGATGGACAGGCGTGTTATCGGATGAGAGATTGGGTAAAGCCATCCGCCTGATACACTTGGAAAGCGAAAGGCCCTGGACTATAGTCGCTCTGGCTGATCATATCGGCATGTCGAGATCGGTCTTCACTGCACGCTTCAAAGACAAGCTTGGCATATCGCCGATTGCCTACCTCACGCGCCATCGCATGCATCTGGCACAGGAACTATTACGACGACCCGCATCCATAGGCATCGCCCAGGTTGCCGCCAAGGTGGGCTACGACTCGGAAGCCGCGTTTAACAAGGCGTTCAAGAGAGAGACAGGAATGCCGCCGGCGTTGTGGCGTGCGCAGAAGTGCGGAGAAATAAGCAGGAACTGAACGCCTATTCGATGCATCGGATTTGCGCATCGAGCTTCCCCCTCAAATCCAAATTGGTGTGAAGCAGATCTGCCAGCACTTCAATCGCGCCTACAAGATTTCGCCCTCGAATTACCGGCGGCAGTTTCGCGTGGTGTGAGCAGATAGCCCGCTAGTCTTAAAGCGCGAGTGCGCTAATTGCGGCTTCGTCCAGGCGGGCCAATTGCACGGAGTCGAAGATGGAGGCGCCGAGCTTTTCGTAGAATTTTTTACCCCGTTCATTGTGAGTGGCGACGACCCAGTCTATGCGACCGCAGCCTTGTTCGACGGCCACGTCGGCCAGATGTTTGATGAGCGCGCGCCCGACCCCCATCGAGCGGTAGGCCTCATCCACATAGAGGTCGTCCAGCCAGATGCAGGGCCTGGCGATGAAGCTGGAGAACGTACCGTAGTAGGTCGCCATGCCGACAATATTGCCTTCCCTGATTGCGACCAGCGCATGGGCCCTGGGATGGTGCGAAAAGAGCGCCTCCTGCAACGAGGGGAGATCGGCCACCAGCGAGTCGGCTACGCCGTCGAATGCAGCCTTCGCCTTGAGAAGTTGAAGGAGCTCCGCAAGTTCATGTTCCAGTATGGCTCGAACCAGCACGGTTGATTTCTTCACCTGATGCATATGTATTAGCCCCGGCAGACGAGTATGGGGGAGGTGAGGCTGGATAACGAAACCCGTTGTTTACCCGCAACATCGAAGTTTTCAGGGGGCAGCCAGTTCTGAAATGCTGCATCCAGTGCGGGCCATTCTTGATCTATGGCCGCATACCAGGCGGTGTCGCGGTTGCGCCCTTTGATGACCGTGGCCTGGCGGAAGACGCCTTCAAACGACAGGCCCAGGCGCTGCGCGGCAGCACGCGACGGGCTGTTCAGCGCGTTGCATTTCCACTCGTAGCGGCGATAACCCAGAGCAAACGCCTCCTTCATCATCAGGTACATGGCCTCGGTGGCAATGGGCGTGCGCTGCATCTGCGGCGAAAAATTGAGATGCCCCACTTCGATCGAGCCGCTCGAAGGATCGATGCGCAGATAGCTGGCCACACCCACCGCCTTGCCCGTCGCGTGGCTGACTATCGCAAAAAACAGCGGGTCTGAAGTTGCACTGAATTTCTCTACCCAGCTGCTATAGGATGAAAGCGAATCGAACGGGCCGTAAGGAAGATACGTCCAATTCCGGCCCTCAACATCCAACGCGTTGGCCGAGAATAATTCTGCGGCGTGTCGCGCTGCATCGAGTGGCTCAAGACTGCAAAAGCGCCCCGCCAGTACTTTACGAACGGGGGGCACCGCCGGCCGCCAATTCGGAATCGCAAACCCGACGGGTTGTGGGGGCAGTTTCGTATGCTGCATCATGCCTCCTGACAGTAAGAAGTAAATATTAGCAGATGCATCGCGCGAACGTCACTGTCAAAAATGACAGGTTATGTGGCAAACCGTCTTGCGCCGACCACGCACAACGCAACCGCCGTTGCCGAGGCGATCATCATCGCGCTGACGTGTTCCCCCAGCAGCGCGGCTGCCAGACCCAGTCCAAAAAACGGTTGCAGCAATTGCAGCTGGCTGATGGACGCAATGCCGCCGAGAGCCAGGCCGCGATACCAGAAGAAAAATCCGAGCAGCATGCTGAACAGCGAGACATATCCCAAGCTCAACAAGGCGGGCCAGGCGGTTTGTTGAAAATTGCCGGGCAGTGTCCACAGGCACAGCGGCAGCATCAACGGCAGCGCCAACACCAGCGCCCAGCAGATAACCTGCCATCCGCCCATGCTGCGTGCCAGACGTGCGCCCTCGGCATACCCTAGGCCACACACAATAATCGCAGCCAACATCAGCAGATCATCAATCACCGAAACGTTGATGCCCTGCCCCATCGCAAAGCCTGCCACGACCAGACTCCCCGACAACGAGAATAACCAGAATATCCAGCGCGGATTTTTGTCACCGCGCAGCACGCCAAATATCACCGTCGCCATCGGTAACAGCCCGACAAACACGGTGGCATGTGCCGAACTAACGTGCCGTAGCGCCAGAGCGGTCAGCAGCGGAAAGCCCACCACCACGCCGAGCGCCACCAGCAGCAAAGCGCGCTTGTCACTGCGTGAAGGCCGTGGCTGGCGCAGCACCAGCAAGATCAATGCGGCGAGCACACCGGCAATCGCCGCTCTCGCCAGCGTAAAAAAAACCGGATCGAAAGTGGCGACCGCCACCCGCGTCGCGGGCAGCGAGCCACTGAAAATCAGCACGCCGATGAGCCCGCTGGTCCATCCTTTAAGTCCTTTGTCCATAGCCACACCCGCCGTTTCATGTAAAGAATGCCCGCATCTTCCCCTGAAAATACTGGGATCAACAGTGACAGATGGGTACAATTCAAAGATACTGTCCCAAAAACTTACGGGTACACATGATGCGAAACAAACCTGAGCAAAAAGACGACACGCGCGTGAACACGGTGATGCAGACCTTGCGCGATCAACTGGCCGCCCGTGTTCTGGTGCCGGGCGAGCGACTGCCCTCCATCAGGCAAATGGCGCAGCGCATGAACGTTGCGAAAAACACCATCGTCGAGGCCTATGACCGCCTGGCTGCTGACGGCGTGATCGCGGCTAAACGTGGTTCGGGCTTTTATGTATGCGGACACCTTCCTCCATTGTCGCTTGCCGATGTGGGGGCGACGAAAGATCGCAGCATCGACCCGCTCTGGATCATCCGACAGTCACTCGAAGCCCAAGGCGACATGCTCAAGCCCGGCTGCGGATGGCTTCCCCCCTCCTGGTTGCCGGATGAGGAAATACGCCGCGCTTTGCGCCGACTGAGCAAAGAGCCGCAAGCTGGATTGCTGGAATATGGACATCCGTATGGGCACTTGGCCTTGCGCGAGCAACTGGGCCGTCGCCTTGGCGAACGCGGCGTCGCGGCCTCTGCCCGACAGATCATCCTGACCGATTCCGGCACCCAGGCCCTCGACCTGATTTGCCGTTTTCTGTTGGAGCCGGGCGACACGGTGCTGGTCGACGATCCGGGATACTTCAACTTTCAGGCGCTGCTGCGCGCACATCGCGTGCAACTGATCGCCGTCCCGTATACCGAGCAGGGGCCGGATGTGGTGGCGATGGCCGAGTTGCTGGCGCAACATAAACCGCGCTTGTACATCACCAATTCGGTTTTTCACAACCCGACTGGCGCAGTCATGTCGCCCATCATCGCGCACCGCGTGCTCAAACTTGCCGAGGCCCATGATCTTATCCTCGTCGAGGACGACATCTTTGCCGACTTCGCACCGAGCTCGTCACCTTTGCTGGCCTCATTCGACGGCTTGAACCGGGTCATCCACACAGGCAGTTTTTCGAAGACGCTAACGGCATCGGCGCGCTGCGGCTACATCGCGGTCCGGCCGGACTGGGCGGAACAAATCGTCGATCTGAAGCTGGCCACCACGCTCAGCAGCAGCGGCCTCGGCGCCGAACTGGTTTATTCCATGTTGCGTCAAGGCGCCTATCGCCACCACGTCGATGCGCTGCGCAGCCAGTTGGCAGACGCCATGGGACGCACGCTGCACCGGCTGGAAAAACTCGGCATCACCCCTTGGATGAAACCGCAGGGAGGCATGTTCCTCTGGGTGCGTCTGCCGCAGGGGCTGGACTCCGCCCGCGTGTCGCGAGCAGCCCTGGTTGATGGCGTCGTTCTGGCCCCCGGCAACGTATTCAGCCTGAGCCAAACGGCGGCACCGTTTCTGCGCTTCAACGTCGCGCAATGTCAGGCGCCGCGCATTTTTGAAGTGCTGGAGAAGGCGATGGGAAGGGCCGGGTGAATTTGCTGCGGGCTGGCTAAACGGGGTAGTTGCAAATAAGCCTGCAAAAAAATAATGCGATGCTGGCCCCATTAATTTGACGCAAATGTTTGCAACACGCATTTGGAAAACGATGGAGGGAAAGTGCGGCGTATTGGGTTCGTTGTCACTTCCCCCGACTACCCCCCTTCATCCCGAAATTGTCCAAGAATGCGAACCACTGCTGTTTGTGACCCTCCACCGCAATTTCACCTTGCCGCTCCATTAACCTGGCATCGCCGTTTCTAAATAATAGTGCGGTCATGTTGACGCGGCTGATTGCGATTTCGACTTCGCTTTGCCAAACCTTTCCGTGATGCACGTCGGTATAGCCTGCCGCATACTTTATTTGGTAGTACGTACTCGGCGTCTCGCTCGCGTCAGAATCAAACCGTAAGGTAACCAAGCCTGCATCTTGATTTCGACAACGCAGCTTCAAACTCAATAACGCCCGCCCAATATCGACCTGATCCCCCTCCTTGGGTCCGCTCATCAAAAGTTTCATACCGAAACTCGCGAGAGAGAGTATCACCGGTTCAAGCTGCCTACCGAGATCGGTTAGCTCATACACATGAGGCGAGCCGACGCTGGCTTGCGGGTATTTGCTCACGAGACCGGCATCTTCCATTTCCTTAAGACGCGCGGCAAGCAGGTTGGTCGTGACGCCCGGCAGGCGGGCCATGAGATCCGTGTAGCGCCAAGGGCCTAGCAACAAATCCCGCACGATCAGCAATGTCCAGCGTTCTCCAAGCAAATCGAGCGCCCGAGCGACACCGCAAAATTGTTTATAACACCGCTTGTTGATTGCCATAAGAACGATCCAAAGTACTTGACGTTATATTACTATTAATTTAGCATAGTAGCTGCTTTACTTATTAATATTATAAAGGAGAAAGATATGCCGCTGCCAAATATACCATCGGTTGAATTGCAGGCCGGTTTCTTGTTGATAGCCTTGTTTCTCGGCGTCTGGTGGACGTATGCCGTGGGGCGAGCATATGCATCGGGCACCGACACGCGCTGGAGTACACCAAAAGCAATGGTTGCCCTTGGCATTTTTGTACTCTGGGGCGTATTCCTGTTTGGAGTAAGCCAGCAAGAATGGGCACACCAGTTTGATACCTTCCCGCCACCCGGTTTACGGGTTTTCTTAGGGCTATTGCTAGCCACGGTCGTGATCGCTTTTTCGCCAATTGGGCGCAGGCTCGCAACTGGTTTGCCGATGATCTTGTTGGTAGGTTTTCAAGTGTTTCGCCTGCCCACCGAGTGGTTAATCCACCAAGCGGCCAACGCCGGGATCGCGCCGATGGAGATGACTTTTCAGGGGCGAAATTTCGACATTGTTACTGCGGTATTGGCCTTGGTTTTGTTTTTTGCGCTGCGCCGGGGTGCCGTATCCGTCAAGCTACTGATGGGCTGGAACATACTCGGCCTACTGTTGTTATTGAACGTGGTTGCTACCGGCATTATGGCGATGCCCCACCCTTTACAGGTTCTACATACCAATCCAGCGAATGTGTGGGTGACGTACTTCCCGTTCATCCTGTTGCCTGGCGTCATGGTATGCTCGGCTTTGTTGGGACATTTGCTGGTGTTTCGCGCATTGGCGGCGCAACGAAAGCATTGAAATAAGCAGTTCCGGCTAAGCGAACGTAGCACGGATGAAACGCAGTGGAATCCGGGATGGGCGAAGCACCAAGTCCTCGGATTACGCGTTGCTCCATCCGGGCTACGTTGCTTTGCTTGATGGCAAGCCAGCGCTCAATTGACGGGTAGTGTTTACGTAGCCGGTTCCAGCTTTTTCTGCCAGAACATCGCCTTGCCCATTTTCGGGTCGAGTTCGTATCCCGCAAAACCTCTGGCCATGTACGCCGCTTGCGCAACGGTGTTGCCTTCCAGCACCTCTAGCGTGAGCTTGCAGCAACCGAGGCGCGTGGCGATTGCCTCTGCCTTGGCAAACAAGCTCTTTGAAATACCGCGCCCCCGGTATTTTTCAGCAACGATGATGTCGTGAATATTCAGCAGGTGTTTGCACACGAAGGTCGAAAATCCTTCAAAGCAAACCGCCATGCCAGCGGGCGCGCCGTCAACGAAGGCGAGCTCAACGTGCACGCCTTGCTGCTTGCGGAGTTCGGCAACGAGATTGCTTTTCATGAACTCTATCAATTCCGTCCCTCCGCCCATGTCGTCCCTGACGTATTCATTCAAGAGATATACAATGGCGGCAGCGTGGGGCGGCAAAGACAAATCGGCGATGATGATTTTTTCCGCTCCACTCAGCATGTAACGCCCCCATCAACCACGATCACGCTGCCTGTGGAATATGAATTGCCAAACAGGTACAGGTAGGCGTCGGCAATTTCGCTTACAGCGCCCAGACGATTGAGGGGCAACGTGGGCGACAGCGCCATGACGTGTTGCGCACGACCGGGGATCGGCGGCTCGGTATCCACGAAGCCCGGACAAACCGTGTTGACCCTGATGGGTGCGAGCTCGATTGCGATTGCCTTGGCAAGCGCCTCGGTTGCCGCGTTCATGGCGCTGATTGCCGAATAGCCATGATAACTCCGTCGCGCGGCGATGCCGGATGTAAAAGTAATCGAGCCATTTTCCCGGATATATTGGACACCCTGCTTTGCCAACCGATACTGTCCCCAGAACTTGGCATCGAAGGCGGCCATGACCGCGACTACATCGTTTTCAATAAATCGTCCCGATGGCAACTGCGGCTTGATCGTGATCGCCAAATGGTCGAACTGGCCGACACGATGATAAAAATCTGTGACAGACCGGTCATCCGCAGCATCAACCATTTCAGTCTGGACGCGCCCGCCCAGTTGTTTTGCTGCGGCATCAAGTTTTTCATGGGTGCGAGAAGCGATGACCACCTGCGCGCCGGCATACAGGGCTTTTTGCACCACGGCATAACCGATACCCGAACCGCCACCCACGACCACGATTTTCTTGTTTTTAAACATTTTATTTTCCGATTGCATAGGTTCTGACGTCGCGCTAATGGTTAGCACCTAGTGGCAATAACGACACCACTGGCCCAGGATAATTTTGTAACTCGAAACCCTTGCAATTGCTCCAGCGTGGCAATCAGGTCCGCGACTTTTTCTGCATGCCCTTCCGGCCAGTTGGGTTGAGGCAGCATGTCGTCGATGACATACAGGCCTGATGGCGCGAGCAGATCGAGCGCATCTTCCAACAAACGATATTTCCCAGCCCAGGTGTCAGCAAAGATGAAATCGAATTGCTGGCCGCTAACTGATCGCAGGTATACATCCCCATCGGCACAGACGACAGACAGCCTGGAATCTTTGCCCAGGTGCCGCTTCAGAATAGACAAGGGCGCCTCATCATTATCGACGGTGGTCAAATGCGATTGGGAATCCATGCCATCGAGCAGCCATGCGGTAGACAAACCGGTGCCCGAACCCAGCTCAAGAAAACGAGCCGATGGTTTGGATGCGGCCAACGTGCGTAGCAAGGAACAGGTGAGCGACTCTGACGCCATCGTGAAACCGGAAGCGCGAGTGTCGGCCCAGATGGCGGGAAGCGTCCTGGGTTCGTTGAGATTGGAAAGATCGTTCATATTTTGCGGGGATTCAACCGTGATTGGAATGGTCGAAATATTAAGCCGATCAGGCGGATAGATTATTGCTTTTTATATTGGTAATATTGGATATTCGGCAATAATATTGCCGAATTAGAATGCATAGCGGCAGTTATAAAACTAGAACTGGAATTTAAAGGTGACTTATGCAACTTGATCGTTACGATATAGAGATTCTGCGTGTGTTGCAGGAAGAGGGACGCATCAGCAATCAGGATCTGGCTGATCGCATCAGCCTTTCGCCCTCCCCTTGTCTGCGCAGGTTGCGCACCCTTGAGGAGTCGGGGCTGATCACCGGTTACCGCGCGATGCTCGATGCGAAAAAACTCGGCCTGTCGTTGATGGCGCTGATTCTGATTTCGATGGATCAGCATACGCCCGAGCGCCTCGGCAACTTCGAAGCCAAAATAGTTGAAATCCCCGATGTGCTGGAATGCCTGCTGATAACGGGTCAGGATGCGGACTACCAGCTCAAGGTGGTGGTACGGGACATGGATGCGTATCAGGACTTGCTGCTCAACCATATCACCCGCATTAAAGGGGTGACTGGCGTGCATTCGAGTTTTGTATTGCGCCGGGTAGTAGACAAAACCGCGATACCGCTCTGAGTTCTTTCTGAAGGGAGCTGCCTAACTCCGCGCTTTATTCTTGATCAATCGCTTGCTTCAACGCCGTATGTCAAGCATGCTTGACATACGGATTATTAGGTCGTACTATGCATGTCAAGCATGCTTGACAATAAACCATCGTTGAAGGAGTCGTTATGAACGAAAAAAGTACCTTGCAGCTACAGCCTGTTTATCTTCTCAGGATCGTCTTGGGTTTGATTGTTGTAGCGGGTTTAATCGCATCGGCTTACGAGTTGAGCGTGTTCGGCTTGTCACCGTTCACTCGGTATTTGTTGCTGGGTGTGCTGCTTCTCGTCTCGGCTGCAATCGTCCCGTTCGTCAGACGCGTTTACATCAAGATGGATGAATTGCAAAAGCTTCAGCACCAAAATTCGTGTGTGGCCAGTCTGCCTGTCATCGCGGCAGCGTCAGCCATCATGGGCATTCTTCAAGTCAACGATTTGATGCCTGAGTTCAATCAATTCTGGACGCTTGGTATGGTGGTTGGTGTGTGGGCAATCAACCTGATGCTTGCGGATCGTCTATATAAATAAATCGAAATCGGGGAGAGAAGATCATGTCCGAACTCAAACACCACGTATTGGTAACTGGCGCAGCAGGCTACCTGGCTTCCTGGGTCGTTGAACAGTTACTGAACGAAGGGCATACCGTGCATGCCACGGTTCGCGATTTAAACGATCGCAAAAAATTACAGCACCTGCTGGATTTATCCGATCACTTCCCTAACCAGTTGTCGCTATTCGAAGCGGACTTGTTGGTGGAAGGAAGTTTTGATCGTGCGATGGCGGGTTGCTCGGTCGTTATTCATATGGCCTCGCCCTACTTCCTTGAAAAACCGAGAGACCCGGAGACACAGCTGATAAAGCCCGCCTTGAATGGGACGCTGAATGTATTGGCATCGGTAAACAGGACGCAAACGGTTAAGCGCGTCGTGCTGACCAGCAGTATTGCCGCGCTATATAACGACGCTTGCGATGTGGGAGCCTCGGTCAATCACACCGTGCAGGAATCAGACATCAACCCGAATAAGGATACCGGCCACAATCCGTATGCTTATTCGAAAACGGTCGCGGAACAAGCCGCTTGGGAGGTGCAAAAAAAGCAAGCTCGCTGGGAGCTGATCACGATCCATCCCGGTGCGATATTCGGGCCGTCGTTATCCAAACGCTCGGATGCCACGAGCGTCGGCATGATGATTCAATTCCTGAATGGGTCTTTCCGCGCTGGCGTACCCAGACTATGGCTGGGAATGGTCGATGTACGAGACGTAGCCGCGGCACATGTGAAAGCTGCCATCCTGCCGACTGCCAGTGGCCGCTACATCATCGTCGCAGAGAACCTGAGCCTGCTTGAAATCAGCAAATTGTTGCGCGTGGGCAAGTTCGGCATCAAGGACAAATTGCCGAAGAGTGAAACCAGCAAGGCGCTGATCTGGCTGATTGCGCCGCTAGTGGGCATGCAGCGGCGCTTTGTAGCGCGTAATGTCGATTACCCGCTGTACTTCAACAACGAGCGCAGCAAAAACGAATTGGGCATCCACTATCGTCTGCCAGCAGAAACGTTTAACGATCATATCCGGCAAATTACTGAGGACGGTTTGTTGTGAGCGTCGCTGCCCGTTTTCTCAAAGCCCATCGCCCTGAGCGGAATAGTTTTGTGAGTTGATATGAAAAACAAAGTAAAAATATTTCGGCAGAAACTGGAATTGACGCAGCAACAATTAGCGGATGAATTAGCCGTGAGTCGTCAAACGATCAATTCAATCGAAACTGAAAAATACGAACCCAGTTTGCAGCTGGCATTCAGTCTCGCGAAATATTTTGGTGTAAAAATTGAGGACATTTTTCGGCCATAGAAGCGAATAAGTTGGGTTGATCCCTTCGATTAACTCAGGACAGGCTTTGCGATGACCCACAATCAAACCAGGTGCAGCGCGATATTCCACACTGCACCTGTGTTGTTCGATAGAGCTAGTTTATTTGTTTGAACTTGCCCGATAGCGGATACCATTCACTGCTGTTAGAAACAGTGCCTTGGCATGTGTCATCGCTAAAATTAAGAATGATGGTTACGGTATAGCCTGATTTTTCCAGCCATGAAATCATCTGAACATCCGTTGAAATGGCCGTGGATTGAAATTGTTTTTCGGTATCGTGCTTACCTGACACTCCACCTTCAATACCTTGCCATTGCAACTGCCCGTCATGCTGGAACGAAACCCGGTATGCGGCACCCTTGAATGCTCCCTGCTCCCAATGCCATTCGAAGGTGTGTCCGGCAGCGGCATGTTCTGCATCGTTAGGTTTACTTGCAAAAGCTGAAACAGCACTCAGCATAGAAACAAGAAGCAGGAAATACGTCATCATCATTTTCATTGGATTCTCCATGGATAAATTTATTGTGCTCAGCGTGTGAGTATTGATAATGTTACCTACTGGATTGCTAATTTGTAAGAACGTACAAATTTGGCCAATAGTCACATTTTGTATACTACCGAGGTCACATGAGACATAAAAATTACGACAAGAATAAAGGGTGTCCGGTTGAAGCGACACTGGAGGTAATTGGCGGAAAATGGAAAGGTGTCATCCTTTTTCACTTGCTTGGCGAGACGAGGCGCTTTAATGAATTAAAACGGCTGATGCCGGGAGTGACGATACGCATGTTGACCCGCCAACTAAGAGAGCTTGAAGATGCGCAAATTGTAGCGCGGAAAATATATGCTGAAGTGCCGCCCAAGGTTGAATATTCCTTAACAGAATTTGGGAGAACACTTGAACCTATTTTGATGAGTTTGCGAAATTGGGGGCTCGACTTCCTGGAAAAACAAAAATAACCACTGGGCGGTGATCACATCTTTCATACGTCATCGTTGATTCGTGACTAGACGTATATGTTGAACCCAAAATCGACTTCCGAACTGGCCTTCACAACAATGGAGCGCACAACCTCAGGTTGGTCAAAATGCACCATATGACCCGCGTCGGGCACCCGCATTACCGTAGTCTTAGGGCTTGCAATCGCTGACGGCAATTGCTTAACGATTTCGGCCGGAATCAAAGGATCTTGCTCACCAAATATAAAATGAACAGGAACTGCTAAATGGGGCGGATTGGACAACAAGTTCAACGATACCAACTGCGGTAGCAGCTTGCGCTGGATCAGATTCATGTTGCGCATAGCTTTGACCGCGCCAAGCAAACCATAAGTACCAATCAGGCCAAACATCGTTTCTCTTAACAAGGCACTGAATCTTTTGCCGCGTTCGATAACACCGAGGTCGGCCAATATGCTGGCGCGCAGTTGGAACGCCGCAGAATCGGCATAGGGCGGCTCACCGAGTTTCATCAGCTTTTTGCTTAATCGCCTACTTTCTGCAATGGCGCTTTGTGCTTTAAAGAATGAGGCGGCGGAGGCATCACTGCTGGCAGTATGCGCATCAGGGGATATGGCGATAACCGCTTTTACGTTATCGCGTTCATATGCTGCCGCCTGCAATGCAATCGTTGCGCCCAGTGAAATGCCAAACACAATCACTGTTTGTTTGGTTTCATTTTTTAGCCAGCGCAGGACGGTATGCAGATCATCAACCTGCTGTTGCATCGAGACACTTTCTGCGTCTTGCTGCGACGCGATACCGCAGCCACGCTGATCCCAGTAACACACCAGAAAATCTTTTTCCAGATTCAAACGCTGCCGAAATTTTGCGGCTTCGTGCAGCAATGGAAAACCGGGTCCGGCCTGCACGATCAGGATGGGCGGCAATCCGTCGCGTTCGGCACACATGCGGATTTGCTGGATGGAACCGTTGATTTCCAGTTTGACCGTTTGGTCGATTTCGAGCGATGTTCTGCCAGTATTGGCATGGTATCGGCATAGCGTGAAACATCGTGGTGCGAATGTAGTCATGGCTCAGCGTTTCCTTCTGTTGGTGATGATGTCGAACGTAGGGCTAAGGGGATGAGAGTTTTTCTGCCGATCCGCTCGGTTGGAATTTTAATTAAATCGCTCCCAGCCAATCGGCAACCCCGCATTTTGTGAAATGATTTTTTTGCTGTTGGCGGATGAGCCAATAGCCATAAGCTTGAGCGATGCCCCATAACAACTCCGGGACGAAAAGCGCCCACAGAAGCGGAGTCACTTGCCCTGCGAGCAAGTAATAGAGTTGCCAGGAAGCAAATGAGAAGCGGCCAAACGAATCGAATAAACCGAATATCGGGTCTGGTCTCAGGATGCGCAGCACTGACCATACCGAGACTATGCAGCCCAAAAGATTCACAAAAAGCATGTGCGAACCCGCAAAGGAAGGCACCTCGCCGCTTAGTCCGAAATAACCATGAGCACTTGAAAACGCATCGATCATCCAGACGGAAACAATGGGCAAGGCAAAGGGCAGCGTCACCGCCAAGTCGTATATGCCACTAAAACGGACAATTTTTTGATAGCGGGTAACTAACACTTCTGAGACACCCCCTTCTTTAGGTCGAAGCAGGAAGCCAGCCATTGTTGCGATACCAGGCAATTGTATCGCCTACGGTCGCTTCGACCGGACGTAG
>JADGRL010000075.1 GCA_017880865.1 Gallionella sp.
TGAGCCGCAGCCACGCGGGCACGTTGACTGGATTTGTAAATCCCATCCCGTTCCGCGATGTCGTTTGTGTGCAACAAATTCACCCACTCCTCTGTACTCATCACCGCAGCGAAACGCGCCTGCATCACGATCGAAAACGCGCGATGAATCTCTTCTGCGCTGGCCGATCCCGCCTTGTTGAGATAGGGCAGGGAACCGGCTGCGTCAGATAAAAATTCCACCGCGAGGCCGCTATGAAACGCGTGCTTGATCGTCGAATCAACGCAGTTATGCGTCATATAACCCGCGACTGTTAAGGTGTCGATTTGATGTTCGATCAACCATTCGGCAAGATTTGTCCCCGCAAATGCACTGGGTAATTTCTTTTCAAAATAATGGCTCCATGTGCGCGAGTGCACGACCTCATGCAATTCCCAGCCAGCGCTGCCATGCGCAAAGATCGGCGATCCGGCGGGTGCGAATTGCTGCACGACGATGATGGGGATGCCCGCTGCTTTGGCTGTATCCATCGCTTTGCCGATGTTAGCGAGCGACAAGTGGATGTCCGGGAATTCAATCGGTAAATTGCCGGTGACATATTCGTTCTGAACGTCAATCATGATCAGTGCGCGGCGGTTCGACATATATTCTCCTTTGTGTTGGTTGATGGCAGTCATTATCTGGGCTGCGCCTCTGGCATAATAGTGGCCCGAATGACATAATTAAAAAAGATTGGGCCAAATTATCGGAGGTGCTCTATGCCTGTAAATATGCCGCATGCCAATACGGTCGCGGTGATTGCCTTTAATGGCATCAGCCCGTTTCACCTTTCTGTTCCGTGTGCGATTTTTGGTGAAGACCGCACCGGTGCGTGCATCCCTGAATTCGAGCTATTGGTTTGCTCGGCGGAAAAAGGAAAGCTGCAAACGTCGTCTGGGTTTTCCATAGAGACGCGTTACGACCTTAAGGATTTATCCAGGGCTGCGATTATCATCGTGCCCAGTTGGCGCGATACGGCCGAACTGCCGCCCAAAGCCCTGCTGGATGCCCTGCGTAGGGCACACCGGCGAGGCGCTCTGATCGTGGGCTTGTGTCTTGGGTCGTTTGTATTGGCCGCCGCAGGATTGCTCGATGGCCGAGCCGCTACCACTCACTGGTTCTGGGCGGATGAGCTGGCGAGACGTTACCCGCTCATCAGCGTGAATCCCGATGTGCTCTATGTGGATGATGGCAATATCATCACGTCGGCGGGCACGGCGGCGGCCATCGATTGTTGCTTGCACATCTTGCGACACCGCTACGGTGCAAAGGTGGCCAATCAGGTTGCGCGGCGTATGGTCGTGTCGCCGCATCGCCAGGGAGGACAAGCCCAATATATCCAGCAACCCGTGCGTGATATTTCATCCACCGACCATTTCGCAAAAGTGCTGGATTGGATCAGGCGAAATCTGGATAAACCGCATAGCCTCGACAGCCTAGCGGAACGGGCACTGATGACACGCCGTACATTTACGCGGCGCTTCCGCCAAGTCATGGGTGTCACGGTCGGGGAATGGCTGCTAGGCCTGCGACTCGGTCTGGCCCAGCAATTGCTCGAAACGACGGATAGCACGATAGACTCAATTGCGGAGACGGCGGGTTTCGGCTCTGCTGCCTCATTGCGCCAGCACTTCAATCACACCTTTAAAAATTCGCCATCGAATTATCGGCGGGAATTTCGCGGGGTGTGAGTAGAGGTTTGACGCATGAAAAAACCCGGCAAGTGCCGGGTTTTCTGTTTTGAATGAAGCGCCATTACATGTGCTTGATGATGGCTGCACCGAGTATTTTGCATGTCCGCATCGCTGAGTATTTATCTCTCTGGATTCCCGCCTGCCCCCGCTTTCGCGAGGGTGACAGAGAATGACGGCGCTAATGAATGATCTGACTTTAAGCAATGGAGGCTAGTGCTGCATTCAATGTTGGGCTGGGCCGCATCGCCTTCGATGTCTTGTCAAAGTCAGGATGATAATACCCTCCCATATCCACCGGCTTTCCTTGGGCCAAGATCAATTCGGCATTGATCTTGGCCTCGTTGTCCGAAAGTGTCTTCGCCAGAGTTGTGAAACGTGCCTGAATATCCTTGTCCTTGGTCTGCGCGGCCAGAGCCTCTGCCCAATACAGGGCGAGGTAGAAATGGCTGCCCCGGTTATCGATCTCGCCCACTTTGCGGGCGGGGGATTTGTCGTTGTCGAGGATACGGGCGTTGGCCTGATCGAGCGTTTCCGCCAGCACTTGTGCCTTGGCGTTGCCGAATTTTTGGGCCAGATGTTCCAGCGATACGCACAGTGCCAGGAATTCACCCAGAGAATCCCAGCGCAGATAACCTTCCTGTTGGAATTGCTGCACATGCTTCGGGGCCGAGCCGCCTGCGCCGGTCTCGAACAATCCACCCCCATTCATTAATGGCACGATGGAAAGCATCTTGGCGCTGGTGTTGAGTTCCAGGATGGGGAACAGGTCGGTGAGGTAATCGCGCAGCACGTTGCCGGTGACTGAGATGGTGTCCTTGCCTAGTCGGATGCGCGCCAAAGAAACACGGCAAGCGTCCGACGGTTCCATGATTTTGATGTCCAGCCCGGTAGTGTCGTGATCCTTGAGGTACTTTTCGACCTTGGCGATGATCTGCGCATCATGCGCGCGATTCTTGTCCAGCCAGAAGATAGCGGGCGTGTTGGACAGGCGTGCGCGTGTGACGGCGAGCTTCACCCAATCACGAATCGGCGCATCCTTGGTCTGGCAGGCGCGGAAGATGTCGCCTTGCTCGACGGGTTGCTCCAGCAGCACGTTACCGGTGACATCGACGATGCGCACCACGCCTTCGCCGGCGACCTCGAAGGTCTTGTCGTGCGAGCCGTATTCTTCGGCCTGCTGCGCCATCAGGCCGACGTTGGGTACAGAACCCATGGTCCTGGGGTCGAGCGCGCCGTTCTTCTTGCAATCTTCGACCGTGGCGACATAGATGGTTGCGTAGCAGCGGTCGGGGATCATTGCCAGCGTGTCGTAGGGCTTGCCGTCGGCGCCCCACATCTTGCCACCATCGCGGATCATCGGTGGCATGGACGCATCAACGATCACGTCGGAAGGCACGTGCAGGTTGGTGATGCCCTTGTCGGAATTCACCATGGCTATAGGTGGCGCTTTCCTAAAACAGTCGGCGATGTCGGCCACGATGGCGGCGCGCTTGTTCTCGGGCAACGCCAACACCTTGGCTTCCATGTCGCCGAAACCGTTGTTGACGTTGACGTTTAGTTCATTGAGTAGCGTGTCGTGCTTGTCGAACACGTTCTTGAAAAACACGGAAACGGCATGACCGAACATGATGGGGTCGGATATTTTCATCATGGTAGCCTTGAGGTGCAGCGACAGCAGCACGTCCTCCTTCTTTGCCGCTGCAATCTGCTCGGCGTAGAACTGGCGCAGCGCGCGGCAGCTCATCACGGCGGAATCGATCACCTCGCCCGCCTTGAGTGCCAGTTTGTCCTTGAAAACGGTGACCTTGCCGTCTTTGCCCACGAATTCGATGCGGGTGGTGACGGCTTCCGGCACGGTCACGGATTTTTCGCTGCCGTAAAAATCGCCGCTGGTCATGTGCACCACGCGGGTCTTGGAAGTGGCAGCCCACGCGCCCATTCGGTGCGGATGCCGGCGCGCGTATTGCTTGACCGAGGCCGCGGCACGGCGGTCGGAGTTGCCTTCGCGCAGTACCGGGTTTACGGCGCTACCGAGAATCTTGCTGTAACGCGCCTTGATTCCCTTTTCGGCATCCGTTTTAGGATCATCGGGATAATCCGGGACTTTGTATCCCTGAGATTGCAATTCCTTGATGGCTGCTTTCAACTGCGGGGTAGATGCGCTGACATTCGGCAGCTTGATGATGTTTGCTTCAGGTTGCAGCGTCAGTTTACCCAGTTCGGTCAGGTCATCTGCGATTCTTTGGGCAGCGGTCAGATTTTCAGGGAAGTTCGCGAGGATGCGTCCTGCCAGGGAAATATTCCTGGTTTCGACGGCAACGCCGGCTGCCTTGGTGAAGGCCTGTACGATGGGCAGCAAAGAATAAGTGGCCAGTGCCGGTGCTTCATCAACCATCGTGTAAATAATTTTATGACTTGTCATATTGTTCTCTTTAGTTAGTTCTCATCAATAAACCACCTGGCTTCTGAGATTCTCTTAATTGGCCGGAAGGAAACAGCTATTCGGCAGTGGCACTGGGAGATAATAAGCACGCATGGTTCAGCTCTCAGAGGTGGTAGACGCGGTAAAATGAAAATTCAAAATAAATTGGGATTCCGATGGGACGCATTCTGCTATTCAACAAACCGTTTGGCGTGATCTGCCAATTTAGTCGCGATGGCCTGCATCCGACGTTGGCGGATTATATCGCGCTTCCCGACTTTTATCCCGCCGGGCGGCTGGACACCGACAGCGAAGGTCTGCTGGTGCTGACCGATGATGGCCAGTTGCAGCATCGCATCACCGACCCAAAGCATAAGTTGCCCAAGACTTACTGGGTGCAAGTGGAAGACGTGCCGGATGAGGCCGCGCTGGAGCGCTTACGAAACGGAGTAACCCTGAATGACTTCACCACCCAGCCTGCAGAGGCGCGCCTGATGGATGAACCGCCCGGCTTGTGGCCGCGCGACCCGCCGATACGTCATCGAAAAAATATTCCGACCAGCTGGCTTGAACTCACCATACGCGAAGGCAAGAACCGCCAAGTGCGGCGCATGACCGCAGCGGTGGGCTTCCCCACGTTGCGCCTGATTCGCTATCAGATCGGCGAATGGACGCTGAGCGGATTGGAGTCGGGAAAGTGGCGGCTAGAATCGGCGTAATCTTTAAGGTTGGTTGGTTGGGCGGCAGCTCAGTGCCATTACCGGACGGTCGCTGGTGTTCCCCAACCATACAAGCGGCCATTCACCTGCAAGTACCATTGGTGATGATATAAGGATGAAGAGCAATAAAAATCATTGGTTATTAAAATGCGCAGCCCACGACATCAAGCTGACTGTCGTTCATTGTATAGCCTTCAATCCAGAAGAATGAAAGAACCATGGAATGAATTTTGGCAGCCTGACAGGTTTTTTTGAAGATTCGCTATGCGAGTATTTCTGCGCCTATTTTAGTATCGTCCATTGGCACAGTAAATGTAATTTCTTAGCTCGGCGGATTGGCTATTAGCGCGCCTTACAATGCCATGCATGTTACGCGCCACGCCACGCATGACACGATATATGATCATCGGATGAGAGTTGATCAAGCTTTCGAACTTGCCCCGTTCCAAGCATAATACTTTGGTAGCGCCTACGGCATAGAGCGTTGCCCTGATCTGCTCAGCGGCCCCACCAACAAACGCAATCATACCCGCAAGATCACCAGGCTTAAGCACATGGATGATGGATTCTCCTTCTCCACTTTCGATCTTTACTTCAATATCGCCA
>JADGRL010000076.1 GCA_017880865.1 Gallionella sp.
CGTCAATGTCTGCAATCGGGCAGCTCAGTTTTTTGCGCTCAAGGGAATTTTCATTGCTCTAAAGTAGTCGTTGGTCAACTCACGCAATCGACACACAGCTGCCCTTGCCGACAGTCAGCTTTCCGGCAAGCAATTTGGCGGGACTAACTTCTCCAAACGACAAACAAAAGACGGTCGGCATTGAGAAAAGCAGTCGTTCAACGTTGGCGCGCACAGCGGAAAACAAGCTGGTAAAACGCGGTATGCAAGCCACACACAACATGTTAAAAGGCCCCTTTTTACAGGGGCCAACTGGATTTTGTCTACTACTGCGCCAACCTGACAGACAGGATTAAAACTCTTTCCAGTCTCCGTTTTTGGTCGCACTGGCTTTGACCAGTTTGCGCTCTTTTTTGGAAGCAGCGACAAAGTTTGGTGCTTGCGCGACATGTCTGCCAACGTGCCTAACAACTTGACTGGCAACGGGCTTGGCAACCTGTTTAACAACGGCACCGCCGTTACGGTTATTCAGCTTGAACGTGCCCATCGCCTCGTCCAGCGCGTTCGCCTGTTCCTGCATCGATTCGGCTGCTGCCGCCGCTTCTTCGACCAATGCGGCATTCTGCTGCGTCACCTCGTCCATCTGTGTGATCGCCTGGTTCACTTGTTCGATGCCCGCGCTCTGCTCGTTCGATGCGGCGGCGATCTCGGTCATGATGTCGGTGACGCGTTTGACCGCCGTGACGATCTCGCTCATCGTGGCTCCCGCCTGATTCACCTGCTTGGAACCGATATCCACTTTACCCACCGAGTCGTCGATCAGGTGCTTGATCTCCTTGGCGGCAGCGGCCGAGCGTTGCGCCAGATTGCGCACCTCACCCGCCACGACCGCGAAACCACGCCCTTGCTCGCCAGCACGTGCCGCTTCGACGGCGGCGTTCAGCGCCAGGATATTGGTCTGGAACGCGATGCCTTCGATCACGCTGATGATATCGACGATCTTCTTCGAGCTGGTGCTGATCGAGGACATGGTCTGCACCACCTCTCCCACCACTTTGCCGCCCTTGACCGCGATGTCCGACGCGTTCATCGCCAACTGGTTGGCCTGCTTGGCGTTATCGGCGTTCTGCTTCACGGTCGAGGTCAGTTCTTCCATGCTGGAGGCGGTTTCTTCCAAGCTGGAGGCCTGTTCTTCTGTGCGTTGCGACAGGTCGGCATTGCCTTGCGCGATTTCCTGTGAGGCGGTGTTGATCATGTCTGTGGAGTCTTTGACCTGGGAGATGATTTCCATCAGCTTCGCCACGGTGGTGTTGGCATCATCCTTGAGTTGGCCGAACGCACCGGGGTAATCGTTGCTGATCGTCTCGGTCAGATCGCCGCGCGACAGCGCTTCGAGTACACGCCCCACTTCGTTGAGAATGATTTCCTTGAGTTGCTCGGCGGTGGCATTAGCATCGTTCTTGAGCTGGCCGAACGTGCCGTAGTATTCGCTGGTGATCTTTTCGTTCAGGTCGCCTTGCGACAGCGCGCGCAGCATGTGAGCCAGTTCGTTGAGGCTGGTCTCGCTGGTTTGCATGAGTTTGTTCAGGCCTTCTCCCAGTTGCGAGAAGAAGCCGGTCTTGCCTTGCATGTTCATGCGCACGGTGAAATCCCCGTTGACCGCGCCGTCCACGATCGCGGCGAGTTCTTTCTCTGCGGCCAATTCGATGGTGCGATCGGTCCATTCCATCACCGAACCGAGACGCTCGCCCCGGTCGTCGATGACCGGGTTCGCCACCAGCGCAAAGGTGCGAACGCCGAGCTTGATCTCGGTCTTGAGTGTTGATGTAAAGGTGGCGAGCAACTGTTTCTGGTGCGCCGTATTTTTATGAAATTGGTCGATCGAGGAACCAATCAATTTGGTTGCATCGAAATTCGGCAGGTCGCGGCGAATGTCGTTCTGTGCCTCAGCAAACATCGGTATCATCGACTTGTTCACGTAGATCAGGTTGCGCTCGTTATCGGCGATCATCACATTGGTCGACACGTTGTCCAGCGCGTTCTTGATGCGCAATGCCTCGTTGGCGATACGCCTGGACTCGGTTATGTCGTAACCGAGCTTGGTCTGCATCGATTTGAGCGCTTCCATCACCCGGCCGATTTCGTCATGGCGTTCAACTTCGATGGCGTTGTTGAAATTGCCCTGAGCGATTTGGTCGAGGTGGCCAATCGTGGCGTTGAGCGGGCGCACAATGGCGCGTATCAGGGCAATACCCAGCCACAAAGCCAGTATCAGTCCTGCCGCGATCAGTGCGCCTGCAATGTTGCGGGTGTGCTCATAGCGATTCACTTCATCGCGGTATCCCACTAAGGCGTCATCGGATTGCATCTGCATCAGCGCCTGCATAGCTTGACCGACCGGTTCGTAGAGCGCGTCAACTTTTTCTACCATGAGCTTGTTGGCTAACGGAATGTTGTTGGCACGGAGCGCGGCAATTGTGGGCTTCAGACCCTCTGTGACGAATAAATGGCTGGTTTCGGCAAATTTATCAGTAAGAATTTTGTCGTCCGAGCCTAAAAAATTAATGGATAAACCCCCGTTGGACAGGTATGCATCCCAAAGCTTGGTAATTTTTGCATTGTTTTGCTCCACATCGGCGGTGTTTTTCTGGATAACTCCAGGCGCGGGATTTGCCACGGCAGCGGCAAGACGCAACTGATTGGTAAACATTAATTCCTGAATATCGGATATCTGGCTTGCTGGAATCACGCTATTGTCATACATGATACGCAACGCTTCTTGGCTCTTTTTCATGCCGAACTGACCCATGCCGCCTACGGTCAGCAGCAGAATAATCATGATTGCAATCACCATAGTTAAGTGCGATTTAACGCTAAAGCGTTTAACTATATTGAGCTTTTTCCGGATGTTGAATTTAACAATTTTCCCGTCCAGTATCTTCCGATTGCCAGCTCGGCCTTCGCGGAACCGCCGGTAGGCTGCATCCGCCGCTTCGATCTGATTGTGGCCAGGTTTGGTGCGCACCGACACATAACCGGACACTTTACCGCTTTCATAAAGTGGCGTGACACTGGCCAGCACCCAATAGAAATCGCCGTTCTTACAGCGATTTTTGACCATCCCGATCCACGGCCGACCCGCTTTCAGAGAATTCCAGAAGTCCTCGAAGGCTTCCGGCGGCATATCGGGATGGCGCACGATGTTGTGCGAAGAGCCGATCAGTTCGTCCGTGGTAAATCCGCTGATACGCAGAAAATCCTCGTTGATATAAGTGATGATGCCCTTCTGGTCAGTCTTGGAAACGACGGAATCCGTATCCTTGAGCACGTATTCCGTATTGGTGACTGGCAAATTGATTTTCATGATGTGCTGATCTCTATATGTTGTTTTATATTACGGTTGATAAATAACGGGTAACACTACTGGTGAAACAACTAGCCATCTCACTGATGAAGCTACTAGCCATTCCACTAGGTTGTCAAAGAACAACAACCAAGTGGCTGGTTATAGCCATTCCGCCAGGTCGCCCAAAGTCGTCGGCAAGCGGCTGGTTAATCGACCCGCTTTATCAGGTGCTAGGCCAAAAAATTCTTTAAAAAGGTACACCGATAATCGCTTTCAAAACGGTCTTGTCGGGAGTTTGTCCCGATGCGCGCCCAATCCCGACATTAAAATCCCACTTGCCCAAGTTAAAGTCTGCGGCCAAATAGTTTGCCTGGCTGCTCTGGGGTTGACTTGGATCATTATGAATTACCCCAAGGAAAGAATAGTTCTCGATACCGACCTGCAATCCTTCCCTGATTTGATATGCAATTTTGGTGTCAATCTCGGATGAGGCTGCTTGAACAGGATGGCTTTTCAATGCCCGGTCAATGTTGAAGTTCATGCCAAGCGTCCACGAATCAGTTTTCCAAACACCTATCAGCTTAATTTCACCACTCGTCTCATCTGGATAATAGCGTCTGGATAGTTGTCCGGCCTCAAAGTTCACTGCCCAGTAAAAAGCTGTATCTGCCGTGGGCGGTTTGGGCCGCCATTTGGCGCGAAGTTTCACTCCATCTGTTTGTGGTGAACCGCCCGGATTTTTGACAGTCAGCCAGTATGCACCCAGCTCCCAGTTTGGATTGATACCATAACTAAACTCGGGTGTGACCCGGAATTGATGATTTGTGGCCTGCTGGTCGGACGTTACATAATTCGTATGCAGATCAAGGCCGGTTTTCCCAACTTCAGCAAATTCGTCAAGATAGACCTGAATCTCCTCCGGGGCTGCGATTACATCAGCAGACAAAAATGTATTGAAAATAAATACGCTCGCAATGGCAACAGCATATCCATGCAAGGTTGTTTGTTTGTGAATTGCTTTACTCACTTTTTAAGCCTTTTTTAAAATGTCATTTGCTATCGAACCAAACCTAATTTGTCAGCCCCTACGCTTGGTATTTTCGGCTGACTGACTAATCATCAGAATGCCGGTTTCAATCTGCGCTAGGCGGCCATCTCTTCTGCTGCTTCAATCAGCTCCATGTCGCGACTAGTCATCAGTTTTTCGATGTCCACCAGGATCAGCATGCGATCATCCACGGTCCCTAAGCCTTGCAAATACTGGGTGTCCAGGCTGGAGCCGAATTCCGGGGCCGGCTTGATCTGGTCGGCCTGCAAGGTGGTCACATCGGAGACGCCGTCCACCACCATGCCGACCACGCGGTTCGCGACATTCAAAATGATCACGACCGTGGTCTCGTCGTAGCTGACTTTGCCCAGTTTGAACTTGATGCGCATGTCCACGATCGGCACGATGATGCCGCGCAGATTGATCACGCCCTTGATGAATTCGGGCGCGTTGGCGATCGTGGTCACGGCATCAAAGCCACGAATCTCCTGCACCCGGAGGATGTCGATGCCGTATTCCTCGCGGCCCAATGTGAAAGTCAGTAGTTCGCGGCTGGCGCCGGTATTTTTTTGTTCCTGATTAGATTGCATGGTATTCCTTTGATATTAACAATGCGGATCAAACCTCATCGTGTTAACCGAAATCGCGCCTTAAATTTAACGGGGCAGAATCGACCAGTAACCACTTTTATAGATGGTTATTGGTTTAAACCTGTTACTGCGTCAACTAGACCTGCAGAATTAAAACTCTTTCCAGTCTCCGTCTTTAGTCGCATTGGCTTTAACCAGCTTGCGCTTGGAAGCCGCGACAAACTTTGGGGCTTGCGCGACGTGCCGGGCAGCGGGCTTGGCAACGTGTTTAACAACGGCACCGCCGTTACGGTTATCCAGCTTGAACGTGCTCATCGCCTCGTCCAGCGCGTTCGCCTGTTCC
>JADGRL010000018.1 GCA_017880865.1 Gallionella sp.
TCCTCATAAACTCGCACGATCCGCTACGCGGCCACGTGCTCAAACATATTCGTCAGAATTCCCTGACCAGCCTCCGCTACTCGGCGGCGCACAGGGGAAGTGGGCAGTACTTAGAGAGCGCATCATAAAAGGTCAATTTAGCTACGCCCCCATTTCCAGCTCTTAAAACAACCCGCTGAAATCCTGATGCCAAAAACGACTTGTCTTTTTTGGAAAAACATACGCACTGCCGCCACTCTTAACTACGCCATTTAGCTCAGGTTGTAGCGTGCCTCCACTTAAGAACCCTACGCCAATAACGTGTTCGCGATTTTGTTTGGCAAGAAAGTCGCTGACTGCAACTCGAAGTGCCGTAGGAGGCTGCTTCGGGTCGTTGTCTTGCATGGCTATGTTCAACAAACTTTCTGCTTCAATGCCGTGTAAACCAACGAGAAATAAGGCAGGGCGACTTTTGCTTACCTGATTTTTTGCCGATTCGCTTACAGTATCGAAAACGTATTTCAACATCGTATCGTCTTGCCTACTCTGGAGCACAAAAATAATAACGCCTTCATTATTACCAAGAATCATTGACTCTCGATTATTCGTTGCAGTAACCCGATCAATTGATTCTCTCGAAATTTTCGCTCCCGTCTCTGTCTCGATAATTCCAAGGGTTTTCATCTCAAATCCCGAAACGCGAATGTCACTGCCGTCTTCTGACATCATGCTTTGTGAGGCAAGGACTGAATCAATTACGCGTTTTGCTAGTTCCTGCTTTTGCTTGTATAAAATTGGCAAGCGGTCAGGAACTGTTAACACAACAGAGACACCTGATTGAAGATTTCGACTCAATGTTTGAAGTTTCGGTTTAACGAGATGAAGAAATTCCAACGCCTCGCGCCGGTGTATTTTTCGCCCCTTGTCGTCCGATACTGACTTGCATTCAACCTCAAGGCCGTTTGTGCCAAGGTCTTTGACTAAGAGATCAAAGTTTCCAATTCCTTCCATTTCTGGCCAAGCGACGGAATGGCCACGAAGCACGAAATGGGTTGCCGCTATTATCTCCAACTGGATTGCGCGCATGTCGTCTGGGTTCTTGAAAGCACCGCGAATGCGTTTAACTAGCTTTTTTGCTTCTATACCTGAAGAATGATCCATGATGGATAATGCCTGCGCGGCCAAACTAATTGCTGGATATAAATCGCGATTTTCTGCCTCCGGCATTGGAATACGACCGTACCGATCCACGAGATTACTGCATCGAGCAAGTGCAAAAGCGATCACATTTTCTTCAGCAAGATAGTCCGCTAAAATTGAATGGCCGCGAATATCTTCTTTTATAGATGTAATACGTTTCAACCAGTATCGCTCACCAATAACATCTTTAAATCGAGAGAATAAATCGGGAATTTCATTAGTATGAATTTCGACTTTCAGCACGACAATTCCTCTTAATTATTAAAATTTTTCGGTTTGGCTACGAATATGAAATCATCATTATTTAATATTGGCTATCGCAATTTATGCGTTCTGTGCGCGCCTCCCATTTCCCCTGTGCGCCGCCGAGTAGCGCAGACTGGTCAGGGGATTTCGGCGAGGACTGTCTGAGCGCGCAGCGCGAGCTCCGCAGCCGCCTGACCAGTCGAGCAACGCAGGGTACCCGAAGGGCGGCAAACCGGGGTGGCCTTTTCTTTCGCCCCTTTCTTTTGGCCAAGCAAAAGAAAGGGGCCAGCTGCCAGTCTGCCACTGGCGAATTTGATTTGTCCGCATGGTGGGCTGGCCTGAGGCTACGATGCCCAACCTCACTTCACCCCCACCCCCACCCCCACCCCTAACCAAGCATCCGAAGTCAGCTCGGTCGGTAACACGGGCAATCTTTCTTTCAGGTAATCGAGCGCGAGGATTTCCTTTTCGCGCCACAGTGCTTCGCCCACGCTTTTTTTCAGAGTCACGCCGCCATCTTCAATTCAACTTTTTTTCCCGCTCGGGTCGCCAGCGTGATCAGCATGTCCAGACTGAATTTCTCGAACTTGCCGCGTATCAGGTCGGAGACGCGCGATTGGGAGATGCCTAGCACTTGCGCGGCTTCTGCCTGCGTCCATTCCTCGTCGCGGATTTTGATGCGAAGTTCCCCCATCAGTTGGGCGCGCATCGCGAGGATGGTGGCTTCCTCCGGCGAGAAGCCGAGATCGATAAATACATTGCCGCAAGAGTCGGTGACTTTGAGTTTTTCTTTTTTCATTTTGCAATCTCCTTGAGTTGCTTGTAGCGGGCTGCGGCCAGCGCGATGTCTTCCTTGCGCGTCTGCTGGGTCTTCTTCTGGAAGGCATGCAGCACATAAACCGCATCGGCGAATTTCGCCACGTAGATGACGCGCCATTCGCCCAAAACGTGGACGCGAATCTCATAAGCGCCTGCGCCCACATTCAGCATTGGCTTCCAATCCGAAGGCATCAGGCCAAGCTGGACTTGCCACAGTTCATTCCCTGCCAGTCCTTTGGCTTCCCTGGGGAATTCGGCCAGATCGTCTTCGCTGGAGCCGGTAAACTTGAGCGGTTTCATGCGTTCAATATATAAGTAGTTAGATAAAGGCGCAAGTGGATTTTTTGGCTGCGTAATCTTTTCATCACTTCACCCCAACCCCCAGCCACGCATCCGAAGTCAGCGGCCCCTTCAGCGTAGGCAATGTTTCTTCCAGCCAGGCCAGCGCAAGCTTTTCCTTCTCGCGCCACACCGCATCAATCAAACTCAATGCGAACGAACTTCAAATATGATCTGGACGGATCAATACATTTTGAAGCCGGCTCAATCCTTTTCGCTGACTCCGGCTTCCGCAAAAGTCGCCATGCCGTTGTGCAGCGCGCAAGCCAGTTGCAGGATGTGCACGGCCATCGCAGCACCGCTGCCTTCGCCCAGACGCATGCCGAGCTGCAACACGGGTTGCGCGTCCAGTGCGGCCAGCACGCGCTGATGCCCCGGCTCGGCGGAGGTGTGGCCGAACAGCAACCAGTTGCGCACATCTGGGTTGATACGCACGGCGGCCAGTGCGGCGACCGTGCTGATGAAGCCGTCCACCAGCACCGGCAAGCCTTGCTGGGCGGCGGCGATATACGCGCCGCATAATCCTGCGATTTCAAATCCGCCGACGTGGCGCAGCACCGACAGTGGGTCGCTTTGTGTTAGCTGATGTTTCGCGAGCGCCTGTTCGATCACGCGCGCCTTGTGTGCGACCCCGTTGCTGTCCAGACCGGTGCCGGGTCCGGCGAGCAACGCGGGTGCCGTCTGCAACAGCGCGCAGGCGATCGCGCTCGCCGCCGTCGTATTGGCGATACCCATTTCACCGCCGATGAATAAATGCGCGCCATTTTGTTTGGCGCGCAGCACCGCCGCACGTCCGGCTTGCAAGGCTTGAGCCAATTGCGCTTCAGTCATAGCCGGACCTTGCGCGAAATTTGCGGTGCCGGCGTTGATGCGTTCATCGCGCACATTGGCCAATGGTTCGACGACTGACACCGTGCCGAGGTTGATCACTTCCAGCGTGGCGTTCAATTGCTTGGCCATCACGCTGATCGCCGCGCCGCCGCGCGCGAAGTTGCGCACCATTTCTGCGGTTACGGCCTGAGGGAAGGCGGATACGCCCTCCGCCGCCACGCCATGATCGGCCGCAAAGACGCTGATGTGGACGCGTTCCACTTGCGGTTGTGCCGCAGCCTGCAACGCGGCCAATTGCACCGCGATCGCTTCCAGTTGCCCGAGCGCGCCGGGCGGTTTGGTCAGTTGTCCTTGACGCGCCAGAGCCGCGTCGCGTGATGATTCATTTAATGCGGCACACGGTTGTGTCAGCCAATTGCTTTCCATATTTACTCCTGATTTATTGATATTCACTACAGGTACGGGCGTAAGGTCTTACGCCCCTCCACGATCTTTTACCACCAGCGGCATTCCTGCCACGGTCAAAATAACACGTTCACATAACGCGCCTAATTGTTGATGCAACCGCCCCGCCTCGTCGCAATACCGGCGCGACAATTCACCCATCGGAACGATCCCCATATTGGTTTCGTTGGTCACCAGAATGATCTGTCCGGGAAGTCGCGGCAGCACTTCCAGCAACGCATCGCACTCGCGGCGCAACGCGGCCTCGTCGGCATCGCACAGCAACTGCGTCAGCCACAGCGTCAGGCAATCCACCAGCACGCAGCGCTGTGCTCCAGCCTCGCGCTGCAATACTTCGGCCAGATTTTGCCCGGCCTCGACCAAAGCCCAGCTCCTCGGTCTGCGCGCCTGGTGTTCCGCGACACGTCGCCGCATTTCCTCATCGCGCACCTGTGCGGTGGCGACATAGACCACCGGCAAACCCGATGCCAGCGCATGCTGTTCCGCCAGACGGCTCTTGCCGGAACGTATGCCGCCCAAAATCAACTCTTTCATCGCACCCCACCCAAAGCAAATAACTTAGCCAGCATCGCGGTATCCAATACTCCGTTGAATGAATAATCTATCATTGGTGGCCGCCCGAAAATCTGCGTGAATCTGCGGACTCTGTGGACTTGATTGCCTTTAACGCTTCCACTAGACGCGCCCACTGCGCCTCATCGCGCGGCAGACCGAAACGCATACTGGACGGCGCATCATACAGACGCGTCAGGATGCCCAGCTGCGCCAACTTCTGATACACGTTGGCGGCATCGGCACGGCACACCCATTGAAACAGGCTGCTGCCGCCGGACGGTTGTAAACCCTGTTCGCGCAGCAGCTTAGCCAGTCGCTGTGATGCAATCGGCAGTGACTCGCGTGTCGCGCGTTGCCATGCCGTGTCGCGCAACGCCAGCGTCGCAACATAGCGCGACGGTGCGGCGATCGCCCAAGGGCCGAGCAGCTCGGCGAGCGGCTGCAATACAGCTTCTTCGGCCAGCACGAAGCCGACCCGCGCACCGGCCAGCCCGAAGAATTTACCCAGTGAGCGCAATACGGTCAGACCCGGGCGCGGGCAGACAGACGCGAGGCTGTGTTCGGGCGAGGCATCGATGAATGCTTCATCCACGATCAACCAGCCGCCACGAGACGCCAGTTGCGCGTGCAAGCAGAGCAACTCATCGACACTGAAAAGTTTGCCGGTGGGATTGTTCGGATTGACGATGACGGCGACTTCTATGCTTTCACCGACCTGAAGAATTTCTGTCACGGGCATGCTGCTGACCGTGTGTCCGCAACGTTGCCAGGCGTGCGCGTGTTCGGCATAACTCGGTGCGACCAGCGCTACTCGTGCAGGGGCACGCAACATCGGCAGAGCCTGAATCGCCGCCTGCGAACCCGCTACCGCCAGCAATTTCGTCGTGCCGTAATAGCCTTGTGCTGCGGCATTAAGGTCGTCATCATCCTGCGGCAACGCTTGCCAGATTTCGGCAGGCACCTCCGGCACCGGCCAGCCATGCGGATTGATGCCGGTAGACAAGTCCAGCCAGTCCGCCTCTGCGATGCCAAATTGCTGCGCGGCGCGGCGCAGTCGCCCGCCGTGCTCAAGCATGTTGTTGCCACCCCGACACCAGCAATGCACCGGACGCAATAACGACCAGCCAGAGGTACATCGTGTGCTGCACCAGCCACACGGCGCGCGCGATGTCCGCAGCGCCTGCCGCGATGCCACAGCCCAGCAACGGGCGTTGTTCAAGTTGACCGTGATAGATCGCTGCGCCGCCGAGTCGCACGCACAATGCACCCGCGCCCGCCGCCATCACCGGGCCGGCATTCGGGCTGTCCCATGATGATGCCTGTTGCCGCCAGCAGCGCAGCGCGAAGCGGGTGCGTCCGAGCAGCGCATAGCTCAGGGCGGTCAATCGTGCCGGGACAAAATTCATCACGTCGTCCAGCCGTGCCGCCGCCCAGCCGAAATAGTTGTAGCGCTGATTGCGATAACCCCACATCGCATCCAGCGTATTGCTCAGGCGATATAACAACACGCCCGGCGCACCCGCGACGACAAACCAGAACAGCGCGGCAAAGATCGCGTCGTTGCCGTTCTCCAGCACCGATTCCACGGTCGCGCGTGCCACGCCTTCCTCATCCAGTCGGCTGGTATCGCGGCTGACCATCATGCCTACTGCCTCACGAGCTGCAGGCAAGTCCTGATTGGCAAAAGCGGTAGAGACCTGCTCCGCATGTTCGCGCAGGCTGCGCGGCGCGATCGAAAAATACAGCAGCACGATGGAAAACAACGCGCCGAAAATCGCGAGTTGTTGAAGCAGCGTTGTGAGTGCCACGAGCGGGATCAGCAATACGCTTAGCGCGGCAATGCCGCGCACATAGAGCATTGCAGGCGCAGCATCCGTTGCGCCATAAAATATTTTTTCGACATGCTTTGCCAGCCAGCCGAAACCCGCCAGAGGATGAAAGCGGCGCGGCTCTCCCAACAGGTGATCGAGCCACACCGCCGCCAACATCATCAGCGGCACGGCCAGATTATTTAATAGTTGCGAGGCCAGGATCATTTTGTCGCAAGGCAGCCCCAGCTATTCTCGAACAACATCTCGTGCAGCGGCTGCGGCGTGCGCCATTTTTCCAGTTGCAGCATCGGCGCTGCGTAGAATTCTTCGACCTGCCCCAGACACAGAATCGCCACCGGCTTGCCGCCCGCCGGAATGTTCAGCAGCGTCGCAAGTGCTTGTGGGTCGAACAGCGACACCCAGCCCATGCCCAAACCTTCGGCGCGCGCCGCCAGCCACATGTTCTGGATCGCGCACGCGACCGAGGCTAGATCCATTTCCGGCAACGTGCGCCGTCCGAATATGTGCGCCTCGCGTTGATCCATCAGGCTGGCCACCCACAGTTCGGCGCAATCGCGCACGCCCTCAACCTTCAGCCGCAAAAACTCTGTATCGCGCTCGCCCATCGCCTGTGCGGTCAAGTGGCGCTCGGCATCCACCAGCGCGTGTATCTGTACACGCAAGGCTTTATCGCTGATGCGTATGAAGCGCCACGGTTGCATCAGCCCGACGCTGGGAGCCTGATGTGCGGCATGCAGCACGCGCTGCAAGATTTCTGCGGGAATAGCATCGCTGCGAAAATGGCGCATGTCGCGCCGTTCGGCGATCACGCGATATACGGCAGCGCGCTCGGCTTCGGAATAACGGTGCGGTGAGCTCATCGCAAAAACAATTGCGCCGCCACTTGCGGCTTAAGGTGCATTGCGTAGCTCTTGCCGATTTGCTGGATCATTGCCCGTGTGATTGATTGGCGGCAGCGGGATGTTTCAGGCTGACGATCAGCACATGAATCAGCGCTGCTATTCCCAGATACAGCGCGACGCTCGCCAGGTTAGCCGGGAAATATTGCACCAGGCGGGATGCGAATACAGTCAGGCTGGTATCGGCAAAATGCTCGCCGAGAAAATAAAAACTGCCGCTGGAAATCAGTTCGCAGATTACGGCTCCGCTCACCGCCGATGCCGCAAACAATGGCAAGGTGCGTGCATGGAACTGGTAGCGTGCGGCATACCAGCGCCCGGCCAGCCACATAGCGGAATAAGCGGGCAACAAAAAGGCGTAGGCGGGAGTCACGCAATAGGAATCAACGCCAAATTGGGTGATGGCAACATAGTCGATCAGCGCAGCTTGAGCCAGGAATATTGGCAACACCATGCTCTGCCGGAAATAAAATCCGAGCAAAAAGAATATCGCCCATGATGCATCGGGTAAATGAGTGGGGGTGGCGACATGCAACCCGCGCGTCATCCACATCACAATGGACAGGGCAACTCCAAGAATAACGGTGCTGCGTTTGGAAAGAATGAACATGACTTCTCCTTAGAATTTTAGCGGGTGAAAATGGCCTAGCCATTTCTCCCGCCTATTTTACCGCTTATGGCTGGTAATTGAGGCCGACAAATAGTCGGCGTCCCAACGGATTGTAGCCGTAGACGTTGCTGTCGTTCTGGTTGGCCAGGTTGTCCGCTCGCAATAACAATTTCGTTTGCTTGCTGATCGCATAACTGGCAGTCAGGTTGAACACGTTGAAGCTAACCAATGTTTTACGCGTAGTGACGAAAGTATTGGGATCTGTGAAATTATCCTCGCGTGTCCCGCTGTACAGCCACTCCCCGCCCACCTGCCATAAGCCTAGCTGTTGCGTCACCCCGAGACTGCTATGCAGCTTGGCGCGCCGGTCCAGCTGGATTCCGGTCATGTCGTCGCGCGGATTCTGCTCAGTCAGTGCGGCTTTCACGCCGGTGTCGCCAAACTGCCCGGCATAACTGAACTCGACGCCGTTAATACGTGCCTTGTTGACGTTAATTGGAGGCCATCCAGAAATCAAATCGCGAATACGATTATCGAAGTACACCGCATCTAACTGCTGTCCGCGCGCCGTGTAATGTAACCCAGCTTCCAAACTGCGTGCATGCTCTGGCTGCAATGTCGGATTGCCGCCACCCGGATAATACAAATCGTTGAAGGTGGGCGCCTTGAATGCCGTACTGTAGCTGGCAGTAGTGCGCCACGCATCGGTAAACGAATAGCCATAACCTAAAAGACCTGTCGTGGCGTTACCGTATTGCGAATTGCGATCCTGACGCAGGTTCGCTTGCAGCTGATGGACGTCATAGCGCCCGGTATATCCGGCAAACACGCTGTTCACCGTGCGCGAATTTTGGAGATAACCCGGATTGATGTCGCTGGATACTTTTTGCTGCAACGATTCCGCCCCCAGCAAAAGCTGCTTGCTGTCGTCCATATGCAGCGCGTTTTGCCAAGAGAACTGGTTGCTGCTGGTCTGATACAGCGAACCAAAAGCGGTAGGCTGACCATTCAAATAATCGCGATACTGGTCGACGCCGTTCGCCAATTGCAGCTTGCTGTTCCAGGTTTCATTGATCTGGTCATCCGAGGCCAGCGAGAGCTTCCACATCTGGTTGCGGTTAGTGTTCACATCAGTCCGATTCAAATTAAAAGCATTATCGTACTGATTATTGCCATTGCTGCCGAACAGCGCAGCCGAGACGCGGTGGTCGGGATTGAATGCGTGTCCCACATTGGCGGACATACTATTATTACGGTAGCCGTCCCGATCCGGGTTGGCACCAGGTACCAGTGCCGGGTTCAAGGCCGATACACCATCGGTTCTGAAGGTGGAAAGTTGCACATGGAAATCCGTTCCATCAGCCGCTCCTCCAAAGCCTGTGGACAGACGCCGCGTGCCCTGGCTGCCCACGCCTGTGCTCACATTCGCGGCGAGTGCGCCACGCCCACGTTTGGTGAATATCTGGATCACACCGCCGATGGCTTCAGAGCCGTACAGACTGCTGACGTTGCCGCGCACCACTTCAATGCGTTCGACCTGATCCAGCATCAGCTGGTCCAGTGCGGTGGTGCCGGTAGTGGCGGAATTGATGCGCACTCCGTCCACCAGAATCAGCACATGCGTGCTGTCCGTGCCTCGCAGATACAGGCCGGAAGATTTTCCCGTTCCGCCGTTTTGCGAAAATTCCACACCCGCCACGTCGCGCAGAATAGTTGGCACATCTGCCGCGCCGGATTTGCGAATATCTTCTTCATTGAGCACGGTCGTATCGGCGATGGTTTTATCCATCGCTTGCGGCATGCGCGTCGGTGTCACGATGGACAACTCCATCGGAGTGTCGGCATAAGCGGAAAAAGAAAAGGTGATTGCACCGAATAGTGCAGCCGTGATTACTATGTGTTTCATTGTGGTTTCCTGAGTTAATTCCAAGCGTCCCCGTTGGAAAATTAATAATTCAGGAAATACGGCAGGCAGAAAAATCAGAATACGAACTGCGATGCTGTTCATATGTATTCTGACGCGCCACCCGCAGCATCTCCCATACGTAGGGAGCCTCTAAAAATTCAGAGTTCGCCCAAATGCAAGGCGCGGGGGAAATTTTGAAGCGACGCATATGCGTTATATGCAAGCAAGCAATTTTTTCCGCAACACTGCAGTTGGGATGAAATCTGTATTTTTAAAGGCTACCTTTGCTCCCAGGCCGGTATCCGGGCTCACAAGTCTTGATTTGCCGCCTTCCCATGATCGCTCACAGTGGCCTACTGGCAAATCCTCACTCGCTTACCGTTGCGGGGGCAGCTCAGGCATAGGGAACTCATGTTCCCGCACCTGCTTCCCGTTTAACTCATCTGCATGCAGACGAGCACCTCAAAGCGGCGCGCACTTTATCACAAACAGATCGCAACTTACCGGAACAAAAATCACCGGAAGCCTACAAACCGCTTGCACAAGCATTCCTTACCGTTTGACTTATCAGCACTTTTCATTCTATAGTCAACGCATGGAAAACGAATTGAACGCACTGGAAGCCAAACTTGCCCAGCTGATACAAGTCAGCGGCAAGTTGCGAGCCGAGAATCACCAGTTGCGCCAGGAGTTGGCACACGCTCTGAGCAGCAATCGTCAATACAGCGACAAGATGGATAGCGCGAAGGCTCGCCTGGAAAAACTGCTGGTTACGCTACCCGAGAATCAAACATGAGCAATCCCATCAAAACGCTGGAAATCAAGTTGCTCGACCGAGAGTTGCGTGTCGCCTGCCCCGAGGATGAGCGCGGCGAATTGCTGGATGCCGTGGCTTTTTTGGATAAACGCATGCGCGAAATTCGCGATGCCGGCAAGATCGCCAGCGTCGAGCGCATCGCGCTGATGGCGGCCCTTAACATCACGCACGAATTGCTCGGCATGAAAGTAGGACGGGGCGTTGACCTCTCCGACTTTAAGCGTAGAATGGACTCCATGCAGGCAGCGATCGATCAGGCATTAGCCGAACAAGATTCGCTGTTCTAAAAGATAGTATTTCCAGGTTTGTCCCCTGCGGTGTTCGAGAGACTCATATATTCTTTGAACCAAGTATTTTTCCAGGTCGCGACCCACTACGCTGCTGTTGTGAATGTCCCTCGCGGATGATCCTGATGCGGCAGGGAAGTGACCCTCTTGAACCTTCAGGTTCGAGATGCTGGGTCAACGGCACAGGCGGGGGGCTTTATTTTTAGTGCGACCTTTTCGGGTCGCACTTTTTATTTGTGAGTGTGACGAACATGTTAAACCCAAATAATCCATTAGAACCAAGATGCCCTGTAGGAGCGCAATTCATTGCGCGATTGCTTGGTCACACAATCGCCCGATGGCTCTGAATAGCCAATCCACTATGCCACCAGAAAACGGCGGCAAGTTGCTGGTTAAATCGGGCTTCTACATTAAGAATGAAATAAAGACCATGCGCTATTGGCTGATGAAATCCGAACCCGGCGATTGCAGCATCGACGACCTCGCCGCACTGCCCGATCAGACCGTGGCCTGGTACGGCGTGCGCAACTATCAGGCACGCAACTTCATGCGCGACCAGATGAGCGTCGGCGATGGCGTGCTGTTCTATCACTCCAACTGCAAAGAGCCGGGCATCGCGGGCATCGCACAAGTCAGCAGCACCGCCTATCCCGATGCCACGCAGTTCAATAAGAAGAGCAAATACTTCGATGCCAAGGCCACTCAGGAGACGCCGCGCTGGTTCAATGTGGACGTGCAACTGGTGAGAAAAATCGCGCTGATCACCATCGATGAATTGCGCAAACACCCCGAACTGGAAAGTATGCGCACCCTGCAGCGCGGCAACCGCCTGTCCATCACGCCGCTCGATCCATCCGAGTGGCGTTTCATCACCACTAAATTGGCGCACGAATAATGGAATGGTATGCAGCCTACCTTGCACTCGGCGCAACGGCAGGATTTCTGGCCGGACTGTTCGGCGTCGGCGGCGGCACGGTACTCGTGCCGGTGCTGCTGTTGCTGTTCGACGCACAACTTTTCCCTACCGAACATGTGATGCACCTCGCGCTGGGCACCTCGATGGCGGTCATCCTGTTCACGTCGCTGGCCAGCCTGCGCAAACACCACCAGCACGGCGCGGTGAACTGGCGCGTGGTGCGCAGCCTCACACCCGGCATTCTGTTTGGCGCAGCATTGGGCGCGCTGTTTGCCGCATCCATCCCGACGCGCGGGCTGGGCATCTTTTTCGCGCTGTTCGTATATTTTGCCGCCGCACAAATCCTGCTCGATGTGCGCCCGCATGCATCGCGCCAGCTGCCCGACATGGTCGGCATGACGCTGACCGGCACGCTCACCGGTTGGCTGAGCAGTATGGTATCCATCGGCGGCGGCACGATCGTCACCCCGTTCCTGCTCTGGTGCAACGTGCCGCTGCGCAACGCGATCGGCACGTCGGCTGCGATCGGCTTTCCGGTCGCAGTCGGCGGCACGATCGGTTATGTCGTCACCGGCATGAGCCTCACGGCTCTGCCCGCGCCTAACGTGGGGTTCGTCTACCTGCCCGCGCTACTCTGGGTCGCACTCGCCAGCGTCATCACCGCGCCGCTGGGCGCAAAAGCCACGCATCACATGAACGTCAAAATTTTGCGCAAACTGTTCGCCGTGCTGCTGATCGCACTGGCTACCAATATGCTGTGGAAAATGCTGGCTTAACCGAATCAAGTGTGCGTAAGTCACGGTAGCTGCTGTGCCGGGGCAATCTCAATGTCAGCCTGTCCTAACCGCCAGTAGTGTGTGTTCGGTGCCACCATCTCTTCGAAACTTGCGGCAGATGTGAACGCTGCCGATGGCAAAGGACATGACACAAGCCGTAGCCAGGCACTGCGACCGGGCTTCTCCTCTTCGACCCAACCCAGCAGCATCCCGGCGCTGCCGGCCTGATGACAGGCTAATATGGCCAAATCCATCGGGTTGCGCGCGAGCACGATGCCCGCATCTCCTTGCCAGTTCAACGCCGCTGCTAGAGCCGGCAATATTTGACTGGTTTGACTTTGCAGGAAGCTGAACGGCATCGGCAGACCTTCCCGATTTTGCTCCAGCACTTGAGATATCGCTGAAATCGAACCGCTCAGACTGCATACCCGTAACACGACATCCCGTGGCAATGCTATTTCTTTTGCCGCATCCAGACAATCGAGTGCGCCGAAGAGTGCCAGTTCAGCCAATATTCCGATGCGGCGTGGACGATATCCGAGTCGGGTCACCAATTGTTCGCGCCAATTATCGGGGAGTGCATTGTCGCGGGATGCACTGTCCGGGAAAAACCCGGCTGACGATCGGCCGGTAATTTGCCAAGTCAGGCTATTCATTTTTTGTGTGTCCACGTGCCTTGCCGTTAACGCGAGCAGTGTCCTCCAGGATCACCGCGGTATGCCCTCCGCCAAAACCCAGTATGTCCGCTAGCACGTATTGCACGGACTCCGCTGTTGGCTGTGCCAATCCGGCATACAGATCTGGATCAATCGGGTAGTCTGGTTGCGGCCAGATATTGGCTTCCAGGCAGGCGGTCAGCAAAGCGATCTCTGCAACTCCCGATGCACCCAGCGTGTGGCCGATCGCCGCTTTCAGCGTAACGAGCGGGGGCAATGATTCGAATGCCGCAGCCAATCCGGTCAATTCGTTCACATCATTTATTGGACTGCCCGCAGCCTGCAATTTGATCAGGTCGATGTCGGATGGCTTCAGACCGCTGGCGGCCAAAGCCTGCTCGCACATCTGGGTAACCGTTTGTGGAATGGCGCCGGTCGGGTCGCGTCCGTCCACGATATGACTTCCGCCACGCAAACGCCAGCGCGCAGGCTGGCTGGACAGTTGCAACACCGACACGGCTTCCCCGAGCGTGATTCCGTCACGGTTCAATCCCAGCGGTTTGGGTTTACCGGACGTCAGCAACTGCATGGCGGCGAAACCGGAAACCGAGAATCGATTGGACAGTTCCACCCCCAGCACAACGGCCTCGTTTACCGAACCCGAACCGATGAGTCTGGATGCGGACAGCAGTGCTTGCAGTGATGAAGTGCAGGCACTGGAAACCAGATAGACCGGCCCGGTCCAGTTCAGCCAGCCGGCTATTTTCTCAGTGAAGCCGTAGCCATCTTCAAGGCGCGCCTCCCCGTTTTCAATCGCGCCGATATCAAGAGATGAGGATGCCACAAAGAGCGGTGCGCCGGAATCCGCTTCGAGTCCCGCTTCCCTTGCAGCTGCACAGACAAGCTGCTTCGCGCGGCAGCGCCAGTCTGATTCGAGGTGATCGATACGAAAATAGGGCCAACTTGTTCCGCCGGCCAACTCCATCCGTTGCGCGCCTCGCCCCCCGGCAGAGATACTAGCCAAGGCCTGCGGCAGATTCGCACCGAGTGCCGATATGAGCGCTCGCCCATGCAGGTAAACCGGCCTCATACGCGGCGCGCGGATAAATATTCGGCCAGATGGGCAATGTTGCTCAATGCTCGCCGGGTCTCCTTGCTGTCCGGGAGTCGTATCCCGTAGCGTTTTTGAATTTCCATCGAGATTTGCAAGGCATCTAAAGAGTCGAGCATCAGTCTCGATTCCGTACCAAAGAGTATCTCGTCGTCAGCCAGACCACCTTGCGGTTCGTCTTTATCAGCCGCATATAAAATCAGGGCTTTCAGCTCGTGCCGGAATGCCACCAGATCACCCATTAGTTATCCCGGTTCATCAGTTGGCTCGGCGGCGAAAAAAAAGCACCGCGATGATAATCATCAGCGTCGCAAAACTCATCAACTTGGCCGTTGGCAGCAATATGCCCACCGTATCGCTGCCGCGCAACAGCACCGCAAGCATGCCTTCCAATCCCCAGTTCATCGGAGAAAATTCAGCAAGCCGTTGCATATACTCGGGCATAAAAAACTTTGGCACCATCACACCGCCGATTGCGGCCATCAATATATTAACGGTCGGGCCCACAGCCGATGCTTGTGCATGCGTTCTGACTATACTGGCCAGCGCGAGTGCCAAGCCGATCGCCGCCATGCTCACGGCCAGCAGCACAAGCAGCAGCGCGCCCCAATGTATGCCCGCCAGTGACAGCGCATCCCCGCCCAGCAATGGCATCAACCAGACGCCCACCGCCAGCATCAGTGCGGCCTGGAGTCCGTTGATAATCAGGTAGGGCAATGCCTTGGACCAGATCATCATGCCCGTTGGTACACCCAGACTGGCCAGCCTTGCCAGCGCTCCGCATTGACGTTCCTGAAGGAACAGATTGGCCAGTGAAGCCACGACAAAAAACATACCGAAAACCAACCAGGCGGGTACATTTTGCTGCACGGCGGTAGGACGTGAACCGGCGGCTAATCGCTCAGAGCCAACCAGTGTCTGCGCGGAGACAGAAACGATTCCACCCGAAGCACGAGCCGATGGCTTGTTTTCCGGGTGCGACATTTTGGCTGCGGCGAGCAGTACCTGAGCGCGCAACTCGCTGGCAATCATGATCAGCTCGGCGTTATTTGCAGAAAACACGCCGCTTTCCAGACCCGGATCGGTAATCAATTTGAGTTGTTTTTCGCTATCGGGTTGCTGGGCAACCAGCTCTTTGGAAAAATCTTTCTCGATGACCAGAGCGTAACTCAGCTTACCGCTGCGCACTTCATCTGACCAGCTCGCGCTGCTTTCCTTGGAGTTAATGCTTGCCTGAGGTTTGCCGTGCCGCTTTTCCCATTCGCCAAGCAGCACATTAGCCAATTGGCCGTTGTCCCGGTTGTCTACAACATAGGGTAGGGGCTTGATAACCGGGCTGTACACGTCTTGGAGTGCCAGCGACATGATGATGATAAACAGTACCGGCATCAGGAATAGCGCGACCAAACCATGCACGTCACGAATCAGGGCCAGCAGTTCTTTTTTGATCAGCGCGAATAGCATATGGGCACCTCTAGAAATTCAAAATCCTGATGAAACTTCTAGCCATTCCACTAGGCCACCAAAAAACGGTAGCCAAGTGGCTGGTTATAAGCGATGCAAGGCGCGAAGGAAATTTTAGCGCGCAGCATATATTTAATATGTAAGCGATAAAATTTCCTGAGTAACGCAGTATCACAACGGGGTTTGGGTTTATAGAAGCGCCCATAATCAGTCCCGCAAAGATTGATGCGTCAGGGTCATAAACAGTTGCTCTAGGTTATTGCGCCCGAATTCTGCGTGGCGCAGCCGCCCGCCCAATTGTTCCACCGCAGTGAGCAACGCCGCTGGTGTCTGGCCGGGAGATAGCATTACCCGCCATTCCTCGCCTATGGATTCGACCGTGCCGAAACGCCCGAGCAGCTCGCTCAATTGCGTCGCCATCACACCTTCCACAGCCAGTCGCACATGAGCTGCGCCCTCATTGAGCAATTCGTTCAGGGTTCCATCGCACAACACTTTGCCATCGTCGATGATGATCACGCGGTCGGCAATCGCCTCGATTTCTTCCATGTAATGGGAGGTATAAATCACCGCTGCACCATTATTAGCCAATGTTTTAACGGCTTCCAGCAGGAATGCTCGCGATTGGGGATCGACGCCGACGGTAGGCTCATCCAGAAGAATGAGCTCTGGTTCCGGCAGCAAGGCAATGGCCAGGTTCAGACGGCGCTTCAGCCCGCCGGAAAGTCTTTCGGCGCGAACCCGTGCAAATCGCTCCAACTGTGAAAAGGCCAGGCATGCGTCGATACGCTGGCGTTTGCGGTCTGCCCCCAGTCCACCGGCCGCCGCAAAGCATTCCAGATTTTCCATGACCGTGAGCATCGGATAGAACGCGTATTCCTGCGGCGCCACCGCAATGCGGGTTGGCGTGTTGCGCCGGACGACCGCAAGCGGCAAACCGTCGATCGATATATCTCCTCGCTGGACTGGCAACACCCCGGACAGATGCGAAATGAGCGTAGTTTTTCCCGCACCATTCGGGCCTAACAAGCCGAGAATCTGGCCTCGCTCAGCGTTAAGCGATACACCCGTCAACGCAAATTTCTCGGTGTGCGGGTAGCCATACGAAAGATTCCTGATTGCCAGCATCAGGTCACGGCCATTTTCAAATCGCGGAAGAAAACCTCCTCCCGCTCGGCGAGGTTGCGCAGCAAGTCGGCTAATTTCGTTGGATTCATCGCGTCGCGCCCCTTGACCATGCGTGCGGTCACCAGCGCAAACTCTCGCCAGCCATCACCAATGACCATCAGGCGCTCAGCAAATCCGGCCAACACGGCCATACCTGACAACTCGGCGGCTTCCTGCAAGAAGGCCGCATACAGAAAACGAAATCCCGCGCCACCGGTGCCGATCTCCTCTTGCATGCGAACGATATGGCCCACGAACAAAGAGCTGGCGTGCGCAGCCGGATCCAGCTTGGCCACCTTGTTGGCCAGCATTCTGATTCCACGCACGCCGATGATCGGTATCGGTGCGCGCATCGTGCGGCAGGTTTTCAAAATTGCTTTACGCACCGCCTGCGGCGTTATGATTGTTTGCCCCAGATTCTCCAAGGTATACAACAAACCTTTGGGAGCGAGCACACCCTTGGCAAAACGGGCGCGAGACAAAGCCTCGCTATTGCAGCGTACGGTCTGTTCGGTAACCGGATCGCTGATCAGGTAGTCATCACCCTCTTTGCCGTACACCAAAAGATTGTGCGCATTAAAATGAAAGCGCATGTCCTCTGGAAAATAAGGCAGCCAATACACCGAGGTTTGCAAACCCACCACATGACCCTGTGACAGCAACTCATCCAGGCGAGCCTGGCCCGCTGCCGGGGTGCGAAAAGTTTCAAAGCGAAATTCTGCAGAGAGCGCTTTAGCCAAGCCCTTGATGATCGCTTTGGGGGGTTGACGATAAGCGATCAGCGGCAAACCGGACAGCTTGATAAAAGGCAAATAGGCAAACGCCAGGGCTGCCGACAAACCAAATGCCATGGCCTCGGAAATCGGCATGCCGTGGTGGCTGATCAGATTAGCGACCACTCCGCTTTCGCAATGGGCGGCGTGGCGATGGTGCTCGAAGGTCATGGCAGATGTTGTAATTGTTGTATCGTAAGACCGAGCGCATCGGCGTAACGGGCCAGCACGCGAGGAGACAAGCGGGCGAAAATTGCCGGTCTAAAATGACGGCGGATACGCCAACGCCAGATTCCGGTAGTTTGCGCCAGCAACAGCAAATCCATGCGGCGGGCGTACATCCAATATTCCAGCGGCGCAGTCGACCCATCCAATACATGCCGTCGTGCGGCTTCCGTCAGGGTCTGCATCTCTTCCACGGCTTGGCTGGTCACGATCTCCTCGACTTCCCAGCCTTTGGACGCGACCGCGACGATGTGGCCGCCGGCATCCTTGGCATAGACCGTTTTTGTGTGCCCGCCCAGGGTTTTATTACCCTCTTGCGGAACATTTTTCATATCCATTACACCGCCTCCAAATGGACAAAGCCACTGGAGAAACGCCCGCTCTCCGGAACAAACATCAACAGCTTTTGCCCTTTGATTATCCGGCCCGAATGAAAAAGTTCGTCCAGCATGATAAAGGGTGAGGCCGATCCGGTATTGCCTTTATTGGCCAAATTAGTGAACCAGCGTTCACGCGGAATAGGCAGGCCGATTTCAGCAAGGCACTGCGCAACAGGTTCGGCGAAATAATTGGAAGACACGTGCGGCAAAAACCAGTCAATATCTTCTGTGCGTAATTTTCTTTTTTCGATCACTGCGGCTAACGGCTCCGCCAATGTGGCCCTGACGATGTTTTCATTCAATAAACGAACATCCTGCTTAAGTGAAAAAATGGATTTCGTTCCCCAATCTGCCGCATCAAATCTGCGATAACCCAACATGGATCCGTCTTCACTTTTCTCACCTCCGGCATACATGCATGCCGGCAGCTCATGCGCCGCAGAAGAAAACTCTATCCAATCGATACGCAAAGATTGCGTACCGCGCGGCTTGTTCTCCAGCAACAAGGCTCCCGCACCATCGGACAGCATCCAGCGCAAGAAATCCTTCTCGAAAGCGATTTCCGGATGGCCTTCAAGCTCATGAACTTTGTGCTCGACCTCAGCCTCGAAGTTGCCAGCCATCAATGAAGCGGAAGCCAATTCAGAACCAGTGGCCACCGCGCGCTGCACATCGCCGGCTCTGACGGCCAGCCATGCATGCTTGAGCGCCGCCGCGCCCGAAAGACATATCCCGGCAAACGACACCACCTGCAAACGCGGCCACTTCAATTCGCCATGTACCATGACCGCGTGATTGGGCAACAACTGATCCGGTGAGGAAGTGCCGCATGCCAACAATTCCACGCGACCAATTTCACCCAGCGCATTGACCGCCCGCGCCGTGAGTTGCGCATTGGTCATCGCGATCCGCCCCGTCGCTCGATCGATCGCATAATGCCGCGCCTGAATGCCATTGCTGCGCAATATCACCCTGCGGGCACGCGATGGCTTCCCGCCAACCATGCCCAGCACCGCCTCGATATCATCGTTATTAACCGGATCAAAAGGCAGGAATGAGGCCGTTTGATTGATGAAGACTTCAGATAACATAGTCAGTCATCCGCTCTATTCCTGAGCCTGAAGGCAGTTCAAAATCATGTTTCATTCGAGCGAGTTTCTTCCTGAGTAACGGGCGAATCAATGTTTGCAATGCCAAGCTGACGGGTACCACGGTCACAATCAATATCGCCAAAAAAATCACATAAAAAAATAATATCGGCTTGCGGCTCCACTGACCCGGCTCACCGGCTGCGCGCAACAGCTTGCCCCACAAATAAAAACTGCGAGTACCCGCTTGCTCGCTGAAATATAATTTCGGATTAGCCTCAACAGCCTTGAGTCCTGCCAGCAACGGAGCTTCCCGCTTTTCGGCGTCAGCTGCCAGTGCCGCCTGAATGGCTAATCCAAAACGCCGCGCACGCAAGATTTCATCGGGTGCAATTCCAGCCGGAGGACAACCCAGAAATCCTGTTTGTTTGCCGGTCAGAAACCAGCGCGGCGTGGTAATGAATGTGGTGAACACATTGCCACGGTCCGAGAGAACCACATTGTCGATCAGGCGCGCCCCCAAATTAGCCAGCATGCTTTTCATCTTCTGATGGGCCATCATCCACATGTTGCGACAAGCGATCACCGTGACGACCGGCTTATCTTTGAGCAGTTTCGCCGCCAAGGGATGCTGCAAAAATGCCGTGACCGGCGAGGACGGAGCCAGGAACCAGACCTGATAGAACAGAATGACGAGATCAAAATCTTCATCCCCAGTCAGCGCAAGCGGTTCAAGCTTCGGGGCAATTAAATGTGAGGCTTCGGGGAAAGCATCGAAAAACTGGAAAAATGGCCACGGAAAAGGATAGACGAGCAGAGGGCGGAGCACCTCTAAATGCACCTCTACATCGGGATTTTCCTGCAATGGAGCGAGTATCTGCGTGGCAATCCGGGCAAGCTGGCCGGTTTGGGTGTAACAGATTGCCAGAACACGCTTAGGTCGAACAGAAGTAGTCACAAAAATCCAGTGGTGCAATAAAATTATTCTAATGATGGCCTCATCAGGACCAGACGACAGAAGCTGACGAAATATGCGATATAGAATGATACCAATTTTATATATAAAACAAAAGTCTTGCGAACTCAATTGGCAACGGCATGCGTATTCCAGTGAATTCCGCCACTGCAAATGGACTATAAGCGCCACCAGCTGTCCGATAATTTGTGAATATCCGCTTCCTAGCGCATTGCAGCCATTGATCTCGTGCTATCTGCCTGACGGATTTCAACACCTATCGGAAGGTCGATTTCCTCAGAAGAGGATGTTCAACGTCTGAAGAATTCAGGGGAGCGCATCAAAGACATTTTTGTGAGCAATTTGTCGCATGGCGGTGAATGGTCGCTGTGTCGTTTGTAAGTCTCAAGCTACAGATAACCGCGCTTTAAACGGTACAACACGTTTCACGAGTCATATGTGTTAGGCGCAGATTTTTGTGCCGTAACCCAATAAACCAAATCATTGTGCCCAATGATAGTGTTGGAAATTGGGTTTGTTGGGCTCCCCCTCAGGAGACGAGACGCGCGATAATCAGAAGCCACATCAAGGCCGCTAACAGATACATATCTAAACGGTGTCCTTTCAATTTGAAGCCTCCCAGCGTGTTTTCCAGGCGATGAATTCATCCGCTGGCATTGGCATGGCAACAAAATATCCCTGGACTTCGTCGCAGCCGAGGGCAGCCAGCAGATCCCAGTCTTCCTGGGTTTCCGAGCCTTCGGCGACGATACTCATGCCGAGCGCATGTCCCATTTTCAGGCTTGATTCAAGGATGGCGCGCGCGACACTGTCACGTGCGGCACCACAAACGAAGGTGCGATCCACCTTGAGTTCTGTGAAGGGGAGCTGTTTCAGTTTTTCCATGCTCGAATAGCCGGTGCCAAAATCGTCTATGGACAAGCCGAAACCCTTGAGCCTCAGCCGGGTGATGATCTCCAGGCTGGTGGCGATATCGCTCATCAAGCGGCTCTCGGTCATTTCCAGTATCACCCGGTCAGGCTTCACTCCAGATTGCCCGGCAATGTCGGCGAATATCTCCGGCAAGTCGAGCCGGTTCAGATTGTCCATAGAGACGTTAACGGATATTTTCAGGTCATGGCCTTGGCGTGTCCATATACCCAGATGCGTCATCGCCTTGCGGAACACCGCCATGGTCAGGTCATCAATCAGACCGTACTCTTCCGCCACGGAGATGAAAGCGACCGGCTGTATCAGGCCGCGTTCCGGGTGGCGCCAGCGGACCAGACACTCGGCACCCACCACACGCCGGTCAGCCATCCTCACCTTGGGCTGAAAGAAAGTTTCCATCTGTCCCGCATCCAGCCCTGTGCGGATTTCTTCGGGAGTGAGTTTTTGTATCAGGCCATAGCCGTCCGTCGGTGCGCTGCCGATGAGATCCATGAGCGCAGTCAGCAACGCCGCTTCTTCGATGGGTTTTTGCAGCGTGCCGAGAAAGCGCAACTTGTGAGCATGTACCAAGCTTTCCACGGTCTTGATCACCCGTTTATCACTGCCGGAAGAGAGGATCACTCCGCCTTCAAAATTTCGATCCGCCAGATGCCGCAGAAATTCGATGCCGTCCATGCCCGGCATGGTGAGATCGCAAATCACCAGTTGCAACGGTCTGAGCGCGCTATCAATGGCCGTCAACGCGGCATGGCCATCAAGAGCCCGGCTCACGGTCTTGATGCCAAGCTCGCTTAACATGTCCTCGGCAAAATCCAGCACGAATTCGTCGTCGTCAACCAACAGGACGCGCAGGGATTCCAGCTTGTCTGAAAGCAGTGGGGAGATATTGCTGATCGATTTTTTCATGTTAAGTGCTCCTGTAAAATAGTGTAGTCGTGCTTATGCGGTTTCTTGCTCAACCTGTTGTGCGATGCGTTCCAGTAGCGGAGGCAATTGTCGAAGCAGTAATTCTGCTTGCGGCAAGTCGCAGGCCTTGCCGGCCAATTCCAGTGCATGGCATAGATCGGCGAAGCCGATCGCCCCCACCGTCCGCGCCGAGGATTTCAGTTTATGGCCGAGCCCGCCGAGTGCAGCCATGTCGCCGCCGGTGTGTGCGATCTCCATTTCGTCCAGGGTTTTTTGCGCCGTCTCCAGAAACTTGAGTGCGAACTTGCGTATCCTGACAGGATCGTCTTTGACCATGCGGCCCAGAATGGCGAGATCTATTACCCCGTCTTCAGGCACCCCGGCTTCAAGCGGTTTGGCGCGCCGGTCGCTATGGCGGCGTTCTTTACCGCTGCGAGTATCGGTGCCCAGTACGGGCGTTGTTAACGGTTTCTCCGGCATCCATTTGGCCAGAACCAGCACCATCAAATCCGGGTCTATTGGTTTGGTGATGAAATCATCCATGCCGCTGGCAAGGCAGCGTTCACGGTCTTCCGCCAAGGCATTGGCTGTCATGGCGATCACTTTCTGGCCTGCCAGCCGGGATGTCGCCCGGATTTGCCGGGTGGCTTCATAGCCGTCCATTTCCGGCATCTGCACGTCCATCAGCACGATGTCGAAATGCTCCTTGAATAGTAGAGCGAGCGCTTCGCGCCCGTTGTTGGCCAGCGTCACACGGGCACCGACTTCCTCCAGCAGTTCCGCCGCCACTTGCTGGTTGAATGGATTGTCTTCCGCCAACAGGATATTTGCGCCTGCCAGACGTGCGTGTGCGGCGGCAAGCTCATCGTGGCTTGCCGTCGCGCTGGCAGCGAATGCCTTGCCGCGTCCAAAACGCGCCGTGAATCGAAAAGCGCTGCCCATTCCGGGCACACTCTCAACCCAGATACCGCCCCCCATTATTCCCACCAGCTGCTTGCTGATGGCCAGTCCCAGGCCGGTGCCGCCGTATTGGCGGGTGGTGGAGGCGTCCGCCTGGGTGAAGGGATGGAATAATCGCTGTATTTGTTCGTCAGAGAGACCGATGCCGGTGTCGTTCACGGAAAACTCCAACTCGACCACATGCTCTTCGGCGCTTTTCAGGTTAACCGAGATGGTCACCGCGCCCTCTTGGGTAAATTTCACCGCGTTGCCTGCTAGGTTCAGCAATACCTGCCCCAGACGCAATTCATCGCCCAGCAGGAAATCGGGTACATCGGCATGGATGAATGTGTCGAAGCGCAGACCTTTTTCCCGTGCCAGATGGCCCACCAGGGAATCCATGTTCATCATGATGGTGCGCAGGTCGAAATCTTTGGACTCCAGCGTCAGCCTGTTGGCTTCGATCTTGGAGAAATCGAGTATGTCGTTGATGATGCCTAGTAGCGTCTTGGCCGAATGGTGCACTTTTTCGATATAGTCCCGCTGCTTGTCGCCCAGCTCCGTCTTCAGGCATAAGTGCGTCATTCCGATGATGGCGTTCATCGGCGTGCGGATCTCGTGGCTCATGTTGGCCAAGAAATCGCTTTTCGTCCGGTTGGCATCGTCGGCGGCTTGCTTGGCCAGTATGAGTTCCTGGTCTATGCGTTTGCGTTCGGTGATATCTTGAACCGTCCCGAATATTTCGACGGCTTGGCCGTCCTCGCCGCTGGACACCTCGGCCTGTCCATGCACGTAACGCACCGATCCGTCTGGACACAAGATACGGTGGTCTATGCTATAGGTATGCCCAAGCTCCAGCGCTTCACGAATCCGGTCTGCCACTAACTGGCGATCCTCGGGATGGATGATATGCAGGAAGGCTTCATAGTTGACTCTAAACTGCTGCGGCGTAAGGCCGAAGATACGGTAAACTTCATCCGACCACTCCATTTTATTGTTTACGACATCCCATTCCCAGTCGCCGATGTGGGCGATGCGCTGTGCTTCGTTCAGCGTGGCGGTGCGCTGCGCCACTTCTCGCTCCAGTTGAACCTGGTGCTGTCCAAGCGCCTGGTCTCGCGCTTGAATTTTCGCCAGCATGCCGTTGAATTCTTCTGCAAGCGTCCCCAATTCGTCACGATTGCGGGGCTTTGCCCGTAGCGCATAGTTTTTCTCTCTGGAAACTTTGTCCATCAATCCGACTAGATCGGAGATAGGTCGGGTGATGATAGGGTGCAGCCGGGTAACCAGCACCACCGCCATACCCAGTCCGCCCAGCATGGCGATCAACAACATCGCCATATTCCACAACAGCTCGCCATATAGCGACGACAGACTGGAGCGCACATACAGCGTGGCAATGCGCTCACCCTCGAAAATAATGGGATAAAAAACATCAAGGTGTTTTGTGTTAAAAGAATGCCGCTCTCCATTCCCCACATAACTTTCAGGCGGAGCCTCCGCTCCACTACGCACATAGGTTGCAAAAGGTTTGCCGTTCGCACCATAGATCACGGCAAACTCGATGTCTTCTATGGCAGCCATCGCGCCCAGCGTCTGAGTCGCCGCCTTGGGATCATTAAATTCCAAAGCCGAAGTGCTATTGATCGCGATGATTCTTGACTGGCTGCCGACGGTCTCTACCAATTCGGCGCGAACCAGTAACCACTGCAATACCAGCGACATCATCAAAGCAAAAAACAACGCTGTACCTGTCGCTAAAAAAGCGATGTATATGAGCTTAAGTTTGACGGACGCATCGCGGAACAAGGTAAGCAGCTTCATGGCATGCCCCCGTGTTGATTGACAATCCGCGCCAGCTTCAGCAATTGCGAACTGATACTGAGTCCGGCTCGACGGGCAGCGTCCATGTTGACCTCGATGCGTACCATCTCGTCTTCCAGATAGAAGTTAACCATTACACCTTGTTCAGCATAACCCTCGGTATCGCCTATGGTCAGCACGGTGCTGCCTTTGATGCCATCCAGTATCTGTCTCAGGTTGCCGGATTCTGAAACAGCGATGAAAAGCACGCGGCATTCCTTCGGGCTAGTCACGGAACCTACAGGCACAATTTCCCAAACCATGCCGCCGACCTTCTTATTTTTCAGCGTGTCCAACGCAATTCCGAACGGATTCTGTCCGATCACGCAAAGCCTCAAGGTGTTGGCGGTGTAGGCGGGTACGGACGGCCATTCGGTATACTTAGTGACGTTGTGGATGAAAGCTGCTTTGACTTCGTACTCGGTGGGCGGTGCTGCAAGAACATTCAGGCTGCGGATGGCGCAAGCAATCACGAGCAGGGCAAGAATTATTTTTCCCAACTTTTTCAAGGCCACGTCCCTACTCGATGGGTGCCTCTAAAAAAATAGAGTTCGCCCAAATGCAAGACGCGGAAAAAATTCCGCCGCGCCGCATATGTTTTATATGTAAGCCAGAAATTTTTTTCGTAACGCAGCAGTTGGGATGAAATCTGCATTTTTAGAGGCACCCTAAAAGCGATAGTTCAGCTTGAGCCTGTAGCTTCTGCCGTCCTGCAAAATCAAGTCCTGGATATGCTCAGGCGCGCCGGGATCGGCATAATGTTTGTCAAACAGGTTATAGATGCTGGCGGAAAGCTCCATGCCCTTGGCAATTTTTTCGCTGAGCACGGTCACGTTGGTGAGCAAGTGTCCGGCCGCCGATGCGCCGGTCAGGGTTTTCCGTTTGTCGGTGTATTGAAGCTCCAGTCCCGTGCGTAACGCATTCCCCAGCACAGGCAGGGATGCATTGAGTTTAGCCAGGTTCCGGGGGGAGTTGATGAGTTCGACACCGCTGGACACGTCTCGGCTGATTTGCCATGCATAGCTCGTGCGCAACTGGGCTCCGTTGTCCCACAGGCGTTCCGCTTCAAATTCGACACCCCGCGCATTCACTTGGCCGGAATTTCTGAAGACCAGCAGATTGTCCGCAGGGTCGATAACCTGATTGATGTTGTCGCTGGTCGTATTGGCATAAGCATCGGCGGTGATGCGCAAATTGCGCCACGGCTGGTGCTCGACGACGAATTCATAGGACGTGATTTTTTCCGGCTTGAGATCGGGATTTGCTTTTTGGGTGCCGGGTGATGCGTAATACAATTCATAGACGTTGGGCGCGCGAAAAGCGGTGCCATAGAGCAGTTTGAAAGCCGTGGCATCAACAGGATTCCAGATCAGGCCGAGACGAGGGTTGGTCGCTGACCCCGCGCTGGAATATTGGTCATAACGCAGACCAGCATTGAGCAACAGCCCGTTGCCCAACGTAATTTCATCCTGTGCATACACGCCCTCCCGCTTGCTGTTGCGTCTATCATCCAGAAGTAGCGCATAAGGCACCACGTTAAAATTGCTTTGATCCTGACGGTAATTGTTTTGATATTCCACACCCGTCACCACCTTGTGTTTTTCCAGATGGCCAACGAGTTTCACCTCGGTGCCCCACCATGCGCCGTTGGCTTGGTCGCGATTGAGCGTGACTGGCGCTCCCGCATAAGGGTAGATGCCATCGTAGAAATAACGCCCTTGAAACAGATGGGCGGAAGCATCCCAATGTTGGCTCATCTCCCCGTAGTAATCGAGGTTCATGAAAGATGACCCGTCGCTCACCGAAAAATTGGGGTCATTGAATAGCGTGCCAAAAGAAGCGGTGGGAACGGCCTTGTCGCGTTTGGAATAGCCGCCTGTCAGGGTGAAACCTGCGACATTCAGTTTTCCGAAATAATTTCCATAGTGGTCGCTGTCCAGATTATGGGCGATCCCGTTGTTGATGGCGTTAAATTCTGGGTAGTATTGATCCTGCCCGGCGCTACGGTAGCGGGATGCAGAGAGCAGCAACCCCGCGCCATTTTCGTATTGATGGCCGTAACTCAGGCGCTCCTTGTCGGTGCCAAAGCTGGCAAGTTCCCCCGATGCTTCTGTTCCGTTGAAATTCTTGCCCAGTTTGGTGATGACGTTAATGACACCGAGGACGGCATTGCTGCCATAAATCGAGGAACCCGGCCCGCGCACAATTTCTACCCGTTCTATCAGATCCACATCAACCGGGAATTCTGTGCCAATGGGTGCCGTGTCATAGATGGGATCGTTGATTCGGTAGCCGTCTACCAGCAACAACATGCGGCTGTTGTAGTCGCCCGTCCTGCCCAGACCACGGGTGCCGAGGTAATCATAATTGCGGTCATAGGTAACAGACATGCCGCGCACGCTTCTTACCATGTCGGCCAGCGTGCGGTAACCATAGGTCTTGATATCGGCCGCCGTGATGATTGATACGGAAGAAGGCGCTTCCGTGGTTTTCTGGGGAAATTTTGAGGCCGTGGACACCTTGATGTTCATCAACTCTTCGATGGGAAGCTGCGTGAGATCGGCCTGCGAGTAGGGCTCATCGGGCTCAGCCGCAGCAACTCTGACCAAGGCCATGGCCAGGGCGATACAAACGATCATCCTCATCACGGCGGGTTCCTCAGTTATGGTTCTTTTTCGTTGAACCCACGACCCATCGGCAACTGTGCGCAAACAGTAACATTCAGTTTACATTCTGATAGCCCTTACCATTTCATTCCGTGCGCTGCCGCACATAGGCATAGATGTCTGGAGTGCACGGGCAGGCCGCGCTTTACAATGGCGCGACACTTCGTGCAAAACAAACAATTAAAATCAGTGGTGGATTTATTTTGGTGTGATACGCGAAAGACAGCTTTTGGCACATTGCTACAAGCCGCAGCTATGATGATAGCCATTTTGAAAGCGGACTGTGGAGCTTTTTCATCTGTGCAATATTCGAATCATATGGTCAAGAGTGACACGTAGCGTGTGGCCCAAGGGAAACGATCGATGACGGCCCTATGTTATTTTGTGAACATCAAAAATCTTGTTTTCAAGTTCGATCTTTTCGTTCCAGGGCGGCAGCAGTTTGGTCACCAGCCACAGCGTGATGTATGGGCAGATAGTAATGATGCCCACCACGAACAAACTCTCACGCCCGAACATTTCAGGATAGTAGGTCAGCAAACCCTTCATGGTCTTGGACAATTCCTGTCCGCCAATCACCACGTTCCAACGCATCGCCAGCACACCGATCATCATGGCCAATCCGCTCATGAACAGCCAGTTAACCAGACGCTTGCCGTGCACGTCGTACACCAGCAAGGCCGAGGTGACCGCCAGCACGAAGATGGACATCGCCCATTGTATCGACATGCCTGCCCAGATCGGCCCGGTAATCAGCGCCTTCACGGTTTCGACGCCCTCTCGCCCCTTATAAAATATTTCCAGCAATTCCAGACCCTCGATCACCATCACGACGGTGATGGCGGTGAACAACACATACAACAAGCCGCGCATGGTTTCGTCGGGTAACAGTGTCTTGCGGAATTTGGATACGATCACATAAAGCACGATCAGCAACCCGACCCCCGAGCCTACCGCAGACAACAGGAAAATGACCGGCATCAGATCGGACGACCACCACTCGCGCGTTTTCAGCGATCCGAATATGAAGCCGACGTAGCCGTGCAAGCCGCACGCGGCCGGAATGCCGATCATCGCCAGGATGCGCGCAATTTTGTGGTCGATAGCCAGCGCGCGCGGCGAGACATCATCCGACCCCAGCGTGAGCCAGCCATAAATTTTACCCATGATGCCGGTTCTGGCTTTTGACAGCGCGACGATATCCTCGCGGAATGCGAACCAAGTTTCCAGCAGCAACAGGCTCACATAAAACCCGGCGACATAGCCGAACGCCGCCATCGCAGAAGTCCAGTGCGGCGTGATGAGCGCGTTGAACGCGCGGGTAGGTTGACCCAGGTGAAATAGCAGCGGCGATGGCGCGAATATCATGAAGGACAGCGCGGTCAGCAAGGCAAACCGCGAGATCGGCGCGAAGCTCTTGATGTTGAATACATGGTGCAGGCTGGATACCACAAACGCGCCTGCCACCAGTCCGGTGATATACGGATATATCACGATGAGTTGAGTCCACGCCATGTCGCTTTCGTTCGGATAAATGAAACCGATATGGGGGGTCACGTGGTTGAATACGCTTTCCATCACACCACCTCCTTGTCTGTACCTTTATAAAACACGTTCGGCGCGTTGCCCATTTCCGGTTTCAGCACCTGCACATGGTTATTTTTGATGAACAGGCTGATCGGGCTTTCCGGGTCGTTGCGGTCGCCGAAAATTCGCGTCCCGGTCGGGCATACCTCGACACAGGCAGGATTGAGCCCCTTGGTGATACGGTGGTAGCACCAGTTGCATTTATCGACGGTGCCGCGCGACTCGTTGAAGCTGCGCGCGCCGTAAGGACATGCCTGCACGCAATACTGGCAGCCGATACAGTAGGTCGTGTCGATTAGCACCGGCCCGTCTTTGGACTTGAAGGTCGCACCCGTCGGGCACACCTGCACGCACGAGGGATGCTCGCATTGGTTGCACAGCTTGGGCACAAAAAACGCCTTGTCCACCTTGACGTTCTTGTAACGGTTGTCGAAACGGAACTTGGTTTCCGATTTTGTATTTTCGATATTTTTCGGGTCGGACTGGCTATCGACGACGGCCGTGTTAGATCCTTCCAGATACACGTAGCGCTCGACCCAAGTCCTGAAATGGAACGCGTCCATCTGCACGCTGTTTTCCATCTTGCACGCTTCCATGCAACGCAAACAGCCTATGCAGCGATCCGTATCCACGCCCATCGCCCATTGGTGATCGTTCCAGTTGTAATCGGGAACCTTGGGCGGGTTGTTGATCGATTCGCTGTATTGCTCGTCGTTCTGTTGAAACGCGCGCTTGGGGTTTTTCGTTTCCGATAAGCCCAGCGCGCTGCCCGCACCGGCCAGCGCTCCCGCGCAAACCGCGCCCTTGCCCAGAAATTCCAGAAAACGTCGACGCGACAGCGGAACGGATTCATTTGTTTTCGTATCCGGTTTCTTATCTATTTTTTCATTTGGGGTAGTCATTATTTTCTCCCAACAAACTCGATCAAAACTGCTTCACATGTATTTCATTACTTGCATTTCATGCCGGCGTAATAGGCCGACAGGTTATCTATATCGGCATCGCTGAGCGTCTTCGCGATACTGGTCATGACCGGGTGGACACGGCTACCGTCCTGGTACGACTTGAGCGTGTTGCTCAGATATTCCGCATTCTGTCCGGCCAGATTAGGCCAGGTCGGGATGCCGCTGACACCGGGCGCGCCGGTGCCGTAAAGTCCGCCCGCGCTGTGGCACGCCGCGCAATTGGCCGCCTTGGCTTTGCCCAGTTCCGCTTTGGCCTGGTCGCCGCCGCTCACCCCGCAACTGAACCTGGAAAAATAGGCCGCCACATTGCGTACGTCGGCCTCGTTAAGATTCGCCGCCATCGGGCTCATCATGTCGTTTTTGCGCATCCCCGATTTGAATGCCTTGAGTGCATCCACCAGAAAGTCGGCATGTTGTCCGGCAAGATTCGGGAAGGTCGGGCTGGTACTCATGCCTGCCGCACCGTGACAGGCACCACATGCGGCGGCGACGGCTTTACCGGCCTGCGGATCGCCGCGTCTGCCTTGCGGTAAGCTGGCATAAATAATTCTGGGGGAATGCGGGTTGTGGCATTTGGTGCATAGTTCCTGGCCGCTATGGCTATCCACCTCGATCTGCCTCTGCTCTTTGGGTCTAGCCTCCAGCTTTTCGTGGCAGTTGAGGCAAAGCCCGCGCATATCCTCGGGGCTCAACAACAGCTTTCTGCCCGGCACATTGGCGGGATGAACTTTATGCTCGGAATGGGTGATCGTGGTAATCCTGTCCTCGACAGAAAGCGGCATGGCTTCCTTGGAAGGGTGGTTGCCTGCGGGGCCCGTGTGGCAGACTTCGCAACCCGGGCCGTATTTGTAGACCACACCCTGAATCGCATTCTTACGGGTCGCCTTGCGGTGTATGCCTTCTGTCCATTCGGCGTAAACCGTCTTATGGCATGGCTCGCAGGAAGCCGACCCCTGAAGTTTGGGGACTTTGGAAGCAATCTCCGCCACCGCGTTACCCCGGTAATGCCCGTATTGATAAAACGAATCTGCCCTGAAAAAATACTTTGCCGAAAATACGACGGTCGCAACCACCGCGATCAGAACCAGCAAACGAGCTATGTGCTTAGGCATATTGCCCTCCACAATTTTTGTTTTTAAACTAAATCAGCAACCTCCCAAAACCTGTTGCCGACGGAATATCAGAGCATTTGATGGATGACATCAAAGCACTGGCGAAACTGATGGGGAAATTAAAATCGGACAGCGCGACGAACGGCCGAATCGCGTTCATCATTCTTACATTTTGCAGATTAAACCAGATAACACAAACAATCCCGCCCGACAGCACTTGAAGCGCTATAGTCATGCGAAACTCTAGTTTTATATGCTGTAACACTTAGCACACCATGTTTAATTTGTGTTGATCCTACTCCTCATATCTCGGAAATTACACCCCCAATTTCACTCTACTATTCTCGTAAGTCAACATGGATATTTCATATAGTGAATCAGATGTGATTGGCGAATTGAACTCACCGTACATTGCTGTCCGTCAAATCTGCAGTTTAATCGTGCCGCGAATGTTTGGCTCAGGGCCGATACCGAAATTTTAGCAGCAAGGCAATTCTCGCTCGCCATGTCGAAAAAAATGGGGTTGTTATTAAAAGCCAGGCGAGTTGATCAACATGCACCGGCAAGCTCTAGCCCTCGCCGGTGGCGGGTTTGGGGTGTAACAAGCAACGGCATATACACCCCAAATGGGTAACGCATTTAATATATTGGGAAGCTGATATCGCAAAGATGTGGTGTCTTGCATGGCGATCAAGCAATGCAAGACACCACACACACAATTAAGTATTCTTTTATAATGCGCCATTAGTGCGTAAAACCAACATTGACGCTTCACTCCAGAATCAAATTCACGAACTTTTTTATATGAACACCCATACCGACATCAATAAAACCGAGTTTGAACAAGAACTCGCTCAGCACATCATAACCGCGTTAAATCTGGATATAAGCCTTGCGGAAATCAAACCCCTCGCACCGCTCTATGGTGATGACGGTCTCGGCATAGACTCTATCGACGTGCTTGAAATCTCCCTGGTACTGACCAAACAGTATGGTGTCCAACTGCGGTCAGATGACGAGAACAACGCCAAAATATTTGGCTCACTGCGCAGCCTCGCCGACCATATCCAACAAAATCGGACTAAATAAATGCGGCCTCAAGGCAATATGCTCGGCGCGATTGCTTTCGCCGTTGCTTTTCTTGGTTACCAATTTCTTCTTCACAAAGTAACGCTCTCTGGCCCGCTCACGCCTTTCAGCGCAGCGCTTATTTTCATCCCCTTCGTTATCGCAACAGGATGGGCCATCGCACTTGAACTGGGTTTGCGCCTGGCGCTGCTGATAACCGCAATCATGACGATGCTGGGCCTGGCCGAGGTATACCTGTTCGGCCTGCCTCCAGCCATCATCTTCGGCCTGCCGCACCTGGTGACCAATTTATTTCTGATGTGGTTTTTTGCGCGCACACTAAAAGACGGACGTGAACCGCTGATTACTTCCATAGCGCGTCGCGTTCACGGATCACTGACACCTGATATTGAGATCTACACCCGCCATGTCACTTTTGCCTGGAGCCTGTTTTTTGCGCTGCAAGTTGTTGTCTCGCTTGGACTGTATATTTTTGCCTCACTTGAAGTATGGTCCGTGTTCATCAACATCCTTAACGCGCCGCTGATCATCCTGATGTTTGTTTGTGAATACGCCTACCGCATATTGCGTTACCGCGAACATCAAAGCTCCATCCTTTCCGGTTTTCAGTTTTTTGCGCGGGCCGACAAACCGACATCAAAGTCCACCAAGCCCCGCTAATATCAACGATCCAAAGCTCGCTCATATCAACTCATGCCGTCTATCCCGCTGCTGAAGTTTCACCGCCCCGAATCCGTTTTTGCATGGCAGGACGGAAGTCCCATTTCTGCGCAACGTTTTTTGACTGATGTCATATCGCTTGCAAAGCGATTGCCTGCGCACTCCTATGTGCTCAACTTGTGCAATGATCGTTATCGCTTCGTGGTCGGATTTGCCGCAGCAATGTTGCGCGGTCAAATCAGCTTGCTGCCACCCAGCCACACTCCCGACCTGATCGAACGGCTCTCCGGGCATTATGCGGGTTTGTATTGCCTGACCGATGGCGCACATGGCATAGGGTCGCTGCAAACCATGTCCTATCCGAACCTGTCCGAAGTGGGTTTGATGCAAACTCCGATGCCCGAAATTCCGGCTACGCAGGTGGCAGCCATCGTGTTTACCTCCGGCTCTACCGGCAACCCGATGCCCAATGAAAAGACCTGGGGTGCCATCTCGCTCAGCGTTACCGCCGAGGCCAGCCGTCTGGGCATACTCAATCGGGGCGACCTGACGTTGCTGGGCACGGTTCCGCCGCAACACATGTATGGCTTTGAATCCACCGCGCTGATTGCCCTGCAAGGCGGCGTCATACTGCACTCCGCCAAACCTTTTTTTCCGGCTGACATCAGTGCGGTATTGAACGAGATTCCGGGTCCGCGCGCGCTCATCACCACGCCCGTGCATCTGCGCGCCCTGCTCACCAGCAACACGGATTTACCCAAACTTGAACTGATCGTATGCGCCACCGCACCGCTGTCACGCGAACTGGCGTTGCAAGCCGTCGAGCGCTTTGGTGCGCCGTTACAGGAAATATATGGCTTCACCGAGGCGGGCCAGATCGCCAGCCGTGAAACTGCATCGACCGATAAATGGCGCACGTTCGACGGCCTTTCGTTGCATCAGAAAGGTGACGCCACTTATGTATCGGGTGGTCATGTCATCGGCGAGCTTCCGTTGAGTGATATTACCGAGTTGCATAGCGACACCACGTTCCGACTTCACGGCAGGACTTCCGATCTGATCAACATCGCGGGAAAGCGCACTTCTCTGGCCAGTCTGAATCACCACCTCAATACAATTGAGGGCGTGCTCGATGGTGTGTTTCTGATGCCCGACGAGCAGGAAGGCTGCACCGCTCGATTGGCTGCATTTGTCGTGGCCCCCGAACTGGATGCCCACGAAATATTGAAGGCCTTGCGACTACGCGTCGATCCGGTATTTTTGCCCAGGCCCATCCTGAAAATGGACGCGTTACCGCGCAACGCAACCGGGAAATTGCCTCGCGCCAGCCTGGATAAACTGTTGCAGCAATCCAAAAGGGGTTGATGAAGTGACTGCGCTGACGCTGCAATTTACCGGAAATCATCCCTGTGGCGCTGGGCATTTCCCGGGCAATCCGATCATCCCGGGTGCACTATTGCTCGATGAAGTGTTGAGTTGCATCGCATCTGACCTGGGATTCGACAGCTGTGCATGGCGGGTAAAGTCAGCCAAGTTTCCGCAGTCCGTTCGGCCCGGTGACACGGTGTACATCAATTACACCCTTGCCACTAACGGCGAAATTCGCTTTGAATGTGCCGTGTCAGACAACAAAGTCATGACAGGAATAGCGAGCTGTCACCCCACTACCGAAAGTTTGCCATCGTGAAGCAAGAGTGGGTAACACGCCCGGAGCGTAGCAACGTATGGGCGATTCGTTTCATCGTTTGGGTCGCGCTCACCTTTGGTCGCCGCGCATCACGCGCCCTGCTCTACCCGATCAGCTTTTATTTCGTTATTTTTGCAGCGCAAGCGCGGGCCGCATCCCGTAAATATCTGGATCGCGCGCTGGGTCGCCGCTCGACGCTGCGCGATGGTTTCCGGCATTGTTTTTTCTTTGCCTCGACCATTCTGGATCGGATATTCCTGCTTAATGAGCAAAACACCTTGTTTGAATTTCATGTGCAAGGCGATGAGCTATTCAAAGAAGTCATAGCCAGCGGACGCGGCTGCATACTCCTCGGCGCTCACATTGGCAGCTTCGAGGTGCTGCATGCCCTCAGCCGCGATCACGGACACGCGCAAACCAGCATGGTGATGTACGAGGAAAATGCCCAAAAGCTTAGCGCCGTACTCAGGAATATCAATCCTCAGCGCAACCCGCCTGTGATCTCTCTGGGAAAGATCGGCTCCATGCTCAAAATTCGGGAGGCGCTGGAGCGCGGCGAATTTATCGGCATGCTGGCAGATCGCGCCATATCCGGAGAAAAAATGATCAGCTGCGATTTTTTGGGCGCACCGGTAAAATTCCCCGCCGGTCCATTCCGCCTCGCCGCGATACTTGAACGCCCGATTATCTTGATGTTCGGCTTATACCAGGGTGGAAATCGGTATAATATTTATCTTGAGCGTTTGGTCGATTTCCAGCATGTGCCTCAATCGGAACGCGATGCGGCCATCGAACAATCCGTACAACAATTTGCCCGGCGGCTCGAGCATTACTGCCGCGCATCCCCTTACAACTGGTTCAATTTCTATGACATCTGGAAATAATCCTTCTTCGTCGCGTCCGGGCAATTTGTCGCGTCCAGCCAAATTAATTTTTCTCACCAGTTTGTTTTGTGCGATCTTGATGCCTGCTCACGCTATCGCTGATGAACCTGCTCAAGAGGTTCCCGCATGGACCATCAATGAACTCATGCGCGGCTTTGCGCAAATTAAAAATTCCCGTGCAACCTTTGTCGAACACAAATATTTAAGCATACTGAAAACTCCGCTGGAGTACTCGGGGACACTTACTTACAGCGCACCAGGACACCTCGAAAAACAGACGCTACGCCCAAAATCGGAAAGCATGGTGCTGGATCAGAATATTCTGGTCGTGCAAAGCGGGGAAGCCCACCAGAAACGCACCCTATCCTTACAGGACTATCCGACCCTGTGGGCATTTGTCGAAAGCTTTCGCTCCACGCTGGCTGGGGACATCGACACACTCAACCGCTTTTATCACGTGACCCTGGAAGGTCATCACGATCAGTGGCTGCTCATTTTGCGTCCGATTGACGCGAAGATAAAAAACCTGGTCAGCGAAATTCGTATCAACGGCAGCCTTGAGCAAATCGACACCATCGAGATTCGCGAATCGGGCGGTGATTACTCGGTCATGAACATCAGCAAGGACAATTCGTGAAGCGTTTTAACCGGAACTGGGCTATTGCAACCTGGCTATTTTTTCTAGCCATATGCATCTTCGTGGTCAGCCGTGTACAAATTGGTGCCGACCTCAGCGCTTTCTTGCCGCGTACGCCGACACCGGCGCAGCAGTTACTCAGCGAGCAATTGCGCGACGGTGTTTTCTCCCGGCTGATGCTGATCGGAATCGAAGGAGGCACGCCTGATGCCTTATCTCAAGCCAGCAAACTGCTCGCACTGCGCCTGCGCAGTGAACCCGGACTCTCGCTGGTCAATAACGGCGATGAAGACAGCCTGGCCCGGGATCAGGCTTTCCTGCTGGAAAACCGTTATCTCTTAAGCTCCGCCGTTACACCCGAACATTTCACCCCCGAGGGTCTGCATTCGGCGCTCGAGAATTCGCTCCAATTGCTGGGCTCACCTGCCGGGATCATGATCAAGCACGTGATACCACGCGACCCCAGCGGGGAGATGCTGCATATTCTCGATGGATTTGCCGGGCAAAGCCAACCCTCGGCACACGACGGTGTGTGGGTGTCGCGTGACGGCAAACGCGCACTGCTGCTCGCGCAAACCAAAGCACCCGGCTTCGACATCGATGCCCAGCAACACATCATTGAACTGATCCATACCCGTTTTACTGAAGCCACACGCAGTTCGGAATTTGCAGGATTGAATCTGGTAATAAGCGGGCCGGGCGTGTTCTCGGTGCATTCGCGCGACCATATCAAAGGCGTCGCATTCAATTTCTCCATCATCACATCCATACTCGTGAGCATCATGCTCTTGCTGGTCTACCGCTCGTGGCGGGTGCTCGCTTTGTCGCTGCTACCCGTTATCAGCGGCACGTTGGCTGGCATTGCCGCGGTGAGCGTCGGCTACGGCATAGTTTATGGCATCACACTAGGGTTCGGCATTACGCTGATTGGCGAAGCGGTGGACTACGCGATCTTTTTCTTCACGCGCCTCGCACCCGGAAAACCACCGGGCACGGCGCTCGATAAAATCTGGCCCACGCTTCGTCTGGGCGTGATGACCACCGTGTGTGGTTTCAGCCCGATGTTCCTTGCTGATTTTCCGGGATTCGCGCAGCTTGGACTGTTCTCGGTGGTCGGGTTGATCGTGGCGGTGCTGGTCACGCGCTGGGTGTTGCCCAACCTGGTACCGGGCAATTTTGCAACCCATACGCCTGCTTTTCTGTCTGCCTGGGTGATGAGGCTGATACGGCAAGCTCCGCGTCTGCGCCCCGTTGTATTGGTCGCGGTACTGGGCGCAGCACTGTTCATCACGTTGCACCAAGGGCCGGTCTGGAGTGACAATCTTTCCAGCCTGAGCCCGTTGATGGATGCCGATCAACGCCTCGACCAATCGTTACGGCGCGATATCGGCGCGCCGGATGTACGCTACATGGTGATCGTCAGCGGCAAAGATCGGGAGGATGTGCTCGAGCGCAGCGAGAAGCTGGGCGCACAACTGGATAAGCTGGCGAACAACCAGACCCTGACGGGTTACGACTCACCCGCCCGTTACTTGCCCAGCGAAAAGACTCAGCGCGCTCGCCTGGAAGCGCTCCCTGAACCTGCCAAGCTGCAAGCTAATCTGCGTCATGCCCTCACCGGACTGCCGTTTCGCGAGAATCTGTTCGGGCCATTCCTCAGCGATGTCGCAGCGGCGCACAACCGCCCACTGCTCACGCCAGAAGAACTGCGCGGCACCAATCTAGGTCTGCAAACCGAGAGTTTATTGGCGCAGCGCAAAGATGGGTGGATAGCCATCCTGCCGCTGCGTGGCGTGACCGATGCCCTCCCGATCCAGCAGGCGCTCGCTAATCAGGAGGGGCGTCCCGTGTTGCTGGATCTGCAACTGGAAAGTGATTCGCTCTACCAGACCTATGTGCATGAGGCGATCAAATTGTCCGCGCTCGGCGCGCTTGCGATTGTCCTGCTGATGTTCGTCAGCCTGCGCTCGGTGCGCCGCGTGGCGATGGTGCTGTTGCCGCTGGCCGCTGCGGTCATCATTACCACCGCGATTGTGCTGGCGAGCGGTCAAAAACTGCTGATCTTCCACCTGATCGGTTTGCTGTTAGCGGTTGCGGTAGGATCAAACTATTCTCTGTTCTTTGATCGCGAAAGCGGTTCTGACGATCATGATGAAAACAGTCAGCGCACGATGCTTTCGCTGCTGGTTGCGAACATCTCGACCATCATCGCGTTCGGCATGCTGGCATTTTCCGGCGTCCCATTGCTGACCGCGATCGGTGAGACCGTAGCCATCGGTGCTTTTTTAAGTTTGCTGTTCTCGGCTGTGCTGATGGGGCAACGAGTCGCCAGATAAAATCTGGCATTCGGTGCAGTGCACCAACGGATATATCCAGCGAATTTGAAATACAGAGGCGTTACGAGCTAACCGAACGGAACGCGAGCACGGCATTGCTGCCGCCAAAGGCGAAAGAATTGGACAAGGCCGCGCGTACCGGCACATTGGTTCTTCCCTGGTTTATGACGTGATCCACGCCTTTGCAGTCGGCGCTGATTTCAGTCACGTTGGCCGTGGGTGGGATAACCTGGCGGTAGAGCGCGAGCGTGGTGATGAGTGCCTCCATCGCACCTGATGCACCCAATGAATGACCATGCATGGATTTCGTCGCGCTCACAGCCAGTTTGCTGGCATGTTCGCCAAAGGCCGTCTTGATCGACCGGATCTCGATCGCATCGCCCTCGACTGTCGAGGTCCCGTGGGCGTTAACGTAATCGATCTCATCCGCATGCAATCCACCGTCAGCCAGCGCGGCGGCGATAGAACGAACCTGTCCGCAGCTGTCAGGCCGGGCGATATGGGTACGGTCACAGGTATTGCCGTAACCGACGATCTCGGCATAAATTCTTGCACCACGGGCGACGGCGTGTTCCCAATCCTCAATCACCAGAGCGGCGGCACCTTCTGCCAGCGTGAGTCCGGCGCGGTTTTCGGAAAATGGGCGGCAGGCACGATAAGCCGTTGTTGCATCGCCTTCGGACAATACCCGCATGGCTTGCCAGGCCCGTATGACACCGTAGGATAACGGCGCTTCGGAGCCTCCCACCAACATCAGGTTGACTGAGCCTTCGCGAATTCGCCGAAAAGCCTCGCCTATCGCGATCGATGAAGAAGCACACGCCACCGTACTGGTGTTACATGGCCCACCCAATCCCAACTGCATCGCAATATGGGACGCGGCTGAATTGTTCATGGCCAGGACGACAGACAGAGGAGAAACCTTCTCTTTGTTCTCGAAATAAAGCTTTTGATAGCCGCGTTCAATCGTCAGCGAACCGCCTGAACCCGTACCCCAACTCACACCGTAATCGTCTCTGTTGCAGTGTTTTTCGAGTCCGCTGTCTTGCCAGGCAGAGAAGGCCGAAGCCATTGCAAAATGGCTGAACCGATCCATCGCATTCGCCAATGGCGGGCCGAGCACCGCAATCGGATTAAAGTGACTGCAGGCAACCAGCGGCAACGCCAATGGACGAGGGCTGTCATTCAGGGTGTGATAACGGACTGCGGATTCGCCGCGCATGATGCGGGAGAAAAAATCCCCCACATCGCCTTCACCATACGGATTGACCAGGCCTAAACCGGTAATCGCTACACGACGTTTTTTCACAGAAGAATAATTTATTTTGTTGCGGGCTGGTTTCTGATGTCTTTTAATTGCTGGAGCAATTCGCCGACGGTCGTGGGTGGCGGAATATCTGTCGGAACCGACAATCCGGTCTGGTCCTCGAATTCGAATATCAATTCGACCAGCATCAAAGAGTCGATACCCAACTCGGTTAAGGTGGCCTCAGGAACAATCTTGTCCAGTGCGGGGGATTCGACCCGGTCTTTCAAGAAATTTTGTATTAATTCTAGATCATTCATAATCATTATCATGTGGCATAGACTAAAGCGCCTATTTTTTCATTTTACTAAATTTTGGTGGCCTCAGGAAGCCTTTGTGCGCTCGATCGGCACGAGACGGCTCGGCAATGACCGCCCGCTATGACTCCTGACGCCGCACGACTTCTACTGGCACCCGGTTTTGACGAGTAGCCAAAGATGTCCGGGTCAGCGACAGGCTCGCCGCAAACATACCCAATAGGGCCCCTGCAACCATATCGACTGCGACATGCTGCTTGGTCGCCAGTGTCGAGTAGGCAATCCCTGCGCACCATATCCAGTTGAGTACGCGAACGACACGCGGAGCCCCGACCTCCAACAACAGGCGATTTAGCCAGACTGCGGAAAAGACCGCTGTCGCCACATGGAGCGATGGACAGGCATTTCCAGCGGCATCCACACCCTTGAGTATGGAAAACCCGTAGCTCTGCTCCCAGTCAATGTTGGCAGCAGGAACCGCCGTGGGCCAAAAAAGAAAAAAGCCCAATCCCGCCACACATAGCCCTCCTACGGTCCAGCCGTAATAAATCAATTCACGGCGAGTCGCTTGTAGCGCAGGGGGCAGGGATACATAAAGCCACAGTGACACGTACAAAAAAAGTGCCTCGGGCTTAAAACCCACGGCGCTATCGAGCAGGGTCAGCGGCATCATCGTCACCGGGAAAACCGGATTTTTCAACAGGTAAATATAGCCCGTAAAAAAGGCCGTCATAAAAATCGTAATGCCGAATGTCTTCAGGAAGAAGTGGCTCTTTATTCTTGTCAGGATTTGAAGCTGCCAAGGAACGCTCTGGCGGGAGGATGTATTCATGCTGGGGACAACACATTCATTATTGGCAAACAGACTGAGCTTTATAGCACATTTTAGCCGGACTAATCCAGACACTGTTGGCGCGCCATTCCGTTCAATCATACGCAGAAGGCTGCTGTTGCCGCCTTAATGCCCGCTGAGTTAGAATGCCGCATGGCATTATTCGACGCAGGATTATGCAAATTATCGTCAAGATCACCGATTTATTTGAGTTATTGGAATTGGGCTTTATTATCTCATCGACATCGCACTTCCTTTAGGAGACTTCATAATGCATCTCATCAAACGATTCATACCCGCACTTTTCCTCGCTCTCCTGATTGGCTGCGCCGCACAACAGAAATCAGACACGGCCCAAACTCCAGCCGATTCAAAATCCGCTCCTGCTTCTGCGACAGCATCGCCAGACGGGCGCATCGTTAAATCCAAAGACGGCACGATTGAAGGTGAGATCGTTGGCAAGCTAGCGCCAAAAAGCAAATTCGCCAAATTGCAAATCGGCATGACTCCGGAAGAAGTTGAAAAAATGATTGGGCGGCCCGACGCCACAGAAAGTCATGTCACCGGCAAAGCGTTCATTCCGTTTCACTTCGGTGGCGATACTCATCGCCTCGAAACCTTTTACAAACATGAGGGGCAATTGACATTTGCGAACACCAACAACTTCGTCTCTCCGAATGCGCTGATTAGAATCGAGGCCAACCCGAAAGCCACCGGAATATCGAAATAAGCTGACCAGAATATAAAAATCAACTTAAAAAATGTCGCGGAACACCCTAAAGGGTGCAAGAACCTCGTCGAGGTGAATTGCCCTCCCACGAGTGCTTTTCGTAGGGGACCGATTTATCATGCGATGTTCCAGCCATCGCGTTGACCGTGAACGGAGCGGGAGCAATGCTTTATATTTCCTCCATCGCATGGATTAATCAGATACTCGCGTCATACCAAAGCAAATAGAAATATCCTATTTCCCGCAAAGTAAATTTAAATGTCTTCCAACACCCCCGCCCCTGTTGCGCCAGACAATGGCCTCCAGACCACGGCAAAGCCAGCTCTCTTACCGCAGTGGCGTGCCACGCCGGTGCTGCAATGGAGCATGATTTTGCATGTGTTTTGCGCAGTGCTGACCGCGCTGAATCCCGCCCTCTGGCCGTGGACGCTGGGGATGATCATATTGAATCACCTGCTGATCCTGGCGACGATATTGATCTGGCCTCGAAGCCCCCTGCTCGGGTCGAACATGGTACGTCTACCCAAAGCGGCCACACTACGCGGGGAAGTGGCGCTCACCTTTGATGACGGACCCGATCCCATCGTCACGCCCCTGGTACTCGATCTGCTCGATCAATACGGTGCACGGGCCAGCTTCTTCTGCATCGCCGACAAAGTCATCGCACACCCTGAGCTGGCTCGCGAAATTATCCGGCGCGGGCACAGCGTGGAAAACCACACGAACAGCCACCCTCATGGCTTCGCCTTTTTCGGGCCGGGTGCGTTGCGGCACGAAATCGACACAGCCCAAATTGCAATCTGCACGACCACGGGTGTTGCTCCCGGATTCTTTCGCGCACCGATGGGCTTTCGCTCCCCTTTCCTGGCACCCGCTGTTGAGCGCGCGGGTCTGCGCTACGCCAACTGGACACGGCGCGGCTACGATACCTCGGCAACCTCTGCCGAACCGGTATTGCAGAGGCTGCAACGCGGCCTTGCTGCCGGCGACATATTGCTGTTACACGACGGCCGCACCGTTCAGCCACACGGCGAATCGCCGGTCATTCTGAAAGTATTACCGCGCCTGCTCGAACATCTTAAGTCGCTCAATCTAAAATCCGTTTCACTACAAACTGCCTGCAACCATGTCACCTAGCTTTAATTCCCTCATCGATGCCGCCACCCTGACCTACGCTCGGGCCGGTCGCTACGCCTACCATTTCGCCCGCAGCAAATTGCGTCACGATCCGGTGTTTCGGGCCATATTGAAAAACGGACTGCTGCCCAACGAAGGCCGGCTGATCGACCTCGGCTGCGGACTGGGACTATTGTCGGCATTGCTGATAGCGGCGCGCAGACAGCATCAGCTCGGTAACTGGAACCCCAAATGGTCAACCCCTCCTCAGCGCCTCGAACTACACGGTATCGAACTGCTGGACTGGAAGGTTGAAGCGGCCAGACAAGCGCTGGGTGATAAGGCGACCATCCGTCAGGGCGATATCCGCACCGCTGAATTACCGGCCTGCACAGCCGTGATTATTCTGGATGTGTTGCTGTATTTGAATGCAGACGAACAGCGGCAAATCCTGCAACGGATCGCGCGCACACTTCAGCCCGGCGGTATGCTGCTGCTGCGCGAAGGCGATGCCGCAGGCGGCCTGCGCTTTCACGCAACGAGTCTGGCCGAACATATCTGCTGCCTGTGGCGCGGACAGGGCTGGCAAGCGCTGCATTACCGAAGCACCGCAGAATGGATCGCACTGCTGGAAGAATTGGGATTTTCCGTTGACGCGCTGCCGATGAGTCAAGGCACGCCGTTTTCCAACGTATTGTTCCGCGCCACGCGTGTTTCCTGATCCCGGCATCGCCGCCTGTTACCGGCGCGGCTTCAAAAGCCAATATTGGGCCTCTTTCTGTTAAAATTCGCGCCGATAAACTCAGGCAGTTCCTGAAATAAATAGTCATTCCCGAAAAGAGATTCATTTGCAGCCCCTACAATTAAGTGCATTCACGCTGGCCACGCCGCTGGGAGCGGGAGTTTCCGCGACGCTCGACGCCCTGCGCGCCGGACGCTCCGGGCTTGCGCGTTGTGATTTTCTGGATGTCGATCTGGACACTTTTGTCGGGCGCATCGCCGGGCTGGAAGATCATCCGGTACGCGCCGATCTGGCCGCTTACGATTGCCGCAACAATCGTCTCGCGCAACTGGGTTTGGAGCAGGACAATTTTATCGAAGCGGTAGCGGCAGCACGGCAGCGTTATGGACGCGAACGCATCGGCGTGTTTTTGGGCACCAGCACATCGGGGATATTGGACACCGAACTCGCCTATCGGCAGCGCGCCCCGGAAACCGGCGCCTTGCCGGAACGTTACAACTATGAAGGTTCGCACAGCTGCTATTCGGTGGCTGATTATGTGCAACGCGCGCTCGACCTCGCCGGACCGGCCTTGGTCGTATCGACCGCCTGCTCCTCATCCGCCAAGGTATTCGGGACTGCTGCGCGGATGATCGAAGCCGGGCTGTGCGATGCCGCAATCGTCGGCGGCGTGGATTCGTTGTGTCTGACCACGCTGTATGGTTTCAACTCGCTGGGTCTGGTATCCAACCGCCCTTGTCGCCCATATAGTGTGGATCGCGACGGCATTTCGATCGGCGAGGCTGCGGGCTTCGTGCTGCTTGAAAAAGTGCGGCCCGAAACCGATTCCAACAACGTGATGCTGCTGGGCGTCGGCGAAAGCAGCGATGCTTATCACATGTCCACCCCGCATCCTGAAGGGGCTGGCGCGCGACTGGCGATTAAGGCGGCGCTAAACGCTGCGGGACTCGCCCCAGGCGACATCGACTATATCAATCTGCATGGCACCGGCACGAAATCAAACGATGCCGCAGAAGATCAGGCGGTCTTCAGTGTGTTCGGCGGCAATACGCCGTGCAGCTCGACCAAGGGTGCGACGGGCCACTTGCTGGGTGCGGCCGGCGTGTGCGGAGCCATTATTTCCGCGCTGTGCATACAACATGATTTCATGCCCGGCGGATTGAACACCGAGCACATCGATCCGGCATTGAAGAGCGCCTACCTGCTGAAAAATAAACAGCAGAAAGTGAATTTCACGCTTTCCAATTCGCTGGGGTTCGGCGGCAGCAATTGCAGCCTGGTGCTGGGCCAGGTGTTAAACAGGGGCAGCCGATGAGAATCTTTATCCGATGAAAATATATATCCCATGAGAATTTTTATCGAAGGCGTCGGCGTTCTGGGAGCAGGCCTGAGTGGCTGGCCTGCCAGCCTGCCCATCCTGGCAGGGGCCGCACCTTATCAGCCCGCCGCGCTGGTTATTCCCGCCAGTGAATTGCTGCCGTCGGCCGAGCGTCGCCGCACCGGCGTTCCGGTCAAACTCGCGCTGGCTGTCGGCTGCGAAGCCATAGCCCATTCGCTGCGCGATGCTGCCGAGCTGCCCGCCGTGTTCGCTTCATCCGCCGGGGATGGCGACAACATGCATTATATTTTCGATATGCTGTCCCAGAATGGCCGCGAGGTTTCCCCGACGCGCTTTCACAACTCGGTGCATAACGCGCCATCCGGCTACTGGTCCATTGCAACTAAATCAATGGCACCCACGACCAGCGTGGCGTGCTTCGATGACAGCTTTGTCGCCGGGCTGATTGAAGCCGCCACACAGACACTGGCCAGCTCCAATGCCGTGGTGCTGATCGCCTATGATGCCCCCTACCCGCACCCGCTGCATGCGGCACGTCCGGTCAGCGCAACTTTTGGCATCGGTCTGGTACTGACCCGCGTCAAGACCGATCGCAGTCTGGCAGAACTCAAGATCGGCATCAGCCGCAAGACCGATGCCAGCACCCCCATCGCCGACGCCGAGCTCGAAGCGATGCGGGTCGGCACACCCGCCGCACGCGGCCTGCCATTGCTGGCCGCACTGGCCGCGCTGTGTTCTGAAAAGTCCGGGCCTTCTGAAAAAGCGTCTTCTGAAAAAATACCGGCCAAAATTTGTTTTGATTATCTTGCCGGCAAACAGCTCGATGTCGCGGTTCTGCGATGCTGATGGGCCGCGCCGAAATTGAAGCGCTGATTCCTCATGCGGGCGACATGTGCCTGCTCGAGGGCGTGACGCATTGGGACGCGACGCATATCACCTGCAACGCGCACAGCCACCGCGACGCGAATAATCCGTTGGCCCGCAATGGCCGTGTGCATGCGCTGACCGGCATCGAATTCGCCGCTCAAGCGATGGGCGTGCATGGCGGACTCACCGGTCTGGTCGGTCGGCGTCCGCGCGCGGGTCTGCTGGTCAGCGTGCGCGATGTCCTGGCGCGCGTGCAATATCTCAGCGACTTTGCAGAGGATTTACAGATCGACGCGGAACAATTGATGGCCGGGGGAAACAGCGTGACCTATGCATTCCGTATTCAGGCCGGCACGCACGAGTTGCTGACCGGGCGCGCGATGGTCGTGCTCGATGCCGATGAGGTTGTGTCGTGAAGCGCGCTCTGGTCACCGGCGGCAGCGGCGCGATCGGTTCGGCGGTGTGCCGCCAACTGGCCAAAGACGGTTGCGAAGTGATCGTGCATGCGAACAGCAATCTGGAACAGGCACGGCAACTCGCCGCAGAAATCATTGACAGCGGCGGCTCCGCCCGCGCGGTGGCCTTCGACATCACCAATGCTCAAGCTACCAAAACCGCGCTCGAAGAAATTCTCAGTGACGGCGCGATCCAGATCATCGTGAACAACGCCGGTATCCACGACGACGCGGTGATGCCCGGCATGCGTCCCGAACAATGGACGCGCGTGATCGACGTTTCGCTCAATGGATTTTTCAATGTCACCCAGCCGCTGCTGATGCCGATGATAGGCAAGCGCTGGGGGCGCATCATCAACCTGTCTTCATTGGCCGCCGTGACGGGCAATCGCGGGCAGGTCAATTATGCCGCCGCCAAAGCCGGGCTGCACGGCGCCACCAAATCGCTCGCGCTGGAACTCGCCAGCCGGGGCATCACCGTCAACGCGGTGGCACCGGGGATCATCGTCTCGCCGATGATAGAAACCGCGTTTTCCAAGGAGGCCATCAACAGCATGGTGCCGATGAAGCGCGCGGGCAAACCCGAAGAAGTCGCCGACCTGATCGCCTTCCTCGCCTCGGATCGAGCCGCTTATATTTCGGGGCAGATCATCTCGATCAACGGGGCGATGGCTTAGGGGTTGTGGCCTCCCACAAGAACTGTGCCCCTGAACCTGATTTTGTGGGAGCTCAATTTATTGAGCGATTCTTTGAGAGTCTATCGCTCAATAAATTGAGCTCCTACAGGTGCCTGACCAAAAGGTTTGCGGGCGGGTGCCCGGCCATAAGTTTCATGGACAAAACCGAACCCCAAAAAAACTGCCCGCATCAGCGGGCAGTTTTCATTTCACTACTCTCAGCAAAAACTTACTGAATCTTGCGGATGGTGTTGTTGGTCGTATCCGTCACATACAGGCTGCTGCCGTCGGTGGTTATGCCTTTAGGAGCGCTGAACGTTGCCGCCGTGCCCGCGCCGTCTAGCGCACCAAATCCCATCGACGTATTTGCCGTACCCGTCAAACTGCTCACCACACCGGTGGCGATCACGATCTGGCGGATTTTGTTGTTAAACGTATCCGCCACATACAGGTTGGTGCCGTCGGTGGTGATGCCGAATGGGCGGTTGAACGTTGCCGCCGTGCCCGCCCCGTCTGCCGCACCCGATGCCATCGCTGTATTCGCCGTGCCCGTCAAGCTGCTCACCACGCCCGTGGCTATCACGATCTGGCGGATTTTTTGGTTAAACGTTTCCGTCACATACAGATTGGTGCCGTCGGTGGTGATGCCGGAAGGGCGGTTAAACGTTGCCGCCGTGCCCGTGCCATCTGCCGCACCGAACGCTCCCGCCTGCCCCGCCAGCGTTGTTACCGCACCCGTGGCGATCACGATCTGGCGGATGTTGGTGTTTCCGTTATCCGCCACATACAGATTGGTGCCGTCGGTGGTGATGCCGGAAGGGTAGGCGAACGTGGCCGCCGTGCCGATGCCGTCTGCCGCACCTGTCAAGCCGGTAGGCGACCCCGCCAAGGTCGTTACCACCCCAGTGGCAATCACGATCTGGCGGATGGTGTTGTTTCTATTATCCGCCACATACAGGTTGGTGCCGTCGGTGGTGGTGTCGTATGGAGCGTTAAACGTTGCCGCCGCACCCGTACCATCCGGCCCCATTATCCCGGCCAACGTACTCACCGTGGAGGAAGCCCCTAGCGTAATCTGGCGCATGTCGTTGTTGCCCGTATCCGCGACGAACAAGCTGTTCGTCGCGGTGTCATAGCGAACGCCACCTGGGCCGCTGAATGTTGCCGAAGCGAGCGCGCCGTTCACATTGCCAGCAGCAGAGGCGGTACCCGCCGTGCCCGTCAAGCTGCTCACCACACCCGTGGCGATCACGATCTGGCGGATTTTGTTGTTACCGCGGTCCGCCACATACAGGTTGCTGCCATCGGCAGTGATGCCGGCGGCGATGGAGGCGCCTGCAGGGAGGCCAAACGTTGCCGCCGTGCCTGCACCGTCTGCAGCACCATATCCCATCATCGCATTCGCCGTGCCCGTCAAGCTGCTCACCACACCGGTGGCAATCACGATCTGGCGGATTTTTTGATTACCCTTATCCACCACATACAGATTGGCGTGAGCGGTGTCGATGGTGATGCCGACAGGAGTATTGAACAATGCCGCTGTGCCCGTACCGTCCGTTGCACCAGACGTTCTTACGCCAGCCGCAGCCCCTGCCAGCGTGCTGACCGTGTTAGTGGCAATCACCACCTTGCGGACGCTCTGAGTGGCGCTGTCAACCACATACAGGTTGGTTCCATCGGTGGTGACATCCATCGGATTCATAAACGATGCCGCCAGACCAATACCATCCGCACCAGAACAAGTGCCCATAGGTATCATGGTCGTCACGATCCGCGTGGCGATCTCGATTTTGCGCAGCATGCAGGGGCCGTTCTCAACTTCATACAAAAACGACCCATCGGTGGTGATGCCGCTAGGGCCGGTGAACGTTGCCGCCGTGCCGGTGCCGTCTGCCACACCTGCCACGCCGGTAGGCGACCCCGCAAAGGTCGTGACCACCCCGGTGGCAATCACGATCTTGCGGATAGCGTTGTTACTCTTATCAGCCACATACAGATTAACGCCGTCAGAAACGCTAGCCTGTGGCGCATTGAATCTGGCTGCCGCACCGGTTCCATCGAGGAACTTCGATGCCGTACCGGCAAAGGTGCTCACGGTCTTGCTCAGATTAAGCGCTGCGCCTTGGATAGAACCACCCAATTGGCTAAGGCAGTTCACGCCCACGTTGCTGATGTTGCCGGCAACCGTGCCCGCACCTGCGCTCACCGAGCAGAGTTGACGTGTCGGCTGGGTGAGGATGCTCACGCTGTACGGGTTGCCATAAGCCACGGCTGTCGGGAAGTTGAACGGGCCGTTGACCGAGACGGTGCTGTTATCCGCGCCGTTATCCTGCAATACCACGCTGCCGTTCAGGCCAGTGACGGTGCCGCCCACGGTGTAGGTGTTGAAGGCACAGGTGATGGCGACGTTGCTCACATTCGTTGCCGCAATCGTGCCCGTGCCATTGGCGACCGAGCAGCTCATGTTGGCGGGCTGAGTCAGCACGGTGACGCTGTACGGGCTGCCGAAGGCGACCGGGGTGGCAAAGGTGATGGCGCCGTTGGCGGTAACGCTCAGGTTGTCGCCGTTATTGTCTTGCAGCACCACGGAGCCGGTCAGGCCGCTCACATTGCCGCCCACGGTGTAGCTATTTCGAGAACAGACCACCGCCACGTTGGTGACGTTGCTGCCAGACACGGTGCCAGTACCGGTACTCACCGAGCAGGTTAGCCCCGCGGGTTGCGTCAGCACGGTGACCTTGTAGGTATTGCCGTTGAGAATTTTAGTGGCGAACGTAAAGTTGCCGTTGGCGGTCAGGCTCAAGTTGTCGCCGCCGTTGTCTTGCAACACCACGGTG
>JADGRL010000051.1 GCA_017880865.1 Gallionella sp.
AGCAACGCTTCCAGCATGTTTAATGAACCGCCGTATGCGGAACCGCACGTACGGTGGTGTGAGAGGGCGACGGGGGTAACTCCGTCCCCTACTCGATCCATCTATGGAAATTTTCCTGCAGCAAATCATCAATGGTCTCGTGCAAGGCAGCATCTACGCGCTGGTGGCGCTGGGCTATACCATGGTGTACGGCATCCTCGGTCTGATCAATTTCGCGCATGGCGAAGTGGTGATGGTCGGCGCGATGCTGGCACTTTCCTCGCTGACGGCAATGTTAGGCTGGGGTATGCCACCGTTGCTGGCATTGATGCTCAGTATATTGGTGGCGATGGCGGGTTGCATGGCGCTGGGCTACAGCATCGAGCGCATCGCCTATCGCCCGCTACGCCATGCGCCGAGGTTGGCTCCGCTGATCACCGCGATCGGCGTGTCTATCGTATTGCAAAATCTCGCGATGATGATCTGGGGCCGCGAGTATCATTCTTTCCCGCAACTGATTACCAATAATTCGCATAACATCGGCGGCGCGATCATCAACGATATCCAGATCATCATTTTCATTCTGGCCTTGGCGATCATGGCCGGGCTGATGGTGGTCGTGCATCGCACAAAGCTGGGGCGCGCGATGCGTGCTGTGGCCGAAAATCAGCACGCCGCTCAACTGATGGGCGTCGACATCAATCGAGTGATCTCGATCACCTTCATGCTCGGTTCCGCGCTGGCTGCAATCGCCGGATTGATGGTCAGCGCAAATTATGGCCTGGCACACTATTACATGGGCTTTCTGCTCGGCCTGAAGGCCTTCACTGCTGCTGTATTGGGCGGTATCGGCAATTTGCGCGGTGCGATGCTGGGTGGGCTGTTGCTGGGGCTGATCGAGAGTCTGGGCGCGGGTTACATTGGCGACATGACAGGCGGTTTCATGGGCAGCAACTATCAGGACGTGTTCGCATTCTTCGTGCTGATTGCGGTGCTGGTATTTCGGCCATCGGGTCTATTGGGAGAGCGCATTGCCGAACGCGCTTAAAAAATTCCTGAAGCGCGGTGGCAAGCACCAGCAGCGCTTGGCAATTGGCCTGATGTTGGGCGCACTACTGCTATTGCCCTTTGCCACTGATGCGCTGCTCGGGCGCGGCTGGGTGCGCATCGTCGATTTTGCGATGCTCTACATCATGCTGGCACTCGGGTTGAACATCGTGGTTGGTTACGCGGGTCTGCTGGATCTGGGTTACATCGCGTTCTTCGCGGTGGGGGCCTATTGCTATGCGCTGACCGGTTCACCGCATTTGGCGCTTGCATTTCCGATGGCGTTCCCGGATGGATTGCACCTGTCGTTCTGGATCGTGCTGCCGCTGGCGGCGTTAGTGGCGGGCGGTTTCGGTGTGCTGCTCGGTGCGCCGACGTTGCGTTTGCGCGGCGATTACCTGGCGATCGTCACGCTGGGCTTCGGCGAGATCATCCGCATCTTTCTGAATAACCTGAATGCGCCGGTCAATCTGACCAACGGCCCGCAAGGCATCAGCCGCATCGATCCGGTCAGCGTGGCGAGTGTGTTGCTCAATAGCACGCAAAATATCTTCGGTATTTCGCTGCCCTCGGTACACCTGTATTTTTATCTATTTCTGGCCTTTACTGCGCTGGTGGTATTCATCTCGCAGCGCCTGGAGAAATCGCGCATCGGGCGCGCGTGGATGGCGATACGCGAAGACGAAATCGCCGCATCCTCAATGGGCATCAACACGCGCAACCTCAAGCTGCTGGCGTTCGCGATGGGCGCGATGTTTGGCGGGGCGTCCGGTGCGCTGTTCGCCGGATTTCAGGGCTTCGTCAGCCCGGAGAGTTTCAGCCTGATGGAATCCATCATGGTGTTATGCATGGTTGTACTGGGCGGCATGGGCAACATCGCGGGCGTAATCTTGGGCGGCGTGCTGCTGGCGCTGCTGCCAGAAATATTGCGTCACATTGTTGTGCCGTTGCAACAAGCCTTGTTCGGCAAGACCCTGGTCGATCCCGAAAGCCTGCGCATGCTGCTGTTCGGCACGGCCTTGATCGTGATGATGCTGTATCGCCCTGCCGGGTTGCTGCCGTCGCGTGTGCGTCGCCGCGAGCTGGATACCGACGAAGCGGCGGAGAAAGTATGACCCTTCGACAAGCTCAGGGCAGGCAAGAAGTGTTCAATGACAGTCCTTCACCATTGCTGCAACTCACGTTCATCGGCAAACAGTTCGGCGGACTGAGCGCGCTCTCCGATGTGTCGCTGCACATCCGGCGCGGCGAAATCTATGGCTTGATTGGCCCGAATGGCGCGGGCAAGACCACGCTGTTCAACGTCATCACCGGGTTGTACCAGCCGAGCGCGGGCGAATTTCAGTTCAACGCTACCCGCTATCAAACTGCTAAACCCCACGTGCTGGCACGAGCGGGTATTGCGCGCACCTTTCAAAATATCCGCCTGTTCGCCAACCTCACCGCGCTGGAAAACGTGATGATAGGATGCCACGTGCGCACCAATGCGGGCGTGTTCGGAGCCTTGCTGCGCAACCTCAACACCCGCGTTGAAGAGCGCGCCATCACCGAACGCGCGCGCGAGCTGCTGCGTTACGTCGGTATCGAAAAGCCCGCGCAGACCCTCGCCAAACATCTGTCTTACGGAGAACAACGGCGATTGGAAATCGCCCGCGCGCTGGCGACCGATCCGCTGCTGCTAGCGCTCGATGAACCCGCCGCAGGCATGAATGCCACCGAAACCGAAAGTCTTAAAGTGCTGTTGCAGGCCATACGCAGCAGCGGCATCACCGTGCTGCTGATCGAACACGACGTCAAACTCATCATGGGACTTTGCGACCGTGTGGCGGTGCTGGACTACGGTCGTAAGATCGCCGAAGGGGTGCCGGATGAAGTGCGCAATGATTCCGCCGTGATCGCCGCTTATCTTGGGCAAGAAACACCAAGTTCGTCCCCGCATAACAAAGTCAGGCAATCCGTTTCCAGCCAAGGGCTGGACGGAATTGACACAGGGGGAGGCCGTGGGGTGCCCGGTGGCTCTGCCGCTACCCTCACGCACGGAGGGGGCAATGACTAGCCCGTTGCTCGAAGTACGCGACCTGCAAGTCGCCTATGGCGGCATCCGAGCCGTGAAAGGCATTGACCTTCACGTCGTCCCCGGCGAACTGGTCGCGCTGATCGGCAGCAACGGCGCGGGCAAAACCACCACGCTGAAAACGCTGGCGGGACTGCTTCATCCGGCCAGCGGGCAAATTCAATACGCTGGCAAGAGTTTGAAAAATATCGCCGCTCACCAGCGCGCAGCGATGGGCATCGCACTCGTGCCGGAAGGGCGCGGCGTATTCGCGCGCATGACGGTGGCAGAAAATCTGCTGATGGGCGCCTACAGCCGCCGAGACAAAATTGAAATCGCATCAGACCTGGCGCGCATGTACGAACTCTTCCCGCGTCTGGCCGAACGCCGTGACCAGCTGGCCGGAACCCTGTCCGGCGGCGAGCAGCAAATGGTTGCGATGGCGCGCGCCCTGATGAGCCGCCCGCGCCTGCTGATGCTGGATGAACCGAGCATGGGACTCGCCCCGCTGATGGTGCAAAAGATATTCGAGACCATCCGCGACATCGCAGCCCTCGGCATGAGCATTTTGCTGGTCGAACAGAATGCCAGGCTCGCCTTGCAAGTCGCCCAGCGTGGCTACGTAATGGAAAGCGGTGCGATCACCTTATCGGGCGCGGCAAGCGAACTGCTAGGCAGTGATGCGGTGCAGCGGGCGTATCTGGGCGCGTAGCTAGGCGGCGTAGAGCGAATGATCGTATAGTCAAAAATATTCTGTCGTCCTGCGGGTGTCCTCCGAATGAAAATTTACGTACGCCCCATTTAGTGCACTCAACATACTACGGTGGATTTTATTTTACGCGCGTTGAGGTGAGGGACTCGCGCAGCTTTTTCGCATTGGCCTCGTCAAGACCCAGCAGCACATACAGCGTGCCATCCGGGCCGTAGGCACTTTTCAAAATCTTTGTGCCCTGCAATGACGCATTGGTAATCAGAGTTGTCGACGCGCCATCGCTACCTGCAATTTTTCTCTGCCTCGATCCGTGCAAATTCTGGGCAAGATGTACGCGCGCATCGGCAGCTGCCTGCTGCTCCATAAAAGAAAGACCCGCCTTGGACTTGGCTGAAGAACCTACTGCCGCTACCGTCAAGCCATCGGCATGAGCATCACATACCCACAAAGGAGCGCGCTTCCTGGACTTCGGGAATAAACATTTTTTTGCATTTTTCTCATTGGTAGCCGTGGTTGTCGTGTTAGGCGTGTCGCACCAGGCAGAGCCACTCAGAACCAAAGCCGCAGACAGCAGCACACAAAAAATTTTATGCATAAAATCCTTCCTGATTATGGACGAGGTTGTTAGTTTGCATAGGGAGCGCCGGGTTAGCTACTCACCCCACTGGGCCGTCAGCATGCGGTCGCGTCTGCTTTGTGTCAGGCGTAGCATGAACGCGCAGTCTTTGCGATGAATGGTTATCCCCCGGTCACGTGTGACGTAGCCGACGATCACATCGGGCGGTGCCGGCTTGCAGCATTTGGCGATCCGCGTCATCAGGTTGCCTACGCCGCCGACAGTGATGTCGGCGGCGTAGGTGCGTTGGGTCGCGGGACGGAATATTTTTGGTTTGGCAGGTTCAATCACCTTGGTCGGCAGTTCTTCCTGGATCGCGACGGCGATGCGACGTTGGGTAATTTCGTTGCGTCCGATGGCGGCCAGAAAATCCTCCAGCTTGTTGAAGTGCAATCGTTGCGCGAGCTTTTCCTGATTGATCGAGGTGATGCCGAGACGATGAAGTTCGCGATCCAGTTGCACACGGCCTTGCGCGACACTTTCATCAAAGTTCTGGTTCTTGAACCACGCGCGCACTTTGGCGCGGATGCGCGAGCTATGCAGAAATCCGAGTGAGGGCGCGATCCAGTCGCGGCTCGGCCCACCCAGTTTGGTGGTCAAAATTTCTACGCGTTGACCGTTTTGCAGTTTGTAGTTGAGCGGCACGATGTTGCCGTTTACCTTGGCACCACGGGTGCGGTGTCCTAGATCGGTGTGCAGTGTGTAGGCGAAATCCACCGGGGTCGCACCCTTGGGCAGGGCTATCACTTTGCCCTGCGGGGTGAGTACGTAAACCTGATCGTGGAACAATTCATTCTTGAATTGCTCCTGCATGTCGCCCTTGTCAGCGAGGTCTTCTTTCCATTCCAGGATTTGCCGCAGCCATGCGATCTTTTCGTCAAACTGCGCATCGGATTTTCCGCCTTCCTTGTAACGCCAGTGTGCGGCGACGCCCAGTTCGGAATGCTGATGCATCTCGCGGGTGCGTATTTGCACCTCGAGTGGCAGGCCGCGCGGGCCAACCACGGCGGTGTGGAGCGAGCGGTAGTCGTTGCTTTTGGGATGCGCGATGTAATCATCGAATTCGCTCTCGATCGGCTGCCATAAATCATGCACCAGACCGAGTGCGGTATAGCAACCCTTGATCCCATCGACTAGGCTGTCGTCAACGAGGATGCGCACCGCGCGCACGTCGTAGAGCTCGTCAAAATCCAATTGTTTGCGCTTCATCTTGTTGATGATGCTGTAGATGTGCTTGGGGCGGCCGGTCACTTCGGCAGGTATGCCAGCCAGAATCAATGCCTGCTCCAACCGGGACACCACTGCGGCAATATATTGTTCGCGATCAATCCGGCGTTCATCCAGCAGCTTCGCGACCTTCTTGTACAGCTCCGGTTCCAGATAGCGCACCGAGAGGTCTTCCAGTTCCCATTTTAATTGCCACACGCCAAGACGGTTGGCCAGCGGCGCGAAAATGCTGCGTGTCTCTTGTGCGATCAGCTTCTGCTGATCAGCACTGGCACCGGACAGGCAACGCAGAGTCTGGGTGCGCTCGGCCAGCTTGATCAGTACCACGCGGATGTCTTCGACCATCGCCAGCAGCATCTTGCGCAGACTTTCAATTTGATGCGAGTCATCGCCTTTCTTCTTCTCTTTTTTATCCGGGCTGCGTACCTCGCTAAATTGCTGGATATGCTCCATGCGCGAAATGCCTTCGACCAGTCTCTTCACATTGGTGCCGAATCGCGTTTGCAGAATTTCTGCCCAGTCTTCCAGATACTCGGGCACCGCATGAAGGATAGCTGCGGCGATCGTTTCATGATCCATGTGCATGCCGATCAGGATAGTAGCCGCGCCCAGCGCATGCTGAAACAGCGGTGCGCCAGTCAGTTCGTTTTTTCCGGCGTAAAGCGGCTCGGCCAGCTCGCAGGCGTGGCGTATCACGTCAACTTCTGGAACCTCGAAAGTTTTAGGTAATGCATCCAGCCAGGATTGGATGTTCTCAAATTCCTTGCCGGATTTCTGTTGTGAAGTAACCATGGGGCATTATTGCATTGAGTAACGCTGTATCGCGACGAAGTTTGGAGGGATAGAAATATTTTTAGTAATGCGAGATGTCGACCCGTATGGCATTGAGCATACGCGCCAAGGCTTCGTATCGAGCGGCGCTTCGATACGCCAGAAGTTTACAAGACGGTACTTCATTTTTCTTTCTTTAAGGATTGAACAGCGTGTCGGGTGGCGCTATGTTGATTTCCAGCGCTTCCATCAAAACGGTTTCGATGATTGCATCCTTCAGATCACGGTTGATCACCTTGACCGGAAATTGGCTCGCGGAATCGAGCCACAATTCGCTGCTGTGGACATTGGCAACTGCGTTGCCGTCCGCGCCGGTCACAACAAGATGCAGAATGTCGTGGCAGCCCATGCTCTCTCGGGTGCCCGGACAAGAGTTTTTTGTATCGACCAATATCGTGGTGCTTCCGCCCTTCTGTAACAGGCGAATATTTTCGAACAGTGAACCGATATCCGACTGGTCCACGCGCTGACCGCTCAGGCTCTGGATCAGCGGATTGGCGGGGCTCAGACTGATCTTCGGGAAATGACCGACGCCGAACGGCCACAGGCGCACGAGTTGTGTATGCGGGTTGTAAATTATCACCGCACCGGCATGCGGCCGGAAGAATTCCATGCGCACGAGCCCTGGTTTCTGGTAGTAATAAAGGATATGTTCTTCGCCGTTGGCATGAGTGGAATGGATCGTGACGCGGTAGGACTCGACGGTGCGGTAATGCTCGATGGCGCTGGCCAGCGGGTCGGGTGGAGTATCGGGTCGGGGAGCCCCGCTGAGCGCAGCGGTAAGCATCAGGGCTGGCAACATTGTCTATGTCACTACCTTGACGATCACGCTGAGGGGTTTGAAGAAATACCCCCCGCCTTCGATCCGTACGTGCTGCATGACATCGGCGGCGATGGTTGCCTGATAATTCACCTGAACGGGCGGGAAGGTGTCGGCCAGGCACACCGAATATCCAGCAATCCCAAAGCAGAACAAAAAAGACGCCGCGAAATTTTTCAAAGGTCAATCTCCGCGTTTAGTTTCATCAACTCAGACAGAACAACTGAAGGGCAGGCAATAATTTTGTGAGTGAGTTTAGCATGAAAATAGTGGATCAATTTCGTGTGAACTCGGGCAACGTGCCCGTTAATTTCGCAAAAGCTACGCCGATCCTGTTAACACTTTTTCAGACGATTGCCAAAAATGCAAGACCGACGAAATCTGCATCAGATTAGTGGCGCCCGCAGCAACACTTCACGATGAAATTGTGTCGTGCGTACAGTTCAGGCTTGTTTTAATTTCGTATCTAATCAATTCATGCTGATGAGGATGTCGGTACGCACAGTTATGTTAAAATCCAAAAAATTTAATGCAGGTGAAAATTCGATGGCGTCTTCTGAAATTCCTGTTGCGCAGCAAGCTGGTAATTCCCCGGATATATTGGTGGTCGGTGGTGGTCCCGCAGGGTCTACCATTGCGACTCTGCTGGCAGAACGCGGTTACGATGTCGTTCTGCTCGAAAAGTCGCATCATCCGCGTTTTCATATCGGCGAATCGCTGTTGCCGATGAATCTTCCGCTGTTTGAGCGTCTCGGAGTCAAGGAGCAGATCGATGCGATCGGCATTATCAAGTATGGCGCGGAGTTTGTTTCGCCCGACCATGATGAGTCCAGTCATTTTGATTTCGGACAGGCACTGGATAAATCCTTTCCTCATGCCTATGAGGTGCGCCGCTCGGAGCTCGATGAAATTCTTTTCAAGAATGCCATCGCCAAAGGCGCGCGGGGCTTCGAGGGATGCAGCGTCAACAAAGTTGAATTTCCGGCGGGCACGCGTGCGCAGGTTGTCTCTCAGGATGAAGATGGAAAAGTAACCGAATGGCATCCGCGTTTCGTGGTTGATGCGTCGGGACGGGAAACGCTCTTGTCGAACAAGTTCGGCATCAAACATCGCAACAAGAAACACGCCAGCGCGTCTGTTTTCGGACATTTCGAGGGTGCCGAGCGGCGCATCGGCAAGGAAGAGGGGAACATCACCCTGTTCTGGTTTGAGCATGGCTGGTTCTGGTATATCCCGCTCCGGGATGGTTCTGTCAGCGTGGGTGTGGTTTGCTGGCCTTACTATATGAAATCGCGCAAGGTCGGCATGGAGCAGTTTTTCTTCGACACCATCGCACTTTGCCCGCCGCTGGCCAAACGCTTGCAGGCAGCGAAGCTCGCCGCTCCCGTTACGGCTACCGGTAATTTTGCTTATTCCTCTGAGCGTTGTTACGGCCCGAACTACATCTTGATCGGGGATGCCTTTGCCTTTTTGGATCCGGTATTTTCCTCGGGTGTGTTGTTGGCCATGCAAAGCGCATTTGCAGGCGCCGATGCGGTCGATGAATGTTTGAAAAATCCTGCTCAGGCATCACGCGTTTTAAAGAAGTTCGACAAGACTTCGCGTTATGGCTTGAAAATATTTTCCTGGATTATTTATCGGATGACTACGCCGGTGATGCGGAATATGTTCATGCAGCCCAGCAACCAATTCCGCCTGCAGGAAACGCTGCTGTCGGTGCTGGCAGGAGATTTGTATCGAGGCACACCGATCCGGTCTCGGCTTTTTCTATTCAAGATTATTTACTATCTGGAGAGCATTGCGATGCTCAAAACAAGTTACAAGGCATGGCAGCGACGCAAACATTCCATCAAGGACGTGGTCAGCGAGTTGACATGATGCGTGTTGAAGCTCACCCGAACAGGGTGGTATCGCTCAAGTACCTGGCACCTGATGCAGTTGATGCGTATCTGACTCAGTGCGGCGATCGGGTCGCGTGCGTGGTCGGCTATGGAAGCCGCCCTGTTGCGACCACGAAATCCGGTCGTCCGGTGCTTTGGGTCGACACGCCGGTATTGGGAGGAGATGCGGCCTATGAAGTCTGGACCAGCAATAAAGCGGTTACCCAATATCAGGATGGGTTGATGACCGGTGCCGGCAATGAAGACATTTTTTTTGGTTGCCTGTCGTTTGAAAATAATGCGAAAGATGATTTGAATGAAGTCGCTCTGCGCGCATTTTCCGGCATATTCGAATTTCTTCAACGCGGTAACTATTCAAACCTGATTAGAGTCTGGAATTATTTTCCGGAAATCAATGCGATCGAAAATGACATGGAGCGCTACCGCAGTTTCAGCATCGGGCGTCATGAAGCTTTTGTTCGCTACCAGCAAAAAGTCGAGGACTCCCCGGCTGCCTGCGCATTGGGCAGTCACGGCGGGCCGCTGGTCATTTATTTTCTTGCCGCACGTTCTCCCGGTTTGCAAATCGAGAATCCACGCCAGATCAGCGCCTACAGTTACCCTAACCAATATGGGCCGCGCAGCCCAACCTTTTCGCGAGCCACGCTGGCTTTTCAGGATGAGGCACAGACTTTATTTATTTCTGGCACAGCCAGCATTCTGGGCCACGAGACCGTGCACCCGGCGTCGGTGGGTTTGCAGACACGCGAAACACTGGTGAATATTCGCGCTGTGATCGAGCAGGCCGTTCTGAAGGGATTTGCTCCCGTAGATATCGCAAGCGATCTAGCCCTTAAGGTTTACGTGCGCCATGCGGAGGATTTTGCAGAAGTGTTGGGAATTATTCGGGAAGAGTTTGGCGCGGTGTCGGAGTTGATGGTTCTTCAGGCTGATATTTGCCGTGTCGATTTGCTGGTGGAGATTGAGGCGGTATGCTGGCGCCGGGCAAGATGATGCGGCGGGGTTGTTAAGCTTTCAGATGGGACTCTTAAAAAGCATTTCCATCACGGTAGCGGCGAGCATACTCATAGCATCTCCAGCAATCGCGGAGCAGGTTCCCCAGTGGGAGATCGGGGCGGGTGCCGCATATATCGATTTCCCGGATTATCGCGGTTCAAATGAACGGCAATCTTATGTGCTGCCGATACCTTATGCGATTTATCACGGCGACATTCTGAAAGTCGATCGTCAGCGGGTGCGTGGCAAGCTTTTTCAAACTGATGCGGCAGAGTTGGATGTGAGCGTGAATGGTTCTGTGCCGGTCAGAAATAACGTGGCGCGGCAAGGTATGCCCAATCTGGATCCCACGTTGGAAATCGGACCTGTATTAAATGTATCGTTATACAAATCGGAATCAAATCATGCTCAGCTGGAGTTGCGATTGCCGCTGCGTTCGGTGATCGCCACGGATTTCTCGTACTTGCGCGATGTCGGCATGATGTTTCAACCGAACCTGAATCTCGATGTGCAGAATGTGTTTGATCAAACCGGATGGAATTTGGGTATGGGCGTGGGCCCGCTATTTACCGACCGGCGCTATAACCAATATTTTTATGGTGTGGATGCCCGCTATGCCACACCGGATCGCCCAGCCTACACGGCCAGCGGTGGCTACGCGGGCAGTCAGTTTGTGGCTGCGTTGACCAGGCGATTTCCCCATTACTGGGCAAGCGGATTCGTGAAATGGGATACGCTCAGAGGAGCGGCATTTGAGGGGAGCCCGCTGGTGAAACGCAAGGAGTCCGCCACCTTCGGCTTCGCAATTTCCTGGGTGTTTGCAGAATCTTCGATTAATGTAGACGATGAAAATTAAAGTCGTGCATCACATGAATATAAATAGGGACGGGTCATGATCGACGTGGTTGTGCGCGGCGTAAAAGCCATTGCTGCCGGTATTTGGTCTGTATACGAATATATTGCGCTGTATATTTCGCTCGCTATTTTCGGTATCGGCGGAATTTTATTTTCGATCCTGGGGGCGGTGCTGTATCCGTTTTTGCCGCAGCGTTTTGGCGCGCGTCTCGGACGTTTCCTGATTACCTGTATTTTTTGGCCCTATCTTATTTTTATCCAAAGTACCGGCCTTTTTAAGTGCGATCTGTCCGCACTCGATGCGCTGTCCGGTGATGAATCCATCGTCATCGTACCCAACCATCCGGGCTTGATCGACGTGGTGCTGATCGGTTCGCGTCTGACTAATATCGTCTGCATCATGAAAAAGGATATACAGGACAACCTCCTTTTCGGTGGAGGCTCTCGCCTGGCAGGTTATATTCGCAATGATTCCACCGGCAACATGGTACGCGCCGCCGTTGCAGAATTAAAACAGGGCAGTCAGCTGCTGATTTTTCCGGAAGGAACCCGCACCGCCACGCAACCCATTAATAAATTTTCGGGCGCGTTCGCCATCATTGCACGCAGGGCGGGTGTGCCGGTGCAAACGGTATTCATCGAATACAGTTCGGCGTTTCTCGATAAAGGATGGCCGCTATGGAAAAAACCGCAATTCCCGCTGACCTTTCGCGTGACGCTGGGCGAGCGATTCGAGGTGGGCAGCGACACCAAAATATTTGTCGATAAACTGGAAAATTACTTCAGGGCGCGGCTTGCCGTTAAGAAAAATGTTTAAGTCGATCCCGTGCACCCGTGATCAAAGAGGAATATCGTGACAACCCAATCTCATTCCCACATAGTGCTCATTCCGTCCTATAACACTGGCGCCAAGGTCGTTGAGACCGTGCGTCACGCACTGGCTGTCTGGCAACCGGTGTGGGTGGTGGTCGATGGCAGCACAGACGGCACGGCCGAGGCATTGCAAGCTCTGGCGTTGAACAATTCCGCGCTGAAAGTGTTCACGCTGGCACGCAATCATGGTAAGGGTGCTGCCGTGTTGCACGGCTTGCAGCAGGCCGCAGCAGCAGGCTATACGCATGTTCTGACGATGGATGCGGACGGACAGCATCCGGCCGACATGATCCCCGAATTCATGGCGATGTCGATAGCCCATCCCGATGCGGTGGTGCTGGGCAAACCGGTGTTCGATGCCAGCGCGCCTGCGCTGCGCGTGAACGGTCGCAAGGTCTCCAACTGGTGGGCTAATCTGGAAACGCTCGGTGCCGGGATAGGGGATTCGCTATTCGGTTTTCGCGTTTATCCGGTCAAGCCGCTACGCCAGATCATGGAACGCAGCCCGTGGATGCGGCGTTTCGACTTCGATCCGGAAGTCGCGGTGCGCCTGTGTTGGCACGGTGTTCGTCCGATTAACCTGGCCGCGCCGGTGCGCTACTTCAATGCGGATGAAGGCGGTGTGTCTCATTTCAAATATTTGCGCGACAACACCCTGTTGACCTGGATGCACATCCGGCTGATGTTTGGTTTTTTTCTGCGCCTGCCGGTGTTGCTGTGGCGGCGATTCAGGTAAGCTCGGCGGTTGTTGTATTTTTTCAACCTCTGTTTTTTAACGATTCAAAAATGGTGAAGCCATGCATCCAGCAATGAGTACCACGGAAGTATTCCTGATCGCGATGACGCTGATCTTTACGATTCCCTACCTGATCTGGCGGGTGGGCAAAACCGAGTATTACGCGCCGCTGGTCGTGGTACAGATCATCACCGGCATCCTGCTGGGCCCCGGAATTCTGGGCAAAGTCTTTCCGGACTATTACACCTTTGTTTTTAATCCGCAGGTGATCCAGTTGCTCAACGGCATCGCCTGGTGGGCGGTGATGCTTTTTGTCTGGATCGCCGGCATCGAACTGGATCTGCGCAAAGCATGGGAACATCGCCGTGAAAGCGGGATCACCGCAGGCCTGGCGCTGGGAACGCCGCTGCTGTTCGGCTGCATCGCCGCTGCAGGCATGCTGATGTATGAAGGCTGGATCGGCCCCAAGGGGATGTCATGGCAATTTGTCGTGGGCGTCGGCATGGCCTGCGCTGTCACCGCACTGCCCGTCCTCATCCTGCTCTTGGAAAAGCTTGAGATTCTGCGCCAGCCCATCGGGCAGCGCATCCTGCGTTACGCCAGTATTGATGACATCGCGATCTGGGGTGTGCTCGCGCTGATCCTGATGGACTGGGAGCGCGTCGGCAAACAGGTCGGGTTCCTGCTGGCTTTTGCGGTCATCGGATATTTTTTCCGCAAACTCATGGTGTGGCTGCCGGCGCGCGATCGCTGGTATGTGGGCTTGATCTGGCTGGCCGTGTGCGGCTTCGGTGCCGACTGGTCCGGGCTGCACTTCATGGTCGGCGCGTTCCTGGCCGGTGCCATCATGGACAGTGACTGGTTCGAACAGAAGCCAATGGACATGCTGCGCCACCACGTGCTGCTGGTCCTCATGCCGGTGTTCTTCCTGAGCACCGGATTGCGCACCAACTGGGCGGTGGGCGGTTCGGCTGTATTCATCGTCGCTGCCATCTTGCTGTTCGCCTCAGTCTCGGGAAAATTGATCGGCACTCACGTTGCCGGAAAGATCCTCAAGTGGGAGCCGGGCGAAGCCTCCATCATCGGCTGGCTGCTGCAAACCAAGGGACTCATCGAAATCATCTTCATCACGGTGCTGCTGGACAAAGGCATTATCACCAGCGAAACCTTCACCGCGTTGCTGCTGATGGCGGTCGCCAGCACGATGCTGACGGTGCCTGTGGTGTCGCCGAAACTTGCGCGCATGAAAGAGATCATCTTCAGGTCGAAGTGAACTACAATATTTCGCAATAAAAAATGAAGGGGGCGCGATTTATCGCGCCTTTTTTCTGACACATGGCTAGGCTTGACGGCGTTTGATCAGCAGCTTTAATGTCAGGCGTGTGCCCGACTCGTTCGAGTCCCAGCTGATTTGGGCTCCGATAGATTCCGCGCGGCGCATCTGGTTGGACATGCCCCTGCCACCGCTCTTTAGCGCGCGCTCAACCGAAAAGCCTTGCCCGTTGTCGGTAACCGTCACCACCACGTGATCGTTTTCCACTCCGGTTGCGACGCGGATTTCCGTGGCCTGCGTGTGCTTGATGATATTGGTGAAAGCCTCCTGCAGAATACGCAGAATATGCAGCGCATTTTTTGGGTCCAGCCAGTTGAGCGCGGGGACATTTTTAACTTCCCAGCGTAAAGCGATACCTGTGCTCTCCAGCCGTGGCCCCAAACGAAAGCGCAGGGTCGCGAGCAACAGCAGCAGATCGGCATCCACCGGCTCCATCGAGTCGATCGCCAGCTTGAGATCGTCGATACAACCCATGAGCATTTGCGCAACTTCGGTTTCATCCATGCGCCCGTGTTCCACTACCCGCAGTGCGCTTGTCAGCGATGAGCCCAGACCATCGTGCATGTCCTGCATCAAGCGTTGCCGCTCCTGACTGAGCAATTGGTGCCGCTCGATCTCGGCCAGTCGTTTATGGCTAGCGGCGATATCCGCCTCTAATTGTTTGCGACGTGCAGCGGAGATAGCAAGAAAGAGCACCACCACGACGGTGAACAAAAAGATCAGCGTATAGATCACGACATTGCGTAGCCACTTGGTAAGAACCTCATCGAGTTGACGCGATAAAATCAGGTCGAGTCCGGTGTCACCCACCTCCCGTACGAGGAACAGCCGGGTCTTGCTGTCTTGGGCAGAGGGGCCGGTGTGACGCGTCACCGGTATACCCGCTTGGTAATGCTCTCGAAATATCGTACTGACCTTGACGATGTTGTAACCGAAAAATTTCTCCGGCTCGTCACGGCGGTACACAAGATCGCCATCGCGGTTAACGATGACAGACATGCTGGCTGTATCGTCCGGGTTGATCGCCTGCAATATGCCGGGGAAAAACTTGAACCCGGTGGTGATAGCCGCGATGCCCTGAAATTTTCCATCGGCCCCGATTATGGGCAGGCTAAAAACGATGGCGGTTTCGCCCAGCAGATTCTTGTTGGGGCGCGACATGAACAGCTTCGGCTTTTGCGCAGGATTGAGGTGGGCGGAAAAGTAATGTTCTCTGGAGATATCTCGCCCGACTATTTCCGCAACAGTGGCAGTAAGGATACGCCCGGATGCATCAGTCACCAACAGCGCGCCGAGTTCGGGAATATCGTTTTTGTGCCGGACGAGCACGGCAGTGAACGCCTTGTCCTGAAGCGCACGGTTGTTCATCTGTTTCTCGGCAATCTGGCTGGCGACCTGATTCAGCAAGTGGGCGATTTTGCCCAGCGCTTCAGCGACCTGTGCATCAGCATTGCGAGCGTGAGCTTCAAGCAGCCGAAATTCAAATTCCTGCGTCTGCCGATACTCGTCATAAGCGACCCAGCTCAGTGTCGCACCCACGATCAGCAATACGGAAAGGGGAATGACTACGTGGCTCGCATGCCCCATAAAAGGCCGCAATCGCTCAATCAAAATGCGTCCTCCGGCTGGGCGTAGCGGATTATTTTTCATTCAATTTTGTGTGGCTTATCGGCAGGCGCAACGTAAAGCAGGTTCCATGACCGTTCGATTCCCAACCTACTTCTGCACCAATGGCCACCGCGCGGCGCAACTGGTTCGACAATCCCTTTCCTCCGCAAGTGAGCGCATCTTCAACTGAAAATCCTCGCCCGTTATCGGTGATCGTCACTACCACGAAATCGTTATTCTCGTGGGTGGCATGGGTGGCAACACGAATCACCGTGGCCTGCGTGTGCTTGATGATATTGGTGAACGCCTCCTGCAGAATGCGCAGGATATGCAGCGCATTTTTGGGATCAAGCCAGTCGAGCGCGGGAATGTTTTTAACTTCCCAACTTAGCGCGATGCCGGTACTCTCCAGTCGAGGCCCCAGGCGAAAACGCAAGGTAGCCAACAGCAGCAGCAGATCGGCTTCTACCGGCTCCATCGAATCGATCGCCAGCTTGAGGTCGTCGATGCACCCTTTGAGTACTTGTGCGACTTCACCCTCATCCATGCGCCCGTGTTCTACCACCCGCAGTGCGCTTGTCAGCGATGAGCCCAGACCATCGTGCATATCCTGCATCAAACGTTGTCGCTCCTGGCTCAGCGTCTGGCGATGTTCGATCTCGCGCAAGCGCTCATGGCTTTGGGTCAGTTCGGCTTCGCGTGCCTGCAGACGCATCGCCAGACTGGCATTGACCTGTTTCACATCCTCGATTGCGCCGACATAGCGGCGGAACATGATGTACGTGAAGATCAGGAAGGCGATGATATTGGAGTACGAACCGAGATAACTGCCTTCGATGTTGACGTAATTGTTTTGCAGCAGCCAGTCATACAAACCGAACAGCATACCCAGCAGCCCCCAACTGGCCAGAAATATTCCGTCACGGGATCGCACCTGAAGAGATTTGCGCAAGCCCACGGTGGCGACAGCTGTACCCATTGTGAGCAAGACGACGTATGCCAGCGCCGACAGAATGTAAATATTGGGCAGGGCCTCGAACAACGGTAACGTGGCGATGCTGATGACTACAGTCACGCCGCTCACGGTACGGTTTAGCCATACTGGCGGGCGACGGTGCAGATAATTCAGAAAGAAATGCACCGTGGCGATCATCCAGAACAGCGAATTGACCGTCAGCCAGCTGAACCAGTCATCGGAGATCGGCAGGCGCTCTGCACCCATGTAGAAATGCATGCTGCGCAGGTAAGAAGTCAGCGACACGCAGAAAAACAGCAGATACAGTGATTGATCTCGCTGCCTGAGCCACACGAACAATGCGAACAGGCCGAGTGCCAAAAACGCGGCGCTGCTCATGAACGGCAGTTGAACCTGAAGCACATCGCGCACGCGGTAGCGCCAGACCAGCGAATTCTCTTCACCCAACCAGACGGATGAAATCCCTCCGCCTGATTTGCGCGGGCGCTCGACGCGCAGCAGAATGACCCGGGGTGTTAGCGCACCGGCCGTTTCATCGAGGGCGATCCACAGCGGAAGATTCCAGCCGTTCCACTCCATGCTGGCGTGCGACTGGTAAAGCAGGCGGCTGTCGCCATATACCGCGATCTGACCATCGGTCTTCCAGCGCGGAATGTAGAGATAGCGCGGTTCAGCAGCGGGCGCTAGCTTTGGCACTTGCAGGCGATACCAGGTCACCACGGTCAGCGGGGATGACGAGTCGTCGTGGAGGGCGGCATCGATCCGCTGCGGCAGCAAGGCATGGGGCAGCGCGACTGGCTGCCACTCGCCGTGCAAGTCGCCGGCATTGATCGTGTACGGAGGCGGTGAATAGCCGCGCCCTTCGATGGACAGGATTTCAGCGAAGGCGAAGTGCAGCGGCTCACTGGCCTGAACCTGGGGGTGCCACAGTGTCGCACCCAACACCAGCAGCCCAAGATAATCGCGCAATGAATTGCGCTCCCATAAAGTGGCATGGGTTTTGTAGAAGTTCGATTTATCGAGCGATTGAGACGCTGGATAATCAGTCATTCAGCAGGCCTTGAGTGCGCGCTTCAAAAATCGCTTCGGCTTTGGAGTTCACTTCGAGTTTTGCGTAAATGCGCCGCACGTAGGTCAGCACAGTGTGACGCGACACAGACATCATTACTGCGATCTCATCGGAAGTGAATCCTTTGGTGATGTATTCGAGCACCTCTTGCTCGCGCGCCGACAATGCCGGTTTGCCGGAGGCGGGTTCTAGCGGTGCCGCAGCGGATTTATCATCCTGGCGGAAGCGCATCAAAATCTGGCGTGCGATCAGCGGGCTGATCGGGCTGCCGCCGCTGTAAAGGCTGCGAATTTCGAAGACCATTCTTTCCGGCGCGCTGTCCTTCAACAAGTAGCCGGACGCGCCCGCTTCGAGCGACTGCATCACATGTAGTTCATCGCCGAACGTCGTGCTGACCATGATGTTGCAACCGGGCCATTTGGTATGCGCCGCCCGGATCACATCGATGCCGGAGCCGTCCGGCAACCCGAGATCGACCAGCAACACATCGGCCTGAATTTGATCCAGCGCCTGCAACCCGAGTGCGCGGGTACCTGCCACGCTCTGCAGCGTCATGTCGGGCGCAGCCCCGATGGCCTCTATCAGGGCATTCTGAAAATGAACGTCGTCCTCCACCAGTGCGACGCGGATCTGAGAACTGTTTGAAACTCGTTGCATGAGAAATCCGCTTTATATGTTGTTAATTGAATCGGAAACGAACAGGAGCTGCACAGATATTGCCACAACTCTACGTTTTTATTGTCACTAGTTATGGGGACAGACAGAGGACGGATGCTTGTCTAGTATGCCGCAGCACTAATTTTTTGATTTGCCCTGGCTGGCTTGAGCCAAAACTGAAACAAATTAATATAGGGGAGACTTTTAATGAGAACGTTCAACAGAATCATGCGCAGCGCGATGCCACTGGCATTGCTGCTGCTTGCCGCGTGCGGCGGCAACGGGGCGTCAGCGCCTGCCGCCGTCACCACGTCCAGCTACAGTGCGGGCGGCGCAGTGTCCGGCCTGATCGGCACCGTGGTGTTGCAA
>JADGRL010000019.1 GCA_017880865.1 Gallionella sp.
GTCACAGTGCCATCATAGATGTAACTGTATGTCCCTTTGTAACAATCTCTGAATTTGATGGACGAGCAGGTTATTTCTTATCCATCTGGTCTGATGGTTTAGGCCAATTTACGACTTGCAACATCAAGGTTGCTATTTGCAGGCCCGCTTATTACTCGCCCATATCGGTCGAAGCTCGAACCGTGACAAGGACAATTCCAGGTCTTTTCCAAAGTATTCCAACCTACGATGCAGCCAAGGTGTGGACATGCGGCTGAGCGTTGATGCAGGGCTCCTTGTTCATCGCGGTAAACAGCGAGCTTCGACATTCCGCGTCTGATGATTGCGCCTTCGCCTTGTGCAATTTCTTCGGTAGAGGCTACGTCACCGCCAGTCAAATAGTCCTCATATTGTGCGGCAACATTAATATTCTCGCTGGCATACTCAAGAGCGGCACGGAGAGTTATGCGCGAAGGATCGTAGAGCGTCGCCCACGCGCATTCGCGCTTCATAATCAAGTCCGTGATTAGAATTCCGGCAATGGTGCCGTGCGTCATCCCCATTCCCGAATCACCCGTTGCGATATAGACGTTTTGCGGATCGCCGGGATTGCGACCGATGAAGGCGATGCCATCCACAGGCTCCATAACCTGACCTGACCAGCGCAGCTCTATGCTCTCAATCATCGGGAATCGTTCGCGTGCCCACGCTTCTAGATTTGCGTGTCGCTGATCGCCGTCGTCAGCCTGTCCTGATTTATGATCTTCGCCGCCGACTAGCAGCAAGTCGTAATGATCGCCAGCTTGAACCCGAACGTAGTGGTAGAAATCCAGCGTATCCCAGTAAAGCGCTTTGGTCACCGAGTCGTGTGGAATACGTGCGCCAATTACATAGGTCGTATACGGAGCCTGCTTTGTATGTATGGTGACGAGGTTATTGATGGGCGTGTTGGTGGCAATCACTATTGCATCAGCGGTCACAATGTAGCCATTGCTGGTTTCGACACGCGCATTTGCGCCGCCTTCCATTTTGTTTGCGTGTGTACCGGTGTAGATGCGCCCACCTTGTCGTTCAATAGCGCGGCTGAGTCCATTTAGATATTTCAAGGGATGGAATTGCGCTTGCCGTGGAAAGCGCAAACACATACCGGTATCGAACGAATCAATAGGCGCACGCTTGACTTGCTCAACATCCGTGAGTCCAGCACGATGTGCTGCTTTCAATTCGCGTTCAAGTACCTCTTTGGAGTCCCCATTTGATTCTTGGCGAGGAGGAACAAAGAGGTAGCCATCAAGACGTTCGAAGTCACAGTCAATTTTTTCTTCAGCAATGATGGATTCAATACGGTCTATCGCCGCCGTGTGACTTTGAGCAGTGAGCCTCGCTCCCTGTTCGCCGTGCATACGCTCAATCTCAAAATAACGGTCGTCAATCGCATTAAAAATATGCGCCGTTGTACGCTCCGTCATCCCGCCGCCAATACGCCCATCATCCAGCACAATCACCGACTTGCCCTCGCGCGCGAGGAGATAAGCGGTTGTCATGCCAGCTATCCCTGCGCCGACAATACACACATCAGCATGCGTATTCGCAGCGAGTGGGGATTGTTCAGGCACTTTTGTCGTCGCCATCCAGATTGATATGGTTTGTCCAGAATTGTTATCCATGTTTTTCTCCTTCATATTTTAAATGTCACTAGCAAGGCAGTGTCGAAAATGCGGTCTCATATCTTGAGGAATGCCAGCAGGTCTGCATTGAGTTGGTCTTTGTGCGTGTCCACGAGGCCGTGGGGTGCGCCCGCGTAAATCTTCAGGGTCGCGTTCTTGACCAGCTTGGCCGAGCGGAGAGCAGCGGCGCCTATCGGCACGATCTGATCGTCATCGCCATGAACGATCAGCGTCGGCACATCGAACTTTTTGAGGTCTTCTGTAAAATTCGTCTCTGAAAACGCCTTGATGCAGTCGAAGGTGTTCTTGTGACCGGCCTGCATTCCCTGCAACCAGAACGAGTCCATCATGCCTTGCGAAACTTTGGTACCGGATCTATTGGCTCCGAAGAACGGGCCGCTGGAGATATCCTTGTATAACTGCGAGCGGTCGGCGAGGGAGCCTTTGCGTATCTCGTCGAACTTCTCAATCGGCAAGCCTCCTGGATTTGCCGCCGTTTTCAACATCAGCGGCGGAACGGCGGCGATCAGCGCGACCTTGGATAATTGCTTCGTCCCGTGACGGCCAATGTAGCGGGCAACTTCGCCGCCTCCTGCGGAGAAGCCGATCAGCACGATATTCTTCAGATCCAGCGTTTCGATAAGTTCTGAGAGATCATCGGCATAAGTGTCCATGTCGTTACCACTCCAAGGCTGGCTTGATCGGCCATGACCGCGACGATCATGGGCAATGCAACGATAGCCGTGGTCAGCCAAGAACAACATCTGCGCCTCCCAACTATCTGAGTTGAGAGGCCAACCGTGACTGAACACCACGGGCTGCCCTGCGCCCCAGTCTTTGTAGTAAATCTGCGTGCCGTCTTTTGTAGTAATCGTGCTCATGGTGTGCCTCCGTTTTTATCACCGATGTTTGCCAATATCATGCTCAGCTGTCCATCCGATATAAAAGTAAATGACGCAATCTCTATTTCGGGATTTCTAGCTTCGCTACACTCTTGTGGCTGAGGGCCGTCGGAAACGTAACATCACCATTGGGTACTTTGGCTCCCATCGGCCACAGATGGAAAATGATCCCGTCAGTTTTGGACGCAGCCTCGGCAATCTCTTTCGCCTTCGCAGGAGTGACATCAAGAACTTGCACGCGACCGGATGCGATTTCTTCGGTGTGGTCGTGAAAGTGCTTATTCCATTGCTCCAGCGTCACGTTCGAGCGCGCGAGCTTCTTGTCGATGAAGTATTCGATCTCGACAAGCTCGGCATTCGGATCGTCGGTCAGAAAAATCATGCATTGCATGATCTCAGGTTTGATCTCCTTGCAATAATGGTGATACGGACCGTGTACCGTGCCGTCTTCGTGACGATGGGGCGCGATGAGATGGATGTTGTAGCCATCAGCCGGACTTCTTACCTTCTCATCGGCGAACAGAGGGCTGGACGCAACAATAGCCGCACCAAACAATATTATTTTATAAAGTTTTTTCATGACTCTAACCTTTCTTTACAGTATCAAGCTGCGTGTTTTTTTACCCATGCGACATACTGATCCATCCAGTTTTGCAAGAATTGCTTACTGCTTGAACCGATATTGCCATGCTCATCAAACAACCCATCCTTTGCCTGGATGAATGCTTCTGGTTGTCCCAGCGTCGGCATGTCCAGCGTTGCTAGAATATTGCGTAAATGCTGTTGCGCCATGGCCGTGCCGGTGGCGCCGGGCGAAGCGCCCAACACACCGGCGGGCTTGCCCGCCCAAGCACTCTGACCGTAGGGACGCGAGGCGTGGTCAATTGCGTTCTTGAGCACGCCGGGAATCGAACGGTTGTATTCGGGTGTGACGAACAAAATGCCTTGGGCGCTCTTGATTTCGTTCTTCAGTCGTTTGACAGACTCTGCCTGGTGCGCGTCGTCGTCCTGGTTGTAGAGCGGCAAGTCACCGATTTGCACTTGCTTGAACGAGAACTCAGAGGGTGCCAGCTTCACAACGGCACTTGCCAACTTGCGGTTGAATGAATCGTGGCGCAGGCTTCCGACGATAACGGCGATTTGGTATTTGTTCATGACGATCTCCTATAAAGGCTATAGATGTGAGATGCTTTCTTGGATTCCGCTCTACTTCAGACCGGCTACCAGTTTGGCTCGGGCTTGGACGGAGGAACACATGGCGCACCATGTGTTCCTCTTGTAATCAATGCCCGGCGAAAAAAACAAAACTCAGTCCTCCGATAAACAGAATCATCGCGATGAAAAGCAGAATGCTACGCCAGATGCTACTCATGATTTTCTCCTTACAGTCCCTCCCTCAAGACAATATTGCATCGAGTTTAAGAGGGTATTTTCACATGCAGCGAAACGGTGCTGCCCCGTCTAAATTTGTTCACAATCCTTGCTTCGCCTCTGCTCGCTGTTCTAATCGAGCATCAACGCGGCTTTTTTATTAAGATCGGCGGCCTACAGCACCCGCATGAAAGCGACCAAATCCTTCTTCTCCTGTTCATTCAGCTTCAATTCCAGCACGAGGTTGAAGAACTCCACCGTGTCTTCGAGCGTCAACAAACGGCCATCGTGCAGATAGGGCGGAGAATCTTTAATGCCGCGCAGCGGAAAGGTTTTGATCGGGCCGTCGGCCGATGCGGTGCGACCGTTGATGGTGACCTCCTTGAAGAATCGCTCTACCTTCAAGTTATGCATCAGGTTGTCTGTGTAATACGGTGGGGTGTGGCAAGCCGCACATTGTCCCTTGCCAAAGAATATTTCCTGTCCGCGCAGCTCGATCGCACTGGCTTTGGCGGAATCGAGCTTGCCGAACAAGTTTAGCTTGGGTGCGGGCGGAAAATCGAGTAGCGCTTGAAACTCCGCCATGAACTGCACCTGACTGCCGCGTTCGAGGACGTTGGTTCCTTTGCGCGCCGCGTCAGCCGGGATGCCGTCGAAGTAAGCGCCACGCTGCTCGAACTCGGTGAAGTCCTCCACTGTTTTCAAGGCACGCTGGGAACCGAATAAGCGCTGAACATTCACTCCGCGCAGCGATGGCGTATCAATGCGATGTCGATGCTCATTGGGGCGAATGTCGCCGACCGTGTGAGTGGATGCGGTCGTATGGCCGTTGGCGTGACAGTCGAAGCAAGACACGCCTTGAGATGCCTTCAGGCTGCGGCGGTCATCGGTGGCGTTGAACTGCTGCTGGGGAAACGGCGTGAGCAGCAAGCGCAACCCTTCAAGCTGTTTTGGATTGAGGATGTCTTTGAACAACTCGTTGAAGTTGCTGAGCGTCACCAGTTTTCCTTGCGACACATCACCCAGATCCATCCGCGTTGTCAGGTAAATTGGTGCAGGAAATTCCGGCAAAAAATGATCCGGCAAATCGAAGTCGAGATCGAAGCGAGTCAGATCCCGATCAGTCTGCTTCTTTGTTTCATCGATCAGAAATTTTGGAAAGACCATACCACCCATTTCGTGGTGAGGATGTGGCAACGGCAAAAATCCTGCTGGCCAAAGCTGCTTTTCCTTGACCTCATCCGGCGATAAGGCGGCAAGTTTTTCCCAGCTCATGCCCGCAGGCAACTTGACGCGCACGCCGTCTTGCACAGGTTTGCCGCGCGACATGGTGGTGAATTTGGATGGCCGATCGGCAAGGTCGTAGCGCTCCACAAGCAAGGCCTGTTGGCGCTGCGCAAACTTCGGCTTCTCAGCCTGAAGACGTTTTGTCAATGATGAGAAATCCTCATCGGCGGCAGAAGCTGTCAGTGCGAAGCAGGCAACCACCGTGGTGGGCAATGCGGATATGAGCCAGCGGATTCGAGAGTAAACTGACATGGCGAACTCCTTCTGAATTAGTTGTTCCCTGGTTCTCGTGGCATTTTGGAACTCAGCCATCGATAAACCGAAATAGCGGTCAACCCGAATACCCCATGGACAATCAGCGTGATCCAACCACGCGTTTGCGCGAACCAAGGGAAGATCACCGTGAAACCATATAGGTTAACCGCATAAAGCGCGACACCGAAGCCGACACCCGCCAGAAGCGCGGGAGTAGTCTTGAAACGCGCAACTGACATCGCCAGTAATGCGGCGCAAGTGATGGAAATTGCGAAGTGAATGAGCGTGGCCGTCAGCATGACACCGACATCGAATGTCGCTGGAGGCGGCAACACCGAGCGTCCCAGCACCATTGCCGCCGTCAGCCGGGCATCGCGATACAGGATGGCAGGTAAATCATCGGTAAAGATCAGCCAGAGCAGTATCTGGATTAGTGTGGATACGATGCCCGCCATTACCCCGGCCCAGATAATGGCATACCAGCCTGACTGATAATTTATGCGGCACTCTATCATTTCAATTCCATTTCACAGCAAAAACAGAAACAACCTGATTACAACGATCACCCGCGCAACATGACAGTGCCATTGCGCGGATCAATATTGCCGTCTTTGCTTGGTTTGTTTAAATAACAGAACTGTATTCAACCTTATTTCTTAGGTTTTTTTCTGTCCCATTGTGCGTCATCCAAAACTACAACGATTGCTGTACCAACAAGCGTTGCGATAATAAATATCAAGTTGATCATTTTAATTCTCCTCGATGGTAGTGATCGGGAATACGCCGATCGCGCAAGAACATTCACGGCGTAACAAGAAATTAAATTTTGTCCGCCATGAGCTTCCACAATATGTCTGGAACAGTAGCGCTTCTGTGCGGTAACACACGCAGAAAAATTAGTTGCTCGGGAATCACATGATACGGATCGCCAAGTATGGGTATCTGTGTTCTATCGCTATGTGCGCTGGCGAGCAGATAATTTCACAAAGACCGGAAACAATAGCTCCGAAAATGAAGCCGCTTTAGTGAAACTCAAAGAAGAATCTAAAAAGATACGTTGATTGTGTGTATGACTTGCAATAACAAAATAAAGAAGTGATGAATACATGACTTACCAAAGCATTAACCCCTATGACGGCAAAATTCTGAAGACCTTCGAGGGGCTCACCGACCAGCAGCTTGAGACGGCGCTTGAAACTGCCTCGACTTGCTTTGAAAGTTGGCGGCACACGACGTTCTTCGAACGCGCAATCGTAGTCACAAAAGCTGCCGCCATCATGCGCGCGCGCATTGACGAGTTCGCTCACCCCGCAACGCTGGAGATGGGTAAGATCATCGGCGAATCTCGCGATGAAGTAACACTCAGCGCGGATATACTCGACTACTACGCCAGAAACGCCAAAGAATTTCTTGCACCACAACACCTCAAGCCGAGTTCGGGCGAAGCAATGGTCGAAAGCAGCCCGTTCGGTGTGATTTTCGGCATTCAGCCCTGGAATTTTCCCTATTATCAACTCGCGCGCTTTGCCGCACCCAACATAATGGCGGGCAATGTCGTGATGGTGAAACACGCCGGATGTGTTCCTCAATGCGCCATCGCTTTTGAAAAGCTGTGGCTGGAGGCAGGCGCGCCTGTGGGCGCGTACACGAATCTGCGCATTTCGCATGAGCAAGTTAACTTTGTGATTGACGATCCCCGGATTAAGGGCGTGGCGTTTACCGGAAGCGTGGATGCCGGAAAAATGGTTGCCGCGAGGGCTGGTCTCAACCTCAAGAAAACGACAATGGAATTGGGCGGCAACGATGCCTTCATCGTGCTCGAAAATGCTGACCTAGATATTACCGTCAAGTGGGCGGTCTGGGGCAAGATGAACAACATGGGGCAGTGCTGCGATGCGCCGAAGCGATTCATCGTCGTCGAAGAATTGGCCGACCGTTTTCTCGACAAATTCCAGACAGCGCTGGCGGCACTTATGCCAGGAGACCCAATGGACAAGACCACGACGCTTGCCCCCCTATCCACGGAAGCAGCCCTGTTGAAACTGCTGGACCAAGTCAAACGAGCCATCGACTATGGTGCTACTCTGGTAATGGGCGGCAATCGGATAGCGCGACCGGGCGCGTTCATGCAGCCGACAATCCTGACGAATATTCAGCCCGATAATCCCGCCTTCAAGGAGGAATTCTTCGGGCCGGTCGCGCTGTTCTTCCGGGTCAAAAATGAGGATGAGGCAATTGCTCTGGCCAACAATTCTGAATTCGGTTTGGGCGGTGCGGTCTTCACACAAGATGTTGCACGTGGCAAACGTGTGGCGAGCCGTATCGACACCGGCATGGTGTTCATCAATCACCCGACCGACTCGACACCCGACTTGCCATTCGGCGGCATCAAGAATTCCGGCTATGGGCGCGAACTATCCAGCATGGGCATTCAGGAATTCGTGAATAAAAAACTGGTTCGTGTTGCTTCGATCAACGCTAACGGTACAAATGTTCCTGACACGGACTTCGCCACACCTTAGCATTTCTGGTAAGGTAAAAAGGTGCAGTATCGGTGGATAGCTAAAAATTCACATCTTAATCAACGGGTGTCTGACCATGAAAAATTTCGCGATATTTATTCTGTGCTGCCTTGGGATTGCCGGATATGCTTCGTGTCGAGCCGATACGCCCCCATCCGACGAAATAATTTATCAGGCAACCATCGCCGCCGATGGTGTGCAACACGTCCGGATTGAGGGCGGTAGTGATTTCTATAAGCCCAACCATGTGATCGTCAAGGTGAATGTGCCAGTTGAGTTTACGGTCAGTGTAGAACGGGGTATTGCTCCCCACACGCTGGTTATTAAATCGCCCGAAGCGGGCATGTCGGTGGATGAAAAGTTATCGATCGATGCTAAAAATATCCGCTTCACGCCCACCGCCATCGGCAAGTATCCTTTTTATTGCAAGAACAAATTGCTGTTTTTTAAAAGCCACCGCGAGAAGGGCATGAGGGGCGTGCTCGAAGTGGTGCAATAAATGGTGTTTCAACCATGATAATTGCCGCCGCGCTCACTGGCACTCCGCCCGCCAGTACATCCCCCGACCCGCTGACTATAACCAGCGACTTGGTTGGCGTTTTTTGCCAGCCTAATCGAATGGCTAGTAGTTTGATCAGCGCCATCGAGCATTACCGCACCATCGATTCCTACCGTGTCACCATCCGCTCCATCCATGACGGTGAAGAGCAGCACATTCGCTATTCCTACAAGAAACCCGGTTTTGTGCGCATGGAATTCATTCGCCCGCATGACGGCGCACTGTTGATTTACAATCCTGAAACCCAACATGTGCGCGTATGGCCGTTTGGCGCAGGACATTTCCCGGATGTTAGCTTGAGTCCCACCAACCCGCTGATCCAGAGTTTGAGCGGCATACGCGTGGATCAATCGGATGTCGGTGTGTTGTTCGAAAATCTCCGCATCCTGCGGGAAGGCGGCAACACCGAGGTGTTGGGCGAACAGAATATGGATGGTCGCACGGTTCTGCATCTGGTCGTGACCGGAGCGGAGGGTATCGCGGTTGCCCGTGTCCACCGTAGCGAATTGTGGTTGGATACGACGAGCCAGTTTCCGGTCAAAATAATTAGCCGCGATCTGCGAGATGCTGTCATCGAATCTGTCAAGATGGAAGAATTGGAAATCAACATCACACTGCCAGAGACGCAATTCAACCCGTAAAAATAGGAATATGATGAAATATCACTTTGTTACCCTCTGGTATATCGAAGCGCCGCTCGAAGCGGTTTGCGAGGCCATCTATCATTCTCTGAACTGGCCTCAGTGGTGGCGCAATGTGGAACGCGTCGAGGACATTGCAATCGGTGATGCTCGGGGTATCGGCAGCGTGCGTCGTTACACCTGGAAGGGACGCTTGCCGTATCGGCTTACCTTCGATATTTGCGTTATCCATGTTGAGCCGCTGGCGGCCATCGAGGGCATCGCCAGCGGGGATGTTGAAGGCAAAGGCCGCTGGTTATTCACCGCCGACGGCACCGTGACCATCGTGCGCTACGAATGGCAAGTGCGCACCACACCGGTCTGGATGAATCTGCTGGCGCTGTTTGCGCGCCCATTCATCAAATGGAACCATAACGCCGTCATGCAGCAAGGCGGTGAAGCGCTGGCACACATGCTCAATGCGCGTCTGGTGAAGATCGCGCATTACTGATCATTGCGGTTTGGTTATCGGCTAAGTGAGCCAGAAGAGAACATACCACTAGCGCTGGCAACGCACGACTCTGCAACAACAAAAGCGGAGAAGTGAAAATGTTCGATTTGGCGGCAATTAACCAGCGACATCGGGAATTCAGTCCTTCTGTATAGCAGATTTTTTCGCTGATGTTTGCGTATAGGCACGCATTGCAGCAATCGCGATGGGCACAACACCGCAGATGATGAATACCAGATCGCCAGGCATGCGGCTCCACTCCAGCAGCCGCGCCAGATCGCTGCCGGTGTAGGCGAGGCTGCGGGCGTGCCAATAGCCGTTCTCCAGCACATCGACAAGTTGCAGGATTCCGGCGGGAAATAGGCTCATGACCACCATCATCATCAGGCCGCCGTTGAGTCCCCAGAAACCGACCCGTACATATTTTTCAAGGTCACGCCAAAGCACCTCATCGACGGTCTGTCGAATGACGAAGACGATAAGGCCGATACCCAGCATGCCGAAGACGCCCATCATCGCGGCATGGCCGTGGTTGATGGTCAGCAGCGTGCCAGTCTCGAAGTAACTGACGATCGGCAAGTTGATCAGGAAACCGAAAATCCCTGCACCGACGAAGTTCCAGAAGCCGACCGCCATCAGGAAATAGAATGTCCATTTGTGCGGCACCTGAGTCGTTTCAGATTCCGGTCTGGATAGCCTGACAAAATCCCAGGCGTCGAGTGTGATGAGCGTGAGCGGCACCACTTCGAGTGCAGAGAATAACGCGCTCAAAGCCATGTTGAAGCTGGTCTGGCCGGTCCAATACCAATGATGCCCGGTGCCGATAAACCCGCCGGCGAAATACAGGATGGCATCGAGGTAAATGATGCGCGTCGCCGTGAGGCGCGTGACGGCGCCGAACTGCAGGAAGATGATCGCCACCATGACGGTCACGAAGAATTCAAAAAATCCTTCGACCCAGAGGTGGATGATCCAGAAGCGCCACGCGTCAACCACCGAGAAATGGGTCGTTGCGTCGAAGAACATCGCGGGCAGATAAAACACCGGAATCGCGATTGCAGCGCACAAAAACAGGATGGCGATTTCGTGGCGCTCGGGATCGCGCAACGCCGGGGCAAGCGCGCGAACCAGCAGGCCGAACCAGAACAATAGTACTGCTGCGAGCAGCATCTGCCAGGCGCGACCCAGTTCGAGATATTCCCACCCCTGATCTCCGAACCAGAACCAGAGCCTGGGCAGCAGCTGGCGCATACCCGCCCATTCGCCCAGCAGACTGCCGATGACGACGATTACCAACGCCCAGAATAACGTGTCGATGCCTTTCTTCTGCCCGGCGGGATCGCCTCTGCCTAGCGCTGCGGCGAGAAAGAGTGCACCCGCGACATAGGCGGTGGCAATCCAGAAAATCGCAAGTTGCAAATGCCAGGTTCGCAGCAGGTTGCTCGGCAGCCACGTTGCGAGATCGAATCCATAAAATGCGCCGGGATCGGCGCGGTAGTGGGCGACGGCGCCTCCAACCAGACTTTGCGCCAAAACCAGCAGCGCTGCCAGCGCAAAATATTTCAGAGTCGCGCGCTGCGCCGGGGTCACCCCGGCACTCGGTAGCTTGGGGTGCAGATAGCCGGGTCTGGATTTCCAGACGAGAAAGTCGAATTTCCCGAAAGCCAGCAGCACTATTGCGGTTCCGCCGAGCAGGAAGATGAGACTCAACGCGCTCCATAGTACGGCGTCGGCAGTCGGCGTGTTACCTGCCACTGGATCGTAGGGGAAGTTGTTGGTGTAGGAATGCGTTGTGCCGGGCCGATTGGCGACTGACGCCCATGCGGTCCACGCGACAAAGGCGCTGAGTTGCTTCAGTTCGGCGGGATCGCTGATGGTTCTGACGCTGAGTCCGCCGTTCTTCACCGGATTGGAAAAGTATTGATTCCACGCGCCGGGCTGTTGCCTGAACCAGTCTGCGTAGGCGAGTTCAACGGACAGGCTCCTATTTTGCGCATCGTAGCGATTCTGCTTCAGCTCAGTCCGCACCTCCGCTTCGACCATGGCGCGTTGCACGAGGGGCAAGCTGTCGAGCGGGCGGCCGAAGCGCTGCTGAGCGATGTTCGTCGCGTCATGCAGCGCCAGAGTGTGCAGATATTCGGCCGAAAAATCGGGACCGAGCAAAGCGCCATGGCCCCAGATCGTCCCGTTATCCATCAGGCCGTATTTGAGAAATACCTGCTGGCCATCGCGAATATCTGCGCCGGTGTACACGACCGACCCGTCATGGCTCGTCACCTTGTCGGGGATGGGCGGCGCTTCGTGATAGGCCTTGAATGTCAGCAGAATGAGAACTGAGAAACCGAGTGCCATGGTGACAAGGCTGGCACGCCGCCACCACGGCGACAACGTTTCGGTGGCATGGCATTCAAGTATTGAGGTTGCTACCGCAGCGATTTCATTCGTCATATTTGTTGAACTTAGAGTTGATAAAGCCGAATAGAGTCCTTCAAATATGAACGGTTGATTCAGGAATAAAGCTCAACTTTTAGTGATGCTAGAGCAGAATTAAATGCACTACTGTACGGTAACGAACACAACAAGGCTTGGTACGACAGGTGGCAAGCAAATCTGACTGCCTATATAAAAGCGGTCGTTTAAACTTATCACTCGCATTAATTAATTAGGCTCACCCGATAGCTGACGCTAGCGACATGCGGTGCCCGACACAACTGAGACGTGCATTCAGTTACCCAAATATGTCATAACTATGTACGCCAGCACACAGAATAAATCTAGATAATTCCCTACCCTCGCGTGGCGCTAACCAGTACCTTGTTTGGTCGTCGCTAAGTTACTGAATTGCAATTCCATCAATCGTGTTTCTTACAAAAGAGGTTTGATATGAACTGGACAATCATTGAAGACAACTGGAAACAGTTTAAGGGCAAAATGAAATCACGGTGGGACAAGCTCACCAACAATCACATCGGGTCAGCGGGGAAAATCGAGAAAGCATCACCTGAAAAAGAGTGCCTGATGCAAGAAAACCCCCTGTCCCGCAGAGCTGTACTTCGCGGAGCGCTGGCAGTTACATGCAGTCTGTTGCTTCCGATCACCCTGCTCAGTTCTCCGGCAGCCGCTGCAGATGACGCCACAAAGAAGCATAAGGCAGCCAAAAAAGTGCCTAAAGCAAGCGTTAAATATCAATATAAGCCAAATGGCAGTGAGAGGTGTGGCACCTGCATAAACTTCATTGCAGCATCGAAAACATGCAAGCGTGTTGCAGGGCCAATCGACCCCAATGGCTGGTGCATTTTGTGGGGCAAGCCGGCCTGAGTCGTCTCTTCATCACAATAGTGTCTTTTGCCTTGGACGTTTTCGTACCGCACATTACACATTAGTCGTCGTGTTCATTTTAATTTAAGAAGGATGCCATGAAACAGGACGGATTCAAGAACCAACCGCAACGGTTAATGTTTAGTAGCGGTTTTAGCGCGTTCCATATTGAGCAGGAGCTTGCTGTAAACCTCTACCGGCGATCGAAACCCGAGTGACTTCCTCGGGCGCGTATTTAAACTCCATGCAATCTCATCCAGTTGCTCTTGCGTGTAAACCGACAGGTCCGCTCCCTTTGGCAAATACTGGCGTAGCAATCCGTTGGTGTTCTCGTTCAATCCGCGCTGCCACGGGCTGTGCGGGTCGCAGAAATAAACCGCCACGCCGGTTCGCTCGGTCAGCTGCGCGTGTTTACTCATCCGGGTGCCCGGCCAAATGTTTTTCGGCTCTCGCCCCTGGTCGTAGGTGAATGTTTTGCGTAACTCGGGGGTATTGCACTGAGCGCTTCACTGAAGCCGTCTAGCGCTGATTGCGCCGTGCCATCGGGCATCTTGGCCAACACGACCATCAACGTAGTGCGTTCGACCAGTGTGCCGATTGAAGACCGATTCATCGCGCCTTTGATCATATCGGCTTCCCAATGCCCCGGGATCAAGCGATCCGCCACTTCCGGCGGGCGCAGGTGAATGCTCTGCATTTCCGCTATGTGTCCGCGCCCATCCGGGGCCCGGGTCTTGGAGCGGCGTTTGTCTCGGCTCCAGCGCAAGCAGGCAACCAATTCACGGCGCAGTTCACCACGCGGCATGGCGTAAAGCGTGTGGTAAATCGTTTCGTGGCTCACGCGTTGTGTAGGCTGGTCTGGGTGCATGCGCTTAAATGTGCCTGCAATTTGCTCGGGCGACCATTTCTTCTTGAGATACGCCTTCACAACGTCAAATAGCGGATTGCCGACCACGAACTTCAATGCCTGGCGGGGCTTTAATCTCAGCCGACTGGCTTGTTCGCCAGCCATGGATGCAACGTAGCCAGACTCTGACCCCATGCCCCGCTCAAGCTCTCGTGAAATGGTACTGGCTGAGCGTTTCAAGAATCGCCCCATTTCCCGCAGCCCACTTCCTTCTCGTCGCATCAGCATAATCGTCGCTCGTTCTTCAGCACTCAACTGCTTGTAAAGCTTTTCTGGTTTTTCCATCCCAACACCTTAGCCTCTCCTAGGTGTTGCGGTTGGTTATTGAGCGCGCCCTGATACTGGCCAGGTGCAGTGCCCGACACGGAGTTGCACTTTATGTCCCGCATAATTACGCACTAAAGCCGACATTGACGAAAAACATTTGCATAGCAGCAAATCTGACGACGAATTCTCTCGCAATCAAACGAGGATCAATCATTGGATATACTTCCTTGGTGCAGATGTTTTGCAGAAATGAATAATTCAGGATCGACCATTACACCGTTAAGTACAACACTCCAGTGTAGATGCGGGCCGGTGGCGCGCCCCGTTTGTCCAGAAAGCCCAAGTAGCTGACCTTTACTTACAGCTTCTCCGGTTTGCACGTCGATCCGCTCAAGGTGGCAGTACATGGTAATGAGCCCGTTACCATGGTCGACAAAAATCGTTTTTCCGTTGAAAAAATAATCATCGACCGCCAGCACCCGGCCTCGTGCGCTCGCCTTGACCGGTGTTCCGGCAGCGATAGCCACATCGAGGCCTGCATGGGGAGAGCGCGGCTCTCCGTTGAAGAATCGACGCAGACCGAAGCGCCCGGCCAGCCGCCCTTTAGCGGGAATGATAAAAGCCAGATCGGTATCCTGTGCCGCGCGCCAGTGGTGTTCCAGGCTATGGATGATAGTAATCTCACGGTCAGCGCGAGCCTCGTCGGCGGCCGATAGTTGAACCTTGCTCTTATCTTTAAGTGTGAGGTGCTGCTGGAGGTAATTCTTTGGCTTTACCAGGAAACCAAGCGCTTTCGTTTCGCCGCCAACGTTAACGCGCAGCTCATGCGGGCCCGGCGTCATATCAAGCGACAGACCGACTACCGCGTACCATTGATTGTGATCGAATGTAATGAGAACAGGCTGATCACCAAACCATGCTTGCGGCTTATTGTCGCCAGTTAAAGCGCTGCCCAGCGGAACAATCGCAATGCCGCCGGGTACACTGGAAGACTGGGGGAGACTTGCATGTGCGAGCCCAGGAAAGGTAAAGGTAAAGGCAAAAGCCAAAACAAACGGGATAAATCGGAAGCAGATGCGGTTCATGATGGCAATGAGCGTATGCACAGACCGCAGACCATAGCACGTCGGCTGGAGCGAAGGGTCATGCGCCATGTTTTTTCTTTTGGGGTTGAAACACCCGATCCAGAATCGATGCAAACGGGAATGCGACGCCGGGATCCACCTTGCGCCGCTGCGTTTTGTCGCAATACAGCAGCGCGTGGTCGAGATCGGAGTGACGCTTGATGCCATCGCGCTTGATGCCACGTCGCTGCTTGATGTCGCGGAGCAACTTCACCAGCGATGCCAGTTGCGCTTCGGGAAAGGGGTCGAGCCCGTCACCATCGTTAATGAGCTCGATGGCGATGGAGCGACCGCTGAAATGAAAAACGTGATTTGCCACCTCGTCTTCGGGCACGCTGGCGCGCAACGTCCCATCCCGGTCAATCATGTAGTGGATGCCGAGTTTTGGATCCGCTTCTATATTCCGCATGTTTTCTTCGAGGGTGCCGGCTCCTACCCAAATGGGCTTGCCTGTCCTGACATCACAGGTGGGGCCACCCGTCGAATGGATTACGACCATGTCAATGACTTGCGTACGAACGAAGCCAATGCGACGCGCCTCGGCATCACTGACTGGAACGGTGAGCGCCGTCAGAACTAGCCCGATCACGGCCGATATTCTCCTTATATTGAGGACTACGCGACTCTCAGTAACTATGGACATTCTGTGGCGTCTGACGCTTGAATTAAGGGGCGCGCTTTAGCGCGTCCCGAATATAAATGGAGTTCCCTAATTCGTAGAGTGGCTAAACCGTAAAGCATCAAATGTGCCAAGATTGAGTTTTCTAACAATCTAAAAACGAAGGGGAAGTCCACATGAATATTACGACCGTTGGCATTGATCTCGCAAAAGATGTTATCACGGTATACGCGCAGGATACGCAAGGGCAATGCGTCCTGTCGCGCAATTTCAAATTAAAAGAACTGGCCGAATGCTGGTGCAACTGCCCGATCGCTGCCTGATCGGCATGGAAGCGAGCACCATCACTGGGCGTAGCGCATGCAGGCCATGAGCTTGCAACCGCGTCTGATGGCCGCAGAATTCGTGCAAGCCTTCCGCAAAAGCAAGTCTGCCAAAAACGATCACGGCGAAGCCATCGCCGTTCGCCAACACACGATGCGCTTTGTTTCGCTTAGCGACCATCCCGCAGCTTCGATTTCTTATCATTTTTTTCGGGCACCTCCCTGAGATCGACTTGATCCAAACGGACGAAGACGAATCCGGCTTTGAGCAGGCAAGTTAATCCGACAGCAAGCCCCTCAGCCGAATCAGACGAAGGTTTGTTCATGTGGGCAATGATGACATCACCTGCTTTGATGTGTGCCAGTCTTTTCTCAATGGTGATTTTTTTCGAAGTGGCCCCGCTATCTGCATTCACCGAGAAGCCCGCGATCTTGTAGCCCAACTTGCCGATCTCTTCAATTGACTGAGTATCGTATTCGGCAGTGGCATCCCTGTACCAATGTGGTGCAACACCGGTGGCTTCTTCAACGGCACGTGCGCCCTCTAACACTTCGCGCCGGAGGTGGATGATGTCCTGTTCTCCTGGAATACCATAGACCTTCATGCCTCTACCTATGACTGCGGGGATATGCTTTTCGCCATGATCCTCGACATCGAACAAGTCAAGGTGTGCCTTAATAACTGAGAGACCGAACGGATTCTTATCCAGCCATTTTTTGGTCGCAAAGATCGTTGCCGGGATCTGATTGCGGATTAGAAACTCGATGAGGTCCTCATCGTATTTTCCGGAGCAAGCATCGAGGGTCAGGGCAATCCTGTTGCTAGATTCAGATTGAGGAACCAACTGGTCATGAATTTCGATAGGGTGCTGTTCAGCCGCAACTGATAAAGGCGCTAACGTCATTGACAGAATAATAAAAATTAGTAATTTCATTGGAAGTTGTGCTCTATAAATATTGCATTGATTGGATGAAATCAGGTACCCTGGATCGGTCAGGCTGCACCTCCCGCATCGCCAACAAATCGCAGATATTAATTATCTGCATCGCGCATAATTTCTGCGTATGTCGAACTGGAAATACCAGCGCTTTTAGCTCTGCATAGCCATTCGGCTAATGAAACTACTAGCCATTCCACTAGGTTGTCAAAGAATAACAACCAAGTGGCTGGTTATAAGTCAGCAAGCTTCCAAGTGATTGGTTATGGTTAGCTCTGCATAGCCAATCCACTAAGTCACCAAACAACGGTGACCAAGTGGCTGGTTAGCGCCCCATCGAGCCCGGCGGCGCGGCGCGCAGATATTGTTGCGGCCAGAACGCCGCCTGCCCCAGTGCTTGTGCGGCACTCAGCGGCCAGTAGGGGTTGCGCAGGATTTCACGGCCAATAAGCACCATATCGGCTTGCCCGGTGCGGATGATGTGATCGGCCTGCGCCGGCGAGGTGATCAGGCCGACGGCGGCGCTGGGGACGCCAGCCTCGCGGCGCACCCTCGCGGCAAACTCGGTCTGAAAACCGGGGCCAGCGGGAATTTTTGCGGTCGGCACCAGACCGGCGGTCGAGACATCCACCAGGTCGACACCGAGCCCCTTCAGCGCACGGCACAACTCGACCGTCTCATCCGCGTTCCAGCCGCCGTCGACCCAGTCTGTAGCCGACAGGCGGATCAGCAGCGGGAGTCGCTCCGGCCATTCGGCACGAACTGCGGTGACTACTTCCCGCACTAAGCGGGTACGATTCTCGAAGTTGCCGCCGTAGGCATCGGTACGGCGGTTGGACAGCGGCGACAGGAACTGGTGCAGCAGGTAGCCGTGCGCCGCATGTATCTCGACCGTCTGGAAACCGGCTGCGCGCGCACGGCGAGCGCCGGCTGCGAACCGGGCAATCACATCGCGGATGCCGTCCGCGTCGAGTTCGACAGGTTCTGCAGAGCCTTCGCCGAAGGGCACCGGCGACGGGGCGACGACCGTCCAGCCGCCGTCGCTCTCGCCCAGCGTGCTCTGCGCCTGCCAACCCAGCCCGACGCTGGCCTTGCGGCCGGCATGCGCCAACTGTATCGCGGCCACGCAACCCTGCTGCTGCGAGAAACGCGCGATGCGCGCCAGCGGCTCAATGTGCTTGTCGTCCCAGATGCCGAGATCGCCCTGGCTGATCCGTCCTTCCGGCGTCACGGCCGTTGCCTCGATGATCATCAGCGCAGCGCCACCGACAGCGCGGCTGCCGTAATGCACGAAATGCCAGTCCGCCGCCACACCGTCAAGCGCGGAATATTGGCACATGGGCGGGATGCCGATGCGATTGTTCAGGACGATGTCACGCAGCTTGAGAGGTTCGAACAGATGAGCCATGGTTTGCTTTCTGATAAAAATGGTTAGCGAAGTTTACCATCCGGCAGACGAGCCGTACGCCGCGGATTCATGCAGAAACAGGCACGAGAGGTTTCAGGTAGTTGAGCTATAGTTATTCAGTGAGCCCCGCCTCACCATCCGCAGTTGGCACCGGGCTACTCTCCGAGCTGTGTTTATAGCTAACAGCAAGGTCACCGGAACTTTGCGTTCAGGTCAATTATTTAGATCAACCGGTAGCGGTAGCTGGTGGCTGCTTTAGGAAACTGCTGGCACGCGCTGTTCGTGGTGCAAATCGGGGTTAATGCGAGCACAAACATCTTCCGTCGCCGCATAGCCCCATCTGCGACTCGGTTTGGCTCATGGTCTTGCGCACTGTAGCCTTGCTACTGTCGAACAGAACATCGAAGCGTGCCGCTTCGTTCCATGCGTCGCAATAGCGCCATTCCCATACCAGCTCGTCGCGCGTCTTAAAATAAGCTGTCCAGCCTGGGAAGGATGGGCCGAGGATGTGAAGCACCTCCTTCTTGGTCATGCCGGCATGGACGTGTACGAAGCTATTTTGATCCATTACATTCTCGATCTGTCGCAGCTTACCGTCCGATCCAATGTATACCATGTAAGTTTGAAACCCCATCGGCCCTCTTGGATAGGCGAGTTGCACTGAGCCATCCGCATTCTGCCAGCGCATTGCCGGTTGCCCCATGACATGCAGAACGTTTTCCAGCCCGTCTTCGCCCGGCTTTAGCCCATGCCCATGGTAAGCCGCGCAGGCACCAAACAGTAGCGTTGAAAAAATGGCCATCCACAGTTTCATTTTTCCCTCTATTGTCAAACCGAAACAGGTTTAATAATGCACCTATTTCGAGATTCCATTTTCGGAAGTGTCTCGGAGTTTGTTTAAACGCTAGTCGTTACCATCATGCCGTGACTTAAATTGAAGCGCAAGCTCGACTCAAGACAGCTGCAGTCGTACATGCTGCAATTCTTGGGTTCCTTTAACAAAAAGGATGGCAGACATGACTTGAGATGTGTAATGAGTTTGTTGGTGTGTGCCATACCGGATCCCCAAATGAAATGGATACCAACAAATTACTATCAAAGCAGTAAGGCACTATGCACTTTCGCGCAACAACAAAGCCCCCTAAAAGGGATTAATGCATTTTATTTGGAAGGATTTTACAGGTGTTTCGCAGCGTCTTAAAACAACGTGCAAAGATAAAATGGCGTCCCCAACGAGATTCGAACTCGTGTTACCGCCGTGAAAGGGCGATGTCCTAGGCCTCTAGACGATGGGGACTTTGACTTTCAAAACTACTCTTTGGTGGAGATAAGCGGGATCGAACCGCTGACCTCTTGCATGCCATGCAAGCGCTCTCCCAGCTGAGCTATACCCCCGTACCTCGAAAGAGCGCGCATTATAGTGATGCGACCCATGCTTGTAAAGCTGAAGACATCCAAATATGAAATAAATCTGTTGGGCAGTGTATTTCAATGGATGTATCACAATGAATTCTTCCCGATCATTCATACGAATTGGCATGAACACCGCCCATACAGGCTCTCCCTATCATCGTGAAAATCAGGAACACCCTTGCAAACCTCGGCGATGCCACGGGGGTTGCACCTGCGTAGCTAAAGAGCCGATAATCCCCGCCCGGCCTATCCTTGTTCCATGAGGTGAAATTGAACATGCCCCACTTATTAAAGACGTTTGTTCAAAATCTGGAGCAGCTGATTGCCCGGCTTCAGGCTAATCGCGGTCATTATTCCAACTTTGTGGTAGCGCTTGCGCTGATGGGCGTGGCTCTGTTGGTGCGTCTGGTGATGGCGCCCGTGGATGCGGGATTGCAATACGTGACTTTTTTCCCCGCCGTCACGCTGGCTGCGGTGATCGGCGGACTCTGGCCGGGATTGTTTGCCACGATCCTCGGCTTGACGCTGGCTACATTTTTTTTCACCGAGCCTTATTACTCGTTTTCAAGCGAGGCCTTACGGGCGAGTTTCTGGTCGAACATCGTGTTCCTTGTGGATGGGATCATCGTGTGCTCCTCCATCGAGGCCATGCATCGCTATCGCATCAAATACGCGGCGGAATTAAAAGAAGCCAAACATCAGGAGGCGCGCGTGGTGGCGCTCAACAAGTCGCTGGACGAGTTTACCTACATCGCCGCGCACGATCTCAAGGAGCCGCTGCGCGGCATACACAACTACGCCAGTTTTCTCAAAGAAGACTGCGCCGCCCAGCTGGATGAGACAGGCAATCAATATATAGACAGCATCCAGCGCCTGAGTGAACGGCTATCCACGCTGATAGACAGCCTGATGATCTATTCCCGTCTGGGTGTCGAGGAACTGATCAAAAGCTCGGTTGATGTGGATGCCGTCATTGACGCGGTGGCGGAAGACTTGAACCGTTTATGGACGAAAGAAGGCATTGAGCTGCGCCGCAATGGCCTCTTGGGAACGGTGCATGGCGATGCTGCCCGTATCGGAGAGGTGTTCCAGAACCTAATTTCCAATGCGGCAAAATATAACGACAAGCCATCGCGCTGGATAGGGGTCGGCTGCGACCGGAGCGCAACTCCCCCGATTTTTTATGTGCGCGATAATGGCATCGGCATTGCGCCGCAACACCATGAGAATGTATTCAGGATATTCAAACGCCTGCACGAGCAGAACAAATACGGCGGGGGAACAGGCGCCGGCCTGACCATCGTCAGGAAAATTATCGAACGTTACGGCGGACACATCTGGCTGGAATCTGTCCCTGGTGAGGGAACGGTGTTTTATTTTACCTTGAGCGGAGAAACACAATGAATGAATCCCAAACCATTCTGATCGTCGAAGACAGCGACGATGATTTTTTTGCCACCATGCGCGCCTTCAAGAAAAACAATCTGGTCAACCCGGTTCAGCGCTGTACCAACGGCGACCAGGCGCTCGATTATCTTTTTCAACGCGGCGAGTTCGCAGCACCCGCTAAGGCTCCCCGGCCCGGCATCATCCTGCTCGACCTGAATCTGCCCGGCACGGACGGGCGTGACGTGCTGCAAACCATCAAGGCGGCACCACAATTGCAGAAAATCCCGGTCATTATTCTGACCACTTCCAATGCCGAGTACAATGTCGAGTGGTGCTACTCGGTCGGGGTGAATTCCTACGTGCAGAAGCCGGTGGATTTCGAGGGTTTCATCCGTGCGATTTCGCTGCTTTCCGACTACTGGCTCAACATTTCCATCTTGCCGAAGAGTGGCAAATGAAAACGAGCGGAAAATGACTACCACCATCCTTGTAATTGACGACAGCGAAGATGACCAGCGTCTGTATCAGCGCGCCTTCAAGGATTTTGATGATTTCAGACTAGTGATGGCATCATCAGCAGAGGCCGGTTTTGCGCGCATCTCCGATGCCAAGCCCGACATGATCCTGCTCGATTACAACCTGCCGGATATGGATGGTCTCAGCTTCATAAAAAAGCTGTCCGAATATTCGGACACCCCTATTCCCGTCATCATGCTGACCGTGGAAGGCAATGCGGCGGTGGCCGTCGAGGCGATGAAGAATGGCGTCGATGATTACATCGTCAAGGATACCGATGGGCGATACTTGAGGCTGTTGCCGGGGGTAGCCGGGCATGTCATGGCGGCCCATGCGCAACGCGAACAGGCCATGCAGTTGTGGCGAGAAAAAGAGTTGCTGCTGCTGCGCAACCAGGCATTCATGCAAAATGCCACGGAGGGTATCCACGTGATGGATCTGCGGGGCAACCTCGTGGAGGCCAATGACGCTTTCTGTCGCATGTTGGGTTACACCCAAAAAGAAATGGCTCAGCTCAACGTGGCCGATTGGGATGCGCAATGGTCGGCTGCCGAACTGGATGTACGCCTCAAGAGTCACCTTGTCAAAAATGCCCGTTTCGAGACAGTGCACCGCCGCAAGGACGGGTCGCTGATCAATGTCGAGGTCAGCACCTCCGGTATGGAGTTCGAAGAGCAGTATTTAATTTTTGCCACCAGCCACGACATCACCGCGCGCAAGCGGGATGAAGAAAAGTTAAAGCTGGGCACGCAACTTCTGGATAGCACCTCCGACACCGTTTTTCTGTTCGATCTCGACGGGAATTTTATTTACCTGAACGAGGCTGCGTGGAAGTCGCGCGGCTACACGCGGGACGAGATGATGGCCATGAATCTGCGCGAACTCAATACGCCCGAATTCCGCGAGATTCTGGCACCCAGAATAAAAGAGGTACTAAAAAAAGGGCATGGCATCTTTGAATCCGCGCACCGTTGCAAGGACGGCTCCATCATGCCGGTTGAAATCAGCTCACGCGTCATTGAGTCCGGCGGACGCCAGTTGTTGCTCGCGGTAATCCGCGACATCACCGAGCGCAAGAAGACCGAAGAAGCGTTGCGCGTGGCTGCCGTCACCTTCGAGACCCATGATGCCATCATCATTACCGATGCCGATGGCAATATCATCCAGGTCAACCGGGCCTTCTCGGACATTACCGGCTACAGCGCGGAAGAGGTGCTGGGCCAGAACCCGCGCATCATGAGTTCGGGGCGGCACGGACGGATTTTTTACGCCGATATGTGGCAACAGTTGCTTCATGCTGGCACATGGTCGGGCGAGATTTGGGACAAACGCAAGAACGGTGAGATTTTTCCGAAATGGATGACGATCACCGCTGTAAAAAATGAACGGCAGGAAACCATCCGGTATATCTCCATCAGCAGCGACATCACCGCGCGTGTGCATGCCGAGGAAGCACTGTTGCGGGAAAGCGATGAACGCTTCCGTGGCACGCTGGAACAGGCGGCGGTAGGCATCGCGCATGCCGACTTGGACGGCACTTACCAGCAGGTCAACCAGAAATTATGCGAAATCCTCGGGTATTCACCGACTGAGCTGATCCGGCTCAACGTTCAGGAAGTCACTTTCCCTGACGATCTGGACAAGGACAGCGTTCTTATGCAGCAAATATTAACGGGCGAGATACCCACCTTTGCCGTGGAAAAACGTTATGTGCGCAAGAACCAAACGCTGGTATGGGTCAACCTGACCATTTCCTTATTGCACAAAACCGACGGTTCGCCAAAATATTTTATATTTGTGGTCGAGGACATCACCGAGCGCAAGGCCACAGAGCACGAACTCGGGGAATCTCGTCAGTTGTTGCGCGACATGGTGGTGCAGGGCGAAGCATTACGTGAAGAAGAACGCAAGCATATCGCCCGCGAGATACATGATGAATTGGGACAGGTATTAACGTCTTTGCGTATTGATGTTGGACTGCTGCGTCTGAGGTTCGGGGTGCAGAATCCGGCATTACTGGAAAAGGCGCAGGAGATAACCGTGTTGCTGGATCGCGCCATTCAGGGCGTGCGAAATGTGGCATCCAACTTGCGGCCTGCTGCGTTGGATGTAGGGATTGTTTCTGCGATCGAGTGGCTGAGTGATGAATTTACCAAGCACACCGGTGTACCTTGCGTCGTGCGTTTGACTAAAAAACATATCGACATGAATGAGACGCTCGCGGTGGTAGTATTCCGGATCGTGCAGGAATCGCTGACCAATGTGGCGCGGTATGCCGAAGCGAGCAGCGTCGAAATTACGCTGGCGCAAGGTGCCGATGTACTACATGTGATCGTGTGCGACAATGGCCGGGGATTCGATTCTACTAACAACAATAATCGAAAATCATTCGGTTTGCTCGGGATGCGCGAGCGCGCCATGGCGCTGGGCGGCACGGTCGAAATCGTCAGCGCGCCGCAGCAGGGAACGGTGGTTTCTGTCCGTATACCAACCCAATTAAACGGAGATACTTTATGATTCGCCTGTTGATTGCTGACGACCATGCCATTGTGCGTGGAGGATTGAAACAAATCATCGCACTGGCACCGGACATCGAAATAGCCGGAGAGGCAACCTGCGGCACCGAGGTGATGCAACATCTGCATCAAGGTGTTTTTGATTTGTTATTGCTCGATCTGAACATGCCGGGTGTCAGCGGTGTCGATCTGATCGCACGCATCCGGCTGGGTCAGGCTGACTTGCCCATCCTTGTTTTTACGATGCACAACGAGACCCAGGTGGCAAGCCGTGCCCTCAAAGCCGGGGCCGCAGGTTACATCACCAAGGATAGCGATCCGGAAAGATTGTTGGCGGCGATTCGAAAAGTGAGTGCCGGGGGCAAATATTTAGACCCGGCATTGGCCGAGCAGATGGCGTTCGATGCGACATCCAAGAACCCATGCTTGTTGCCTCACGCGTTGCTTTCAGACCGCGAATTTGAAGTGTTTCGCAAGCTTATCGCAGGCTTTGGCGTCAATGAGATCGCCGAACAATTGTCCATCAGCAACAAGACTGTCAGTACCCATAAAGTTCATATGATGGAAAAGATGAATCTCGGTAGCGTGGCGGAGTTGGTGCGCTACGCCATGCAACACGGGCTTACCGACTAATCGTTTTTCCCTTCTTGTGCCTAGGATTAGTCCTACCCTCCACTTCCCATATTCTGATAGCAAAATCATCATCCCCTGATGGTGACGCTTTGACCGACTAGGCATTATTCCATACGAGCGTTAATGCCAGCGTCGGTTACCCGCCATCTCTTCTGGTTCTCTTCTGGCCAAGATTGGCGAACCAACGAAAATCCATAAAAAACAGGGGAAAATCATGGCTGCATTGGCTTACACAGCAGAAAATTCCACATCTGGTGGCGATAGACGTGATGCGCTTTTTACCGAAGCCAGACAGTTATCCGAGGCCCATGGAACATTCGCCCTTCGCCGCGCCCAATATTTCAATGAGACCGGGTATTCAATGAAACTGGGCAGTCCTGCGAAACCGGGCATCAGCGGTTATCGGGCACCAGACCGCAACTGCCACGCACATTCCGATACGGAATAGCATTAACGATAAAAAGTTGCTTGATAAATGGGAGGTAATCATGGCTGCTGCGCATAACCCGAACCACAACCATTTGCTCGCCGCGTTGCCGGTGGCCGAATTCGAACACTTATCTCCCCATCTGGAATTGGTTCACCTGCCTCTCGGTGAGGTTATCTGTGAATCTGGCGGCAAGTTGCAATATGTTTATTTCCCAACAACCTCCATCGTGTCCCTGCACTGCGTCATGGAGAATGGTGCGGTAGCCGGAATAGCGGAAGTGGGCAATGAGGGCATGCTCGGTATTGCGCTGTTCATGGGAGGCAACACCATGCCCAGCAGGGCTTTCGTAATGACGGAAGGTTACGCTTATCGGCTGAGGGCGCAGTTTCTGTTGGAGGAATTTGATTTCGCCGGGGCGATGCAACATTTGCTGTTGCGTTACTCCCAGGCGCTGATTACGCAGACCTCCCAGACTGCGGCATGCAACCGGCATCATTCGGTGGAGCAGCAACTGTGCCGCTGGCTGCTGCTGATTCTGGATCGCCAGTCCTCAAATGAATTGATCCTGACGCAGGAACTGGTTGCCAACACGCTCGGGGTGCGCCGCGAAGGCATCACGGAGGCCGCAGGAAAATTGCAGCAGGCCGGTTATATACGTTATCGCCGTGGCCACATTACCGTGCTCGACCGCACAGGATTGGAGGATCACGCTTGCGAGTGCTACGACGTGGTCAAGCGGGAATTTGACCGTTTGCTCGGTCGGAATGTGGAGCGTTGTGCCGTTGCCGGGACATGGTCGCCAGATCGAAGTCCCGGGACGAATACAAGTATTTTCGCGTCACCGTAGCGGCGTGCCTTACAGGATATGCGCACCAATTTGCTGAGTGCCACCAGAACGCTCCTCGCCACATTGGCGAATAGCGCACCCGAATCCGAACTTCTGCAAGCGGGTATTGAAGCGCTCACGAAACTGATCACGGTAAAATATGGCGCAATCAGCCTGCTCGACGAAACCGGCAATATTCTCCAGTTTGTTTATACCGGAATAAGCGCGGGGGAAGCAAAGGGATTGAGGCATCCACCCAAAGGACAAGGATTGCTCGGCGCCATTATCCAGAAGAATGTCGTTATCCGGCTTGATCACATGACGGACGATCCGCGAAGCAAAGGTTTTCCAACTGGCCATCCGCAAATGACCTCGCTGCTTGCCGTTCCAATCTCAAATCTTGACAGGATATATGGCAGGATTTATCTTTGCGACAAATTGGATGACAGCGCATTCAGCGACGAAGATGAGGAGTTGACATTGAATTTCGCCAACGCTCTTGCGCTGATCCTGGACAATGCGCGAAAAATGGATGGGCTGAAGAAGGAGCAAGGTCGGCTGGTTCATACGGCGCTTCACGATGCGCTCACCAACTTGCCGAACCGTGTTTTGCTTTGCGACCGGATAGGCCAGGCCAGGCCATCAGTCATGCAAACCGTAACCAGACTCCGGTTGCGATCCTGTTTTGCGATCTCGATGGCTTCAAGGGCATCAACGATTCATTGGGGCATCATGCGGGCGATCATATTCTGAAGACGATGGCCGAGAGATTCACGCACTGCGTGAGAGGAGATGACACCGTGGCCCGTATCGGCGGCGACGAATTTGTTTTTGTATTGTCCGTCGTTGAATCAGCCGAACAGGCTGGGACAGTGGCGCAAAAAATTCTCGATGCCATTTCACAGCAGATCTCGGTTGACGGTCAAGAAATCGCGCTCTCCGGCAGCATCGGCATCGCGATCTACCCCATTGATGGAACCGATGCGGAACACCTGATGAAAAATGCCGATACCGCGATGTATAAGGCGAAGCGGTGCGGCAAGAATAATTATCAATTCTTTGCCGCAGAACTTATTGAAGAATGCGCGGAACAAGTGGGATGATTTGATTGCGGCCAGTCTATGGCGTAGCGGCGATACCGGGCACGGCTCGCATGTCTTGCACGATAAAACCATTAGAGCGTAGTGATGGGCAGGTCAGACTGGTATCTGTGGCGAACTGGTTGCAGCTTGTCTGGCCACACCGGACAACAATCTGTCAGGGGCGAGGCGACGGCCTAGCAACTGCCCTACCCCAACAAATCCCTGCGGGCCATACAGGCTGATCTTGCCATCCGGCAAGCCGGTGTCCAGCCCAAGCCGTTGTCCTTGCGCCAGGCGCTGAATTTGCACGGCGTCCAGTTGCAACCTGGGCATGTCAGGCATCAGGCTCTCCAGCGGCAACACACAAGCGGTTCGCTCCTCTTCACTCATCGCTTCCAGTTGCGGCAAGGTGTAAGCATCGTTCAGATCGAAATGGGCGATCGCGGTGCGGCGCAGGCCGATCAGATGCGCGCCGCAGCCGAGCGCTGCGCCGATGTCTTCGGCGAATGTGCGTATGTAAGTTCCCTTGCTGCAACGCACGGTGATGTCCATCGTATTGCCGGAAAAGGAATGCAGGATGAGTTCATGAATTACCACGCTGCGCAGTTCGCGCTCGATGGTCTCGCCCTTGCGGATGTATTCGTAAAGCGGCTTGCCCTGATGCTTGAGCGCGCTGTGCATCGGCGGGAGTTGCTGGATTTCGCCGCGGAATTTTTCCAGCACCGCATCGACATCGGCCTGATTAGCTTCGACCGGAAGTTCAGCCGTGATCTCGCCTTCGGCATCGCCGGTGGTGGTGGTCTGTCCCAGGCGCATCAAGGCGCGATAGGTTTTATCGGCATCGAGCAACGCCATCGAAAATTTGGTGGCCTCGCCAAAACAGACCGGCAGCAGGCCGGTGGCGAGAGGATCGAGTGTGCCGGTGTGCCCGGCTTTTTCGGCCTGGAACAGTCGGCGGACTTTTTGCAGCGCGGTGTTGGAGCTTAATTCCAGCGGCTTATCAAACAGCAGCACGCCGTCCAGCGGTCGAAAGGTACGCGCCATTTAAAGTTACTTGTTGTCGTCGAGTAGCTTGTCGCTGGCAACCGCCTGATCGATGAGTTGCGACAAGTGGCTGCCGCGCTCGACGGAAGCATCGAAGACGAAATGCAATTGCGGCATGATGCGCAGCTTGATGCTGTGTGCCAACTGGCTGCGAATAAAACCCGAAGCGCGTTCCAGACCTTGCTGCGCTTCTTCATGCTTGCCATCCAGACGCGTGAAGAAGACCTTGGCGTGCGAATAATCGCCCGCTACTTCCACACCCGTGATGGTCACCAGACGCACACCCGGATCGCTAATGCGAAGACGCACCAGCTCGGCAATTTCACGCTGCATCTGCTGCGCCACTCGATCTGTTCTTGCAAAATTAGCCATGGTTATCGTGTGCTCAAATACAAATTACAGCGCACGCGCAACCTCAACTATTTCGTAGGCTTCGAGCTTGTCGCCCACGACCAGATCATTGAAATTCTTCACCGACAGACCGCACTCGAAATTGGCTCTCACTTCTTTCGCGTCATCCTTGAAGCGTTTGAGCGAATCCAGTTCACCGTCGTGTATCACCACGTTGTCACGCAACACGCGCACCCTCGCACCGCGCTTGATCATGCCTTCGAGCACATAGCAACCGGCGATCGTGCCGACCTTGGATACAGTGAACACCTGACGCACTTCGACCATACCCATGATGCTTTCGCGTTTTTCGGGAGCCAACATGCCGGACAGCGCCGCCTTGATCTCGTCCACCATCGCATAGATGATGTTGTAGTAGCGGATGTCCACACCGTTGGCTTCGGCCAGCTTGCGCGCGGTCGCATCGGCACGGGTGTTGAAGCCGATCAATATCGCCTTGGAAGCCAGTGCCAGATTGACGTCCGACTCGGAAATCGCGCCCACACCGCCGTGGATCAGGTTAACCTTGACCTCGTTGGTGGAAAGTTTTTGCAGCGATTGCGCGATCGCTTCAGCAGAACCCTGCACGTCGGATTTCACGATCAGCGACAATATCCCCACTTCGCCCTCGGCCATTTGCTCGAACATATTTTCCAGCTTGGCGGCTTGCTGCTTGGCGAGTTTAACGCCGCGATACTTGCCTTGACGGAACTGCGCAATTTCACGTGCGCGCTTCTCATCGGCCAATACCATCAGCTCTTCACCGGCAGCGGGCACTTCGGACAAGCCTTGAATTTCCACCGGAATGGATGGGCCCGCTTCGAGAACGGGCTTGCCGTTTTCGTCCAGCATCGCGCGTACCCGTCCGAACACGGAACCGACCAGCACCGCGTCGCCGCGCCGCATCGTACCGGACTGGATCAGCACGGTTGCGACCGGGCCCTTGCCCTTGTCCAGACGCGCTTCGATCACCAATCCCTTGGCGTTCGTGGTACGCGGAGCTTTCAACTCCAGCACTTCGGCTTGCAACAAAATCCCTTCAAGCAACTGGTCGATTCCTTGACCGGACTTGGAGGAAACCTCGACGAACATCGAGTCGCCACCCCAGTCTTCCGGCACGACACCTTCGGCAACCAGTTCCTGTTTGACGCGTTCGATATTGGCATCGGGCTTATCAACTTTGGTCACGGCCACTACCAGCGGCACTTTCGCGGCCCTGGCATGCGCGATGGCTTCCTTGGTCTGCGGCATCACGCCGTCATCGGCCGCCACCACCAGAATCACGATATCGGTCGCCTTGGCGCCGCGTGCACGCATCGCGGTAAACGCCTCGTGACCCGGCGTATCGAGGAAAGTAATCATGCCGCGCGGCGTATCGACGTGATATGCGCCGATATGCTGCGTGATCCCGCCCGCTTCGCCTGAGGCGACACGAGTGCGACGTATGTAATCGAGCAACGAGGTCTTGCCGTGATCGACGTGACCCATTACCGTGACGACCGGTGCGCGCGATTCCAGTACCGCATCGGGATGCGCTTCGGTATCGATCAAATAGGCATCCGGATCGTCCAACTTGGCAGCCTTGGCGACGTGTCCCATTTCTTCCACGACGATCATCGCGGTTTCCTGATCGAGCACCTGATTGATAGTGACCATCGAACCCATTTTCATCAATACCTTGATGATTTCGGAAGCCTTGATCGACATTTTCTGTGCCAATTCGGCAACGGAAATGGTTTCAGGAACGGCCACTTCATGCACAATAGGTTCGGTCGGCAACGAGAATGCGTGTTCAGGTTCTGCATGCTTGCTGTGTCTATCATGGCGCGGCGCACGCACCGGAGATGCCCAAACACCCGGTTTATCTCCCGGTTTGGCCGGGGTACGCTTCTTGTGCCCCTTCTCGTCCCAAGGACTAGCCTTGACGGCCGCTTCGGTTTTTGGTTTTTTGATGGGCTTGGCAATCTTGTCGCCAGGCTTCGGGGTCGGCTTGTGCAATGTTCCTTCAGCCAGATTAACCACCGGGGCAGCCGCAACGGGTGCGACCGCTTCAACCTTTATTGCCACCGCGACGGCGGGCTTGGGTTCAGACTCAACCGCCCTCTGGATAGTCTTGCGTTTGCTGCGTTCTTGTTTGGCTAGCACCTCGGCTGCCTGACGCGCAGCCAATTCTGCATGTGAACGCGCTTCCTGCTCACGTGCAGCCAGCTCCTGCTCATTCACAACCTTGGTGCCCGTCCTGGGCAGAGCCGCCGCAGGTGCGACAGGCGCCACAACGACAACAGGCTCAACGGCGACAGGCTCAACTGCAACAGGTTCAACTGCAACAGGTTCAACGACAACAGGCTCAACAACTGCAACAGGCTCAACGACAACAGGCTCAATAACTGCAACAGCTTCAACAGGCTCAACAACTTCAACGGGTAGCACCGTTTCTGCGGCAGTCGTCGGAGCCACTACGCGGCGTTTGCGCACTTCAACTTGAATAGTGCGTGCGCGACCGGAGCTATCAGCCTTCTTGATTTCGGTGGTTTCGCGGCGGATCAGCGTAATTTTCTTGGCAGGTTTTTCGCTGCCATGCGCCAGGCGCAAATGCTCCAGCAATTCCGCCTTATCCTTTTCCGACACCGGGTCTGATTCCTGATCCTTGGCGATCCCTGCCGACTTCAACTGCTCAAGCAGCAAGGCAACAGGCAATCCCAATTCGGTCGCAAACTGCGCTACATTCAATTTTCCCATTACTATCCTTTAGACACTCGGTTAAGCAAACCAGGGTGCGCGTGCCGTCATAATTAATGTGTTGGCACGTTCGCCATCCATACCGGAAAGCTCAACCAACTCATCCACATCCAAATCCGCCAATTGTTCCTGCGTCGTGACACCCTTGGCCGCCAAAGTGCGCGCGATTTGCTCGTCCATGCCTTCGAGCTTGAGCAAACCCTCGATACCGTGCTCCACTTTTTCTTCGTTGGCAATCGCCGCCGTCAACAGTGCATTGCGCGCGCGGCTGCGCAACTCATTCACCGTCGCTTCGTCGAACGATTCAATCTCCAGCATTTCTTCCAAAGGCACATACGCCACCTCTTCCAGCGTATTGAAACCTTCCTGTACTAGAATGTCGGCAACTTCTTCGTCCACATCCAGTTTTTCCATAAACACTGCACGTGTATTGGAAAACTCTTCGTTATGTTTTTCGTTGGACTGCTCGACCGTCATGATGTTGAGTTCCCAGCCAGTCAGCTCACTGGCCAGGCGCACGTTCTGACCGCCGCGTCCGATTGCTTGTGCCAGATTTTCTTCCTCGACCACCACATCCATACTGTGCCGATCTTCATCCACGACGATGCTGCTCACCTCGGCCGGAGCCAGCGCGTTGATGACATAAGTGGCCGGGTCTTCCGCCCAGAGAATAATATCCACACGCTCACCGGCCAGCTCGTTGGTCACGCCCTGCACGCGAGAGCCACGCATCCCGACACATGTACCGATCGGATCGATACGCGGATCATGCGATTGCACAGCGATCTTGGCACGAGAACCGGGATCGCGAGCGGCACTGACGATTTCAAGAAGTTTCTCTTCGATCTCGGGCACTTCCAGCTCAAACAGCTTGACCAGCAATTCGGGCGAGGTACGCGACAAAATAACCTGCGGTCCGCGCGCGCCGCGATCCACGCGCAGCAGATGCGCCTTGACGCGATCGCCGACACGCAAATTTTCTTTGGCGATCATTTGGTCGCGCGGCAACAAGGCTTCGATCTTGCCGAACTCGATCAGCGCGTTGCCGCGCTCAAGCCGCTTGACCGTACCGGATACCAGATGCTCTTTGCGATCCATGAAGTCGGCCAATATCTGCTCACGCTCGGCATCGCGTATCTTCTGAAAAATGACCTGCTTCGCGGCTTGCGCCCCGATACGCCCGAAATCGATGGATTCCAGCGGCTCTTCGATAAACTCTCCGATTTGAATAGCGGCATTGCGCTTTTGCGCTTCTTCCAGCTTGATATGCAGATCCGGGGTCTCGAAGGTTTCATCGTCCATCACTTCCCAGCGGCGGAAAGATTCATATTCGCCGGTATTGCGATTTATCGCCACACGCACATCAGCCTCGTCGGCAAAACGCTTTTTAGTCGCGGAGGCCAGGGCGGATTCCAGCGCCTCGAACACAACCTCCTTGTCCACGTTCTTTTCACGGGACAGCGCATCCACCAACAACAAAATTTCACGACTCATACCATTCTCCGGCAAATTACTTACATGTCAGCGATGCAGGGTGCACTCCGTGCGCCCTGCAAACTAAAAAGTCGGCACTAAACGCGCCTTATCCACATTCGACAGTTCAATCGCTACCAGACTGCCATCCACATCCAACTGCAAAATCCCATCCTTCACCTCGCCGATCACGCCGACGAAATTCTTGCGCTCCGCAAGCGGCATGCGCAGCTTGAGTTGCGCCTTCTCACCGGCGAAGCGCACAAAATCCGCTTCTTTTTTCAGCGGCCGATCCAGGCCCGGCGATGAAACTTCGAGGCGGTCATAATCCACGTTCTCGACCAGAAACAGGCGCGTCAATTGATTACTCACCGTCTGGCAATCCTCCACCGAGATGCCTTCCGGCTTGTCGATGAACACGCGCATCAACCCGCGCCCCGAACGTTCCAAGTCCACTAGCTCATAGCCCAAGCCATTTACAGTCGTCTCGACCAGCTTCACCACATCCATAAACCAGCTTCACCACTTTTAAAATTATTCGCACAAATAAAAAACGGGCTCGAAGCCCATCTCAAAACGCGGCGCATTATAACAAAACTTGCCGCCAAATGATATTAGATTAGAAAGTATCTTGGTAATGCACCGTAATCGGATACCGCCAGTCCTTGCCGTAACTGCGTTCGGTGATGCGTATACCCACCGCAGATTGGCGCCGCTTGTACTCGCTGATGCGTATCAGATGCACCACCCGGCGCACATCGGCTGGGGCATAACCGCGTGCGATGATTTCCGGAATCGCGAGATTTTGTTCGACGTAATATTCCATGATGGCATCGAGCACCTCGTAGGGCGGCAGGCTGTCCTGATCGGTTTGATCGGCGCGCAGTTCGGCGCTGGGTGCTCGGGTGATGATGCGTTCCGGGATCACTGCCCCCAGTGTATTCCTGTAGCGCGCCAGACGATACACCAGCATCTTACTGACGTCTTTCAGCACGGCGAAGCCGCCCGCCATATCGCCGTACAGCGTGGCGTAGCCCACGGCCATTTCGGATTTGTTGCCGGTGGTCAGCACCAAGGATCCGAACTTGTTGGACAAGGCCATCAGCAATGTGCCGCGTATGCGCGCCTGCAAATTTTCTTCGGTGGTATCCGCAGTGCGCCCGGCGAAAGTGGTTTTCAGCGCGGCTGTATAGCTTTGGAACATCGACTCGATGGGGAACTCGTCGTAGTGCACGCCGAGAATTTTCACCATCTCGCGCGAGTCGTCCAGACTGATTTGCGCGGTGTAGGGCGAGGGCATCATCACCGCATGTACCTTGTCCGCACCCAGCGCGTCCACCGCAATCGCCAGGGTCAATGCGGAGTCAATCCCGCCCGACATGCCCAGCAGCACGCCGGGGAAACGGTTCTTGGTGATGTAGTCGCGCACACCGAGACACAGGGCGCGGTAGACATCGGCTTCTACACTCGATGGCGCGACCTTTTCACCGACCGGTCGCAGATCATCATGCAGTTCCAGCATCAACAAGTTTTCGGCAAAATGCGCACACTGCGCGGTCAATGTGCCTTTTTTATCCATGGCGAACGAGCCGCCATCGAAAATCAATTCATCCTGGCCGCCGACCAGATTGGCATAAACTACCGCCATGCCGGTCTCGGCAATGCGCGAGCGTATGACCTGATGGCGGGCATTCTGTTTGTCGAGGGCATAAGGCGATGCGTTCAGCACCAGCAGCACTTCTGCACCCGCATGGCGCGCCTGAAGAGCCGCATCTGGCTCCCAGATATCGGCGCAAATGTTCAAGGCAAAATGTATGCCTTCCAGTTCAAACACGCAGGGCTCGGTGCCGTGTTCGAAATAACGCTCCTCGTCGAACACCGAATAGTTAGGCAGCCTGTGCTTGAGATACGTCGCGGCAATCACGCCATCACGCAGCAGCGAAGCGGCGTTATAGCGTTTCCCGCCCTGTTCATGCGGATGTCCCACCACTACGGCGATACCCGAAATTTTGGCGGCAAGATCACTCAAGGCTTCTTCGCAGGCTTGGTAAAAACCATCGCGCAGCAGCAAATCTTCCGGCGGATAACCGCACAGACTGAGCTCGGGCGTCAGTAATAATTGTGCGCCCTGTTGTTTGGCCTGCTCGGAATATTGCAAAATCTTTGCAACATTCCCCTCCAGATCGCCTAACACACAGTTGATTTGCGCGATTGCCAGTTTCATCGTTGTGCTGAAAAAATATTAAGGATGCGTATATTACCATCGCGATACACGCTTGTTATCAGCTAGCGGGCTGTGAATCGCTTACCCCCGATTAAATTCGCCCTGCGGATATTGTCGGCTGGTATTTAATCCAGCGCCGCATCGATCAATTTTTGCGGCAGTTGTTTGGTGGGCTTCACGCCCAGCTCCTTGAGCATTTCTGCCTGACGGATGACATTGCCCCGGCCTCCGGTAAACTTGTTGTACGCCCCGTCATAGGCCTTCTGTGCCTGTTGCAGCTTGGCACCCAGGCTATCTAGGTCTTCCACGAAGCCGACCAGCTTGTCATAGAGTTCGGAACCGCGATTGGCGATCTCCTGCGCGTTGCGATTCTGCTGCTCCTGCCGCCACAGATGCGCCACCGTGCGCACCACGAACAGCAAGGTGCTGGGGCTGACCAGCAACACGTTTTTCTTCCACGCGTCCTGCCATAAATCGCTGTCATGCGAGATGGCCAGCATGAAGGCCGGCTCCACCGGGATGAACATCAGCACGAAATCGAGCGATTGCAAGCCGTAAAGCTGCTGATAATTTTTCTCGGACAAATCCTTGATATGGTTGCGCACCGAATCCAGATGGCGTTTCATTGCGGCATCGCGCTGAACATCGGTCTCGACATTGGCGTATTCCTCATACGCGTTGAGCGACACCTTGGCATCGATGATCAGATGCTTGTCTTCCGGCAGATGCACCACCACATCCGGCTGGGCACGCGAACCATCCGCGCGGGTATGGCTTTCCTGCACGCTATACTCATGATCTTTACGCAAGCCGGAAGCCTCCAGCACCCGCTCCAGTATCAGCTCGCCCCAATTGCCCTGCGTCTTGGCCTGACCTTTGAGCGCGCGGGTGAGATTGTGCGCATCGTCCGACAGCTGGTTATTCAGCACCATCAATTGCTTGACCTGCTCGGCCAGTGCGGAACGGTCTTTGCCTTCTTGTACGTAGACCTCCTGCACCTTGCCCTGAAACTCGGTGATCTTGATTTTGAGCGGTTCGAGCAACTGGTTGATATTGGTCTGGTTCTGTTCGGTGAAACGCTTGGATTTATCTTCCAGAATATCGCTGGCCAATGCCTTGAAACGGTTGGCCAGCTGCTCCTCGGCATTCTTCAGCAAATCCAGTTTCTCTATGGTTTGAGAGCGCTCAGCTTCCAGCATCGTGGTCAGTTCAGCCACCTGATTGCTCAAGCGCTGCCGCTCTGCCGTGAGCTGGTCGCGCAATGCGGCGAGATGCTCTTTTTCCTTTTGCATGTCAGTCAGTTGCCCGGCCTGGCGTGCGGCGCGCTCGGTCAGCTGGGCGCATTCGTCGCGCGAGGTATCGAGTTGATCGCGCCACAGCGTCGCCTGTTTTTGCAGTTCATCGTGTGCGGCTTTAACGCGCCTGACCTCTTCCTGCGCCGCACTTAGTCGCTCGTTGAGACGCGCGATCTCGACCTGAGTTTCGCCCTGCAGGTGCATCCCGGCGGCGGCGAGGCGCTCCTTCAAAACCAGCCAGATGGCAACTGCCCCGACCAGCAGGCCGACCAAGAGCGCGGCGAACGTAAAGACTTGTTGATCCATGAGCATGAGTTCCGTGAAAAGCTGATTTCAGTATAAGCGATCAGCCAGCAGAAATTAAAAGGGTATGCAGAATTTTATCTAATGGCGGCGCTCGGGATACGCTTTTTCAGCCACCCCCTCAATCGTCATTGACAACCCACGGCGAACTCCCTAGAGTTCATCCCACTTGCAGACGCCAGCGCTCGATTATTCATACTCAATCATGCCTACTGTTCTACGATTATTGAATTGGCGCTTCCACTTCTACTCTGACGAAGGAATGGAACCCTCACACATCCATGTGGACACCGGTGAGGGAGAGTGCAAGTATTGGCTTGAACCTGTGCGATTAGCGAGAAGCCGCAACATCAACCCCACCGAGTTGCGCCGCATTGAAGTGGTTATTTTCGAGCGTCAGCAATTTTTCAAGGAGAAATGGTATGAATTCTTCCAACATTGAACTGGAACATTGCGCCACCCGTGTTTGGATTTCGGGGCGGGTCGTGTTCATCGAACTCACGGATGGCCGACAAATCGGTTTCCCTGCCGCACGCTTCAAATTGCTGTGCAATGCAAGCGATGAACAGCTCAAACAAGTTACCCTGCGCGCAAACGGCACCGCGCTACGCTGGGAAGAATTGGACGAAGATATTTCAGTGAGTGGCATCGTTCAAGGCTACTTCCAGCTTCCTTTTCCGCTGGCGGCATAAGGAAATCGCACTCAGCCAGCTTGGGTGCTGTTGCATACAGATCATACCGGTATAAGGGACACAGCAGATTCCCCAGAGCCGTCGAACGGCCACAAGATATTAACCCGCAAAAGACGGGTAGCAGCGCCAGCAGCTCACTCGTTCTAAAAGGGGAAACCCATGTCCGTATATCTCAACGAAGCTTTTTTGAGCAGACTCGATGCATCGCGAGCTAGCTCTACACGTGGCATGAATGTCGTAATGCACCCCGTTTTTTATACTGTGCTGAGTTTATGCTACTTATCATTTAAAATAGATATGAGATTTACAGGTGGGTGTTTTTTGGAGAGTAATAGTTTGGTAATTTTGAAGAAGATATTTCGGTTGTGTTGTTTGAAATCAGCCACGATTTTAGTGTTCGGTGCGCTATTGGTTTTCGGTGCCAATGTTATGGCCGATGAGGTCAAAGACATGGATGCAGGGGAAAAGGCGCTACTACACAGAGATTACGATGGAGCAATTCAAATCTATACGCGGGCTATCGCTTCAGGTCGTCTAACCACCGATATGCAAGTGACCGCGTATAATAACCGTGGCGCGGCTTACCTCTTCGCGGAGCGATATGATTTAGGCATTGCCGATATCAACATGGTGACACGTCTCCACCCCGACGATGCGGATGCTTACTATAACCTTGGCAGTACCTATTGCTCGACGGGGCGGTATGACCTTGCAATTGCTGATTACAGCACTGAAATCCGGTTAACACCCAATGACCCCAAGGCTTATTATGGCCGAGGAACATGTTACATAAATAAAAAACAGTATGCCCATGCCGTTGCCGATTTCGATAGTGCGCTTCGTTTGAAGCCGGATTACGCGGAGGCGCTCAGTAATCGAGGCAGTACCTATTACTTGATGAAAAAATATGATCTCGCTTTGGCTGACACTACGGCAGCAATCAAGTTAAAACCTGATGACGCGGAGGCTCACTCCAATCTTGGCTCGATCCATATGGATACAAAGCAATACGACCTTGCGATTGCCGATTTCGACGAGGCGCTTCGCTTGCGACCAGACTATGTGAAAGCACTCATTTACCGTGGCGCAAGTTATAGCTTGTCTGAAAAATATGACCAAGCCCTGGCTGACTTCAGCAAGGTGATACTTTTGGATCCGAAATATTTGGAAGCTCACATCAACCGAGGCAATGTTTATGCCGCCCTCGATAAGTACGATATGGCCATCGCCGATTACAGCGTAGAGTTGCAATTGCAGCCAGACGATGCCGAAGCGGCATTCAATCTGGGCACCATGTATTTTCAAAAGGGCGACTATGAGCGCGCAATTGCCGATTTCGATGTGGCGATTCGCTCAAAAACGGATTACACGAATCCTTACATCTCACGAGGGATTAGCCGATTTGTTTTAGGACGTTTTCAGGAAGCGTCTTTGGACTTTGAGCAGCTCCTTAAATTTGAGCCGACGAATACTGTCGCTAATTTGTGGCTCCATATCACCCGTAGCAAACTTGGAAACAAAGGTCTTCAAGAACTTAAGCGCAATACAGCAAAGCTCAATCGCAAGGAATGGCCCGGACTTATACCCGCGCTATACTTGGGTGAGGCAACGCCCGAGCAGGTGCGCTCCGCAGCCGCGCGAGGTGATATTAAGATACAAAATGAGCACAAGTGTCAGGCTAACTTTTATATCGGAGAATATGAGTTGCAACGAGGGAATAAGGACGATGCAAGGCTATCATTGAATCAGGTAGCGAATGCATGCGCGAAAGATACAGTCGAGCAGAGAGCCGCTGTTGCAGAACTTGAACGTATGAGCAGATGAACCGCCTCGCCAGCGTGTAATATCTCGTTCCCGCGCGCTGATCAAACTACTAGCCATTGACTAGTAGTAGGGTGCGCTGGCGCACCAATTGCGATGCACCATTCCGCGAAGGTGCGCAAGCGCACCCTACAATGACTTTCTCGTTTTTACGCTGCGGTGTTTTGTCTGTTGGGTTGGGCAAATGTGCGTCCGTAACGCGGCGCGTTACAAACCGTATTTCCACACATGTCCTTAAGCAAGGTCGAAGGGCGGCGCGTGGGAACAAGAAAAAACTGTGCCACGTTTAGATTGTTGAAAATTACATGCTCGTCCGCACCTTCGTTACTTTACTGCTAAGCGCCATTTTTCTCCTTCCTTCCACGTCGGAAGCCAAGAAGCCACCAGAGCAACCCTACGCGGAATTATCCGGGCAGAACGAGGCCGAACTTGAAGAGCACGGGCATTACACGAACAAGCGCGGCAATCTTGTTCATTCTCCGGCACATTCAAAATCTGGTGCCATTCCTAACGGCGCAACGGCTCAATGCCGGGATGGCAGCTATTCGTTAGATCCGTCGCGGGACTTGTTCGCGTCATGATGGTGTCGGCCAGTGGCTAAATTAGATGTTGATTCAAAACTCGACCAACTTCATTCCATTGCGCTTTGCGTTCGCTGCCAGTGTCCCATCCAGTGTGGCCATGCGTGTTGCCCCCAATTCCAGCGCAACGGCAAGATGCAGGGAATCCCCGGCACGCAGGCCGTGAGCATGCAGTTTGACCATTTCAGCCGCATGCACGAATGCGCCGCGACTGACAGGAACAATACGTAAGCCGCCTTCTGTCAGCAACGCAAATTCTTTGCGCACCCGCTTTGCGTTAACCTCGTTGATCTGGTCTGTGCGCAGCTTGATCGACAGGGCGCTGGAGAACTCCGTCAGCAACCAGTCCGAACAGGTCGGCACATCGCTCAGCCCTGCATACCAAGCGGTTACGCTCTGTGTTTTTGGCTCGACGCTCAGCAGCGCTACGATCACGCTGGTATCAACATAGATCATTAGTAGCGCGCCTGTTGACGCATGGATTCCACAACCGACTCAGTCATCGGCATGGAAGTGTGCAGCCTGGCGATGCGCATCAGAAAAGCGCCTTTGTCGAATGCTCGTTCTGGCACCAAATTGATCTCTCCGCTCGGGGAGATGCTGGCTTCGACACTATCCCCTTCTTTCAGCCCGGCAGCGCGCGTGCACTCAACCGGTAAGCGCACGGCCAGACTGTTGCCCCATTTTGATACTTGCAGCCTCATACCCACCTCCGCATTGTATATCCATGTAGATACAATATAACGTTGCAAGGTTTATGTCAAGCAGCCGGGCTAGCGCAGAATCCAAGGCCATTGAACGAGGCTACACAGCGCCCAACAAACTTTCATAGGGAATATGCAGCCCGTCGTGCAGCCGCTTTACCCTGCGACATTTTCAAGCAAATATCACCGACACCTGACCCTCTGTGCGTGAACGCGGCGCAGATTTCACGACGATTTGAACATCTCGACCCAGGCGGGTAAGACATTCCAGCATCTTGGTTTCCGAGATGCCTCGAAACTGTCCGCGCAGCAGGCCGGATAGTTTCGGCTGGGTGATGCCCAGCAGTTCGGCTGCTTGAACTTGCGTCAGTTTGCGTCGTCTGATGATGTCGCCAATTTTGCTGGCCAGTTGCGCTTTGACCTGCATTTCTTCGGCATCAGCCATGCCGAGATCAGCATATACATTGGTGCTGCCATGTTCGATCTTGTTCATTTCCTTACCCATTCCTCATGTCTCAGCGCGAACTTTAATCGTTCGCGGATCAGGTCAGAGAGCAAGCAGAAAGCTAACGGCGATCAAAGATCCTTGAGGACTTGTTCTCTCGCCTTCTTCGCCTCATCTTCGGTGATCAATCCCTTGCTCTGCAGAGCCTTGATTTTATCCAGCCGCTGCTCTACGGTCTCGCTGAGACGAGGAGCCTCTGTCTTGGTCGAGACAGGATTCATATCAGCGCAGTCGAGTTTCGTGTGCAACCCTTCGCTGCTTATTTCCATGCTGATCGTTCTGGTCAAATCCGAACACCCTGCTTTCTTGAGGGTCACCCTGCCGTACATCGATTCCTTTTCCTTGGGATAGATGTTCGGGAAGACATCCTGATGGCGGATCTTGAGGGGAGTCACGCCGATCTTCTCGCCCATCGCGTAAACATCCGCCCCGGATGGATCGGATTCGATGTTGATCGTGTCTTTAGCCGATGAAAAGAAATTACCCGCACCCTTGCTCGCGCCGCCCGCCGACGAACAACCCGCTACGAACAAAAAAGCAAAAAGCGCAAGCGCCCTTCCTGAATGCTTCAAGAACATAATTCCTCCGATTTACATGAAAAATTTTTTACAGCTCAATCCCTTTAACAACCCAGCCCCCGAGAATCAAGACTGATTTGGGTGCGCAAATATACTGGAATCAATTTCAAGCGCAAGCGGCATTTCAACTTCACGCCGCCAAATGAAAAGGGGTGCCCCGGATAATCCGGGGCACCCCTTTATTTCACGTCGAACTCAGGTCTGTAGATTACAGGCCGCGTCCTTGGCGTTTGCGCTCGTTTTCGGTCAGGAAACGTTTACGGACACGAATCGATTGTGGCGTGATTTCGACCAGTTCATCATCGTCGATAAACTCGACCGCCGATTCCAGCGTCAATCTGACCGGTGGGGTCAGGCGCACCGCTTCGTCGGTGCCGGAAGCGCGCACGTTGGTCAGCTGCTTGCCCTTGATCGGATTCACGATCAGATCGTTGTCACGGCTGTGGATGCCGATAATCATACCTTCGTACAATTTGTCGCCAGGAACAACGATCATACGACCGCGATCTTCCAGTTTCCACAAGGCATAAGCCACCGCTTCTCCCGCTTCGGAAGAAATCAGTACGCCGTTGCGGCGGCCTGGCATCTCGGCCTTGACCGGCGCGTAGTCATCGAACACGTGCGCCATGATGCCGGTGCCGCGTGTCATGGTCATGAACTCGGACTGAAACCCGATCAGGCCGCGCGCCGGAATGCGGTATTCCAGACGCACACGACCATGGCCGTCCGGCTGCATATCCTGCAAGTCGCCGCGACGACGACCCAGTTCTTCCATCACAGCGCCCTGGTTGGTGTCTTCCACGTCCACGGTCAGCACTTCGAACGGCTCGCATTTCTCGCCGTTGATGGTGCGGTACACCACGCGTGGTTTGCCCACGCCCATCTCGAAGCCTTCACGACGCATGGTTTCCAACAAGATCGTCAGATGCAATTCGCCGCGTCCGGCCAACAGGAACACGTCGGTGTTGTCCGTCTCTTCGACGCGCAACGCCACGTTCACCAGCAACTCCTTGTTCAGGCGGTCGCGTATCTGGCGGCTGGTGATGAACTTGCCTTCCTGACCGCACAGAGGTGAAGTGTTCACCATCATGTTCATCGTCAGGGTCGGTTCATCCACCTTGGGCATCGGCAAGGCTTCCGGCTTGTTCACGTCAGCCAAGGTAACACCGATACCGATCTCGTCGATACCGTTAACCAGAATGATGTCGCCCGCACCCGCTTCTTCCAGCAGCACGCGTTCGATGCCGCGAAAACCCATGATCTGGTTGACGCGCGCGCGCTTTGGCGGCTTGTCGCCATTCATTACCATCACATCCTGGCCTGGCTTGATCTTGCCGCGACGGATACGACCCACACCGATGCGGCCCACGAAGCTGGAATAATCCAGCGCGGAAATTTGCATCTGAAGCGGCGCATCCAGATCCATTTGCGGTGCCGGAACGTGCTTGAGCACGGCATCGAGCAACGGGAACATGTTTTTGCCAGGCTTATCCAGTTCCAGCATCGCGTAGCCGTTCAATGCCGAGGCAAACACTACCGGGAAATCCAGTTGCTCTTCGGTCGCGCCCAGCTTGTCGAACAAGTCGAAAGTCTGGTTGATCACCCAATCAGGACGGGCGCCGTTACGGTCGACCTTGTTGATCACCACGATAGGACGCAGGCCTAATGCCAACGCCTTCTTGGTCACGAAACGGGTTTGTGGCATTGGGCCTTCGACCGCGTCCACCAGCAGCAACACGCCGTCTACCATGCCCAGCACGCGCTCAACTTCACCGCCGAAGTCGGCGTGACCGGGTGTATCCACGATATTGATGTGCACACCTTCGTAGAACACGGCGCAATTCTTCGCCAGAATCGTGATGCCTCGCTCCTTTTCCAGGTCATTGTTATCCATGACGCGTTCGGCGACATGTTGATGGGCAGTAAAGGAACCCGCCTGACTGAGCAGCTTGTCCACCAGAGTGGTCTTGCCGTGGTCAACGTGGGCGATGATGGCGATATTGCGGAGTTGGCGGGACATGTAAACAGCCTTGCTAATGAAAAGGGCGCGCATTCTAGCACAAGCAGGGCACAATAAACTTTCGCTGGCTTTTATTTTTTCTATCAGTATAATGCGCGGCTTGTCGCTACTTAAAGCGGCATTGGTTCATCGTTTTCTGACCTATCTCTCGCGCGTATGCAAATCGCGCCTGTCTAAAAAAGCCCACCAAGATTCTCTAACGGGAATTCTCTAACGGTTTTTCCGGTTAGCAACGATGTTTTATGCGCCGGTTAATCTGTCTGCCCGTTCAACGTGTAGTTTTAACTACCTGCGCTCACATAAGGGAACTACTAAAAGTTCGTCATGCTGGACTCTGTTCGGCATTCAGTTATATTTTAACTGAGTGCAGGCTTGCGTCTTCATTTCGAAGTGGATTCCCTTTGATTCTAAAAAAGGAAGCACTATGTCATTTGAAAATTTAAATTTAGACCCCGCCATTCTTAAGGCGATTGCCGAAACCGGTTACACCGTACCTACGCCTATCCAGGCGCAGTCTATTCCTGAAATCCTGGCCGGTCACGACCTGATGGCCTCTTCGCAAACCGGAAGCGGCAAGACCGCTGCATTCATTCTGCCGGCGCTGCAACGTCTGTCCAAGCCATCCCCTTTGCCTGGCAAAGGCCCGCGCGTACTGGTATTGACACCGACCCGCGAACTGGCACAACAAGTGTGTGATGCCGCGACCAAGTACGGCAAGAACATGCGCGTCAAGATCATCAGCATTCTGGGTGGTATGCCCTACCCGGTGCAGAACCGTTTGCTGTCCAGCCAAGTCGATATTCTGGTCGCAACTCCAGGACGTCTGATCGACCATCTGGAACGCGGTCGCATCGATTTCTCGCGTCTGGAAATGCTGATTCTGGACGAAGCGGATCGTATGCTGGACATGGGTTTTGTCGATGATGTGGAACGCATCGCTCAAGCTACGCCCAACACACGCCAGACCCTGTTGTTCTCCGCGACGCTCGAAGGCGTGGTCGGCAATCTGGCTTCGCGCCTGCTCAAGACACCGAAGAAGCTTTCTGTATCTGCGGCCAAGGACAAGCACGAAAACATCGAGCAACGCATGATGTTTGCCGATGACGTGGCGCACAAGAACAAGATGCTCAGCCACCTGTTGACCGACGCTGAAATGAATCAGGCGCTGGTGTTCACCGCCACCAAGCGCGATGCCGATACCATCGCCGATCAACTGTCCGCACAAGGCCATTCTGTTGCGGCATTGCACGGCGACATGAACCAGCGCGAACGCAACCGTACCCTGCTCAATATGCGTAACGGTAACGTGCGCATCCTGGTCGCCACCGACGTAGCCGCACGCGGTCTGGATGTGCGCGGCATTTCGCACGTGATCAACTTCGATCTGCCCAAGTTCGCCGAAGACTACGTGCACCGCATCGGTCGCACCGGTCGCGGCGGCTCAACCGGCATTGCCATTTCGTTCGCGTCGAACCGCGATGCTCAATTGCTCAAGCGTATCGAGCGTTACACCGAGCAAAGCATCAAGATGCACACCATCGAAGGGCTGGAGCCTAAGTACAAACTGCGCACCGGTGGCCCGTCTTCGGATCGTCCGCGCAGCAACAGCGGCCCGCGTAGCGGCGCCCCACGCACCGGCGGTTTCGGTGGCGGCGGCAACAATGCCGGTTTCGGCGGCAACCGCAGCGGTGGTTACGCCGGCAACGGTGGTGGAAATCACCACAGCGCGCCGGACAGCCGCCATAGCCATGCCGGACGCAAAGAAGGTCAATGGCAAGGTCAGGCCAACGGCAACACCACTCAAGGCCATGCTCCTACTGGCGGTGGTCAGGGTTTTGGCGGGCAAAATCGCGGTCAAGGTACAGGGGCACCGCGCAGTGCGGAGCGCAGCTTCGGCGGGCAAAACCAGAATCGCGGCGGCAACAGTGCACCACGCCGTACCGATGATCGCCCAAGCTACACACTCGGTCGCGGTAACAATGGCAACACCCGTTAAGCGGTAGATGTAAATCAATAAGCTGTAAAAGAAAAAGCACGCCTAGGCGTGCTTTTTTTATTGTCCGTACTTTTTATTGTTAGGACTTTTTACGGCCCTCTAGGAAATACAGATATTGAAATTACAGATATTTTTTTAGTCGCGCCAGCACGGTCTCGCGCGGGAACAAGGCCAGCACGGCATCAACCGACGGGGTGTGCGTTTGCCCGACCAGCATCACGCGCAACGGCATCGCCAGCTTGGGCATTTTCAGATTGTGACGGGCCAGCAACTCTTTTATCAGTGCAGCCAGCACAGGCGCTTCCCAGGCGACATCGGCGAAACGCTCCGCGAGTTCGCGAAGAGCTGGCAGCACCTCTTCCACAAGGTGCGCATCGAGTAATTCCTGCGCGGGATGCACTTCGATATAAAATACCTCCGCCTCGTCAGCCAATTCCAGCAGGGTCGCTGTGCGCTCCTTGTACAAGGCGATCACCGCCTCCAGTTGAGGCGCGTCGCTCACCTGCACGCCGCGATCGGCCAGATGCTTGCGCACTAGGCCACCCAAACGGATGTTGTCGGCCAGCTTGATGTAATGCTGGTTCAACCAGCGCAATTTTTCCGGATCAAACTGGGCTGCCGATTTGCTGATGTGTTCCAGATCGAACCACTCGACAAATTGCTGGATCGAAAAAACTTCTGCATCGCCATGCGACCAGCCCAGACGCGCCAGATAATTGACCAACGCCTCCGGCAAGAATCCTTCCTCGGCATATTGCATCACGCTCACCGCGCCATGCCGCTTGGACAGACGCTCGCCATCGCTGCCCAGTATCATCGGCACATGCGCATATTGCGGCAGCGCGGCACCCAGAGCCTTGAGGATGTTGATCTGGCGCGGCGTGTTATTGACGTGGTCGTCGCCACGGATGACCTGGGTGATGCCCATGTCCAGGTCGTCCACCACCACGCAAAAATTATAAGTCGGAGTGCCATCGGCGCGCGCGATGATCAGATCATCCAGCTCTGCGTTCTCGAACACGATCTTGCCCTTGACCATGTCGTCCCATGCCGCCACGCCATGCAGCGGATTCTTGAATCGCACCACCGGCTTGACGCCCGCAGGAGGCGCAGGCAACACCTTGCCTTGCTCCGGCCGCCAATGACCATCGTAGCGCGGTTTCTCGCCGCGCACACGCTGTGCCTCGCGCAGTGCATCCAACTCGGCAGGCGTCGTGTAGCAATAATACGCCGTGCCTTCATCCAGCATCTGCTGCAACACCACCTTGTATCTGTCCATGCGCTGCATCTGGTAGAACGGGCCTTCGTCGTAATCCAGATTCAACCAGGACATCCCGTCCATGATCGCCTGTACCGATTCCTGAGTTGAACGCTCCAGATCGGTATCTTCGATGCGCAAAATGAAGGTGCCGCCTGATTTTCGCGCGTACGCCCAAGAGAACAAAGCGGTGCGTGCGCCGCCGATGTGAAGGTAGCCGGTTGGGCTGGGAGCGAAACGAGTACGAATAGTCATAAGTTAAACAGGATAGGCAATCAATGAGGCGCACATTTTACGGGCTTTGCGCATCGCGCGCACAAAGATGTGGCTGGTTATTGACCAAGACAATCGCGTTATGCTCTAATCCGCGCCCCCATTCCTCTTCGGGGCTCGGGCGGTTAGCTCAGCGGTAGAGCACTGCCTTCACACTGCGAAAAGGCACGGTCAAAGATGTAATCGGGTATCATCCAATATCATCAACAGCAGCCAACTGATTGAGTAAAAAGAAATGATGTAATCTGGCATCATCAAATATCATCTGAAATAACGATAATATTTTCCCTGATTTTCCCTGCGCTGATTTTGGTCAGTGATACAGGATGACAATAGTTTTGGGAGGTTAGCTCAGCGGTAGAGCACTACACTCACACTGTAGGGGTCACTGGTTCGACACCAGTACCTCCCACCAAATATAAAAGGCCGGAGTACTCAGGCCTTTTTTCTTGCTCCTATCCTTCAACACATTTCGCATACCTCAAATTGAGCGAGGCCCGATTTCCTAGACGGGCAAGTTGATGCTACTTTATCAACTTGCTAGGGGAATGAACCGAAGCATTGAAACTTACCGATGACCATCAGGTAACGACACACAGTTGTCTGACAATCTTGTTATTTCGCTGTCCGAAACCGGACGCTCGTGACCTTCAGCTAACGACACATAGCCGTCCGTGACGACCGACTGCTTTGTAGCCATCAATCAATCTACGATCTAACGTAAAGTTGAGGGGCGCCGCGCTTCTGCGGCGTCCCGCTCGAACGACGGGTTGGGCCTTACCATCCCGAAAACTCTTTATGAGACACCAGCTTTAAGTCTGCTTCCTTTGCTCCTGCTGCAAACGATATTTCAGCTATTACTTGAGCATTCATATCACCGCAAAAACCTGGCTCAAGCTCGCGACGGGTAATGACCTTTCCATTTTTTGCAATTTCTACCCAACCAGGGATACCCATAAGGGCTCCACAACGCCCATTGATGTTTGAAGTGTAGGGTGATGGGCCAATGGCAACATTGTAGACTCCATCGCTGAGCTGGCACTGCTTCTTAATCACTCGTTGTTTCGTAATTCGTTCACCTGATTTATCAACATCTAAAAGTGTCCATGGCTCCCAAGCATCTTTGCCTTTGTTTTCTATCAAATCTTCTCCAGCTTCGTTATATGCGCCAACATATGAAATGGTTACACGGTTATGCTGAAGGTCACATTTGTATCGAATGAGGTTATAGAACGTATCAGCGTGAGCCGTTGTAGTCACGACTAGTAGGAGAATGAGTTGTGCTAGCTTAATCATAGAATCACCTTGATGCCCAACGTGGAGCTAAGGGGCTGGCGGCTTCTCGCCAGTCCCGCTTGAGCGTAGGGTTAGATTGCTTTCTCCTCGACAATTCCAATTCTTGCTGCGTACAGTTTGAAAGTCGAAATCCCATGGGTCTTCTTTACATGCAAATGAAATTGGTACGAACAATGACCCAGTAATAAAACCACAGATGGAAGCAGGCACAAGCCAGATTCCGTTTATCACACGGAAATAGGTTTCAGATTTTTTACCTGGAATAAGTGTATCAACACCGCCAGAAATTAGTAAAAATGGAGTGCCACAAATCACATTTCCGACATATGTTGGGGCAGCGACAACATAGTTCCTGTTGTATAAATTGAACGCAGGTTTCAGAGGATTTCCTTCCTGCAAATAGGCTCTCGAAGCGCAGCCTGTAGAAAGCGCGGATATGATGAGAAGTACCGATAGTTTTTTCATCTGCAATCTAACGTAAAAGTGAGGGGCTGCGCGCTTTTGCGCAGTCCCTCTCGACTGCCGGGTTAGGCCACATCTCTGCAACGAAAGATATAGTCATGACACAGCA
>JADGRL010000077.1 GCA_017880865.1 Gallionella sp.
TTCCCTAATATCGTCAAAGCTGGCCTTGTGTTCGGAGGAGCCTACGGCGAAGGTGTTCTTCTTAAGGATTCGAAGCCAGTCGACTACTACAATTCTGTTTCCGCTTCCTTTGGCTGGCAGGCAGGTGCCCAATCATACGGCTACGTCGTATTCCTCATGAATGACAAGGCTATGAAATATCTGGCCAAATCGAAAGGATGGGAAATCGGTGTAGGACCAACCGTAGTTATGGTGAATCAAGGCGTTGCCAAAAATCTGTCATCGACGACAATGAAAGACGATGCCTATGCCTTTATTTTTGACCAGCAGGGACTGATGGCAAGTCTTAGCATCGAAGGCACCAAAATTTCCCACATCAAGCGTTGATCCTGACCAAGGAGTAAAGTTGTCATTTGGAGGTTTATCAATCGTTGTAACGATTCGTTTTGCAACCTAAAATAAAATCACTTCACTGTTAACAATCGCAGGGAAGGTCATATGAATCTCTTAGATTTGTTTCGTCATCAGACCGATTTACAGGCGCTTCCTGCGGGACAAGTTTTGTTCAAGGAAGGTGAGCGGGGCAATTTTATGTATGTTCTCATGTCCGGGACTGCCGAGATCATCGTTCGCAACAGAGTGATGGAGACTGCGGAGGCGGGCACTATCGTCGGCGAGATGGCGATAATCGATGACAGCGCTCGTTCAGCAACGGTCTTGGCTAAAAACGATTGCAAGTTTTTACCTATCGAGTTCGATCGGTTTACTTTTCTTGTTCAGCAGAAACCCGAATTTGCGCTACATGTCATGCGAGTAATGGCGGCTCGTCTGCGCAAAACCGATGCGATCTTGTAATTGAAAGGTACATTAAAGGTACCAGTAATTCCGACCCAGCACAATTTGCAGTCGGCTTAAGATATTAGCCAGTAATTTCTTTGCCGCCTAACGCTACGTAAGGAGCTTCGAATGTTCCGCCAACCAATAACGTGGCTGAGTGAGTGCTTTGGTGGGCATACTCGACCGTCCCCAATTGGCACACAACTGCCCTTCAAACATACAGATCCGATTCTGATTCTACGACTACTTCCAGGCTAATACCAGCCAGTCATTAGTTCCAATAAACAGTATGCATCATTTCGCAGTTGCAAGACTGTTAACGTCGGATCATTTAGGTATATAGTGTCCGTGCTTCACTTCTTTTAATAATAGCCAAGAAAGGAATCATCATGAAAAGCACAGAATTAATAACTTCAGTGGCCAACAAAGCAGGCAGCACCAAACCAAAGAAGAAAGTTGCCCCCAACGATCCTTGTACGTGTGGGAGCGGCAAAAAGTACAAAGATTGTTGCGGGGCGGGGAAGTAATACCCAATCCTTCACGACGTTAGGCGGCCTGCCTCCGGCTCACCTGCACGGTCAGGCATGAGTCATGCTGTTTGTAGAAAATAGTGAAGACGTTGCCGTGTACGTGTAACTGTCCGCTAGTTTGCCGACGCTAGACTGACAACTGACATTCACTTAGTTTCCCGCCCAGGTAACACCGGGGTCAATAAATACAAAGAAACTATGCTGCTCGAAAGCCTACTCGCATCACATGCTTTTATCAATTACGCATGAATGGCCGCTAACGTTTCGTCGCTAACGCCAGAGGTAAATGTCCACGTTATTTATCGTGGCGGAATCGCTGGTACAGCTTGCCATCCACTTGGGCATGATTGCACATACGGGTAATAAGCATTGGCGGCAGTACAGAAATACCAGTACTGGACAGATGGGGGTGCAGCGCTAGGTGCATAGGCCGGAGCAGGCTGTGTATAGACTGGATATGGCTGTCCGTATACCGGATAAGGATAGTATGGATAAGACAGATCATAGGCGATAGCACCGCCTATCAGCGCTGGAGCAATCCAAGCTCCTCCCCAACCCCAACCACCGCCTCTTCCCCAGCCACCGCCATGACCGCCGCCACGCCCACCTTCAGCGTAGGCCGGAGTGGTTGATAAAATCGCAAGAAATGAAATAAATAATACTTTTTTCATGATATCTCTCCTCGTGAAATTGTAACTTTTGCAAGAACGCCCAAGAATGAAGTTGCCTCTGCTTTTCTGCCAACAAAAATACCCGCCGCATCTTGATTTTAAATCCACGCCAGACTTCGACCACCTTAGTAAAGCAACGTTCCCACCTTGATATAACCGTCGCCTAAAATGGTGTTATTGCGCCACTTGTCAGCCTAGCTTTAAGCGTCGGGTTTTAAGCTGATAGCAGACGTTGAGATTGATGCAGTGTCATGGGCCGCAAACGACACAAAACGGACAGTCAGGATTCTTCAATTGTTGCTTGAGTATTAGTCAAAAAACACCAAAAACTAGTCGCACTTCCAACTCCCCCGTTCATATCGAAAGCCAACGATAATATTTTGCTCATCAACTTCCCAGTAGGTTTTACATTCTTTCACTGCATAATCACTGGTTATATAAACCCAATGACCATTCGGTAACTCATCAGCTTTCTTTGTTTCGCCATGCCTAGATGCTTCCATCAAATTTTGTATTGGTTGACCTACCCAGCCCTTTGCATATCTCTCAGTCGAACCGCAGCCAGTAATAATCAAAACAACTGTTAGTAAGCTGACTTGAACTGTATTCAGTATCGAGACATTAATATTTTTCATTTGGGTAATTCAATTAGTGTGAACTACTGCTGTTGGCCGATAGTTAGCATTCGGCGATTACTCGTCGAACGACCGGTATTGGCACGATGCCGCCCTTCATGTCCCGCAATATAAAGCACTAAAGCGGTCAATGGCGGAAAATATTTTCAACGCCTCGAAGCGGTCGCTGGTCAAGCACCACCCTTGAAGTCGACACAGATGCTGGATGTTGTCGCGCACCCATACTAAACAATTTTTTGCCATGGTTACGCTAGAATCGGCGCGCAAATCGGCGGCCACTTTTGCGAACTGCGGATGGTGAAAATTGACCACGTTGCTGGCCGTCAGGAAAAGTGTTTTGTCCATGGCGAGCCTCAAAGTGCGTCCGATGCCAGATCGTCTTGCCCCAGCTTCTTTTGCCAGAACATCGCCCGGCCCATCCTGGGGTCGAGCTCGTATCCGGCAAAGCCTGCGGCTCTGTACAAGGCTTGCGCAATGGCATTGCCTTCCAGCACTTCCAGCGTGAGCTTACAGCAACCTAGGCGTATCGCGATTTCCTCCGCGCGGGCAAGCAGGCGTTTTGAAATGCCGCGTCCCCGGTAGGTTGCCACCACGACGATGTCGTGCAGGTTCAGCAGCGGCTTGCACGCGAAGGTTGAAAATCCTTCAAAGCAAAGCGCCATGCCTGCGGGTGATCCATCAACGAAGGCGAGCACGACATGCACGCCTTGCCGCTTCTGCAGTTCGGCTACCAGATTGCTTTTGACGAATTCGGATAATTCCGCGCCGCCGCCCATGTCGTCCTTGGCATATTCATTCAACAGAAAAACGATGGCAGATGCGTGGGGCGGCAAAGATAAATCGGCGCTTATTATTTCCTGCATAGTCGTGTCTCTCTCGATGGAAAATTTTTGCGGCACTCAATGACAGCCGCACTGCGATCGAATTACTCATTCCGGCTTGCCTATACGTCGACCTTGAATCCGAGGTCAACCTCTGACGCAGGCACACCGCCGCGTATCCCCCAGTTCTCCAGCGGAATTTCATGCAGGACGATAAAAATGTCGGCAGGTTCTATGCCTATTGCCCCGAGATTACTTACGACAGCCCGATAGAGTGCGCGCTTAGCCTCTATGGAGCGGCCTGCGAAAAGGCTGATTTCGACCAGCGTGTAATTGTCGGTTTTGCCGGGCGGTGCGTGGAAGCGCTCCGGGCTGTGCTCGACATAGCGGATCTGCCTGTCGTGCGCGGGAAGCTGCAATGCCTCGCGCTGGGCAAGATAGATCGCCTCGATGATCGCCTGCACTTGCTCTGGATTCCAGCTTCGCTTCACTTCGATTCGGGTGACAGGCATCTCTACTCTCCAAAAATTCGCAGAAAATAATCCCCGGACCAGGCCTCGCAAACCGCCAGGCTTTGCGGCGAAGAATTATACGACAGGAGCACACCGAGTCCCGCCAATTACCTCGGGCTCGGGAGCACCCAGCAAGACTCTCAGTTTTGTGCGCTCAAGCGCAACATGACTCGATGCCAACCCGCTTCGGCGTTTGCACCTGCCTGCTCGAATACCGTTTGCAGTTGCTTCATCTGAGTGCCGGTAAGCTGTGCTTCCAGCTTGGCACCGGATGCGCTCAGGGTCAGCTGGCGCACGCGTCTATCATGCTCGGCCGTCTCCATTGCCACCAGATGCATTTCGATCAACTGCCGCAAGGGGATATTCAACGCCTGCTTGCTGACATTGAGCAAGGAAAGCAAGGTATTGACGGAGAGTTGCGGGTTGCGCGCGACAAAGTACAGGATACGGTGATGCACCCGCCCCAGACCGCGCTGTTCCAGAATGCGATCAGGGGGCGCGGTGAAGGCGCGATAGCCGAAGTAAAACTGCTCGATAGCCTGGTGCAACAGGGCTTCGCGCAGCAAAACAGCTTGCTTATTGATAGGGGAAGATTGGTCAACCATATTGACATGATAGGGGAGTTGCCGTTAATCTGTCCATAGGTCAACTTCATTGACATTTATGGATAACCCGTTATGAATTCACATCCCGAGTCTCACGGCCCACGCCTTTCACAGCGCACGCGCGATCTGCACCCGTCGGCGATTCGCGAAATCCTGTCCGTGCTCGACCGCCCCGGCATGATTTCCTTTGCAGGGGGATTACCCGCACCCGACAGCTTTCCGCAATTCAGCCTGGATGCCATGCCGCAATCCGTCCTGCAATACGGCGCCTCTGAGGGCGAGTGGGAATTGCGCCAGCGGGTCGCCGAGGAATTGCTGGATCGAGGATTGCGTTGCACTGCCGAACAGGTGTTGATCTTGTCGGGCTCGCAGCAGGGCATCGATCTAGTCGCCAAGCTGTTCATCGATCCTGGCACGGTGGTGGCCGTAGAATCGCCGACTTACCTGGCTGCATTGCAAGTGTTTCGATTTTTCGGCGCGCGCTTCCTGGCCTACGATGCGGGCGAACCGGATGTGCCGGCATTACAGCGCGACAAACCGGCTTTCGCCTACGCCATCC
>JADGRL010000020.1 GCA_017880865.1 Gallionella sp.
GTCACAGTGCCATCATAGATGTAACTGTATGTCCCTTTGTAACAATCTCTGAATTTGATGGACGAGCAGGTTATTTCTTATCCATCTGGTCTGATGGTTCAGGCCAATTTTCGACTTGCAACCAAGCCAGCTGTACCGAGGGTGGTAACTTATCCATGTGCTTCAGGAAAAGCGCAAGCGTCCAGATTTTCTGATCCTTGAGGGTGTACCCGAACGAAGGCATGCCCGTCAGACGAATCCCATGCTTGATCTTCCAGAACGAATCACCCTCCGGGTCGCCCTCAACCCCATCGCTCGCCAACTGCGGCGGCTTTTGATAAAGACCTTTCGCTATCGGAGATGCTGACTTACCACCCTTAGCAGATCCATGGCAGATCGCACAATTCTGTGCGAAAAGATGAACTCCCTCTAGGAGATTTTGGTCTGTCAGTGCAACCGGATTCTGTTCCTTTGGGGCTTTGCGACGAAGAGTCGCATCTAGCGAAGTACTAGCCATCCAGGTTTCCATCCATCCCGGTTTTGCATCAGCATTGGCCGGAATTAGACCACTATTTACCAGAAAGTAACCGCCAATCAATGCAACCCCAATTGTTAACGCTACACCGAATAAAACACCTTTCAACATAACATCTCCTTATTCAATGGATGGAACCGGAAAGCCTTGCTAACAGCTTGCCACAAATCAGACTTTCGTAGCCAAGAAAATCTAATCGCCATCAAGCGTCCGCACCGAACAGCGGAAATCCCTGCTTCCACAAAATCCTGGCCAACTCGAGCGGAACTGGCACGCCATCGCGATGCCTGGCTACATGATTACTAGGTGATTAATGTGCGGTAACGTACAGATGCAAACGACAAGCTCCCATAGAGTTACAGCAATTACTCACGGTGCTTGGCGTATCGATGGCAACAGTTTGTTTCTTGTTTTCGCAGACGCTGCTTTTTCGATCAACATAATGAGACAAGTAGACTTCAATACCTGTAAGTTAAAAAGACATTAATCATGCGGTTTGGTGGAGTGCATGAAGGAAGTTTTTTGCAAATCCTGCATTAATTGTGCGGATGCAGGTAAATATTGCGGACACCCGAGTATCAAATATAACGAAGCAATATATATGGCATTAATTGCAATAAGTGATCAAGAGAAGGCTATGGATTCGGCAGTAATAATGTAGCTTCTTGGCACTTCATATAAACCGACCCGCTATGGAGCACCCATGGATCAAGCTGAGCTTATTGAAAAAGTAGCAAAGAAGTTGGGCATATCGAATGCTCTGTCGCAGCGGTTGCTTAAGGCAACACTGCGGGAGATTCGTGACCTACTCCGGGTCGGGCACGCGGTAACCATCCCACACCTTGGCACCTTCGACACGGCGACGTACGCGGAGCACCGCGGTTATCGGCCAGTCAGTCATGACTTTGCGATTTTCCCAAAACGGCGCGTGCCTGTGTTTCGCACGGGCACCTTGCTCCGTGAAGAAGTTTACGATGTCGAATCGGACAAAGAAGGTGCGCCGACATGAGCGATGACAACAAAATAACGCTCCACTCCTTTACGGCGCTGGTGGCCAGGCGTGCCAAGGTCAGTAGTGTCGAAGCAGACGCCTATATCCACCAATTCGCTAAGACCATGAGTGAGGAATTGGAGACGGGCGGCGAGATTCCTCTGTATCACTTTGGCCGTTTCCATACGACCCATGTCGATGAACAGACGGGGCACGATCCCAACTCCGGCGCGCCGTTAACGATACCTGAGCACTCGCGTGTCCACTTTCGCCCCTACAGTGCCTTGCGTTTTGCTGTCAACGCGCCTTTCCGTCAGCTGCGAATCAAGGAACTCACTCCGGACAAAACAGGTTGGCGTATCAGAACCGGCGCCTGGATCTTGCTGGTGCTGCTTGTATTGCTGCTGATCGTGCTTGGCATCAGGGCAATGAGTGGGATATCCATTCAGGATGCGTCCGTGGTGCCGCCCGAACTGTCATCGGATAAAGCCGTAGTGGCGCACACCGACCAAACTCCCGATACAGGCGCGCCCGCAACCGTCCCCGTTGCTCCCGTAAAATCGGAAACCACCCAGATGGAAATAGCTGCGGCGACAGCGGTTATCGTGTCGCCCGGCGATACGTTGTGGGCGATTGCTGCGGCCAGATTGGGCGATCCCTATTGGTGGCCGGTTATCTATGCGGAGAACAGACCGGAGTTGTCCCGCCGAAACCCGGACCTGATCGATAGCGGGATCACTCTGCGGATACCCGCTCTGGCCGGTAGCGTGAACAGTCCCAATGTCGCTAATCTCCGTCTGAAAACGAACGGTTACCAAATGGTGGCCAACGATTACCGGAAACTTGGCAATCCTCGAGCCGCAGAATATGAGAAGGTCGCTGCTCGCTGGTCTAAAGAATAACCGGGTAGCGTAGATCAGCATTGTGATAGAGAAATAAAGGGGTTAGCTCATGATCTCGCGTGGCGCTAACATAACTCCGTATTTATCTACATTATGAAGGATAGAACTATCATGTCTGATCGATATTCGCGTATCGCAATCATTACCGGTGCTACCTCTGGCATCGGGGAAGCGACCGCAAGAAAATTTATTGCCAGTGGCTATGGTGTTGTAGGTAATGGCCGCAACGTCGAAAAACTTCGAGCACTTGAACAAGAGATGGGAGCGGCATTTTGTGGCATAGCAGGTGATGCAAGCGATAGCATAGTATTGGAGCAGCTCTTTGCTTCAGCAATCGAACGCTTTGCAAAGCCAGCCGACATCGTCGTCGCGAACGCCGGGCGAGGCCTGGGCGGTTCAGTCATGAATGCAGATTTGTCCAAGTTCGAAGAAATTCTCAAACTTAACGTAACAGGTACTTTGGCCTTGCTGCAAAAAGCTGCACAGAGAATGGTCGATGAGCAGAGAGCCAACTATCCAAAACAGGCTGCGGATATCGTGATCATTGGTTCGGTGGTGGGGAGGCACATATCTCCATTCAGCGCGGTTTATGGTGCCACCAAGTTCGCCGTCCATTCACTGGCCGAAGGGTTGCGTCGCGAGGTGGGACCTAAAGGCATTCGCGTGTCGCTGGTGGAACCGGGCATCGTTATCAGCGGGTTTCAGGATGGAGCCGGCTACAGTGACGATCTGGTGCAGACCTTCGAAGATAAATTTGGCCCGTTGTTGCATGGGGAAGATGTGGCAAACGCGATTCACTACATTGTGGCTCAGCCGCCTCATGTTCATATCAGCGACATCATGGTTCGTCCCACGCGTCAGGATTATCCCTGATCGGTACTGAGTTCATGGGCTCAACCCTCAGGGAAGTCACGACCGTCTGTTTTCCTGCTGGATATTTCACACCTCGACAGTCCGCAGATGGCACATAGCAGAGACTGCCAAATAGTTTTGGTTTTAGGGTTTCGATTTTCTTTCCCCTGTGCGCCGCCGAGTAGCACAGGCGGGTCAGGGAATGTCTGCGAGGACTATCTGAGCGCGAAGCGCGAGTTCCGCAGCCGCCTGAACGGGCGAGCAACGCAGGGAACGCCGCAGGCGCGGGAAACCGGGGACGCCTTCTTTCGGTTACCTTTCTGGGCAAGATCAAGAAAGGTAATCAGTTGCCGGTCTGCCACCGGCGAAGTTGACTTTGTTTATGACATATCTAGGCGTTACGCACAAAGGTTAGCAAAAACTGCCGGGGCACAAAAGATTAATGTGTCTGTCTAGGTACTGTTTCCTCTCGCACCGACATCCAGCAAAATCGAGGTATCATTCGTCTCAATACCTTTAAGGAGAATGCGATGCGCCTCACCATCATTACGCTAGCCCTGTTGACGACCCTGTCCACCCCGGCTTTTGCCGCAGATATTCAGCCGGGATTGTGGGAGCTGACTCTGGAAACACGGGTTGCCGCCACGCCTGATTTTTCTCCCCCACCTAACACGATGAATCAGTGCTTGACTGAGCAGGATGCGCAGGATCCATCCCGTGTTTTCGGCGGGGTGGCGAATCCGGGCGCATCGGATTGCACGTACACCGAAAAAAGTTATGTTGGCGACACGCTTAACTTCAAGATGAAGTGTGCAGGCACTTTAAGTCTGGAAGCACGTGGCGAAATCACTTCCTCTGCCACGTCCATGCAGGGCAGCATAGTCTCAACGGCAAACCTGTCGGGACAGGCGATCGAAATGCAGAGCAAGATCACGGCTCACCGATTGGGTGGATGCTAAACTTAGAACTAAAAATCCCTTTAATGACCCAGCCCGAATTCATCATGCAACAACTAATTATTACCCGCCCAGATGACTGGCATCTGCATTTGCGCGACGGCGCGCTGATGGAATCGGTGTTGCCGGATACCGCGCGGCAATTCGCACGAGCGATCGTGATGCCCAATCTCAGGCCGCCTATCACCACCACCGAACAGGCACTCGCCTATCGCGCGCGCATCCTTGATGCATTGCCTGCCGGTGCGAAGTTCGAGCCGTTGATGACTTTGTACCTGACCGACAACACCAGCGCACAAGAGATTCAACACGTCAAACAAAGCGGCGTGATCCATGCGGTCAAGCTGTATCCGGCGGGGGCAACCACTAATTCCGACGCGGGCGTGACCGACATCCGCCGTGCATATCCGGCGCTGGAAGAAATGCAGCGTTGCGGCATGCCGCTGCTGGTGCACGGTGAGGCGACCGATCCGGCGGTGGACGTGTTCGACCGCGAGGCGGTGTTCATCGAACGGGTGATGATCCCGTTGCTGCGCGACCTGCCGCAACTGCGCGTGGTGTTCGAACACATCACGACCCTTGATGCGGTGCAGTTCGTGACCAGCGCGCCTGAGCATATCGCCGCGACCATCACCGCGCATCACCTGCTGTATAACCGCAACGCGATGTTCAGCGGCGGTATGCGCCCGCATTATTACTGCCTGCCGGTGTTGAAGCGCGAGCTGCACCGCGAGGCGCTGGGCAAAGCGGTTCGTAGCGGCAACCCGAAATTCTTTCTCGGCACCGACAGTGCGCCGCACGCGCAACACACCAAGGAGGCGGCTTGCGGCTGCGCCGGAATTTATACCGCGCATGCGGCCATCGAGCTGTATGCGGAAGCGTTCGAGCAGTTGAACGCGCTGGATAAGCTGGAAGGCTTCGCCAGTTTTTTCGGCGCGGATTATTACCGGCTGCCGCGCAACACCGACAAGATCACGCTGTGCAAAGAAAGCTGGCAAGTGCCGGAGAGTTTTGCGTTCGGCGAGCACAGGCTGGTGCCGTTATGTGCAGGAGAAAAAGTAAACTGGAAGATAGGCGGCTGACATGGATGCATTAGAAAATAGCAGCGCGGCATTACGTGCGAAGGTGAATCTGGAAACTTCGAAAATCGCCTGGAGGGATTTGCAGCGAAATTTTGCCAGCGGTGTCGCGCTGGCCGTTGCCAGCGATCTGGATTTAGTCGATGTGGCGTATCAGATGTCCCAGGACAACGCGGCGCAAATTCAGCAATGGATGGCGGCAGGGAAATTCGGCAAAGTGTCCGATGAGCAGGCAGGTACGTGGTTTGAGATGGATGAGATATTGTGGGCAGTCGTGATCAGCCCGTGGGTGCTGGTGCAACCGGTGCAGAAGCTTCAGAAAAATCATTGATCGGAGCTGCCGATGTTATCTGCACATAGCTGGTTCTACTGGGCATTGCTCTCGGCCGTTTTCGCCGCGATGACGGCCATATTCGCCAAGATCGGCCTGGAAGGCGTGGATTCGGATTACGCCACGCTGATACGCACCTTTGTGATCCTGCTGGTCTTGTCGGGCTTCGTATATTTCACGGGCAAGTGGAGCGACCCGTTTGCGCTCAATCCAAGAACCTGGCTATTCCTGTCGCTGTCTGGGCTGGCCACAGGCGCGTCCTGGGTTTGCTACTTTCGCGCACTGCAATCGGGCGAAGCTTCCAAAGTCGCGCCGGTGGATAAGTTCAGCCTGGTGCTGGTCGCGATATTTGCGGTCATCTTTCTGAACGAGCGCCCTAGCCTGCGCGAGTGGCTGGGGATTCTAATGGTCGGTGCAGGGGTGCTTGTTCTAAGCTTCAGAAGATAGTCCTGAATTCGAGCGGGTAGATATTCCGGCAGTTACATCGCAGTACTCAGAAGAGCACAACTGATATGAGGCGAGAGATGATGAAGAAATTTTTGTTAGCAGGGATGGTCGTGCTGCTGGCGGCTTGCCAGAGTACGCCCAATCTCGAAGACGATACGCGCTACGTGAGGCTGGCCAAGGTGGTGGACGTGCACGAATTCACCGAGGCGGAGCGCAAGGAGGCAAAGATGCAAAGGCCGAGCGACAGCGGCGTGAGTGTCGGCATGGGCATCAGCTTTGGCACCGGCGGCGGGGGTAGCGGGATGATGTTGGGCGCGGGCAGCATGCTGGGCAGCAGGCACGATAGCCGCAAAGAGCCGCCGCAAATTGCTTATGGCGCAAACCGCTACACCGTGCAGCCGCTAAATTCAGGCGAGCGCATGGAGGTGATGAGCTACGGGACGTATAAGCTGGGCGAGTGCGTAAAGGTTTTGTCGGGCCACCCCAGCGAGTACTCGCGCCTGTTCGACTCGAAGCCGGGCGAGCGCTGCGAATAGCTCCGGTCATGCTGGTTAAACGCGCTCCATCGCGGCTTCGATCTGCTGGCATAGCGTTTTCAGAATCTTGATGCGCGCGAAGTTTTTGTCGTTGGCTTCCACCAGTGTCCACGGTGCGATTTCGGTGCTGGTGCGGTCTACCATGTCGCACACGGCGGTTTCATACGCGTTCCATTTCTTGCGGTTGCGCCAGTCTTCTTCGGTGATCTTGAAGCGTTTGAACCCGGTCTTTTCGCGTTCCTTGAAACGGCGCAACTGTTCGTCTTTGGTGATGGCCAGCCAGAATTTCACCAGCACGGTGTTGTTTTTGACCAGCTGTTCCTCGAAGTCATTGAGTTCGCTGTAGGCGCGCATCCAGTCCGCTTCGGAACAGAATTTTTCTACGCGTTCAACCAGTACCCGCCCGTACCAGGAGCGGTCGAAAATCGTCACGTGACCGTTGTGCGGAAGGTGCCGCCAGAACCGCCACAAGTAAGGCTGGGCGCGTTCTTCCTCGGTGGGCGCGGCCACCGGGATGATACGGTAATGGCGTGCGTCCAGTGCGCCGGTGATGCGACGGATCGCGCCGCCCTTGCCGCCCGCATCCGAACCTTCGAACAGCGCGATCACCGACAGGTTGCGGAAGCGTTCGTCGCGCGTGAGCAGGTTGAGCTTGCCCTGATATTTTTCTAGTTCGGCATCGAATTTCTTCTTGGCGAGCTTCTGCGACATGTCCAGTTTGTCGAACACGTTCAAGCGGTCTATCGGGGCATGCAGCGGCGCTGCGTTGGCAGGCGCGGCCTGGGCGGAATGATCTAAACGTTTGCGCAGGGCTTCGAGCAAAATCTTGCCGGTGGTCAGATTGCGATAGCGCGCATCCGCGCCCTCGACCACGATCCAGGGTGCTTCTGCCGTACTGGCGGCGCGCAGAGCGTGCTCGGAAACCTTGCGGAATTTGTCGTAGAGCTTGAAGCGTTGCCAGTCCAGATCGGTGACGCGCCAGCGCGTCTTGGGATCTTTCTCCAGACTCTTGAGGCGTTTGCGCTGCGTTTCTTTGGACAGATGAAACCAGAATTTGATGATAAGCGCGCCTTCGTTGGTAAGCATTTTTTCGAAGTGGTTGATCTCGTCGATACTCTGGTTCAATTCGGAAGCCTTGGACTTGCCTATGACGCGCTGCACGATGGGCGCGGTGTACCATGAGCCAAAGAACACGCCGATCTTGCCCTTCGGCGGCAGGACGCGCCAGTATCGCCACATGTGTGGGCGCTCGCGCTCTTCATCCGATTTTTCGCCCATCGCATGGGCCTGAATGTGGCGCGGATCCATCCATGCATTGAGCAAGTTGACGGTTTCACCTTTGCCGGCGCCATCCACGCCGCCGACCAGAATGATGACCGGAAATTTGGCCTTCTGTGCCAGATCGAACTGCGCGTTGAGCAAGTCCTCGCGCAGCTTCGGCACTTGTGCATCGTAAGTGGCTTTGTCTATCTTGTGACCGAGTTCAGCAGATTCAAACATACAGTTCTCCTCAATCTAAAATTAGCCTTACAAAAAATCCGGCGTGATAACCAGACGCAACGTGACCTGTTCAGCGCCTTCACGTCGGCTGAACCACCATAGCGCGCCCTTTTTGATGCTTAACGAGGTGCCCGCACAGCCCAGCAGTTGTGCCGCGACTTCACCCAGCGTGGGCTGATGCCCGACCACCAACACCGTACCTCCGGCATCCGGCCAGCGCGCCGCATGCAACACGGCCTGGGCGGAAGCGCCGGGTGCGATGGTCGGTGCCAGCGTAAAATGGTCGGTAAAGGCGGTAACGGTTTGTTGGGTGCGGGTTGCGGGGCTGACCAGAATACGGTGCTCGTCGGGCAAATGCTGATGCAGAAAAGCGGCGACTTTCGCGGCCTGTTTGATACCCTTTGCGGTGAGTTCGCGCGCGTGGTCGGGTGCTCCATCTACCGCTTCCGCATGCCGCCACAGGATCAAGTCCATCACAACCTCCAAGATTACATTTTGTTTATCAGCGTATACCGTATACACTATTTGTACCACTCTATTACGAAGGGAATAATATGACAACCGAAAAGACTGCTGCGACGACAATCAAGGCCCCAGCAAAAAAACTGCCCGTGAAAAAATTAACCGCTCCGGCGAAGTCGGCTGCAAAGGCCCCGACTAAACCCGGCGTTAAAGCCGCGCCTAAACCCGCCGCGAAAAAGCCCAAAAAAGAGCATAAGGAAAAGGTAGTGCGCGACAGCTTCACTATGCCGCAAAGCGAGTATGCGAAAATCGCCGAGATCAAGGCGATTTGCCTGAAGACGAAAATGCACGTCAAGAAAAGTGAAGTGTTGCGAGCCGGGCTGAAGCTGCTGGCTGCACTGAATGCCGCGCAATTGAAGCTGGCATTGGACGGTTTGGAAAAAATAAAAACCGGTCGCCCGCTGAAACCCTGATTCCATTTATCGGAGCTGTGATGGTTTTCACGCGCCACGGCGACGGACTATTCGGCACGGCATGCTTTTGACAGTAGCGGAACTGCATCCCCTTGCGGGGGTGTGTATGTCGGACGTCCGGAGAAACTAGGGTATCGTCTTGGCCGGGGTATGGGTGAACTGTTTGAGCAACTCGGTCTGAGCGCATTTGCGCGCGGCCCGGCGAGGATGTTTTTGCCGGTAATGCCCCGCGCTGTCCATGTCCCAAGCTTGGCAATTGTCCTGCAGATATACTTTTAGTCCTTCTTCGATCACACGCTTTTTGAGTTTCTTGTCGAGCACCGGGAAGCACACTTCGATGCGGCGGAAGAAGTTTCTGTCCATCCAGTCCGCGCTGGCGAGATAGACGTCGTGCTGCAAATCATTGCGGAAATAAAAAATTCGCGTGTGTTCGAGAAAGCGCCCGACCACCGAGCGTACTTTGATGTTTTCGGACAATCCCGCCACGCCGGGACGCAGCGCGCACACGCCGCGCACGATCAAATCGATTTTCACCCCGGCCTGCGATGCCTCGTAAAGCGCATTGATGGTTTCAGGTTCCAGCAACGCATTCATCTTGGCGATGATGTGGGCGCGCTTGCCTGACAGGGCGAGGCGGGTTTCGTTGTGAATCGCGCGCAATACCTCGACGTGCATCGAAAACGGCGATTGCCATAAATGGTTCAGCTCGCGCGCACGGCCTAAGCTGGTGAGCTGGCTGAACACCTCGTTCACATCCGCGCAGACCTCTTCGTTGCAGGTGAACAGGCCAAAGTCGGTGTAAAGCCGGGCAGTGCGCGGATGGTAGTTGCCGGTGCCCAAGTGCACATAGCGGCGCAGCTTGCCGTCCTCGCGGCGCACCACCATCAGCATCTTGGCGTGTGTCTTGTGCCCGACCACGCCATACACCACATGCGCGCCGACCTCTTCCAGACGGTTCGCCCAATTGATGTTGGCTTCCTCGTCGAAGCGCGCCAGCAGCTCGACCACCACCGTTACTTCCTTGCCTTGCTGCGCCGCCGCGATCAACGCTTCCATCAGAGCGGAATCTGCCCCTGTGCGATACACGGTCTGCTTGATGGCGAGCACTTGAGGATCGCTGGCCGCCTGCTGGATGAAATCGATCACCGGCTTGAAAGACTGGTATGGGTGATGCAGCAGTACATCGCTTTTGCGCATCACCTTGAACATATCCGAGCCTTTTTTTTGCAGCACGCCGGGTACGCTGGGCACAAAGGCCGGAAACTTCAAATCACTGCGTGCGACCAGATCGGGGATTTCCATCAGGCGCACCAGATTCACTGGACCATGCACACGATACAAATCCTCATTGGCGAGGTTAAACTCTTTAAGCAATAGCCCGGAAATGAGTGGCGAACAATTGTCGGCGATCTCGAGGCGCACCGCATCACCGAAGTGGCGCTGAGGCAATTCGCCTTGCAGACTGAGGCGCAGGTTTTTAACTTCTTCCTCATCCACGAACAGGTTGCTGTTGCGCGTCACGCGGAACTGGAAGCAGCCGAGCACTTCCATGCCGGAGAAGAGTTCGCCGACATGCGCATGCAGGATCGATGAAAGAAAAACGAAACCATGTTCGCAGCCGCTGATTTCCGGTGGCATCAGGATGGTGCGCGGCACCACGCGCGGTGCTTGCACGATGGCACGGGCCGAGTTGCGTCCGAAGGCATCCTTGCCTTGCAGTTCCACGGCAAAATTCAGGCTCTTGTTGAGGACGCGCGGAAACGGGTGCGCCGGGTCGAGCCCGATCGGGGTCAGCACCGGCATCACTTCGCGAAAGAAAAAATCCTTGACCCAGGCCTGCTGCGCTTCATTCCATTGAATGCGGCGCAAAAACTTGATGCCTTGTTCGGCGAGCGCGGGAATGATGTCTGTGTTGAATAGCTGATACTGGTGCTCGATCAATTGATGCGTCTGTTCGAGCACCAGCTTGAGGGTTTGCTGTGCAGTCAAGCCATCCGCACTGGTGGCGATGCCGCCAAGCTTGATTTGTTCCTTCAGCCCCGCCACGCGTATCTCGAAAAATTCATCGAGATTGCTGCTGACGATGCACAGATATTTCAGCCGCTCCAGCAATGGAATGGTCGCATCTTCGGCTTGCGCCAGCACACGGCGATTGAACTCGAGTTGCCCGAGCTCGCGGTTCAGGAATTGTTGCGGGGCAAATTTTTTAGACAAAAGACAACCTTTTAATTTTTTGGGGGAACATACCCGTCCGGCATTTGTACCCCCTCGCCAAAGAAATATTTTTCCATCAACGTGACGAGAAATTTGCGCGCTGTCGCATCGGCGAGGTTGAGGCGGTTTTCGTTCACCTGCATGGTCTGATACTTGAGCCAGCCTTGCCAGGCTTCTTTGGAAACGTTTTCAAAAATCCGCTGACCCAGCGCGCCGGGGTAGGGCGGCCTATCCAATCCTTCGGCTTCGCGGCCCAATTTTATGCAGTTAACCATTCTTGCCATGCTTTATCTCCAGCTTGGTATTGTAATTTTAAATTATGACATTTGGATGAAAGCGATGCGCCGCAATCAAACAGTTATGCGCCAACAGACCAGCTCACCAGCCCGGTGTAATACGTGATCAGCACAATCAGGCCGAACGCGATGCGATACCAAGCGAACACGGTGAAGTCGTGGCTGCTGATGTAGCGCAGCAACCAGCGCACGCACAGGAACGCCGAGATGAACGAGGCGATGAAACCTACCGCCCACATGCCCAGATCATCAAGGCTGAGCAGCGCGCGCTCTTTGTAGAGCTCATAAATGGTTGCGGCGATCAGCGTGGGCATAGCGAGAAAAAACGTGAATTCCGTCGCCGCGCGGCGCGACAAGCCGAAGAACAGCCCGCCGATGATGGTCGCACCGGAACGCGAAGTACCCGGGATCAGCGCCAATGCCTGCGCGCACCCGACCTTCAGCGCATCGCGCCAACTCAGGTCATCGACTGATTCCACGCTCACGGTGTGCTGGCGTTTTTCCGCCCACAGGATGAACAGTGCCCCGACGATCGAGGTGACGGCGACCGTGATCGGGTTGAACAGTGCGGCCTTGATGTGCTTGCCGAACAGCAGCCCCAGTATCGCCAGCGGCAAAAAGGCAATCATAATATTGAACGCGAAACGCTGTGCGGCAGCCTCGCGTCGCTGCAACCCGCCCAACACCGAGGCGATCTTGGCGCGGTATTCCCACATCACGGCCATGATCGCCGCCGACTGGATGACGATCTCGAACAATTTGCCGCGCTCGTCATTGAAATTGAGCAAATTGCCCACGACGATCAGATGCCCAGTGGAAGAAATCGGTAAAAACTCGGTCAATCCTTCGACGATGCCCAATATCAGGGCTTTCCAGTAAATCAAATCCATAAACTATCCTTCGGGTGAATTGGCAGGTCGAGCATTCGTTTTTGCGTAACCCGACGAGTTGACTCAGCGGGCCACATTTGCATGGGGCGCGATTATACCTACACCCGGTAACTAAACGGGTCGCTAACGCAAGCACATGCGGCAGCAGGAAATCTCCTGCCGGGAGCCTGTCTGCTGCTTGACAGCCCTCATGGGTGGCTGTTCTAATGCGCGTTCACGCAATGAACGCACTATAAATGTCCGACGACGTCACCAGTTACGGTCTGCTCAAGACTCTGGAAGAAAACCCTGGGCTTTCGCAAAGAGATTTGGCGAAACGGTTGGGGGTCAGTCTTGGAAAAATTAATTTCTGCCTGAATGCGCTGGTCGCAAAAGGCAGCATCAAGATTAACAACTTCCGTAACAGTGGCAACAAGCTGGCTTACGCTTACCTGCTTACCCCGCGCGGAATCGAGGAAAGGGCGCGCATGACCGTGCATTTTCTCAAATTCAAAGTGCAGGAATATGAGCGGTTACGCGCTGAGATAGAAGATTTGCAGCGCGAGGCTGGGCAGAATTTGCTGAGGAATTCACATGAGTAAGAGCCAAATTAACGCGGTCATCCTTGCGGGCGGTAGTGGTAGCCGCTTATGGCCGTTGTCGCGACAACAGATGCCCAAGCAGTTCCTGGCGCTGGACGGGGATGCATCGCTGTTGCAAACCACGATTGATCGCTTGTCTACGGTGATTGATGCAAAGAATGTCCTGATCGTCACACAGGAATCTCACGCTAAAGGCGAGGCCTATCATGCCTTGTTGCCGTACCAAACTCTGTTCGAGCCTGTTGGACGCAACACCGCCCCGGCCATCGCACTGGCAGCAGCTTACCTGATGGCGGATGGAGCAGACCCGATCATGGTCGTGCTACCTGCCGACCACATCATCAAAGACGAAGCGCGATTCCTTACGCATTTACGCACGGCGATAGAAGCTGCCGAAAGCGGCAAGCTGGTCACCTTTGGCATCCAGCCCACCCGGCCCGATACCGGCTTTGGCTATATCAAAGCTCATTCGGGCAAAAATCCGGACGTATTTGAGGTTGAGCGCTTTACCGAAAAGCCCGACCACGCCGCCGCCGAGCATTTTCTCAAAGAAGGAGATTACTTCTGGAACTCCGGCATGTTCGTCTGGCGCGCTTCGGTGATACTCGCGGAGATTCAACAGCACCTGCCTGTGGTGTATCGGGTGATTCAAAACATAATTGCCGAGAGCCGCGATGCGGCAACATTCCAGCAGGCTGTGGGAAAGCATTTCGCCGCGATGCCCTCAATCTCCATCGACTATGGCGTGCTGGAGAAATCGAACCGTGTCTCACTCATCCCCTGCGACATCGGCTGGAACGATGTCGGCAGCTGGCAGGCGGTGCACGAAATTTCCGCCAAGGATGTAAACGGTAATGCGCTGCAAGGTAATGTCATCGCGATCGGGTGCAAGGACAGCTTGATCCGCGCCGAAAAGCGCTTGGTCGCGGCCATCGGGCTGGAAGACATGTGCGTGATTGAGACTGCCGATGCAGTATTGATCTCGAAGAGTGACCAGACTCAGCGCGTGCGCGAAGTGGTGGATGCGCTGCATGAAAAGGGTGCGACCGAGCACATCTACCATATGAAAGTAAATCGCCCGTGGGGCAGCTACACGGTGTTGGAGGAAGACCCGCAGGGTTTTAAACTCAAGCGTATCGAAGTTGCGCCAGGGGCGAGACTCAGCCTGCAAAGCCATAAACTGCGCTCCGAACATTGGGTCGTCGTGTCTGGCACGGCCACGGTCACCAATGGAGATGAGGTCATCACGGTGTACAAGAATCAGAGTACATACATCCCGATGGGCACGAAACACCGCTTGGAAAATAAAGGCAATGAGCCGCTGCATATCGTCGAAATACAGGTCGGCGAATATCTGGGTGAAGATGATATACAACGTTATGAAGACCATTACGGTAGATAACAATTTAACAAAGAGTATTGAAATGAGCCAAATCAAAAAAGTAGCGCTAATCACCGGCATCACCGGTCAGGACGGGGCCTACCTTGCAGAGCTGCTGCTCAAAAAAGGTTACATCGTGCATGGCGTAAAACGCCGTTCGTCGTTGTTCAACACCGATCGTATCGATCATCTGTATCAGGATCCGCACGTCAAAAAGGCCAGCTTTATTTTGCATTACGGCGACTTGACCGACTCCACCAACCTGATCCGCATCATCCAGCAAGTTCAGCCGGACGAAATCTACAACCTCGCGGCGATGAGTCACGTGGCGGTGTCGTTTGAAACACCGGAATACACCGCCAATGCAGACGGCATCGGCACGCTGCGCATCCTCGAAGCGATCCGCATCCTCGGTCTGGAAGCGAAGACCCGCTTCTACCAAGCATCCACTTCCGAGCTGTACGGTTTGGTGCAGGAGACCCCGCAAAAGGAAACCACGCCGTTTTATCCGCGCAGCCCTTATGCAGTTGCCAAGCTGTATGCCTACTGGATCACCGTCAATTACCGCGAGGCTTATGGCATTTACGCTTGCAACGGCATCCTGTTCAACCACGAGTCGCCGGTGCGCGGCGAAACCTTCGTCACGCGCAAGATCACCCGCGCGCTGGCGCGCATCAAGCTCAACCTGCAAGACTGCCTGTACCTCGGAAATATGGATTCCTTGCGCGACTGGGGTCATGCCAAAGACTACGTCGAAATGCAATGGCTGATGCTGCAACAGGATCAACCGGAAGACTTTGTGATCGCTACCGGCGTGCAATACAGCGTACGCCAGTTCGTCGAAATCGCAGCAGCTGAATTGGGCATCAGCATCACATGGAAAGGTAAGGGAGTAGAAGAAAAAGGATTTGACGCTGCCGGCAAGTGCATCGTTCAAGTCGATCCGCGTTACTTCCGTCCAACGGAAGTCGAGACCCTGCTTGGGGATCCTTCCAAGGCCAAACAAAAGCTCGGCTGGACACCCAAGATCACGTTCCACGAACTGGTGGCGGAGATGGTGCGCGAAGACCTCAAGTCTGCAGAACGCGATGAACTGGTGAAGCAGCACGGTTTTACTGCGTACGATTACCACGAATAGACGCAGCTACGATGAACAAGAAAACCAAAATCTACATAGCCGGGCATCGCGGCCTGGCAGGCAGCGCGATCGAGCGCGAGTTGCAGCGTCAAGGTTACGCCAACATCGCGACCCGCACTCATGCCGAGCTGGATCTGGAAGACGCGGTCGCCACGCAAAGTTTCTTCGAGCAGGAGCGTCCCGAGGTGGTGTTTCTCGCTGCCGCCAAAGTCGGCGGCATCCACGCCAACAACACCTACCCGGTGGATTTTCTGATGAGCAATTTGCTGATCGAAGCCAATATCTGCCGTGCGGCTCATGCGACCAAGGTCAAGCGCCTGATCTTTCTGGGCAGCTCCTGCATCTACCCGCGCGACTGTCCGCAACCGATCAAGGAGGCCTACCTGCTCACCGGTCCGCTGGAGGCGACCAACCGGGCTTACGCGCTGGCGAAGATCGCCGGTGTCGAGATGTGCTGGTCGTACAACCGCCAATACGGCACCAAATGGCTGGCGGCAATGCCGACCAATTTGTACGGGCCGGGCGATAACTATGACCTGAACAACTCTCATGTCCTGCCCGCGCTGATCCGCAAGATGCACGAAGCGAAGTTGTCCGATGCGGCCGAGGTGGTGCTCTGGGGCAGCGGCAAACCGAAGCGCGAATTTTTATACGTGGACGATCTGGCGAATGCGCTGGTGTTCCTTGCCACGCTGGATGACGAACGCTATGACACTCTGGTCGAACCGTCGCAATGTCCGCTGATCAATGTGGGCACAGGCACAGACCTGAGCATACGGGAACTGGCAGAAACAATCGCCAGTGTGGTCGACTACAAGGGCAAGTTCGTGCAAGATACCTCCAAGCCGGATGGCACGATGCGCAAGATGCTGGATGTGAGTAAAATTCAGGGCTTGGGATGGAAGGCTGCAACCGGTCTGAAAGAAGGGATCGCTTTGACTTATAAAATATTCAGCAACCAAAATATTCAGCAAACTCAATTATGATAATCATTAAAGGAAGCACCGTATGAGCCAATCCCAACTTGCCAGAAAAGGCATCATCCTTGCCGGCGGTTCCGGCACGCGCCTGCATCCGGTGACGCTTGCGGTATCCAAGCAACTGTTGCCGGTTTACGACAAGCCGATGATCTACTATCCGCTGTCCACGCTGATGCTGGCGGGGATACGCGATATTCTGATTATTTCCACGCCGCAGGACACGCCGCGCTTCCAACAATTGTTGGGCAATGGCAGCGCGTGGGGGCTGAATCTGCAATATGCCGTGCAACCCTCGCCGGACGGCTTGGCGCAGGCATTCATCATCGGGCGTGACTTCATCGGCAAACACCCCTCCGCACTGGTGCTGGGCGACAATATTTTTTACGGGCATGCCTTGCAGGATCAATTGAATAACGCGGCACAGCACACCACCGGTGCGACCGTGTTCGCCTATCATGTGCGCGACCCGGAGCGCTATGGGGTAGTCGAGTTCGATGCCAACGGGCGCGCCATCTCGCTAGAAGAAAAACCCGATCAGCCCAAGTCCAGCTATGCCGTCACCGGCCTGTACTTTTACGACAATACCGTCGTGGATATCGCCGCCAACCTCAAGCCTTCCCCGCGCGGCGAACTGGAAATCACCGATGTCAATCGTATCTATCTTGAGCGCAACAGTTTGTCTGTTGAGATCATGGGGCGCGGTTATGCCTGGCTGGATACCGGCACGCACGAGTCATTGCTCGAAGCCAGCCAGTTCATCCAGACCATCGAACATCGCCAGGGACTCAAGATCGCCTGCCCGGAAGAGATCGCCTACTACATGGGATTTATCGATGCCGCGCAACTGGAGAAGCTTGCCGCGCCGCTTATAAAAAGCGGCTATGGTGCCTATTTGATGCGGGTGCTTAATGAAAAAGGCTTACCAGCATGAGAGTGATTCATACCGCCATTCCTGACCTGCTGATCATCGAACCCAAAGTATTCGGCGATGATCGCGGTTTCTTTTTTGAAAGTTTCAACCGGCGCAGGTTTGCCGAGCTGACAGGCCGTGATGTGGATTTCGTGCAGGACAACCATTCGCGCTCGGCTCAGAACGTGCTGCGCGGGTTGCATTATCAAATCCAGCACCCACAAGGAAAGCTGGTGCGCGTGGTGCAAGGCGCGGTGCTTGATGTGGCGGTGGACATTCGAAAAAATTCACCGACCTTCGGGCGGCATGTCGCACTGGAATTATCGGCCGAGAACAAGCTCATGTTCTGGATACCGGAAGGTTTTGCGCATGGCTTTGTTGTCCTTACCGAGACCGCCGAGTTTTTGTACAAGACCACCGATTACTGGTTCCCGGAACACGAGCGTTCATTGCGCTGGGATGATCCTGCGCTGGCGATAGACTGGAAGCTGCAGGCCGCCCCGGCACTCTCAGGCAAAGATGCGCAAGGCAAAAGCCTGGTTGAAGCCGAATTATTTGCATGATCAATCCGCACGTCAATCTGAGCCTAAGTTTCAGGAAGAGCGGAGCGCTAAACTAGCGGCCCGCAATTTTCTGTTTCAATTTTGCAATTATTTATTTTTTAATCGAATAGCCGTAGGAGAAAAAATGAAAGCAGTCATCCTCGCCGGGGGGCTAGGAACCCGAATCAGTGAAGAGACATCCACGCGTCCAAAGCCTATGGTTGAAATCGGCGGCAAGCCGATCTTGTGGCACATCATGAAAACTTATTCAGCGCACGGTATCCATGATTTTGTGATTTGCTGCGGCTACAAAGGCTATGTGATTAAGGAATACTTCGCGAATTATTTCCTGCATATGTCGGATGTCACATTTGACATGGAGCACAACAAGATGGAAGTACACCAGCGTTATGCCGAGCCGTGGAAAGTTACTTTGGTCGATACCGGCGAGGAGACCATGACCGGTGGGCGCTTGAAGCGGGTGGCGGAATACGTCAAGGATGAAGAGGCGTTTTGTTTCACCTACGGCGATGGAGTCAGTGATGTAAACATCACCGAGCTGATCGCCTTCCACAAGGCGCAGAATGTAAAAGCCACGTTGACCGCAACCCTTCCTCCTGGCCGATTCGGTGCTCTGGACATGAGCGAAAATAAGGTCAACAGCTTTCGGGAAAAGCCCAAAGGGGATGGCGCGATGATCAACGGCGGTTTCTTCGTGCTATCGCCGCAAGTCATCGACTACATCGCTGATGACGAGACGATCTGGGAGCGCGGCCCATTGGAGCGTCTGGCGGAAGAGGGCGATCTGGCCGCGTTTCATCACAACGGATTCTGGCAACCGATGGATACGCTGCGCGACAAGATGCATCTCGAAGAGTTGTGGCAATCCGGCAAAGCGCCGTGGAAAGTCTGGAAATGAATGCAGCCTTCTGGCAAGGCAAGCGCGTCCTGCTGACCGGGCACACCGGTTTCAAGGGAAGCTGGTTGTCGCTCTGGTTGCAATCCATGGGTGCGCAGGTGGTGGGTTATGCGCTTGCTCCGCCGACCAATCCCAGCTTGTTTGAGGTCGCCAAAGTAGGCTCTGGCATGACCAGCATCATCGGCGATATCCGCGATCTGGAGCATTTGCGCAAAGTGTTCGCCGAGCACAAGCCGGAGATCGTGATCCACATGGCGGCGCAACCGCTGGTGCGCTATTCCTATATCGAGCCGGTCGAGACTTATTCCACCAACGTGATGGGCACGGTGAATCTGCTTGAAGCCGTGCGCAGCACGAACAGCGTGAGGGCGGTGGTGAATGTCACCACCGACAAGTGTTACGAGAACCGTGAATGGGCGTGGGGCTACCGCGAGAATGAAGCGATGGGTGGCTTTGATCCATACAGTAGCAGCAAGGGCTGCGCGGAGCTGGTGACCGCCGCCTATCGCAACTCATACTTCCATCCCGAGAAATATAAAACACATCGCGTCGCCTTGGCCACGGGCAGAGCAGGTAACGTCATCGGCGGGGGTGATTGGGCGGAAGATCGGCTCATCCCGGATATAATGCGCGCCATCACAGAAGGAAAGCCCGTCAATATCCGCAACCCGCACGCCATTCGTCCCTGGCAGCATGTGCTAGAGCCGCTGTCAGGCTATCTGGTACTGGCGCAAAAGCTTTATCAAGAGGGCGCGAGTTACGCGGAAGGCTGGAACTTCGGGCCGAACGATGAGGATGCCAAACCGGTGCAATGGATCGTAGAGAAGCTGACCAAATCCTGGGGAGAGCTGGCGAGTTGGGTGCTGGATGGCGGCGAACATCCGCATGAGGCGCATTACCTGAAGCTGGATTGTTCCAAGGCGAAAGCGCGACTGGACTGGCATCCGAGATGGCATCTCGAAGACGCGTTGAGCGCGATCGTCGATTGGCATCGTGCCTATCGCGATGAAAAAGATATGAAAGAATTTACACTGGGTCAGATACAGCAATATGTGAACGGGCGATAATCGGATGACGACAAGGGACGCAACATCGCAATCTCCGCAGGCTATAGATGCGCAACTTAAGGAGGTGTTGGCGCGCTTTCCGCAGATAGTGCTCGCACTGTTATTTGGTTCAGTTGCCTCGGGTCGCCAGCGCGCAGATAGTGATTTGGATATAGCGGTTGCTGCCGCACAAGTGCTGACTATTCAAGAAAGAATAACGCTGGTCAGTGCGTTAGCGGAGCGTACCGGACGGTCTGTTGATTTGATCGATTTGCATGGGGTGTCCGAGCCCTTGCTTGGGCAAATAGTACATCATGGTAGAAGATTGCTGGGCAGCGATACCTTTTACGGTGAGTTGATTAGTCACCATTTGTTTGAACAGGCGGACTTCATGCCATATCGGACCAGGTTGCTTGCGGAAAGGCGGATGGCATGGATCGGGAAGTAGTCGAGCAGAAATTGGAATCGTTGCGTCGCTGTTTGCGTCGCATAGAAACAAAGTGCCCAACGGATGCTGCTATGTTAGTCGCGGATATTGATCTTCAAGATATAGTCTCGCTCAACCTCAGTCGTGCGGTACAAATATCGGTGGATATCGGCGCGCATCTGATTGCCGGCATGGAAGTGCCGCCACCTGACACCATGGGACAAACATTCGATTTGCTGGCGCAGGAAGGTTTGTTGAGCAACGAGTTGGCGAGCAGTCTCAAAAAAGCAGTGGGCTTTCGAAATATTGCGGTTCACAGTTACGAGAATATCAATTGGATCATTGTGCATAGCATTGTGAAATATCATCTCGCAGATTTTTCAGAATTTGCCAAGGTCGTTGCGATGAGATTGAATGGCTGACTACTCAAAGCCATGATGAGAAAAAGTAACGTTCTTCCATCTTTCGTGGGGAGGACGAAATAAATAGTTCATTTAGAGTAAGCCCTGATTCATTAGCTGCTGGGGCACCACAAAATCAATAAGTTGTAGGTCGGGTTTTAACCCGACATGTCGGGCTGAAGCCCGACCTACGACCTGATGGATAATTTAAGTAAGGGGCTGGCATGAGTAAAGAAACGATAAAGCAACAGATTCTTAATCTGGTCGAGCAATACAGCACGCTGCAATATGCAGAAAAAGCCTTCACGGCGGGCACATCAGTTGTTCCCCCTTCCGGTAAGGTCATCGGCGCACCCGAACTGAAGAACATGGTCGAGGCCTCCCTGGATGGCTGGCTCACCACCGGGCGTTTCAACGAAGCTTTCGAGAAACGCTTCGCCGAATTCGTCGGTGTACCGTATGCGTTGACCACCACCTCCGGTTCATCGGCGAATTTGCTGGCCTTCACCGCGCTGACTTCGCACAAGCTGGGCGATCGCGCCTTGAAGCCGGGCGATGAAGTCATCACCGTCGCGGCAGGCTTCCCCACCACAGTGAACCCGATTTTGCAGAACGGCATGGTGCCGGTGTTCGTGGATGTGGACATCCCCACTTACAACATCGACCCGAAAAAAATAGAAGCGGCGATCAGTCCCAAGACGAAAGCCATCATGGTGGCGCACACGCTGGGCAACCCGTTCGATCTGGATGCGGTGATGGTATTGGCCAAGAAACACAATCTCTGGGTCATCGAAGACTGCTGCGACGCGCTCGGCTCGCGCTACAAGGGCCAGCACGTCGGCACCTTCGGCCACATCGCAACTTGCAGCTTTTACCCGGCTCACCACATCACGATGGGCGAGGGTGGCATGATATTCACCAAAGACCGCGACCTGCGCTCTATCATCGAATCGTTCCGCGACTGGGGACGCGACTGCTACTGCGGGCCGGGCTGCGACAACACCTGCGGTAAGCGTTTCGGCCAACAACTGGGCTCGTTACCGTTCGGCTATGACCACAAATACACCTATTCACACCTGGGCTACAACCTCAAGATCACCGACATGCAGGCCGCTTGTGCGCTGGCGCAGATGGACCGCCTGCCGGGCTTTATCGAGGCGCGCAAACACAACTTCGCCTTTCTTAAAGAACGCCTGAAATCGTGCGAAGAATTTCTGATTCTGCCGGAAGCCACCGCTGGCAGCGAGCCGTCCTGGTTCGGTTTCCCGATCACCGTGCGCGAGTCGGCTGGAATCGCGCGGGTCGAGCTGTTGAAATATCTGGATCAGTACAAGATCGGCACGCGCCTGCTGTTTGCCGGCAACCTGACGCGCCAGCCGTATTTCGAAGGTCGCACCTACCGCATCAGCGGAGAGCTCACCAACACGGACAAGATCATGAATGACACGCTTTGGATCGGTGTGTATCCCGGACTGTCTGAGGAGATGTTGAGTTTCGTGGTCGAGAAGATCGAAGCGTTCTTCGGCGTGAATTTCTAATTATCGTAACTGGGCGAAAAAATGAAAGTAATATTAACTGGTGGGACAGGATTTTTGGGGTGTAATCTGCTCCATAAGTTACTAGCCAATAATTACGAAGTCATTGTTCTGAAAAGATCATTTTCGAAGCTGGATCGGATTCATTCAGTACTGGGACATCACAATCTCACCCTGTTTGATTTGGATATAGGCAATGTTGAGGACGTGTTTGCCGGTACTGCAATTGACAGCATTATCCATACCGCGACCGAGTACGGACGGCCTGGATCCTCCATTCATCAGGTACTCGAAACCAATCTGGTTTATCCAATCAAACTGATAGAGTTGGGTATAAAGTACGGCGTTAAAAGCTTTATAAATACTGATTCTTATTTTAACAAAGAAAATTTTAGATACTCCCATTTACTGAACTATTCCCTATCAAAGCGCAGCTTGGTTAGTTGGTTGAAAAATCTGTCTGAGCACATCCACGTAACAAACGTGGTGCTAGAGCATTTGTATGGTCCTTATGATGACGAAGCAAAATTTGTTGGGAACATGATTCATAATATTGCTATCAAGCAAGTTGCACGCATAGCTTTAACTCACGGCCACCAGAAGCGTGACTTTATTTATGTAGATGATGCAACAGATGCCTATCTGTTGTTGCTCGGCCACATGAAGCACAGCAACGCCAGATACAGTGAATTTCAACTTGGAACAGGACAGAGTATTCCTGTTCGCACTTTGGCTGAGACCATAAAAGATTTATCTTCATCTCCAACCATATTAGGATTTGGAGACATTGAGTATCGCAGTGATGAGATTATGGATTCAAAAGCCGATAACACAGCTTTGATGGAGTTAGGTTGGCGTCCCCATGTTACGCTGCAAGATGGCGTCATCAAAACTATCAATTCATACAGATAAGCTCGACGCGTTATTGTCCTGAATGAGATCACCACACTAAAGGTACTTCATGTGAAATTGTTTTCTCACGATTTTCGTCATACATTAAAAAATCAATTATGGAGATTATTTTCCGGCCCTGCATTATTGTTAGTTCTACCGTTATTCCTAAGCGCTGAAACCCAGGGATATTGGTTTACTTTTGTAAGTCTTGCCGCGTTAGCTGTTTTTGCTGATTTGGGATTTACGGTGATAATTCTTCAGTGGTCCGCTCACGAGTTTGCCCACCTCTCTTTTGATGAGAACCGTAAATTCTCTGGAAACAAAACGAGTCTAAGCCGCATTTCTTCGCTATTTGTTTTTTCGGTTAGATGGTCTGGCTTTATGGTTGCTATAGCCTTCCCAATAATTTTTGCTATTGGATATTTCTTGCTGTCGCAAAAAAGCACAAGCGTGAATTGGCATTTCCCTTGGCTTATTTATTGCGCAACATCGGTTCTCGTGTTTATTAATAATGTAATACTTTCATTTTTTGAGGGATGTAATTCCGTTGGAAATATACAAAAGGTTCGTTTTTATATTAGTGTTGCCTCAAGCGTAGTTACGATACTAGGCGTAGTTGCCGGATTTGGGCTCTATGCATTGGCAGCCGGTTTGTTGGTCTCTTCGCTTGTTGGCACATACGTGATTTACGTTAATCATGTAAGTGCTATAAAGCAAATGCTATCTTTATATAAGTCGTGTCAGCATCCTTGGAAACGTGAGCTGTCGCCACTATTGTGGCGGTATGCAATTAGCTGGGCAAGCGGGTATTTTATTTTTCAAATATTCACACCGGCTGCATTTCATTATTACGGTGCAATCGAAGCAGGCAGAGTTGGCCTGAGTATCGCGGCTTTGATGGCAATTTATGGCATTGCCAATATTTGGATGACCATAATAATTCCGAAAGCTAACATTTATGTTGCTCAGGGCGATTATTTCAATTTCAACTTAGTGTTCAATAAAAACCTTAAGTTAACAATTGCTACCTATTTGGTTGGGATTTCGTTTTTTTTGTTATTGTTGGAAGCGTTTGGAAATGCACTTAAATTGAGTGATCGATTCGTTAGCACAAGCAGTTTGATCGTGCTCGCTATCGCATGGTTATTGCAAATGTTGGTAAATGCATGGGCTGTTTATATTCGTGCCCATAAGCAAGAGCCACTTGCTCTGGCTTCGTTAGTATGGGCAATTTATACCTCGTTAACAACATGGGCGATAGCTGCTTTTTTACCAATTGAATATTATTTTTTGGGCTTTCTAAGCAGCTACGTATTAATACTACCGTGGTTCCACAAGATTTTTTTAAGCTACAAAAAGGAAGCTTTGCGAGCATGAAAGCCAACCAACTTATTTCGATAACAATCCCGACCTATAATCGGGCTGAATTCCTTGATCGTTGCCTGGCACTCCACATTCCTTTAGCTAAAGCACATAACATACAAATATTTGTTTCTGATAACGCATCCACTGATGATACAGAATTAGTCGTCAAGAAGAGAATGGCAGAGTACCCATTGATAAGATATAGCAGAAACGAGGCTAATCTTGGAATGGATAAAAATTTTGAGCAAGCTCTAAGAATTGCCCAGACGGAATATATTTGGCTTCTAGGGGATACTTACAAAATACCATCTGAAGGGATTAGTTATTTTTTCGAGATAATTTCAAAAAGTAAGCAAGATTATGATGCGCTTATTTTTAATGTAAGAAATAGAGTTCTGGATGTCCCTGGGCAGGATTACAACGACAGAAATAAATTGTTATCTGACCTAGGTTGGCACATGACGTGTTTAGCCAGCTTGGTTTATAATTCCAAGGCTGTAAAAAGTGCAGATTTTGAACGCTATAAGAACACGGACTTGGTGCAAACAGGGATTATTTTTGACTATATCGGTAATAGAGAATTTCTTATTCATTGGAAAGAAAATATTTCGATTCAAGCTATATCAGTTGAGGGAATAAAAAAAGTTGGTTGGCAAAGTCGTACCTTCGAAATATGGACCGAGAGATGGCCGAATTTAGTTTTTTCACTCCCACCATCGTACAGGTTGGATGTAAAGTTAAAATGTATTAAGGACCACGGAATAAAATCTGGGTTATTTTCTTTGAAGTCGCTATTGTTTCTTAGAAGTTGCAACACACTTAATAGAAAAACATACCAGAGATACTCGATATATTTCCCATTAACCATCAACTTTTCAAAAGTTACAATATTTCTTATCTCATTGCTTCCAATTTTTCTTCTTCATAGAAGTATTATTTTATATAAGCAAATTAAGAAGCAAAATATTATTGCTTAGCAAGCATTTTGGTAACAGCCGCAACCATATTTTAGACCGCTTAGCTGTGGAGGCTGTGTGCTAAGATTCAAAATCTTGGAAAAAGTGACCCTCGATTTGGCAGGACACATTTTTCAATATCTGTCGGGCACCGTCGCGCAAACAAATTAAGTACTTGGGTACGTGGTTTCATCAACCGCAAGCTTCATTAATGGTTTTCTTAGGGTTAAATTCTGATGGCTATTGCTGCGATTGTAGTTACGTACTTTCCCAATGAAATACTTTTAGCGCGATTGCTGCGGAGTATTGGTAATGAGGTCGAAAAAATATACGTTATCGACAATACGCCAAATGGAAACCAGAATTGGTTGACTTCAGAATGGCTCACCAAATCGGATTTTGATGTTGGTTACCACGCGCTTGGTGAGAATTACGGAATTGCAAAAGCGCAGAATATTGGAATTGATTTTGCTATAAAAGATGGCTGTGATCATGTGATTCTTTTTGACCAAGACAGTGCTCCACCAAGAGAAATGATAAATAGGCTTGCTAGTGCCGAACTGAAATTATTAGACGTTGGTGTTAAGGTCGGGTCGGTAGGTCCCCTTTTCTTAGACGAAAAAACTAAGGAGTACTCCCCAGCTGTACGTCACGGTGGGCTGATGGTCCATAAAATTAAAGTATCACCCAATGAAAGTTTGCCGGTTGTTGCGGATCATCTTATTGCATCCGGCTCATTAATACGTGTGTCTATCTTGCAAGAAGTTGGTGTTATGCGGGAAGATTTTTTTATTGATTGGGTTGATATTGAATGGGGATTGCGTTCGGGGAACTTTGGTTGTTTGCACTTCATCATTCCTGATGTTGTCATGCTTCACAGCATTGGTGATGAATTTATTTCTTTAGGGAAGAAAAAAATCACTTTGCATAATGATATAAGAAATTATTATATCGTTAGAAATGCATGCTATCTCCTTTTAAACAAGTCGCTAAATTGGCAATGGCGCGCAAATATCCTTTTCAAAATACCTCGATATGTCATAGTGTATTCTATAACAACTACCTCAAAAAAAAGGGTGAGAGCCTTTCTGCTACTAATGCGCGCATGTTCAGATGGTTTATTTGGCCGACTTGGTAAGGCTTTCTAACTATGGCCGCGTATTGGATACTATATTTTTATGTAGTAATCACCACGTTACTATGTTCCGTAAACAAGGAGAATTTGCTTTATTCAATGAGGCATATCCTCTTAGCACTATTGGTAATAGTCTTGGTCATTTTTTCCGGTTTTAGGGGAGTTCAGGTCGATGCGGATTCTGCAAATTATCTTGGATGGTTTCAGGGCTTAAATGAAATAGATGGTAACGATTTGTTTCTATTTAAAGACCCGGCTTTTTATATTGTTGGAAGCATCATTTCTGGATTAGGTCTTGGAATTTCATATTTGTTCTTGAGTTATGCATCAGTTGCATTATGGTCAAAATTTCAGCTCATTAAATATTTTGCATATGCCGAATATTCCCATTATTTTTTATATCTGTACTTCTGCCGATTCTACTTTGTTCATGATATGACCCAGATTCGTATAGGAGCCGCTACCGGACTCGCTACATTGGCATTGATTTTGTTGTTTCGAAAAAACATCTATTTAAGTATCGCCGCTTTTATTTTAGCAATTGCATTTCATTTGTCTGTTATTTTGATGCTCCCTTTTTTTGTCCTCTTGAGTTTCGGTTATTGTTTTGAATCACGGTTGCCATTATTTTTAATTCTATGCCTTGCCGGTATGGTGAATGTGAATTTTGATTTGTTTATTAATATACTAGGATTAAATGATTTTACTCGGATTGCTGATTACGTTAATGGTGACTATGATGTGAAGCCAATCAGCCTATTCTCTTTTTATTTTATAGTTAAAGCTTCTTTGCTTTCATTTTTAATATTGTTTCGTTGGCGATCTTTAAGAGATTTCGATCGTATGGTTGTTTACTTAGTAATGGCAGGTCTTTTACTGCAGGTAGCCCTTATGAATAATGATGCTTTGGCTTTGCGTGCAGCCGAAGTCTTTGCAGTTTTTGATTTGATATTATTTATTACCCCATTTCTTTTTCTTTCTGCATCTTTTAAAGCTGGTTATGCCGTGTTTATTTTCTTAGTCGGAAGTATTTTCTTTGTTTCGTCCCTTAAAATTATGGGGCCATACACGTTGGCTTCTATTAATTGAGGCAATCGACCCTGCATGACTTGTACTTTATAACTATGATCCAGAGCTATGTCACTTGATTTCTTGAAGGTGTTACTGACGTAATGTTGGCGATTGTAGATAACTCATAGACGCCGCTATCGCATTCGCTGTTCGAGCTTCCCCGCGTGCGTTACATATTTAATAACGCCAATCGGGGCTTTGGTGCTGCGCACAATTGGGCTATTGCCGCTCTAGGCGCAGAGTCTTTTTTTTATTTAATTTTGAACCCGTATATTTGTTTCGTAGTAGAAGTAATTCCTCATCTGGCAAGTGTGATGCGCAACATTCCAGGCCGATTAAGTCACTGCAGGCCATCATTAATCGCCGCTGTGAGTTACATGCGTTTAAGTTATATTTTCCGAATGGACTCTGCTTGCACTAAGCTCTTTCTATGTGCATATAGAAGCTTAGCGTAAGAAACAACATCAACATCAACATCAATATTAATATTAATAAGGTTGAATATTGTGAATGCTAATATGAATAAAATAAGCGCATCTGTTGTACTTTACAACACGCCCGAATCTCAGCTGTCGCGACTGTTAGGCTGCATTGAGCAGACATGGCAGCCGACTGGTAACCACCATTCCAATCCCGATGCACCGTTTGCACCTGATTGGGCTAGCTTATGGGACATTCTTACTGACGGACTTGCGTCTTCACCTCAGATTGGCAGTGATCGAACTATATGATGAAGCTTGTGATTCCTGCTGCTTTTTATTCATCCAACATGGCTTTATTCAAAAATGTCATCGAGATCGTCAACTCGTTATTGAGTATATGTATACACGCGTCGCACTCGTCTACGTTGAGCAGTGCGTTGGATAACCTCAACGACAAGCGAGAGGACGTGCACATGGAAAGCATTTTCACTCTAGCCCGTTTTGCCCCTGCAGAATATTCAATTGCATTCGAGGCCAATAAGTAATGCAGCAACTGAAAATGACCAGAAAATTGCCCAATATAGCAGTCTTGTTGGCTACACATAATGGCTTGCAGTGGCTGCCTATGCAGTTGACCAGTATTCTGGGGCAGCGCGCTGTGAATGTGATCGTCTGGGTCTCTGATGATGTATCCAGTGATGGCACTTGGGATTGGTTGCAAGAGCAGAGCAAACTTGATTCAAGAATTAAAATTTTACCCAAGGCGGGTCCGTTTGGCAGTGCGGCCCAGAATTTTTACAGGCTGATTTGTGACGCAGATTGGCAAGACGCGGACTATGTTGCTTTTGCTGATCAGGATGATATTTGGTTGCCGGACAAGCTCAGTCTCCATTCGTCATTGATTGAACAGCGCAACTTAACCGCAGTTGCATCAAACGTCACGGCATTTTGGCCGGATGGACGCAAAGCATTAATTGAAAAATCCCAGCCTCCATGTACGTGGGATTACATGTTCGAGACTGGCGGACCAGGATGCACTTTTCTGATGAAACCCAGTTTGATGGCACAGATAAAGGCGCTGCTGCTAGATGAGCATTCAGTTGCCAAGCAAAGCGAAGTTCATGATTGGCTGGTTTATGCGGTTTGTCGTGCCACAGATGGAGCTTGGTACATTGATCCGTTTCCTTCAGTACTTTATCGCCAGCATGGAAATAATGAAGTTGGTGCGAACGTGGGAATTAAGCCGATGTTGCGTCGCACCAAGAAGATCTGGGGCGGCTGGCATCGACAAGAGGCATGCAAAATTGCAAATAGTGTCAGCCTATTGGTAAATGATCAAAAGAGACAAGCTGAATTGGCGGTGCTGCGATCTGCGCTAATGGGGAAAGGCTTTGGGGCGAGACTACGTTTGCTGAAATTCGCCATTGCAGGAAGAAGAAAGTTGGTTGATAGGCTTGCATTGTGCTTCTTGATTGCAATTGGCGTGTGGTGAGATTTTGGGCAACACGCGAACCAATCCAGCGATACTCAAAATTGCAATTCATTCCTAAATCGCCCAAGCTGGGCGGTTGCTTGGTAAAACGGATCAGGTTGAGCGCTTATTGGGCTCGTTGCAGGTCAATAGTGATAAAATTCGGCGCGAACTTAACTGGAAACCGCCCTACACCCTCAGTGAGGGGTTGAGAAAAACAGGGGCATAGGTTCAGCGTATTAATATTATTAAATCGGAGTAATGATGAACGATGTAAAGCGTAGCGACGAAGTGAGTATGGTGGAACTTTTTAATGCGCTTCGGCGTTACAAGTGGCTGATATTGACATTGCCTATCGTTGCCGCCGTATTCGCGGTCTTGTTGGTTTTCTATGTTCTTCGTCCCACTTGGGAGGCGTCAGTCATTCTGGAAATAGGGCATGTATGGCAGGCAGGGCAGACGGCCCAGACTGGGCAGATGCCTATTGAGCCCGTCACGAACGTGGTGTCGCGCATGCTGCATCCGTCTTTTGCCACAGGAGCGCTGAGTTATGCGAACGTCAAGCCTGACGAATTGAAGGCGGTGCAGAGGCTTTACATTGGCACGTTAAAAGTGACTCCGGTTAAAGGCGCCGACCTGGTCGAGGTTAAGCTCAGGGCGCACTCGGCGGAACAGGTAAGAAATCTGATGCAAGGCAGCATCGTCAACTTGCAGAAAGTGCATAGCGAAATGATGTCCACCACTGTTGACCGATATAACAAAGAGATCCAGATGCTGACTAAGGATATCCATGAGACGGGCGCCGAGATCGAATTGCTTCGAAAGAAGCTGCTCGCTAGCCACAATTGGAATGCGTTCGACGCAACTTTGTCGGCGACCGTATTGCAAAATAAGTCCGCCGAACTTCGCGATATGATTCAAAGGAAGTTAGTGTTGGACGAACAGCTTAGTCCTTCTCGTACTTTTACGACCAGAGCGGTCGGCGATGTGTTTGTTTCTGAAGAGCCCGTGTCGCCAAACAAACCGTTGATTATCGGATTGGCGATGTTGTTGGGCTTGCTGGCGGCTGGGTTGATTGCGCTCATTCAAAACGCAATCACTGCGAGCGTTCCTCGGGCCAAGTCATAGCGTTTACTAAGCTCCTGGTTCATCTCACAGTGGAAATACGCACCTTCGTCCATGCCATGGGTCATTGGCCAAGGTTCATTCTTGGGAATGTGATGCGATAACATCATGATGTGCTCTCATCTGGAGGGGTTATGCGGACGACGATTGATATTGAAGATGATGTGCTGGCAGCCACCAAGGAGTTGGCGCGTTTGCAGAATGTTTCTGCGGGTTACATTGTTTCCAAATTGGTGAGGGAAGCTTTGGCGGGTCATCAGCAAGCACAGACTGGCGGAAAGCCTATTGCTGGCTTTAGGCCGTTTCCGGCACGCGGAATGCTGGTTACTAATGAGCAAATCAAAGAGTTGCGCGACCAGGAAAGTGTTTGATTTTATTATTTGATTTGAAGTGCTATCATGCGCGCATTCAAATCGAATTCAAGGGTGATATCATGGCAACCATGAGTATTCGCGGGCTAGACGAACAGGCATTGATCCGGCTTAAAAATCAGGCCGAACAAGAGGGCAGTAGTCTCAACAGCCTGGTGTTGCGTCTATTGCAAGGCACAGGTGCATCAAATCAGCCGAGTGCACTGAAAAAATTTGGCGACCTTGATGCCTTGGCGGGCACTTGGAGTGACGAAGAAGCGCAAGCCTTTGAGCGCAACACGGCTGCGTTTGCCGAGGTTGATGCAGCACTTTGGAATTAAGTTATGCGCCCAATCGCGCTGGATACCAACGCTTACGCTGCTTTCAAGCGCGGCGATGAACAAATAGTTGCCGTGCTGCAGTACGCACCCACCATTATCTTGTGTGCTACCGTGTTGGGTGAGCTGTTGGGAGGCTTTGCAGCGGGTCAGCGGGAAAGTACCAATCGTAGCGAGTTGACGCAGTTTATCAACGCACCTCGCGTAAAGGTGGTTCCTAGTAATGCGGCCACGGCCGATCTATATGCACTGGTGTATGCGGCACTACGTCGCAAAGGCCAACCCATTCCCACCAATGACCTGTGGATTGCCGCCAGTAGCCTGGAACACGGTGCCGCGCTGTTGACACTCGACGCGCATTTTAAAAACATTGATGGCCTGCGCGCTGGTGCGCGACTGGATGACTTTATTCCTTGATGGTGTCAGCTTGTCTGGCAAACGATAATGGCTCCTAAGGAAAAATAAGAATGAAGCTTGTTTCATCCCAGACACATCAGATATTAATCGATCGGCTTGCGGCATTATTGTTGCTGGTTTATCCAAGCTTGATGATTGCGGTCAAGGGCGGGATGAATGGAATATTTCTATTGCTGTTGCTGATATCAATAAGTGCTCTGATCTTTCGGCCAAGCCGCATGCCATCGATAGTATGGGATAAAGAAACAGTCCTCTATTTAGCGGCAATGGCCGCTTTGCCGGTAGCCATATTTTTGAGTCAAATTTACCATCATCAATACAGCGCGCATCCGTATGATGCCGCCTCGCGCTTTTTGCTGGCAGTGCCAATATTCATGTTGTTGCGGCGCGTCCGGTTCAAAGTGGTTGCAATGGTGCAATATGGCTTCCCGCTTGGTGCAATTATAGGTTGGGTGATGGCGAAAGATGTGGGTGGTCGCATAGGTACTCCTTTTTTGGACGTAATTCATTTCGGAGATTTCGAGCTGATTCTGGGAGTGCTGTCGGCTTTAAGTATTAATTGGACCGGACGTGATTCCATAGCACTACGCATATTGAAAATATTGGGTCTGCTGGCAGGCGTTTATGCATCTATTCAATCCGGTTCACGCGGGGGATGGCTGGCGATGCCATTTCTTTTTGCGCTTATTTTATATTTTAAAGTTGGGAAAGTTGCGGTTAAATCGATGTTGGCAATGCTGCTCCTGGTTTTGACCGCCAGTTTCTCTGCCTACCTGTTTAACCCGCAAATACATCAACGTGTAGATCAGGTTGTCAATGATGTGGCAGCCTTTCATCAGGGGAATCACGATACTTCTACGGGTGTTCGTTTGCAATTGTATAAAGCCGCCGTCTTGGTTTTTGTGCGGAACCCAATATTTGGCGTTGGACCAGAGGGCTTTAAGCTGGAAATGGAAGCGATGCAGCAATCCGGCGAACTGACAGCAACTGCCGCCGAATTGGGTCGCGGAGAAGTGCATAACGATATTTTGTCCAAAGCTGCGGGGATGGGCATATGGGGTCTGATAGCGATTTTGCTGATTTATGGCGCACCGCTCAAAATATTTATTCACGCTGTCCGGCATGGTTCGGTGCGATCCAGGCAAGCCGGGATACTCGGGATCGCTTATGTGAGTGGTTTCGTGGTATTCGGGTTGACGGTAGAAATACTTAACCTGACCATGGCCGCCGCATTTTACAGTTTCACCGTGGCGGTTTTGTTGGCGGCAAGTTTAAATGTTCACCATGACGAGCAGCGTCCTTCTTCGATAAATAATTCAGAAGTCCTGCCGGCCAGTTGATTGGCAATTCGGATCAGGTCGAACGTTAGTTGGCTCGTTGCAGGTCGATAGTGATAAAATCACCGCGAACTTAACTGGACATCGCCGTTTACTTCGCAGCAGGGGCCGCAAGCGACGGCTGAGTGGTACGAAATAATTGCCTATGAGTCATTACTCCCCCCTTGTCGCTGCGCTAATCACATTAGTGCTGACGCGTTATATATTGTCGAGCAAGGTCGCCAACAAAATACAGGATGTGCCTAACGAGCGCTCTTTGCACAGTACGCCAGTGCCCCGCATCGGTGGCGTGAGCCTGATGGTGGGGCTGTTGTCCGGATGGGCATTGATGTTCGATTCATTGGCCTGGTGGGTGGTGTTACCGCTGCTGGGTTTGTTGCTGGTTTCATTGCTCGACGATATACATAACCTGCCCGTGAAGCAGCGTCTGTTGGTCCATCTGATGGCAAGCGCGATTCTGGTGGGCGGCTCCGGATTATTTGCACAACAAGGTGTGGTAATCGCCGTTGCGGTGCTGCTATTGACGGTGTGGATGACCAATCTATATAACTTCATGGATGGCTCCGACGGGCTGGCGGGAGGCATGGCGCTGTTCGGTTTCACTTTCTACGGAATCGCGGCGCTGCTCGCACACAACACGCCGCTGGCATTGCTCAATTTTTGCATCGCAGCTGCTGCGGCAGGTTTTTTATACTACAACTTCCATCCGGCTAAAATATTCATGGGCGATTCAGGTTCCATACCGCTCGGCTTTCTTGCCGCTGCGATGGGGGTGTGGGGCTGGCAGCAAGGCGACTGGGCAATGTGGTTCCCGCTGCTGGTGTTCTCGCCTTTTATCGTGGATGCGAGCATCACGCTGGTGAAGCGTGCGCTACGCGGCGCCAAGGTCACCGAGGCACATCGCGAGCATTATTATCAGCGCGCCATTCAGATGGGCTGGGGTCATCGCAACGTGGCGCTGATCGAATACGCTTTGATGCTGGCCGTCGGCGTATCGGCGTTGTCAGCAATGCATGAAGCTCTTCCAGGTCTGGTGTTCATCGTGTGGGGCGCGGTCTATGCGAGCATTATGTTGATCCTGGATGCGCGCTGGAAAAAATTGAAGAGAGACAACCATGATTAAGTCCCGTATTAATACCGGCATCGCCATATTGCATGACGTGGCCGCTGCAGCGCTCGCATGGGGGTGTGCCTATTTGCTGCGTTTCAATTTTGAACTCCCGCCACATTTTCAAGGTGAGTTCTGGAGCACTTTGGTCTGGGTGGTTCCTTTACAAAGTGCGGTCTTCTGGAGTTTCGGGCTGTATCGCGGCATCTGGCGTTATGCCAGCGTGGCCGATTTGCGGCGCATCTTTTTTGCGGTCATCGCGGCGACCGCGCTGATCTCGTTGATCCTGGGATTGTTCCGCGTCAACGTCATCGTCCCGCGCTCGGTATTGGTCATCGACCCTATCCTGTTGATCCTGGTCATGGGCGGGAGTCGTTTGTTGTATCGGATGTGGAAAGAAAATCTGCTGTATGGCGGTTTCCATTTGCAGGGTGAACCGGTGCTGGTATTGGGGGCGGGGAGCGCGGGTATAGGCCTGGCCAAAGAGCTTGCGCGAAGCAGTGAATGGCATCAGGTCGGTTTTCTGGATGACGATGCGCACAAACAAGGCCGCACGCTCAATGGCATCAAGGTGCTGGGGAAGCTCAACAGCCTGCCGTATTGGGCAGAACGTCTGGGTGTCGAGCAAGTCATCGTCGCGATACCCAGCGCCCCGCATCAGGTGCGCAAACAGGTTATCGACCTTGCCAATCAGAACGGGATCAAGGCGCAAATGGTGCCCGCATTTGCGGATCTGCTGAGCGGGCGCGTCGCCATCTCGCAGTTGCGCGCGGTGGAACTGGATGACTTGCTCGGACGCGATCCGGTGCAATTGGATGACATCGGGCTGCATGAATTATTGACTGACAAAACCGTGCTGGTGACGGGAGCGGGTGGCTCCATCGGCTCCGAGTTATGCCGCCAGATCGCGCGCTTCTCGCCAAAGAAGCTAGTGTTGTTCGATGCGAGTGAATTTGCGCTGTACAACATCGAACAGGAATTGAATAAAACATTTCCTGAACTCGACCTGATTTTTCTGGCAGGCGACGTGCGCGATGCGGCGCGACTGGAGCAGGTGTTCGCGGAATGCCAACCCAGCGTGGTGTTTCATGCCGCCGCCTACAAGCATGTGCCGTTGATGGAGACGCACAACGCCTGGCAAGCGGTGCGCAACAACGTGTATGGCACCTGGCAGGTGGCGCAGTGCGCGCAAAGACACGGCGTTGAAAAATTCGTGCTGATCTCGACCGACAAAGCGGTCAACCCGACCAATGTGATGGGCACGACCAAGCGCCTCGCTGAAATGGTGTGCCAGGGATTGCAGCAGACCAGCGGCACGCGCTTTGTGATCGTGCGCTTCGGCAACGTGCTGGGAAGCAACGGCAGCGTGATCCCGAAGTTCCGCGAGCAGATAGCCCGTGGCGGGCCGATCACCGTCACGCACCCGGATATCACACGCTATTTCATGTCGATTCCCGAGGCCGCGCAATTGGTGATGCAAGCTGGCTTGATGGGCAATGGCGGCGAAATATTCGTGCTGGACATGGGAGAGCCGGTGAAGATCGTCGATCTGGCGCGCGACCTGATCCGCCTTTCCGGCTTTAAAGAAGACGACATCAAGATCGAATTCAGCGGCTTGCGCCCCGGCGAAAAATTGTACGAAGAATTGCTCGCCGATAACGAACATACGATGCCGACCCCGCACCCGAAATTGCGCATCGCTCAAGTCCGAGGACTGAATGCCGAATGGGTTACGGAACTGCTGGCCTGGGCGAATACATCGGACCGGACGTGGAATGATGCGGAAGTTAAGCAACGCCTGCAGCACTGGGTTCCGGAATATACGCCGACTTCGAATGCGCATTAGGAAATGCTCGTCCTTTTTGCCATTCGGGATTGATCCGGCATCGAATATAATCGCATCTCATTTTGAACATAACACGCAAAAATAACATGATACTAGTGACTGGCGGTGCAGGTTTTATTGGATCTAATTTTGTCCTGGACTGGTTCGCGCAAAGCGATGAAGCCGTCATCAATCTGGACAATCTGACTTACGCGGGCAACCTGGAAAATCTGGCTGCGCTCAAGGGTGATCCGCGTCACATCTTTGTGCAAGGCGACATCGGCGACGCGTCTGTGGTGGCCAAGTTGCTTGCCGAATATCGCCCGCGCGCGGTGGTCAATTTTGCGGCGGAGAGCCATGTGGACCGCTCGATTCACGGCCCCGAAGATTTCATTCAGACCAACATCGTCGGCACCTTTCATTTGCTCGAAGCGGTGCGCGCCTACTGGTCCGGTCTGGTCGATGCGGAAAAATCCGGCTTCCGTTTTTTGCATGTTTCCACCGACGAGGTATATGGCTCGCTCGCGAAAGACGAGCCGGCGTTCAGCGAAACTCACCGCTACGAACCGAACAGCCCGTACTCCGCCAGTAAGGCCGCCAGCGACCATCTGGTGCGCGCATACCACCACACCTACGGCTTGCCGGTGCTGACCACCAATTGCTCGAACAATTACGGCCCGTACCATTTCCCCGAAAAACTCATCCCGCTGATGATCGTCAATGCGCTGGCGGGCAAACCGTTGCCGGTGTACGGCGACGGCCAGCAAATCCGCGACTGGCTGTACGTCAAGGATCACTGCAGCGCGATACGCAGTGTGTTGGAAAAGGGTCGGCTGGGCGAGGTGTACAACGTCGGCGGCTGGAACGAAAAAGCCAATCTCGACATCGTGCATACCGTATGCGCCTTGCTCGACGAACTCAGCTCGCGGGTAGACGGCAAGTCTTACCGCGAGCAGATCGCTTTTGTCACCGACCGTCCCGGCCATGACCGCCGCTATGCGATTGATGCGCGCAAGATCGAGCGCGAACTGGGCTGGAAACCGGCCGAGACTTTTGAGACCGGCATACGCAAGACCGTGCGCTGGTATCTGGAGAATCAGGACTGGGTGAGCCACGTGCAGTCCGGTGATTATCGAAACTGGGTCGAAAAGAATTACGCGGAGCGCGCCCGATGAAAATCCTGCTGCTCGGCAAGAACGGCCAGGTAGGCTGGGAGCTGCAGCGCAGCTTGGCCCCGTTGGGCGAGTTGATTGCGCTGGATCACGATAGTAAAGATTTTTGTGGCGATTTCACCGATCTGGACGGTCTGGCGCAAACGGTTCGCGCCGTCGCACCCGATGTGATCGTCAATGCCGCTGCGCACACAGCGGTAGACAAGGCCGAAAGCGAACCTGAGTTGGTGCGCACTCTCAACGCGCTCGCCCCCGGTGTGCTGGCGCAGGAAGCGAGGCGAGCCGGTGCATGGTTGATTCATTATTCCACCGATTATGTGTTTGATGGTGGCGGTGAAAAGCCCTGGCTGGAAACCGATCCAGTCGCGCCGCTGAGCGTATATGGCGCGACCAAGCTGGAAGGCGAGCAGCTGATCCTGCAATCCGGTTGCCAGCATTTGATATTTCGCACCAGCTGGGTGTATGGCGCACGCGGCGGCAATTTTGCCAAGACCATGCTGAGACTGGCCAGCGAGCGCGAGAGCCTCAGCGTCATCGACGACCAGATAGGCGCACCTACCGGGGCGGATCTGCTGGCTGACATTACCGCCCACGCGATCCGCACCGTACGGCAGCGACCCGAGTTATCCGGCCTGTATCATCTGGTGGCGGGAGGTGAAACTTCGTGGCACGGCTACGCCAGCTTCGTGATCGACTTTGCCCGGTGTGCGGGCATCCCGCTCAAGGTCGCGCCCGATGCGATCAAGCCGGTGCCCACCAGCGCATTCCCCACGGCAGCCCGCCGACCGCACAATTCGCGTATGGATACGACCAAGCTGCAACACGCTTTCGATTTGAAACTGCCTGCATGGGAAATCGGCGTGGCGCGCATGTTGAGCGAAGTGCTGGATAAATCGTAGCGCGAGGCGCAATAGAAACCGGAGTTACGCGAGATCAGTTATTGCACCTAGCACCTAGCCTGAATATTGCATAAACTTTTCGTAGAGCATTTGCCTATCGTGAACACTCATTCTGGTGAATGGCAAAAAGTGTTCACGTTCGAGCAGAGTCGGTGTTCACGTTGCCCCAGAATATGCACCTGTCAAGCTAATGGCAACATTTTAACAGCACAATCTGACAATTTGCGCCAACACCACCACTTTCAAGGGGTGGGTTGATCGAATTGGTCTGCGTCCAGGGTAGGTAGACTTGCCCAAACCGCAATAATGAAGAGGGCACGATTGAGTGTGCGCTGATAACCCAGTTGGTGTTTTTTTCCTTTTTCGGACTGCAATATAAGGCCGATTCGGCTGTTCGAATTTGTTTTTTCCGAGCTATGCGATAGTCGTTTATCTTGGCGAACGGGCAGCCCAAGCGATTTTAGATATTTCTCCGTTGGCTCCCAAAATGCTGGTTCATCCTTATTGGGATTTGCTGGAATGATTGCATCCAAATCAGCCGGCGAAATACCAAACTCTTTCATGGCATCCAATAGCGCCACCAGATCGCTACGTTTAGTAATAAGAAGATAAGTCTTGTGCGGGTGATAGGCATCAATCCAGATTTGGCTTGCGATGGTTGGTGATCCGGAATCTATTGCGGATTTACTTATGGCTTCTAAAAAAACACGAACCCGCTGCGATTCTTTATCAAGGGTTGTACCACGTGATGCAGGCTTAAATACCCAAGGATCATCGGGGTTAGTCTGCGGAATGGCAAAATCGGCAAAACCAGTCCGCTCTTGGAGCATTGAAGCGGACAACAAAGTTGATGTGACAATCCTATTTGTAGTAAGAAATCGATCTGCGAGACCATCAATCGAATCACGCAATGTAGCGATTGCCAATAATCGATCAACATCCGCTGGAGTGAGAGTTGATTGTGCGGAAAGAGTTGTAGGCGACGAAACGTCGTGTTGAAGACCCGACTGTAGTTTCGGGGTGGGAATAGTCGATTTCCGCATGAAATATTCTGATAGTGAAGCTAGTGAAGCTAGTGAAGCACCCTTTCCCAATCGTGATCTGACCTGACGCATATTATCGTAGGATGTCTGGAAGGCGTAAGCAAGAGCCTTGTCGTCCATGTTTACTGTTTCCTTAACGATCCATTCCTTGAGTACGATGTCGGCAAGATGAACATAATGTCGGTGCGTAACATCGGGACTGGCGTGGCCCATGAACAGTGCCATCGCGTACAAACCCCGGCGCGACAGGCGAGAGTTTCCGATCAGGATGTCGCGAACGTCCTTGGGAGAAACATCATCCCACAGCGCACGATAAATGTCGCCCAAGCGCCCGAACGGGACATTATCCAGAATCATTGCCAGAAAGAGGCGTGTTGCGCATGTGTGACGCAAGTGACGAAGTCGAATTTGTTGATCACCAGTCACCGCGCGCAAAGCTTCAACCACAACGCGTACACTCTCACTGCGGTCAGCCAAGTCGCGTTTGCCGGATAGCTTGGAAAACAGCGCCGCCAGATTGTCATTATCGGCATATGTTTCTACATGCGCCAGCCACATTGTTACAAGGTCGCGTTCCACCTCGCTTAATTTTCCGATCAGTGGCAGCTGGCGAACGCCGTTATCTGTCTTTGTTTCACCATGGACGCTGTTGCGTATATATACGACCATCTCACCATCTTGCAGTATTACATCGGAAATGGTCAGTCGAATTATTTCTCCGGTGCGCAAGCCAAATCGATATCCGAAGAACAGAATGGCGGCATGCCGTAATCTTTGTTTAAAATCTGGATGGCTGGGGTCCTTTAATAGAATATCCAGAGCTTTTCCGTACTCCTCAGTTGTGACAATTCCGGCATCAACGGCTTCTGCTTCCACTAAATCTTCATCGATAACTTCACTCCAATCCACCGCCGGCATGGCGTAGGTGGAAATTAGGAATGCATGGAAGTTCTTCACGCGCTTCGCAACGTATGCTCGATTATTGACTGTTGCAGAAGCTAGCACATCGCGATAGATGGCCTCAATTTGCAGATCCGACAGCGCGAGAAAGTCGAATTCATATGCCAGTGAAATTAACCGGTTGCCGATCGTTCTGCCGTAGGTAATTACTGAGCTAGCAGCCAAATCGGGTTCTTTTATAGTGCCATTGCGGCACAAATGAATTACCCAGGCAGCGACAAGCCCGCCGATGGGCGGAAAGACCTTTGATTTGTCATTGAGTAAATCATGAATTCGCGACTCTACCTTTCCTTTTTTGGCATTGGAGCGCGCATCAGTTTTACCTGTACCCTTATTTCTTGGCGATGGACCAAAGGCCTTATTGATTTCATCCCAGAACGCCATTGCCTGCTTGAAGTCTCCAGCCTGGTTAAATTGTTTTATCGGTTGGATGTCATCGCATGGAGCGGTGGTGGGCAAAGTACTTGGTGTCGTGTTCAGTGTGCCGGATTCCCCGGTAACGAGCCTGAGCCAGTTTGATAGTGGGACTGATGCGCAGGGAATTTCACCCTCAGCATAAGCGCGAATCACACCCGGCAGGCGAAATCGCCAACGGTGTCTGGAAAGTTGGATCAAGGGAAGCAGCAGCTCACTTATTGCTGGTGGAATTTTCGATTTCTTTCCTCTCGATTTTATTTTCTGTCTGGGTGCCTTGATGAGCTGCAGAATTTCATCGAGTGATTGGGATACCTTTTCAGCCGAAGGTGCGGGCTGGTTTTGATCAAAACTTTTCCAGTAACCCAGAAGAAGTGCACATGACACCTTATCAGGCATCCAGCGGCGAATTGGCGATTCGGCAGATTCATAGATATCGACAATCAGTTCGCCATCAATGCGGTTAATGCGACCGCCAAGTCCGGTTGCAAGGGTATCAAGAAAACGTGGTGATGACTGTGCGCCAAAAATGCATGAAGAAATTAATATTTCCGCAATCCTCATTTCAATACTTGGGCCTTTCCAGGCCTTTGATGACAGATATGAAAGGAATCGATTTCCAATTTCGTCAGTTATTGATGCGGCACGGGAAGAGTCTGTGTCGAAACATGATGGTTCTTTATTTGCTAATGCCAGCCTTCCAGGAATCTTGACTGATTTTCCCGCTCGCTTGAGTTTGAGCAGATGCCTGCGAAACAGCGACAGTCGGATCAGAACTCTTCCGTCTGCAGATTTATTTTTAATTATGTCCTGTAGCGAATCCACATCTGCATCGGGAATTACATCGGGTGTGCCTGTTGAAAATTTTTCCTTGAATAATGTGAGCACGGCTTCGGTATCATTTTGCAAAGTATTTTCACGATTTGCAGATCGTACCTTGGGGCCGAACGGGATTGATGCTTTGAGATGTTTGGAATTAATTGACGGGCGGCATACAGGAAATCTGCTCGGTGCGCTCAGCCCCTCCACCTCACTCCACCCTTGTTCCTTAAGATAGGCCTCAAGTAAGGAAATAACAATGCCTGCAACGACCTCTGGGGCAAGCGGAGATCTTGCACTAAACGGTGAGCATCCCGCTTCGATGTGGCCAAGTTGTGCGTCGATCACCTCAGATGGGCAATTATTTTCATGCAGCCAGGATGAAAGTAAATGTCTGTTTGAGTTTAGGGGCAATATCCAGGCGCTGCCTAGCATCGCTTTGAGCGTGGACGGTTGAATGCGAATCCATTCCATCTCACCATCCTTTTCCTGAAGGAAGAAAAACAAGGGAATTGGATGCGGATAGTCCGGTTCGGTCACGGCCCAAATCTGGTTCGCTAGTATTGAGTTTTGTGGCCGGATGTATCTGGATAAACTACGCAGATGCGCAATGTAATTTTCGAGTTGTGAAATAGCTTGGGGAGGCAACCAAGCGATGCGGGTTTGATGTGCCGAACTGACTACTTTGTCCTCGATGAGGACTGTGCGATTTTTGACATCGAAAGTACATAAATCGAAAAACGGATCGCTTACGGCTCGATGCTCGGTCGCGAAAGCGAGCATTTGCTGGGTATATAGCGCCATTGCATTGTGAGCCTCAACTAGCGACTTGCCTTTTTTAGAAACCAGACTGCTACAGTTGTTTTTCATAAAAGCAACGAACTCCATGACTTTAGAAAGTTCCGGAGTTAAATAGCTGCCTATGAGGGTTTTTTTAGCTGCAGAATCGGTCATGATTCCTTCCCTAAAATTCGTGTTGTGGCCTGATCGTATATTTGGCGCAATACGTCTTCAGAATAGGAGGTGTAGTAGACGCCCGCGGGTGGCATGTCAGTGGGAAGCGACGACAGGAGGTGAGTGGCAACCGGATCTTGAGCAACCCGCATGATCTCTGCACTCAATACATTTCTTATTTTTCCAGGCAAGAGGCGCATGTCCCGCGTCCTATGCTGTTCGAGAAACTGGCGGACAACTTTGTCTGCTCCTGCATTATCCAGTTTTAGATATGCGCCAATATTTTTATATTGAAGGTTAGGTTTGACATTTGAGTCGATCAAACCAAGCTCTCCGAAAAGGGCTGGAAATGGCGGCGCTAATGAAAGATCGATAAATTGGCCGTGATTTCCTAGAAGGATTTTTTCCTGCTCACTTGGTCGAAATGCGTGAGGCGGGCTTTGGATGTACTTACGATATACTGGGCCGAATATTAACGCTCCCCGAATGTTCGCTGAGTGTGTAAGACACAGTTGCAATATTTGATCGATGCTCTGGCCGATTGCCAGCATCAGCCAGACAAGAAATGCGCCCTGTTTTTCTGAGACGGAAGCATTTTCGAGAGTAGCGCTATCCTTCAATGCGTGCCTGAGAGCCACAATCTCAAATTTGTTTAAACAATCCCAAGCCCAAGGCAATCGCTGGTTATCCATTGCCGTGCGGTAGTTTGTATATCGAACTTCTAGTGATTGCACAGCGGCCAGTTGGACTGGCTGGTCTACAGGTGTGTCCTGCAGTGGAATGATATGAATCATGTCAGGTGCAAGACCATCGGAATCTGCATCAACATGCGCCCTCTGTTTTGGAAACAAATTGAACGATGGCCGGACCGAATGTTTTCGCCCCGAGCGTGAATAATTATTGGTGGCAGGCTGGATTACTACTGAATGGTCTTGCTCTTGCAAGGGTAACTTCGTGACAGTATGTTCGTGCCTGGGTGTATTTTTTTGATTTTGATTTGTATATTCTAAAATCAGTTGTATTGTATGAATGAATGAGTGTTTATCTGGATATCTCAAATATGGGTTAGTTGGTGGAGTTTCATTTGCTTTTTCAAAGAATAACTCTTTCCATTTTTCGGGTGAGGAGATTGGCCATTCAGGAAGGTACATCTGTGCAAGTTGGAGGTGAGTCCATTTGAGCGTGCAACACTTTCGGATTGTGTTGGCTAAGATTTTTTCACCAACGAAGAAAGTAAACCGTTCAGCAAAATGTAAATCAAGTTCTTCGTAGATAGCGTAATAGCCGCTGAGCAAAATTGCCTTGGCCGGAAGAAGTCCTGATGGAGCCGCTTTGTCTATCTCGGTAACAAGGCAAGAAATAAGGGGATGTTCACCAAGCTTGCTGCGCCAATATTTTTCTTGAGGTAACAAAGGTGAACTACCGAATAAATTTCGCAAAATGTCTAGGACCTTGCAGATAGTGGCTGCCCAGCGCGGCCATATATCTGAAAATCGTGGGCAGAGTGCTTCGGCGATTGGAAGCAGTGGTTCTATAGCCTGAAGAACTATATCGAGTTTATCGACAGGTCTGTCGCAAAAACTAATTACACTTAAAATTTCGCGAAAGGTTTTTGCTGTAGATACTTCATCTGCAGAAGGATTGTCACCTAGGATTATTTTTTCTATTTCGTCTAATCTACTGGGGGGCTGAGTTACCACCGAAGAATGTTGTTTCGGTGATTGTGTGTGTATCGGCTGAGCTGGGAGAGGATTCTCTGGTTTGGAAGGCCGGGTATTTACATGCCTGTCGAGTTCGGGAACTAATGTTGCAGAGTTCGTATTGGGATTGCTGGTGGCTTTGGGTTGCTGAGAATCTAATTCGTGACTCAGCACTTCCTGTATGCGGATTGTCAGATCGATAATCTTGGATGTAATGATATTGCTCTGTGATTCGCTGGCTAATGAATCGATTATTCCTTGAAATGAATGAGCGTCGCCAACTAAAGATAAAATTTTATTGGATAATCGATCCCTCATGATTATTCGCAGTTCATTTACAAATTTAACGACGTCAGGCGAAACTGGATGCCAAGGCGTATTAGCTTTCCAAGCTTTCGCGAGCAATAATCCAAGAACTATTTGACAGCCCCAATGGAAAGAAATTTGCGCCTTCCATTGGTTGCCCTGTGTAAACAAGGAATAGACGGGATAATCTTCATACCGCCCGGACATAGGATTATTGTCTACGCATGATTGACGGAGGCGTGACGGTAGTAGGTCTTTATTTTTACAGATTGAGTGACTCAACGAAACCAACTCGGAGAGTGTGGGTGACGCGGGTGCCAATCTTAACATTTCGCGGGCTGCTGATTGCATCGAGAAAGCCGCTTCGTAAATGCCCGCGCAATCCTGAGGTGCGTGAATCAGCTCCAGAAGTCTAACTAGCTTGTCTGTATCGACGCCCTTGTCTTTAAGCTCTTGAAGTGGGATTTCGAATGAGGCCAATGGTCATTACTCGTGGTGGTTGCCCAGCATCGTACACCGGGGAAATATTTTCAAAAAGTGCAAATAACTGTTGTTGCTACAAGGGGGTGCCAGTAATGCACCATGCTTCAAAGAAGTGAGACTGATCTGTCCTTGACCTCGCAGCCTAAATTGCACCTCAATATAATGGTATCTGGCCAGCGCGTACATGCATCTTCTATCTATTCAGCAGGCCGGGATATTTCTTTGTTCGCAGCGCTTCGAGCACTTTGCCCGTCAGCTTCCACGCATCGCCATTGATGCGTGTGATCAGTTCCATCCATAGTCATCGTACCTGCCATACATTGGGTTATTGTCCTCGAGTGATTTTTCCCTAGGTAGTAGATGTGAGTGTGTTGATAAGTTTTGAGTGAAAGATACCAACTCTTCAAGCTTGGCTAATTTTTTTGCCAGACAATAGATTGATACAGATGAAGAATGCAGGGTATGAATTATCGCTGCTAAGTTTGAACATTCTGGAGGCGCGCCGATTAGATCCAGAAATTTATTAAGCTTGTCTACATCCGCACCCATATTTTTGAGCTCTTGAATTGGGATTTTAAATGTAGTCATCTTTCTACGCTTTCACGAAATATTATTGTGAAAATATGAAACTAGTCGTTAATGAATAACGATGGTATCAATCAGCTCCAGAAGTCTCGGCCTGCGTCTTCACGAGGTCAATGTCTTCCGGATAACGCAGCGGCTGTTTGAACAGCAACTTATTGATACCTGTGCCGCCGCGGAAGGCAATGTAAGATCCAAAATTATTTGCGAATTATAATATCTACATTTAAGTCTTGAGCGGCGTTAGCCTCGGCACTTCACCCATTTGTCTTCGCACGGATGCACCAATAAACTCGGCAAACGGCTCAATTTTTCCTTTCACGCTGGCTTGTTCAAGCGAGGCCATGTAGCTGTCTCGATCTTCAACACGGATGACCGTCCACGGGTATCCTCCGGACGCAAGCATTGAATTCATCAGGAACCGCGCCATGCGTCCATTTCCATCCCCATAAGGATGAATATAGACAAATACAAAATGTCCGAGCACAGCACGGACAGCTGGATCCGGTTCCTTCGAGATTATGTCGAAAAATACCGGCATGGCTTCGCGCACAGACTCATAGGATGGCGGCACATGTCGGGCATAGCGAATGAACACCGGCCAGGAACGATAGCCGGCGAGGTGTTTTGCTTCAAGGATGCCGCTCGTGACCGAAGGCTCGAAAAGTTTCCGGTACCAGTCATGATGGTCGTGCCGAACCACGTTGCCGGGTTCGGTTCGCTCCAAAATTTGCGACACGCTTTTACGAACCTCAAGAAACGCCTGATGGTAGCCTTTGGCTGCCAGTGCATTGCGATCATTTCGGTCTTTGCTATTCTCTTCTGGGTTCCATTGGCCGGACGCGATCTTGGCGATCATATCTTCCGTCACTCGATAGCCCTCAATTGACAGTGAGTGATAGGCATCTTCGACATGACGGTCGTCGACGTCGGCGATGTAGGCCTCGATGTCACCCGGCAATCCAGGTGCCGGCGGAAATGCACTGATCACCGCCTCCCGCATTGATTCCCACATCAGTCTGATTCGGATTGCACAAGCTGATTCAGCACGCGACTGAGTCGGTAAGGATTTCGGCGGAACCTGAAAAGGGTCTGTTTCGGTGACTGCATAACCGGCATCTTGCATGGTTCGAACGATACGGTCACTTTCATTGGCACGTCCAATCGCGCGCATCGCGCCGGCAATTCGCCCTGCAACGACCGAATTCCCGCCCTCCAGAATCTTAGCCAGTATTTCTGATGCATCCGAAATCTGCGATAACGCGATCTGCGCATCAATCGGGTTCGTCTCGAAGATTGTCGGTGACGCACGTACCAGCGATGTGGGCAACGATAGCAAACGAACGCCATCTTTCACGACAATATCAGTCCCAGAGGCGAAATCCTTTGAACGGTAATCAAAAAGACCTGTCTCGAATTTAAGCGTGAGATTGTTGTTCGATCCGGTTTTGGTGTGAATCATCAGCTGACGAGGGATCGTTGTATTACCGGCATGCCTTTGTAGTGACGCTTCGGGCGAAAGGTACCAATCATTGCCGAACCGAACATTGCAGTATGCACTGACGAATTCGAAGAAAGAGGCATACCAGGCAGTCGATTCTCCTGCTTTTTCAACTGGATTTGAAACGATATACCAGCCCTTGACGACTTCTTTTATAAAGCCTGCAGCAGCCAGTCGCTCACGATGAACGCGACTGAAGTCACCGCTCTGAAATACGCGCCGCCCTTTATCCTGCTCAATTTTCAGGAGTTTCAACGATTCTGCAAGCTTTTCATGTGGGGTAGCCATAACAGACCTCGTCAAGTTTATTGCGTATTACTATGGCACGTCTATCGTGCATTGCAATAGCAAGTTTATTGCGTATCACTATAGCACGTCTATCGTGCTGAACAAAAGTAACACTGTAATCGCATTTACCTATGTTCATTCGCAAATTATTTTGGAGTTAGCGGGCAATCTTGCCGTTCAGTGCAGGCGCATTGAACAGGTCGCACCGCGCACGGCAGATGATCAAGTCCTGTTCGACCTGCCGCCAATCGGGCCAGGGTGCCTTCGCACTCCATGCCTGGATGTATGAGCTGGGAATCAAAAGTCGATCCCCACGGGTTCATTGATTACGAGCTTCCACTTGACATCTTTCTTGTGAAGTTCGGCAAGAGATTCGAGCAGAAGTTTAACAGAAGGATCCAGTGGCACAGCCGTTTTAGCCTTCTTGACGAAAGGTTCCAGCGCATTGGTCTGGCGCACTTGGCCAACACGGTCGAGCAAATAGCCGAGCCTGCGCACGGGCGAGTTCTCGTAGGCAGAGGCCACATTCGCAAGGGTGGGCGGATCAGCCTTAGCCCCGATATCCTTGGCGAGCTGCGCGACTCCATTGATCTGGCGTAAAATCAGCTTTAGAACGAGTACAGGCAGGCATTTTTTACGAATCGGTTTCGAGATAACTCAAATTATATCAAATGGTTGCCGTGTCATTCGCCCTGTTTGTGCAAAATTTAGGCTAGCACCTTGTGTGTATTACACCCCAAACCCGCCACCGATTTCAATCGCAAACCCGCCACACAAAACGATCGTAAAACCACCACACAGGTAGATTATTTGTATAAATGGTGGTTATAGTGTTGCCTTTTATATGCAAGTGGTCATAATAACCACTATAAACAGCAAGCAAATCATTAAGCAGCTTGAAGCGGACGGCTGGACACTACGTGGTGTGAAGGGTAGTCATCACGTTTTTACGCACCCTAGCAAGCTGGGACACATCAGTGTGCCGCACCCCAAGCAGGATTTGGGCGTTGGATTGGTGCACAAGCTGCTGAAACAAGCTGGATTGAAATAAAGGAGACTGACCATGAAATTCATTATCGCGATTGAGCCGGGCACTGACACCACCGCATTCGGTGTTGTTGTACCAGACCTGCCAGGCTGCTTTTCGGCTGGGGATACTTTGGATAAAGCCGTGGATAACGCCCGCGAGGCGATTGATTTGTGGTGCGAAACAGTGATCGAGGACGGCGGCGATGTCCCTGTTGCCAAGTCCTTGGCAGAGCATCAAATCGATCCTGATTTTGCAGGCTGGATTTGGGCGGTTATTGAAGTGCCAGTTGAGCGTTATTTCGGCCCAGCAGAAAAACTCAACATCACCTTGCCGCGCTTGTTGCTGGCAAAGATTGATGAGTACACCCACGCCCACGGCGAAACACGCTCCGGCTTTCTGGCTGAAGCTGCACGGATGGCGATGCGCTAACGCACAAAGTATTAAGGGAATCTCTATAAATTGCCCTTCAAATTTTCGGAATCTGTCAGCCCGCTGATGTTGTGAAACGTTATTTCCAAGTGCAATCACGAACTGGCG